>NZ_LNCD01000032.1 GCF_001542405.1 Rhizobium altiplani
CCCTCAAACTGCCTGCATGTAATCCGCCACACTGTAGCAATGGCTCGCCTGATAGGCGTTCCGTCCCCGGTTCATGTGCGTCAGGTTGAAGGTGCGGATTGCGCTCAGTACGCGGCGGCTTGTGAGAAATTTGCGGATCGAGACAGAGCCGCGCACATTGATGCCGAAAATATCAGCACCACGCGGGAAGAAGTAACTGACGTGCTCTGGCATCGCGACACTTTGCTCAAGAAAGTGTTCGTCCACCCGGCTCGGTGTTGCTGAACCATCTGTAGTGAAATCCGAAAGATGCACGATGAATCGGGCGCGGATATCGTCGCCGTGGGCATAGAGCGTGAAGAGCTCCATCCAGCTCGCATTGACGCGTATGAGCGGCTTGTCCGAGGTGGATGGGAGACAGGAAACCGACCAGTAGTAGCGCTCGGTCTTGCGCATGATCGGAATGCAGTTTGGACCGTATAGCCCGAGAATCTCCAGCAGTTGCCTCGCTTGCGGGCGACTGAGGAGTTTTTCAAATCGAGCGACATATTTGAAGCGCTGTTCAAGGGACTCTTGGCGCTCGTCCGCGTCCAACAAGTCGATCTTGCCCGCTATCCAATCGCGCTGCTGCTCAAGATCCAGGAAGTGCCGCACACCAGTTGTTCTCGGGCCTGATGTCGCGCCCATGTCAGACGCTCTGCGAAATTCGTATGCTCGTCATCGTCCGGCTCCTGTGTTCTCGCTAAGGCGTCAAGAGGCTAGGCATCGCGCCCGATGCGTCTTCGAATGATACCTCGCCGACGGTAAATCTGGAAAGCCTGCGCGACCACGATGAGAAAGTCACGTGACCGTAATAAGCGATAACTGGCGGTCGGCCTCAGGCGCTCGCCTCACCGGCTTTGGCGAGATCCTCTACGCTGAGAGGCAACTTCGCAAAGGAGCTGCCGGTTTCGGCTCGAAACAGATGAAAGCGTGCGGGTTCAACGACAAGAGCAAGAGATGAGCGGTCTTTGATCGCCACGTGATCCGGCAGGTGGACGATCGCCGCCGTCCCGCTTCCCTCGACCATACCATACACATAGGTATCGGTGCCGATGCTTTCTGCGTAATCGACCTCCAATCGGATCGGATACCCGTCTGCGCCGTCGCCTTTCTCGAGTTCGAAGTGGCTCGGCCGGACGCCGAGGATCACAGCCTCGCCGACGGCCGCCTCCCCGATCTCGGCTGGAATTTCCAGACTACCGAAGCCCGGCACCTCCACGGTCACGTGACCCGGACCCGCACCGGCAAGCGTCCCTTCAAAAAAGTTCATCTGTGGCGAGCCGATGAAGCCCGCGACGAACTTGTTGGCTGGAGATTCAAAAAGTTCCAGCGGAGTGCCGACCTGTTCGACCCTTCCGGCATTGAGGACGACAATGCGGTCCGCCATGGTCATCGCTTCGATCTGATCATGTGTGACGTAGACCATTGTCGCGCCGAGCCGCTTGTGAAGACGGCTGATCTCCCCTCGGGTCTGCACGCGAAGCGCGGCGTCCAGGTTGGACAGCGGCTCGTCAAAAAGAAACAACTTGGGATTCCTAACAATCGCTCGACCGATCGCTACCCGCTGCCGCTGGCCGCCAGAGAGCTGCTTCGGCCGTCGGTCAAGAAGAGGCTCGATTGCCAGCATTTTTGCCGCTTCGACCACACGTTGATCGATCTCGGCCCGGCTCATCTTCAGGTTCTCGAGTCCGAAGGAAAGGTTCTTCGCAACAGTCATGTGCGGGTACAGCGCATAGGATTGAAAGACCATGGCGATCCCGCGATCCCCAGGGGATGCTGCCGTCACATCATTGTCGCCAATGACGACCTGACCGGCGGTCACGTTTTCAAGGCCGGCAATGAGGCGGAGCAACGTTGACTTACCGCAACCGGAAGGACCGACAAGCACGACGAATTCGCCCTCGCCCACATCGAGATCCACACCGTGAAGGATCGCGTGATGGCCGAAGCTCTTCTTGACGTCCTTCAACTTGAGACCAGCCATGTATCCATTCCTTGTACTGCATCAGGGGACCGAGCGGTCGGGGTGCCAATTCCTTTTATCGGCCGCAGTTTGCGTGGAGGCAATTAGTTCGTCAAGATGACGAACGTTTTTTTCTATGAGATCGGTTCGATCAGTTTATCCCATTTCAGGCAGGATTTTCTCTATCGAGCCTCATCCCAGGCGACTTACGAGCTGATCCGCTCTTGGCGCCATGGCGGCCACATTCGTTGCGCGCCCGCGCTGCCACCGTCATCACAACCAATGCCGCTACCAGGCACATAGAGCGGTCGCGACTGGCACGGGACAGAGTTGGAAATCACAGTGGCGGCGGCGGGAGACGCCGCTGCTCCGGCAAAGCCTGCGGCGAAAAGAGCAGATTGTGGACATGGTTCAGACCAAGCGCTAAGGCTCCCAGCAGTGTTGCCTTGCCGCCAAGAATACTGGCCTTGACGTCGATTGCGCGGCGGCTTGCTTTCGTAATGCTTTGACGAACACGTTCGGCGATGAGCGGATGACGCCCGATACTGCCGCCGAGAACAACGGTCTTCGGATCGACGATCGCATTGACGGAAACGACGAGGAGCGCAGCAATGTCGGAGACTTTGCCGATAACATCGACAGCGAGCGGGTCGTCATTTTCTGCAAGCGCCAGGATATCACGCACCGATGTATCCTTCGCGCCTCCTGAGTGGGCGTAGAGCTCGCTGATCCCCTGGGCGGCAATCGCCGACTCCAAGGCGCCGCGCTCAAGGCTGTCCTCGGCGTACGGGTCTGCTCCGAACGGCATGTAGGAAATTTCGCCCGCCGCACCGCTTGCGCCGCGCATCAGCTTGCCGTCCTGCAGCACGCCCAGTCCGATACCCGTTCCCAGCGATATGAATGCTACGGAATCGATTGCGGTTGCGCATCCCTGCCAGGACTCGCCGATGACGGCTGCGTTGACGTCGTTTTCAAGGACAACAGGACAGCCAAGCCTGTCACTCAGGGTCCTACCGATATCGATCCCTTCGATATCGACCAGATTTGGTGCCATCGAGAGAGCCCCCGTGGCCGGGTCGACGACGCCCGGCGTCGCGACTGCCGTAACAAGCACCCGTTCCCTGGCGATACCCATGTCCGCGAGCGTTTTCGCCAGCATCGCGTCCACCTGATCGATCAGGTGATAGCCGCCGCGGCGATCGGATGGATAGTCGATTTCGCCGACAATGCTGCCGACAATATTGCCGATCACGATACGTGTTGTGGTCGCGCCCATGTCGATACCGACAGCATATCCGGCGTCGCCATTGACCTCATAGGTAATGGCGGTTCGGCCGATGCGCCCGCTTGTGACGCCCTTTTCCCGAACCCACCCGGCTTCTTCCAGCGTCCGGATGACCTCGGACATCGTCTGCTTCGAGAGGCCCGTAATCTTCGAGAGCTCCGCACGCGACGTAGGGCCTGCGTGAAGCAGAACATCCATGACGGCGCGAACAGAGATCTGCCGCAATACGGGAGGCGCGTTTTCGGTTAGTGCCATGGTCGAGCCATCCCGCCAGATCCGTCTTCATCGTTGTACCGGTGCTTTGCTTCTTCCATGAAAGCTCGCCGATTTCAAACTGCTTGTTGACAGTCTTCTGACGCACCAATAATAAATTCGTCAACCTGCCGAACAAATATCGCAGAGGGCTGAGTTTGTCAAATATTTCAACCATTGCGTCTGGCTTGCGACAGGCACATCACCCCCGCAGGGTAGACAGTGCGGGCGTCGTTGCCGGTGTCGATTTGGGTGGGACGAAGGTCCTTGTGGGTCTGGCCAACCTTGAAGGGCGGATTTTGGCAAAGGCCGAAGAACCAACGGAACATGGTTCAGATGCGCCGGTTCTGAGGCAAATTCCGCGAATGATCACGTCGCTGCTGCAACAGCATCGGGACCTTGGCCCTCTGCTTAAGGCTGTGGTCGGCGTACCGAGCGCCGTTTCGCCGTTGACAGGGCTTGCTTCACTTTCTCCCCATCTGGCAATCCCAGCGGATCGGCCACTTGCCGCACTCCTCGCAAAGGCCCTGCCCTGCCCTGTCGTGGTCGAGAACGACGTCAACCTGGCAGCTTACGCAGAGGCCACGCTCGGCAAGGGGCGCAATCGCGATTCCCTCGCCTTCGTCGCCTTCGGAACCGGTGTCGGAATGGGGCTCGTCGTCGGCGGCAGGCTTTTTCGTGGTCGACATGGACGGGCGGGCGAACTTGGCTTGCTGCCGCTCGGCGCCAATCCACATCAGATGGCACCGCACGCCCGCGCTGGCCTCTTTGAGGACCAGGTCGATTCACCTGCAGTGCGCAGCCTCTACGGCGATGGTACCGTGCCGGTGGCCGAGATCTTCGCTCGCGCCGCGGCCGGAGACGGGCAAGCTGCAACGGTTATCGAGACGCTCGCGAAATCGGCTTCGGTTGGCATAGCTTCCGTGCAAGCTCTCCTCGATCCCGACCTCATTGTGCTGGGAGGCGGCATCGGCTCGCAAAGGGAATTCGTCAACGCTGTGACACGACACCTATCGGTGTTGCTGCCATTTGCGGCACAGATCGAGGCAACTGGCATTGGTCCGGAAGCCGGCATGCTCGGTGCTCTCATGCTCGGTCTCAACGACCTTGCAAGCACTGTCATTCTTGAACAACGGGAGGCGATCCAATGAGCGCGCGAAAAGCAAAGCGACAAATTCTGACGCCGCTCGCCGACGGACAGCTTCGTTCCACGGAACCGGTGCTCGTCCCCTTCATGGCTCCACGCCTGCAGGGCGATTGCCGCCCGGAAGGCAAGATCGAGCTTTCGCTGTGGGGCTCTGGCAAACTGGCAAATCTGACTTTCACCGGATGGAACGCGCCGTTCACCTATGCCCCGAACCGCGTTGAAGCGCATGGCGGGGGGCTGTACGTGGCCCAATCGGCGCCGGCACTTTTCTTGAAGGGTGCAAAGCTCAGGACCTTTATTCCCGCCCGGCGCTGCGCGTGGTGGGGCAGCGTGGCGAAACGCGAACCGGTGGAGCGGCAAGGCAGTCGCCGTATCGCCCGCACCGGTTGGGGCGTCGCGATCGCCGAGCAGAGAGCGAGCGGGATATTCGTGACCGCCGGCGCGACGATCGAGGAGGCACTGGCGGCTCTCAAGCTGGACGAGACACACCTGATCGCCGAGGCGCATGCCTATGTAACGCGGTGCGATGCAATGCCGGAAGCAGATCCCTTGATGCGCAGCATGATCTCGCAAAGCCTGCATGCGGCCCTTTCCAGCATACGGCAGGACGAGCATGGCGCCTTTGCCGGGCTTGCGGCCGGCCAGGCCTACAGCGCGCCGGCGCGCACCTACTATCGTGACGGCTATTGGACGCTCCAGGCCCTCCTCGACCGGGAACCTGAGGCGGTCCGCGCTCAGATCGATCTTCTCGCACGAGGCGTCCAGCCGAACGGAGAAGCGCCGAGCGGCGTCATCCTGACAGGCCCCGGACAGGCAGAAGAATGGGAGAAGGTGCGGCAAACGCATCCAAGGATCAAGGAGGAGCACCTTCGGCCCGGAGACTGGTGGAGCGATCACTTCGACAGCCCCCTCTTCTTTATCCTCACGATCGGAGACTATATCAGGACAACCGGTGATAGTGCCCCCCTTTCCCTTTACTGGGACAAGGTAGTGACGATCTTCGATCGCTATTGCGGGTTCGACGAGGCAGGAAACGGCTTGCCGATGAAGCCACGGCACGACCGCGACTGGGCCGATAACGTCTACCGCCATGGCTATGTTGCCTATGACCTCGGCTTGTGGATCGGCGCGCTCGACGTCATCGCCCAGCATGGCCCATCGCTTGATGAGGCGGTGGCATCAAGGGCGGCCGCCATAGCGCAACAGGCACGCGCGTCGCTGGACGAGGCATTGTTGCAGCCGAGCGGTACCTACGCAGACTACGGGACAAAGGCGGATTTCGTCGAAGATCACCTGACGCTTGACAGCCTGACACTGCTTCGTTTCAAAGCGGTCTCTTTTGAAAGAGCAAAGAGCGTGCTCACCCGTGTCCAGCAAACCCTGGAGAGCCGCAACAACAGCGAACAGCCCTATGGCGATTGGGGGGTGCTTTGCGCCTTCCCCCCCTTCAAGCGTCCGAAAGATACGCGTGAAAAGTCCTATTTCGCCTACCGTTACCACAATGGTTCGGACTGGCCCTATCTTTCGGGCCTCTATGCGGAGCAGCTGTTGAATTATGACCTGGACGGCGCCGACTATCCGCTTTTGCGCTGGTGGAAGACCTGCCTGGAGGAGGGCTGGATGGGCGCTGTCGAATATTTCTCGCCTCCCTGGGGTCGCGGTTCGCTGCTTCAGGGATGGAGCAGCATGCCGGCAGCTGCGGCACTTTCCTACAAGCACAAACTGCCGGCGACGATCAGTTAAGTCGACGATCGATTGAGTTCCCCGACGGGCCGCCCTCAGGGCGGCCTCCTTTTGTTGTGGGATGCGTCAGACAAAAAAGCCGCCTTGAGGAGCGGCTTTTGACGTTCAGTTGGCGTGGTGCAGTTTTATTCCTTTGTCGCGCCCGCCATCAGGCCGCTCATCAGCATACGCTGCAACGCCGTAAACATCACAAGCACCGGCAGCACCGACAGTACCGACATGGACAATAGCCGCGGCCAGTTGATGCCGAAGCGCCCGACGGTGTTGGCAAGCGCAACCTGGACAGTCCATTTATCCTGATCGCTGATGATGAGGAATGGCCAGAGATAGTCGTTCCAGCGCCATACGAGATTGAACGCAAGCAGCGTGCCGATTGCCGGTATGGCAAGCGGTACGATGATCCTCCACAGGATACGCCACTCCGGCGTGCCGTCGAGACGCGCTGCCTCGAGAAGGCTGTCGGGAATGTTGGTGATGTATTGGCGCATGAGGAAGACGCCGGTGGGCGTTGCTGCCGGCGCAATGATGATACCTGCAAGCGTATCAAGAAGGTTGAGATCCCGCAGCACCAGAAAGACCGGGATCATGACGATCTGCAACGGCACCATCAATGACGACATGATGAGCAGGAAGAAGAGCGTATCTCCCTTGAACCTGAATTTCGCCAGGGCATAACCTGCCATGACGCTGATCGTCACAGAGAGAAGCGCCGAGAGCACGGATACCACCGCCGAATTGCGGAAGAAAATAAGGAACTTTGCCCGCGAGATGGTGTCGATGAAATTCTGCAGCGTAGGCTGCGCCGGAAAAATGGTGGGCGGCCACTGGAAAATCTCCTGCTGCGACTTCAACGACGACAGGAACAGCCAAGCCGGCGGCATCACGAAGACGAACAGCGTCAGCGCCACGAAGATCAATCGCCAGGGAGTGTAGATGCGCGTCATTTTTCACCCCGCGATACACGTAGCTGGAAGATCGTCAGAAGCAACAGGATGATGAACAGCACCATGGACTGGGCGGCCGCGACGCCAGCTTGCATAGGCTTCTGGAAGGCAGTGTCGTAGATCGTCTGAATAAGGTAGACGGTCGCCTTGCCTGGACCGCCGCCGGTCAAGGAGACGACGAGTTCATAGACCTTGAAGGCCTCGATCGAGGACAGCACCAAAACGACTGCCAGCGTCGGCTTGAGGAGCGGCAGGGTGATATGGGTGAACTGCCGCCACTTGCTGGTGCCGTCGATCGAGGCGGCCTCGTAATAGTCGATGGAAATTGCCGTCAAGCCGGCGATGAAGATCATCATGTTGAAGCCGGCTTGCGCCCACACCCAGGCGATCACGACAGCAACTTGCGCCATCGTGTCCTGCTCCAGCCATGGCACCGGAGCAATTCCGACCAGCGAAAGCAGGTAGTTGACCAGGCCGTTGTTGAGACCGAAGAGCCACCGCCAGGCTACACCGATAATCAGCAGGCTGATCATGGAAGGGAAAAAGACAATCGTGCGCACGACCGCAAACAGCTTGGTCTGGGGGGACAGAAGAAGAGCCAGCGCCAGCGAGACGATAATGTTCAACGGCACTGCAACGACAACGAAAAGGACCGTCTTGAGCAGTGAATTCTGGAAATCTGCATTGCTCAGGAGCCCAACGAAGTTTTCCAGGCCGACGTATTGCGGCACGGTACTTGGCACCTGTGGAACAACCACCACGCCCCGCTTGAAAAAGGCCATGAACAGGCCCTGCACCAGCGGATAGAGCGTGAAGGTGACGAGGAGTGCCATTGTAGGCAGCATGAGCAGGTAAGGCCAGCTCAGGCTCGCCAGACTGCTTCGCAGGCCTTTCGGCACCGGGTGGGAACCCAGTGCCGAACGACTATCCTCCAGCATGGCCGTCGTCACTTTCCGGCCTCAAGCGAGGCATCTGCTGCCTTCTTGATCTGCGAAATAGCCTCTGCGGAGGAGATCTGGCCGGCAACAGCCTGGGTGACGGCCGTCTTCACCGTACCCCAGACAGCCTGCATTTGCGGCCAGGCCTGGTCGGTTGCCGCATAGGCAGGGCTGGCGTTCAGCTCGTTCTGCATTGCCTTGATCGCTTCGGTCGCAGCCGGATTGTCATACTTGACACCCGGAGCCTTCAGATTGGCCGGAATCATGCCGAAGGTCTTGGCATACTGTGCCTGGATATCAGGCGAGGTGATCCATTTGATGAATTCAACGGCTTCCGGAAGATGCTGGCTCGTGTTGAAGGCGACGATATAGTCGCCGCCGTAGATTGACGATGCAACGGTGCCCCGCGGCGTCGGACCGGCCTGCCATGCAAAATGTGCATTGTCGGCCAATCCGGCGATTTGCCAGCTTCCCGACAAATAGGCGACAGCCTGACCGGCGGTGAAGATTTCCTTCGGATTATCAGAGCTTGCGCCGGTCCAAAGGCCAGGCGGCATTGCAGCCTTGGTGATGTCGATGAACTTGTCGAGCGCGCTCGTCCACGCTGCCTCGTCCATGATCACCTTGACGGGTTCTTTCTCGGTATAAATGTGGTTGCCATACTGGTACTCGTGGACGATCCAGCGGCTTGCGGAAACGTCCCACACCAGAGGATAGCGGGTCCCTGACTTTTCGGCGACTTCCTTGATCTTCGGAATGAATTCATCCCAGGTCCAGCCACTCGCCTGATCCGGGATTGCCACACCGGCCTTCTTGAAGGCATCGGCGTTCAGAAAGATGCCGGTCGAGGTCACACGCAGGGGCGCGGCGATCACCTTGTCGCCGAGCTTGGCGCCGTCGCCCCAACCCTTGACGAAGTCATTGATCCATTCGGGGCCGATTTCCTTGTTGAGATCGACGAGGAAGGGACGGATGACCGGTTCCATTGATGAGGTAAGCGACAAATCGGGCATGATGCCAGAGGCCGCATACTGCTGGAATTTCTGGATCATCCCGTCATAAGGGGTGATTTCAAGGTCGAAGGTCGTGTCGGGATGCAGCTTCGTATACTGGTCGAGCAGGGCGCGGGTGTTGGCCTCTTCCTGATCGTTGTCAACGTACCAGACGATCTTTAGTTCGGATGCTGCCGCCAGCGACATCGTCATCGCCATTGCAGCTGCTGTCATCATCAACGTCTTGAGCGGTTTCATAGGGTTCCCCTTCTTGGCTCCTCAGAACTCTGCGAACAATCAGCCTGCATTTACTCCCGTGAGGCGGGCGTTTGTTCGTAACCATGACGAATTAAATACGAGTTTTCAGTGGAGTCAACATAAACAAGATCAACCTCGCCCAATTAGTTCGTCCTGTTGACGAATAAATTCATGTGGCCTAACTGTTGGAAAAATGAGAGGAACCAAAATGGATTTTTCCGTCGAGGCAAATGGCGCTGATCTACAGCAATTCATCGACAGGTTGGCCGCCGTCGGCGGGGGAACGCTTCGGCTGCAGGCGGGACGTCACATATCGGGGCCGATCCGCCTTCGCAGCGATGTGACTTTGTCGATTGAGGCGGGCGCGACGCTCGAGTTCGTTCCAAACTATGAGCTTTATGCGCGAAATTCGGTAAGTGTCGTCGCGGAGGGATCCGATCGCGCATATATCGTGGCACATGACGTAAATAACATCGCGATTATCGGCAAAGGGAAGATTGTCGGTTCGGCGTATGCCTTCAACACCGGCTTCGACGAGACCGTCGGCACCTACACACCGAAGGAGAAGCGCCCGAGAGTCATTGTGTTCGAGGACTGCAGCAACGTCAGGCTCGAAAACGTTATCATCGAGGAATCCCCGATGTGGACGGTTCATCTCGTGCGTTGCAACGCCGTGATCGTCGACGGCGTAAAGGTGCTCAACAATCGGCTACTGCCGAACACGGATGGCATCGTTATCGACAGCTGCATAGACGTTGCGGTGAGCGAGATCGTCATCAGCACGGCTGACGACGGCATCTGCCTCAAGACCAGCCGGAGCGAAAAGGGCATCGGACGGTGCGAGAATATCGACGTCTCGAATTGCCTCGTCGAGAGCAACAGCTGCGCGTTGAAGATCGGCACTGAGAGTTTTGGCGACTTCCGCAATGTTCGGTTTACGCGGTCCAAAGTGCAAGATTCAAATCGAGCGCTCGGTATTTTCTCGCGCGACGGCGGAACCATCGATTGTGTGGTCTTCTCGGATATCGAGATCGACTGCCACGAGACAGCCGACGGCTTTTGGGGCTCTGGTGAACCGCTAACGATTACGCAGCTTGATCGTCGCCCGGAGTTACCCGCTGGCGTCGTCAGGAACGTCCGCGTCGAGAACGTCACCGGTCGCAGCCACGGCCCTATCAATCTCTTCGCGGAGCGAAGCGGCGGCATCGCTGGAGTAACCCTCCGCAACGTGCAATTGACGATGCAGGAAGGTCCCTTGGGAACAGCCAAGCAATACGACCTGCGCCCCACGAATGCCGACCTGTCCCCTCCCAAGGACGTGGAGGGTCGTGGCAATGCCTGGCTGCGCGGCGCTGACGGAAAGATCATCGGCCTTGTCGATTATCCAGGAGGCATGCCGGCCGTCTTTGCGCACAATACCGCAGACCTCAAACTCGACGGCGTTGACGTCGTGCGTCCGGATCCCCTTCCAAAAGGCTGGAACAACATCGCCCTTTGCGTTGACGACCGATCGCCTTCCCCACTCACCGCAACCGTTCGTCCCTGAGCGCTCCACAGAGACGGTGAGTATGTTTAGCGCCGATTCCACAGCAACCACCGTGGAGGCCTTGGTTGGCCGCAGCATCTGCCTGCTCGTCCTCAAAGGCATTCGCATGTACGCCAATTTTGATGGGCGAGGCACACGGTGACGGTGAAGGCGAGCGGAGTCGCTTTCAACTGCATGACGATTTCACCACCGATCGTTGGCATGCGATGCGGATGGCCCACGGCAGCCAGATGCGCCGGATGTGCGTGAAGCGCGACAAATCGAATGCGTGGCCCGCTTCCAATTCCCTCCCGAATTTCCAGCTGCTCAGGTCCGACCGAGTTGAAGCAGTCGAACGTCACGGCCATCGCGCGTGCCGTGCTCTTCCGCCGTGTACGAACGGTACTGATACGTCCCCTGGTGCAGAAGCTCATCAAGCAGAAGTCGGCTCACTGGTCGCCGAACATGGTCAGTGACCCGATTCAGACAAGCCTCCTGAAGCTGATCGACGAGAAGAAGAAAGAGCTAAAGCCCAAGAAGGCGGCGAAGGCTGGCAAGACCGAAGCGGCACCGAAGTCGAACGTGGTCAACACCATGGACGCGTTGCGCAGGAGCATTGAAACGGATCTCAAGGGACGGAAGGCGGGGTAGTCGCATGCACTTGCTGGAAATCAAGGTTGCTCACGAGACAACGGGCTGGCGGATAGACTTTTTCGGCGACGATGGGGAAACGGTGTCGATCAAGGTCGCGGACTGTCACGCTGCAAGCGAGGAAAAGGCCCTCGAGCGCGCAAAGGAGGGAATGGTTCAGTTGACACCATATGGCACGCGCGGGGGTGGCCGGAGCTTCAATTCCTACGATGCTGCAAGCAATGGCAACTTTTGCGACGACGAGCCGCTACTGGACACGCGACACTGATCCCGTGTTGGGAACGACGCGGGCTGTCGGTCAATAAAAAAGGCCGGGGCGAACCGCACCGACCTTCCTCATCATCGCCTTCTTACCAGTGCCAGTACATCCGTGGTCAAAAGCATTTCAGCGATGCGACGTTGCGAGCAGCGAATTTCAGCGCTCATCAGCAATGCCTATATGACAGTTCTACTTGTGAGATGTGTCCGCAACAAGTCGCAACCAGACATTCACGGACTTCGGTAGCAGATGCACCATCGTGAACGCTACGCGATGGGCTCTCGCGAAGGCCCTGCGATGTGGTCGACAAGGCGGGGTGCTTCCTCGGCAATCGCCAATATTATGCCCGACTTTCTGGTGGAGGCGAAATCCAGCCCGGCGAAGTAGAGGCCCCGCAGGGCGGCCACGCCATCCTCGTGCACAGGCTGTCCCGCGGCATCGAGCGCACCGGAAAGCCTCATCCAACTGAAATCGCCCTTGAAGCCCGTGCACCACACCACGGTCGTTATGCCGGACCGTGAGAGATCAAGCGACGTGATCGCCGGGTTCGGCCGACGCATCGCGACCGTCTCCGCCGGGTCGGGTTCGGAAACGGCTGCATCGATTCCAGCGCGGCTGATATATTCGTCGATATGACGTTTGATGTTGTCGGAGGCTTCGTCTGCAAAGTGAGCATTCGCTTCGAGATCGTCGGCGAACGAGAGGCGGTCGCCATCCTCTGCACCAGTCAATCGCCCAAGAAGCACGATACCTTGGGCGCTGAGCGATTGAAGGCTTATTGTGTGTAACGACCCAAGCACGCCACGAGGTGGGATGCGTCCCGCAAGTCGAATGACCTCCTCCCGTCGCACGTCAAGAAATCCGCATTCGAGAAGCCAGACCATGATGTCGCGGCCTCGGTAGCGACGGGGGAGCCGTCCGACACGACTGGTGGCAAGGAAGACGGTTCGTCGCGCTTGCGCCAGTTCCTCCGCGATCTGGACACCGGACTGGCCGCTTCCGACGACCAGCACCGCCCCATCGGGGAGATCCGCAGCGCTGCGGTAGTCGGAAGCGTCGATCTGGCGAAGGACGGGCGGTAACGCCGCGGCCCAAGCAGGGCGCACCGGACAATTCAGGCTGCCGCTTGCGACGATCACGTTCCGCGCCAAAAGCGTGCCGCGTGAGGTGGTCAGTCGATACGCGTCATTCTCGTGCGTGAGTTCGCTGACCGCGGTTCCCGTTTCGATCGGCAGCGCATTGCGCCTGGCGAAGTCCTCGAGGAGAGCGACAAACTGGTCGCGCGTCAGAGCACCGGACGGATCCGAACCATCGTAGGAATCGCCTGGCATGACTGTCTGCACGTTGGGGGTATTCATCCGAAAAGAATCCCATCGCTGTGTGCGCCACGTGTCTCCTATG
Source organism: Rhizobium altiplani (assembly GCF_001542405.1). Classification (GTDB taxonomy): domain Bacteria; phylum Pseudomonadota; class Alphaproteobacteria; order Rhizobiales; family Rhizobiaceae; genus Rhizobium; species Rhizobium altiplani. Next base: position 13,380 of record NZ_LNCD01000032.1, read on the forward strand.
CGGCCTCGCTCCAATACGCTATGGCGCAGCCCCCTTCGTGCGAGCCAATAGCTGACGCCGAGGCCCGCCCAGCCGGCCCCGACGACGACAGCATCGAGTACATCGGCACTATCATCCACTTGCCACGGTGATCTCATGATCGGCAGCCCCCAAGCCATCCCCGCGCGGCATTAAGCCTTCTTCCCGGCAATGAGTCCAGCGTGGTGGTTCTCCACCCGACTGGCCGAGCACACTCCGATCGGCAGCCCCGGACACCGCGGAAATTGTGTCACGATGCTTTCGCCAGATCGAAAGACAACTTGCCTGAATCGAAGCAAATCACTCGTCGGCGCGGTGAATGTGAGACCGCTTCGGTGGCGTCTGCCACCTTAAAGCGGACAATTAACCGGAGGATGAGCGAGCCGGCTTCCAGAACATGGGTCAGGCCTGGGAAGCAGGCCAGTCGTTTGACGGTTCCTCGACAGCCTCGTCAGATTGGTCGTCCGCGGGATCCGGGTCGCGGTCATACGCGATCCTAAGGCGGTCGAGTTCATTCTGGATGGCATCGTAGACGTCGGTCGCCTTTGCGCCTTTCACCACGAACGTGTGGATGAAATCTTCGAGCTTCAGGCTCAGGTCGTCACGCCAATCTTTGGTCATCGCCGCTCCTCCGGCTGGAGACGAACTCCTCTGCAGAGAAGGCCCCACGTCGGGCAACCACGTGGAGCGGCGCCCTCATCGGGTTCGGGATCGGGCAGCGGTTCCTCGCCGGGAACGCGGTCGGCATCGCGCGGTGGCATATCGACGGGCGACGGCGATGGCGGTGGCACAATGGGTTCGTTTGGCACGGACATGGGGTCCTCCTCGCTGCGAGAACGTGGGAAATCATCCCAAGTTCCGTTGACGCGCGCCCCTTCGACACCATCTGCTGCGAGATGCCCAAGACGAAGACGAAAAGCAAGGAAAGCGACGATCCCGAGCTGATCAGGGAGTGGCCGCTTCCCGTGGAGACGACCCTCGGATCTGGTGTCAGGGTGAAGGGGATCCTACAGGAAATTCGCTCCCGGCTACCATCCCCAGTCCGGAAATCGCTGGACATGCACGCAAGCGGGCTCATCCTTGTCATGCCAGAGTCTTCGAAGATAGCATTCAGAGCGACGGCATCGGCCGTTTCCAAGGCGCTCGACGACATCGCAGACCTTCCGGTCATTCCCAGGGAGATCGAGGATATCCTTACGATCACGGCATCAGAGCGGAAGCGCTGGCTCGAAGACGGCCGCCTGCCCAGCGCTGGAACGCGAACGGTCAGGCTGCAAGGGCGCGCAAGGAAGATTACCTTTCACGTATTCGACCCCCATGTTGTCGAAGATCTTCTCGGCAGGGACGCAGACGCCGACTCCTGAACGCCTGGAGGTGTTATCCCGCTACTTGGTAGAAAGGAAGTTCCTGTCAGGTACTGACCTGAAGCCATCGCAGACCTTCGCTTCGCTGTTTCCGCCGTCACCCCTCCCCGGCGTGAGGGGTGACGGACGGTTCCAGACGAAGCAGGCTCAAATTCCCATAAAGTTGGAAGGTTTGGAGAAGGCTATAAATGTCGCCTTTTGGTTTATAAATCGTGGAAAATCTAAACTTGACTGATGGTTTGGACGTAGCCTATAATCTAAACCATGAGTGAAGAATTTTCAGGAAAGTTAAACCATCTGCAGCGCGAGTTACCCGAGGGGCTTGTCGTGGACTCGGCGTGGCTGAAGGCACGGGGCTACTCCGCACAGCTGTGCAGCAAGTACGTCACGAATGGCTGGCTGGAGCGATTGACGCACGGCGTCTATCGCAAGCCCGGCGGCAAACTCCTGTGGGAGCACGTCGTCATATCGCTGCAAACCCTGCTCATGAAGCCCCTCCTGGTCGGCGGTGGGACGGCACTCACGCTTCACGGCTTCTCCCATTATCTCAGACGGGACGAGAAAGAGGTCCATCTATACGGCCCGGAAGACGCGCCCACCTGGCTCAACAAGCTGCCGCTGCAGATCGCATTCGTCTCTCACAATAGTGGCGCGCTGTTTCGCAATGAACCGATCCATTTTGGACTGACAAGTCTTGGCTGGAATCTGAAAGACAGCAGCCAAACCGGCGACGAAAGCCCGCAGGGCGGGTCATTCCGCGTCATGCCGTGGGGGCAGTGGGACTGGCCACTGACGCTATCAACCCCCGAGCGGGCCGTCCTTGAAATGCTGGACGGACTGCCAAGCCACGAGAGTTTTGATCAGGCCGACAAAATCATGGAAGGGCTCACAACCCTCAGCCCCCGGAGACTGCAAAAGCTGCTGCTTGACTGCAAGAGCATCAAGGTGAAGCGCCTGTTCTTCTTCTTCGCGGACCGCCATAACCATCCGTGGCGAAAGCACCTCAATAAGGAGGCCGTCAATCTGGGAACCGGCAAGCGGATGCTCGTGCCGGGCGGACGCCTGGATCCGACCTATCTAATCACCGTTCCGGAGGAATTGTATGCCGGTCAATGAACGGTACCGCCAGCAGGTCGCTCTGCTGGTACAGACGATCCCTGCTGTTGCCGAGGAAAAGGACTTTGCCCTCAAGGGCGGCACCGCCATCAATCTGTTTGTCCGCGATATGCCGCGCCTCTCGGTCGATATCGACCTTACATTCCTGCCGGTCATGCCGCGCGATGAATCGCTGGCCGCCATCGAATCCGCGCTCCTGCGGATCAAGAAACGGGTCGAAGATTCGGTTGCAAGCGTGCGCGTCTTTGAAAGCCGCCAGAACGACGGCAGCCTGACGCGCCTTGTCGTTCAGGACAGGAACCGTACGCAGATCAAGATCGAAGTCACGCCCGTTCTGCGCGGCTGCGTCTTTGCGCCCGAGATGAGGACTGTGTCAGCAGCAGTCGAAGAGGAGTTCGGTTTTGCGGAAATCCAGGTCGTTTCGTTCGCTGACTTATACGCCGGCAAGATAATGGCGGCTCTCGACCGGCAGCATCCGCGCGATCTTTTCGATATCAGGGATTTGCTGGTCAATGAAGGGATCAGCGACGAACTGCGCCAAGGCTTTATTGTCTATCTCATCAGCCATGGGAGACCCATCGCCGAAGTGATCACGTCTGGCCAGAAGGACATCACGGCTGAATACGAGAAGAATTTTGAAGGCATGGCCGTGAATGATGTTCCGCTCGCCGACCTTCTCGATGCGCGCGCGCAACTCGTTGAAATCCTAATCGGCGCAATGCCGATGCCGCACCGCGAGTTTTTGGTCGGATTCAAAAAGGGCGCGCCAGACTGGGACAAACTCGGACTGGCCGGGGCGGCAGACTTGCCGGCGGTGAGATTCAAGCAACAGAATCTTGATAAGCTCAATGGTAGTACAAGAGCGAGCCTGACCGAACGACTGGCAACAGTATTGGGAATCGGCGAGTGCTAAGCCACGCGTGATGAAGAAGATGCCGAGAAGCCGCAATACGAAAAGAATAAGCTGAGGGGCGAAGTGTTTCTAAAAATCAGCCGCGTCAAAAATCTGGGTGTCTTCTCGGACTACGCCTGGGACGCCGGGCTACCCGCGTTCGAGCGCTTCAATGTCGTGTTCGGCGAAAATGGCTCAGGCAAGACTACGCTTTCAAGATTGTTCGACGACGGCAAGGGTAGCCAAGCGCCTTCATCGTCCATGCCAGGCAACGGCCATGGCTCAGATAGTGCTCGACGGCAATCCCCTTCTGCTCATCCGAATACCGTTGTTTGGTGCGTGCATAGCCCGCCAGCAAGTCGTGACCACGTTCGTACTCGCGACACCAATGCTTGAGTGCATTCTTCGCCGGGTAGCCCAACTGACGGATCGTGGCCTTCACGTGTTTACCAAGCTTGATGTAGAGCTGCACGGCCCTCATGCGGTCTTCGTACGAATACATGCACTATGTCCTGTTAGTCCAAGAATTCGTCCGCACCTCCTAAGTGCCAAAGTAAAATTCCCCACTGCCGCCGCCGCAATGCCGCCGCGTGTCGGGCTATGGGTGAGTCAGCCGACAGCGCGGCCTGTCCCAGTGGAACGGCTTTATAGCGGTTCCACCTTTTAGCGCGAACACTTCCTCGCCGCTTTAGGCACACGAGAAGAGCCCTTGGTCATTCGACCGCCGCGTATCGGCAGTCCATGTTTGACTGCCATTAGATCCGAAGGTCGTGTACTGTGCCCGACGTCGAAATCGAGGATCAGCTGATATGGACGAGGAGGGCTTGGCTGAGATCTCAGCCCGGTATGTTCGCTTCGCCGATGCAGAAGCCCTCGGCCGTTCGCCGCTCTACGAGGCGTTAGCTCGTGCGGTTGCTGCAGACCGGGAGACCCTCGGCTTCCTATCGACTCTCCCAGACATGAAAAGGCAACCGAACCTTCTGCTTGCGGCGGTGCGTCACCTGTTCGGCACGCCGACGGGATGGACCGAGTTCCGCCAGATGCTCCTGGCCCATCCCGACGCTGTCCGTTCGCTGATGCTCCAGCGTTCGACACAAACCAACGAACCAGGAAGGTGCGCTTCGCTGCTCCCCGTCCTGGCGCGATTGCCGCAGCCGCTCGCGCTCCTCGAAGTCGGGACCTCCGCAGGGCTCTGCCTCATGCCCGACCTCTATGGCTACGACTACGGCCGCAAGGCGATCCGCGCACCCGTGATGGCCTTGGAACCGCCTGTCTTCCGTTGCTCCGCCAGCGAGATGACCCCGTTGCCGACGGCCGCGCCACACGTCGTCTGGCGAGCGGGGTTGGACCTGAGTCCAATCGATGCTTCAGATCCTGCGCAAGTCGCATGGCTTAAGACACTGGTCTGGCCAGAGCAGACGGAACGGCTTGCCAATCTGCAGGCCGCCGTGAAAATCGCCGCCACGGTCAAGCCACGGATCGTGAAGGGTGACCTGCGCGGGAGCGAGTTCGTTCGGCTCTGCAGCGAAGCTCCAAAGGACGCCACCCTTGTCGTCTTTCACACGGCCGTCCTCGACTACATTTCAGACCTCGCAGACAGGGAGGCTTTCGCCGAGCAGGCGATGCGTCTCGCTCCGTATTGGGTATCGAACGAGTTCCCCCGCACATTCCCGTCCATCGCCACGCGCACAGGAACAAGCTGGCCACCCGGGCGCTTCCTCCTATCTGTGAACCGCTCTCCTGTCGCCTGGACCGACCCGCATGGAGCTTCGCTCACATGGATCGCGGACGAGCTTAACGGCCCGGCCGATGCAGAGCATTTGCGCTAAAGCTTGGTCAGGGCCGGCCCTCCCAAATGACCGGAACGTTCGGCCCTGCCTTTGATTGCAGACATCAGCCGACGTTGCCTCGAATTTCCGCACCACTATACCGGCGATCGGAAGGAACTCCGCAATCCCTAATTTTCGAACACCTCTAAGGTCCACGTCGACGCGCTCGCAGCGCTTCGATCAGTGAGTTGCACGAAAGGACGTCGTGCAGTCATCTTGCCAGCCATCCGCCATCGACAGGCAAGACGATGCCGTGGACATAGTCGGAGGCCTGTGATGCCAGGAAGACCGCTGCGCCACCGAGTTGCGCGGGATCGCCCCAATGGCCGGCCGGGATGCGGGCAAGGATACCGGCGCTCCGGTCCGGATCCTCACGAAGCGCGGTCGTGTTGTTGGTCACGAAATAGCCTGGTGCAATGGCATTGACGTTGATACCCTTGCCCGCCCATTCGCAGGCCAAGAGACGCGTCAGTCCGGCAAGGCCGCTCTTCGAGGCCGTGTAGGAAGGAATGCGGATGCCGCCCTGGAAGGACAATAGCGAGGCGATATTGATGATCTTGCCGCCGCCTCGTTCGAGCATATGCCGGGCGGCAGCCTGCGACAGAAAGAAGACGCTCTTCAGGTTGATGTCCATGACCGCATCCCAATCGGCCTCCGTGAAGTCGATGGCGTCGGCGCGGCGGATGATGCCGGCATTGTTGACGAGGATGTCGAGCTTGCCAAAGGTCGCTACCGTTTCGTCGACGATTGCCTTTGTCGGTTCGATCGATCCAAGATCGGCCTTGATGGCGTGAAAACCGGCACCGATCTTGCGAACCGCAGCCTCGGTTTCGTCCATCGATGAGCGGCCGACGGCAACGATCGTGGCGCCAGCCGCAGCCAGCGCGACGGCGATTGCCTGACCAAGGCCGGTATTGGCACCGGTGACGACCGCCACCTGCCCGGAAAGATCGAACATGGTCATGGCGGGCCTCACTTGAGGAATTCGGCGCGATGTGGCGTAAACGTATCGATCAGGCGGCCCTTCTCGAGAGCCTTGACCCCATGCACCAGATCGGGGGGAACGATGAAGCTGCCTCCCTGGTGCAGGGTTTCCGTCCTGCCGTCGATCGTCACCTCGAAACTGCCCTCAGCCACATAGCTTGCCTGGATGTGGGGATGGGAATGAAGCGCACCGACGGCGTCCTTCTCGAAAACGACCTCGACCATCATCATCTCAGGCAGGTAGGCCATGATGCGACGGGTCACGCCCGGTTCCGGACTGGCCCACTCGGCATCCTTGGCCGGCACGAAAAGATCACTCACTGCCATAGTCCCCCTCCTCACCGAAGATCTTCGATGGCGACAAGGTCGACGTCGGTATAGTCGACATTGTCGCCGGCCATGGCCCAGATGAATGTGTAGCTTGATGTACCGACACCGGAATGGATCGACCAACCCGGCGACAGGATCGCCTCCTCGTTCTTGACGAT
>NZ_LNCD01000033.1 GCF_001542405.1 Rhizobium altiplani
ATCGTCAAGAACGAGGAGGCGATCCTGTCGCCGGGTTGGTCGATCCATTCCGGTGTCGGTACATCAAGCTACACATTCATCTGGGCCATGGCCGGCGACAATGTCGACTATACCGACGTCGACCTTGTCGCCATCGAAGATCTTCGGTGAGGAGGGGGACTATGGCAGTGAGTGATCTTTTCGTGCCGGCCAAGGATGCCGAGTGGGCCAGTCCGGAACCGGGCGTGACCCGTCGCATCATGGCCTACCTGCCTGAGATGATGATGGTCGAGGTCGTTTTCGAGAAGGACGCCGTCGGTGCGCTTCATTCCCATCCCCACATCCAGGCAAGCTATGTGGCTGAGGGCAGTTTCGAGGTGACGATCGACGGCAGGACGGAAACCCTGCACCAGGGAGGCAGCTTCATCGTTCCCCCCGATCTGGTGCATGGGGTCAAGGCTCTCGAGAAGGGCCGCCTGATCGATACGTTTACGCCACATCGCGCCGAATTCCTCAAGTGAGGCCCGCCATGACCATGTTCGATCTTTCCGGGCAGGTGGCGGTCGTCACCGGTGCCAATACCGGCCTTGGTCAGGCAATCGCCGTCGCGCTGGCTGCGGCTGGCGCCACGATCGTTGCCGTCGGCCGCTCATCGATGGACGAAACCGAGGCTGCGGTTCGCAAGATCGGTGCCGGTTTTCACGCCATCAAGGCCGATCTTGGATCGATCGAACCGACAAAGGCAATCGTCGACGAAACGGTAGCGACCTTTGGCAAGCTCGACATCCTCGTCAACAATGCCGGCATCATCCGCCGCGCCGACGCCATCGACTTCACGGAGGCCGATTGGGATGCGGTCATGGACATCAACCTGAAGAGCGTCTTCTTTCTGTCGCAGGCTGCCGCCCGGCATATGCTCGAACGAGGCGGCGGCAAGATCATCAATATCGCCTCGCTATTGTCCTTCCAGGGCGGCATCCGCATTCCCTCCTACACGGCCGCAAAGAGCGGGCTTGCCGGACTGACGCGTCTCTTGGCCTGCGAATGGGCGGGCAAGGGCATCAACGTCAATGCCATTGCTCCGGGCTATTTCGTGACCAACAACACGACCGCGCTTCGCGAGGATCCGGACCGGAGCGCCGGCATCCTTGCCCGCATCCCGGCCGGCCATTGGGGCGATCCGGCGCAACTCGGTGGCGCAGCGGTGTTCCTGGCATCACAGGCCTCCGACTATGTCCACGGCATCGTCCTGCCTGTCGACGGCGGATGGCTGGCACGGTAACAATTGGCCGTTCGTTCCATTCGACGGTGTCGTCCTCAGACCTCTCTGTCCTCCGAGTTCTGCCTCTGACGCTTGCGGTTCCAATGGGGATGACGCTGTCTCCACCATTTCGCCGATCGCGTGACCTGGGGCCGACCGACATTTTATGGCCACGGTCGATGCCCGTGATGAGGCGCGTGCGAGATTGGCTGATCGTCTGGCAAAGGCTTGCGGCACGCGCGGTGCCGACGATTCATCGTTCAGCTCCCGAGATCGAGCAGCGACTGCAGCATTTCGTCGATCGCGTTGAGGAGTTTGGTCGCGGCCTTGTAGGACTGCTCGATGTCGAGCAGCAGTGTCAGTTCCTCGTCGAGATTGACGCCGGTTTCATTCGAGTAGGCCTCGCTGGAACGTGACAGCGCTGCGGACGTGTTCTCGGCAGCTGTTGTGGCGCCGCTGCGATATTCCTCGAGCCAGCCTATCGAGGCCGACGCGTAGGACATGATGCTGACATTGGATGAAATGCCGGCATCGGAGGAGAAGCTGCGCGCGGTATCGAGCGCGGAATAGAGGGCATTCAGATTGTCCGAGAAACCGCTATTGTTTTCGGTATTGAGGTCGGTGATGCCGCTGACGGATCCGTCACGCAGGTTCATCGGATCGCCACCCTTACTGGTGACGACGTTCGAGTTCACCGTGATGGTCGCAGCGATCCCGTCGATGACCTCGTCCGAGGTGGGCGTTTCGCCTGCTGCCCCGGATGATGTCGTCCAGACAAAGAGACCGGGAACAGTCGTCGTGCCGTCGGTCTCGGAAAAAGCCGAGACGAGCGATTTTGCAATCTCGTCGAGTTGCGACTGGAACGTCGGCGCGACCTCGTCGCGAATCTGAAGCAGCGCCTGAAGGCTCCCTTCTGCCGACGTCGTGGAGCCGTCGCCGGCCTCAAGCGCAACCCCATCGATATAGACGGCATTTCCCCGCGTCCCGGCGACATAGGTGGTGGTCGCCTGAAAGGTGACACTTCGCGCCGTCGTATCGAAGAGCGTCGTCCCGTCGCTCGTGTAGAGCGCCATGTCGTTGTTGTCGCGCGTGACCACGCTCACCCCGACAATCGACGATATCTGCTTGAGCAGCGCGTCTCGAACGTCAAGCGCGCTCGACGTATCTGTGCCCGTCGCGGTCGCGACTTTGACCGCGTCGTTTGCAGCCTGGAACTGCGCCAGGAGGCTGTTCAGGCTGTCGACCTGCGAGGCGATTTCAGCATCCGCGTCTTGTCTGACGGCCTGGACGGCATCGCTCGCATCGTTGAGGGAGTTTGCCAGATCCTGCGCAGCCGTCACGGCCGCCTGGGCGGCAGTGGTGCTGCTTGGCGAGGTCGCAAATGTTTGAAGCGCGGTCTGAAATGCCGAGAGATAGGCGCTTGGGGACGTTTCGTAGTCGTTGCCCCCAAGTATCGATTTCAGCTCGTCCAGTCCGTCGAGCAAGGTCTGTTGGCCACTGTCGCTTGCGTTTGCCTGCAGATACTGTTTCAGCAGTGCATCTTCCTGCGCGCGCGAGACGGTTACCACCTGCGCTCCATTGAGCGAGGTGGTAACCGAGGCCTCGCGTCGGACGTAGTCGGTATTGCTTGAGTTGGCGATATTCGTTGAAACGATGCTGCTTTGATAGCTCGTCGTGCTGAATATGCTTTTCGTCGTGTTGAGCGCAGCGGACAGTGACATGGCGGCTCGCCCCTATCGCTTCAGGTTGACGAGGACATCCATGATATCGGAACCGGTCTGGAACACCTTTGAATTGGCTGTGTACGAGCGCTGGGATTCGATCATTTCGGTCAATTCGCCGGCGAGATCGACATTCGAGCTTTCCAGAGCACCGGATTGGATGGAGCCAAGGCCATTTGATTGCGGGAAGCCGGTGACCGTCACCCCGGAGGCGCCATTGGCGCTATAGACGTTGCCACTCAGCAATGTGAGATTGTCAGGGCTGGCAACGGTTGCAAGCGGGATCTGATAAAGCGGTTTTGTCGTTCCGTTCGAATAGGCGACCGTGACGACGCCATCCGTGCCGATGCTGACGGAACTGACCGCACTTGCGGCCTGACCGTCGGCGGTGCCCGTTGCGGCGAAGTCCGACGAGAGCTGGGTAAAGCCGGAATAATCCATTGTAATCGTCTTGGCGGTCACCGGATCGACAATGTCGGTATTGGTTGCCGATGTCAGCTGGCCGTCAGCGTCGAAGCTGAGGCTGGCGACGCTGACGGCGCTCGAGGAGTAGGGGAAAGACGTCGTGCCGCCGGTAGTGGCGTCCGCGTTGCGGTAAACGGCAACTTCCCAGGTGGTGCCGGTGATGGCGCCATTTGCGTCCGTTGTTTCAGCGGTCTTCGTGAAGTAGTAGTCGTACTGCACCGTATTGCCGAGGCTGTCGTAGGCAACGAGCGACATCTTCTTGGTATCGTCGGTGACGGTCGTCGCGTCATTGGCGCTTGGTAGCGTGGTCGTGTCCGACACGACCTCGGCGCTTGAATCCAGGTTGCCGCTGAAAGTGGCCGAGGTCGAAGCGATTGCGCTGAGACCGGACTGGGATACGTTGACCGGCACAAGGCCATCGAAGCCGTTGACGACGACCGCCGGCGCTCCCGAGTCATAGGAGTAACCCATGAGCGTGTAACCTGCACTGTTGACGAGATTGCCACTCGAATCGACGGAGAAATCTCCGGCACGTGTCAGGACAGGTGTTCCGTCCGCACCGGTGACGATGAAGAAGCCGTCACCAGAAATCGCAAGATCGTAAGCGGAGGTCGTGTAGGAAATGTCGCCCTGTTCGGCGACGGCCTGACGCACCGACGTCTGTACGCCGCCAGAATTGTAGTTGCCGGATGTAGAGGGGAGAACGAGCGACGAGAAGGACGTCGACACTGATTTATAGCCCGTCGTGTTGGCGTTGGCTATGTTATCTGCGACCGTGCTCAAGCGGTTCGCCTGGGCCGTCATTCCCGATACCGCGGTCTTCATGCTGCCGAAGATGCTCATGGCTTTTTTCCTTTCGTGAGACGTAAGGTGACATGCCGTCCGCTGGGCGCGCCGGGCCGCACGGCAAACGTGTGCCGTGTGTGATGGCCCGAGGCGCGATGAGGACTAGGCGAGTTCGCTGCGGATCATCCGCACTTACCGCTTTGATCCGCCCGTGTCGGAATGTTCAGCGGTGAATCATTACAGAACTTTGAGGTACCGTAAACATAACGCTAACTTCTTCAACCCTAGAAATCATCAGTGATTTGCTCTAGCCAGGCTCGCGAGCCCCGATTGATCGAGCGACAGCGCAAAGCCGTGGAAAGCTCTGCCGGCGTTTGCCTATTTAGTTGTAAGCGGTTGACGCTGCTCGGAAGACTGTGATCTGTGATCTTTGCGCGATGCCCGGGCCGATGGCTGCCGCATCCTGTGCCAACCATTTTGTGCCGATATATCTGCCGCGGATTGACTAAGCTTTTGAACGTTCCCGAACAGGAAATTGAACGACAGGAAGAAAAACGCCCTCGGGGTCGTCCTCCGAGCTCCGATGACGCAACGCGCCGCATGCAGGTCATAGAAATCGCGCGGCAGACATTTGCTGAACTTGGCTATGCAGGGACAACCACAGATGTGGTCGCCATGCGCTGTCAGATATCGAAGCAGACCCTGTATCGCTTGTTTCCCAGCAAGCAGGAGCTGTTTGTCGCTGCAGCTAAAGTCTCTGAACAGACGCTCCTGGCACTACCAAGACCGATGGATGAGAAGGCGTCGATCGAGGAGACGATCGCCAGGATATTCGAGATTGCGCGGGGTGATGATCCCGCGGATGATCGAGCCACATTTGTCCGGACGATCATCCGGGACCAGTCTCTTGCTCCGGAATTGGCGCAAGCAAGCAGAGACGGTATCTTACGCGCCAGGCATGATCTTGCAGGCTGGCTCGGTACGCAGGTCGAAAAAGGCCTGCTGTACCTTGATGATCCGCTAAGTGCGGCGCGCCTGTTGATGGACATGATGTTTGGGGGGATGTACCCACCTGACGGATGGTCTAGTCCCGAAAAGAAGCGGGAACACCTTGAGCTGTGCATTAAGGTCTTCCTGAGGGGCGCAGTCCCTTGATTTTCGGTACGTATAGGTACTAAACCCCTTGGTGAGCGTTCAGGGGGCTTTCTTTCTGCCCATCGCCGAGGGCTGCAACGCATGCAAAGAGCGGTCAGAGAGTGAAGCAGCGACCCAAGGCTCCCTTTTCAGAAGCTGCGCTTCAGCGAACCCTTCTGCGGGTCCTCAGGCCGATCGTGCGGTTGTGCCTGGCGAGCGGACTGAACTTTGTGGCATTTTCTGCCCTGATGCGGCGCCTCTTCATTGACGTTGCAGAAAAGGACTTTGCTCTCAAGGACAAGAAACAAACCGACAGTCGCATATCTTTGCTGACCGGCATCCACCGCAAGGACGTCAGCCGCCTTCGAACAAGCGAATTGACGGTCGAATCCCTGCCCGCGCCGGCCTCCCGAACGAGCCGGATCATCGCTCGCTGGCTTGCTGATCCGCGCGCTTGCGACGAGGCGGGTATTGCCAAGGCACTGCCGCGCGTTTCATCCGACGGAGAGTTTTCCTTTGAGGGGCTCGTTGCGGCGGTTACGCGCGATGTCCATCCAAGAGCTGTCCTGGATGAATGGGTCGATCGCGGACTTGCAATCGTCGACGACCAGGATCGCGTCCACCTTAGCGCTAGCTTGCTCATTTCCAACACTGATGCGGAAGCGCAGCGGCACTATTTTACGCGCAATCTTCACGACCATGCCGCGGCAGCGGTGGAGAACATCCTTGCCGACGCGCCCCCGTTTTTCGAGCGGGCCGTCCACTACAACAACATTTCCGAAGCGCTCGCCAAGCGTCTGGACAACGCAAGCCGAGAAGAAGCCATGGCGATGCTTCTCCGGCTCAATCGGCTCGCCAACCAGGCGATCGAGGGCGATCCTGGCGGAGATAGGCGCTGGATCGCCGGTGTTTATGTCATGCAAGCGCAAGATAGCCAGATCGGCCCTGTTGCAGGGGAGGTCGACGAATGAAGTCGTCGATCCTGCTGCGACGTCAATTCTTGTTGGGGGTCGCTTGCCTGCCCATGACGCTGGCTGCCAATGCCGCCGAAAAGCCTCGGCCTCACGATCATGGTATCGGCGGGACCGGCCAATCCATCGTCGGTGGTGATGATCATGGTATCGGCGGAACCGGTATCGTTGGCACGATCCAAGGCTTCGGCAGTATCATCGTCAATGGCCGGCGTATTCCATACGCGCGCAACGTTCCGGTCTTTATCGACGGACGTCGCGTCGATCCCAACGAGATGCGCGTCGGCCACGTCGTTCGCGTGCTGCTCGGCGGACAGAATGCCCAGGCGATCCACATCACCAGTGAGGTTGTCGGGCCTGTTTCAGCGATCAACAAGCGGCAGATGACTGTTCTTGCGCAGCGGATCGATTTGAGCGAGGCGCAGCCCCTGCCACGTTTGAAGCCCGGACAGGTCGTAGCAGTCTTCGGAATTCGAAAGCCGGATGGCACCATTGTGGCAAGCCGGGTCGAAAAGCGTAACCGGTTTGCCTCTCCGATACTGAGGGGTGTTGCGGAGCGTAAGAACGGACAGGTTCGCATTGCCGGATTACCGATTGGGCGACCTTCACGTCACTTGATTGGTCGGCGTGTCGTCGTGGGGTTCTCCGTGATCGGCGGACAATGGCGACCGGAACGCGTGAACGCCGAAGAGGTTGTACCGGGCCTGACAGCCGGTAGCGTCAACGTCGAGACCTTTATTGAGCGCAACGGTTCTGGCCTGCGGGCAGGGCTCGGGATCAATGTGGGCGAAGGGGGTGCGGACGCTTCGCCAGACAATGGGCGCGCATTCATCAATGTACCCATCTCGGGTGGCGTTTTCGAGCCTCACTCACGCGGGCCTGGCCGGCCCGACGGCCCCCCTCGATTCGATCCGGACAGACCGGGGCGCCCGCCGCCGGGACAGCCGGGGACGTGGCGTTCGACGCCTGGCCGAGCGGGCGGGCCTCCACCCCAGGGAGCGCCGTCGCAAATGGGTGATCCTCCTGGGCCACCGCCAGGTCCACCGCCTGACTAGCCACCACCTGTGACGACACGGCCCTCGTTGGCATCGACGCCGGCGCCGGCAAATTGTTGACTCATTGACAAATGGGAATTTTTCCCATTTAGCTACGGATAGCAAAGCAGACAGTAAGCTGCATGGTCCGGAGAAAAGGAGACCTGTCCTTGGACGACGTGTTGCATTTCACTGCCATCTCGTCGCAGCGATGCGATGCGGCGCGGCCGGCCTTTTCCTGTGAATTTCCGTCAATCCACGCCGAGCTCTCTCAAGTCGTCGTGACCTGGGAAAACCACAATGAAATTTTTGAGCTGTTCCGGCGGGCCAATAGCATCGCGCTCCAGATTGCCGATCTTTGGGAAGCGACCAAAAGCGGCCGCCTCAGCCAGGATGATGTCGACTTTCTGACCGGTCTGATGACGATACAGGCCCAGTTGGCAAAGGTACTGTCGCAGGCAGGCTGACGGTAGCAGGCAAACCCACTTCGCCTGCTACTTCCATCAATGAAGCCGGGCGCGGGCGCAATCGTCATTGAGCAGTGGGGCTACAGCGGCCGATAGCGTCTGCATATCGAAGCAGATATCTGCGATCAAACATGTGACGATCGCTTCACATAGAAGTTCAACCTCCGGCGGAATTCCGACGATCTCGTCACCTTGCGTGTCAAACACACCGGTGCGAGGCCATGCGCGCTTTTGCAGCGGGTGAGATTTTTGACCGGAGAACGGCAGGAGATCGATGAGATCGGAGGCAAGCCGAACCGCACCTTCCAGATCCTCTTCTTCCGTCATCACGAAGTCCAGTTTCTGATTGGACATCATGCGCCCCTAAGAACTCTTGAGTTGAGCAACCGCAAGCAGCGTGTCGGCACTGATCGATGTGGCGCCGCCGCTCATGATGGTTACCGCGCTCGAGGTCGTGGTTCCGTTGCTCACATCGTACATCGCGGTAAAGCGCTTGATCAGATCCTGGACCTTGTCGGGATCGCCCAGGTCATCGATGTCGATGAAACTTGTGATCATGTCCGCCTGCTTGTCGACATCCATGTTCGAGACGTAGCTCGAAAGGCCGAAGGTCGTCGTGAAGAACTCATACAATGCGTCGTCGCCGAGGATGTCATAGGCGCTGGAAATCGTCGGCGCCTTACGTTCGAAATAAAGGGCCAGGCGCACGCCGGTATTACTGTCCCCCTGATCGCTCTCCAGGGTTTGCCGGATATAGTTGTTCACGGTCTCAAGCACATCGCCACGCTGCTGGACAGTTCCTTCCTGGTCGGCGGACAGGTTCCCGTCGGTGTCAAAGTTGAACGAGGCAACGATCTCCGCGAACCGATTGTCAGACAGGCTACTGACGTAGCTCTCGGGGTCGTCCGGATCGGATGCGAACATCTTTTCCAACTCGTTGTCCGTCACATCATCAGGATCGATGCCCTTTGCTACGAGCATCAGGTTCACAAGACGGTCGTCCGCCAACACATCAGAGGCCGTCTTCAATGTTGCCATCTGCGTGTTGAAATAGGTCATCTCTGTGTCAGCAGCGTCCGAGGCGTCCGTCGCTTCCGTGCCGGTGAGGTATCGGATCTTGTTCTCCTTGTAGTCGGCAACGAAGTCATCGATGACCGATTGCGACATGGCGAGAAGCGGAACCAATGTGTTGCCGTCGGAGCCGAAATTGAATGAAGCGCGCAGCGCCGTGAACCTGTCATCATTGAGCTGGTTCACGTAACTGCTCGGATCGTCCGGATCGCTTTCCAGTATTTTTCGGAACTGGGTCTTTGTGACTTCGGACGAGCCGATTCCAAAGGCGCGTAGCGCCATCTGCCACAATTCGGCGTCATCGTCGTTGTCGTCGTCGTCATCATCCGCGTTCGACGTCAGGAAGTCGTCGATGCTGGTTACGTCCGCGAAGCGGCTCTTGTAGTTGTCAACCGAGTCATCAATCCAGCTGTCGATACTGGTGACGTAATTTTCCGAGAAGGCAGCCGTTGTCTCTGAGGTCTGGTCGCTGGTTTGGGCTGTCGTTCCGTCCGCCAGTTCGCCGTCGGAATCGAAATTGAATGCGTCATGCAGATCGCTGAGCCCAATGGCCGTCGCAAGCGACGAACTCTTCAATGCCGCCGAGATGTAGTTGTCGGGATCCGAATCGCTCAAACCATAAGCGGTGCGCAGGTAAGCGACGAGCTTGTCATCGGCCATCAAATCGGCGACGGACGTGATGTTGCCGATCGTGTCCTCAAAGTACGTGGTATAGGCGTCGCCGACCGAACTCGATGCGAAGGTCGATACGGAAATCGCATACATGCTTTCGACCTGAGACTTCTGGTCATCGCCCTGCACCGGATCGCCGGCCGTACCGTCGGTATCGAAGTTGAACGCCTTGGCGAGATTGACATAGACATCGTCGTCCAGTTGGTTGACGAAGCTATCGGGGTCGTCGACGTCGCTGGTCAAGACGTTGCGCAGAAAGCTGGTGGAGGTGTAGTCCGTGCTGAGGCCGAACGCCTTCAGCACGTAGTTGCGAAGCCGGCTGCTGCCGAGAAAGTCATCGACGGAGGTCACCTTGTCGATCGTACTGTCATAATAGGCGGTTTCCGTCGCGGTCGCTTCCGTCTCCTCGTCGAACGAACTCTCGTAGTCGTCGAGAAGTGAACCTTGTTGCACGTCGGTCTGTGCAGCCGTGTCCTCACCGACGAATTTGAATGCCGCGGCAAACTGCGTATAGCGGCTATCGCTCAAGGTGTTTGCAAAGCTCGATGAGTCGCTAAGGTCGCTTTCAAGGACCTTTTTCATGAAGGCCTTGGCATAGGTCATGTCTTCCAGGCCATAAGCCTTCATTGCGTAGGAATAGAGGCGGTAGTTATCCATGAATTCATCGACGGTGGTCACTTTGCCGATGTTTTCCTTGTAGTAGGCGGTCTCGTTCGCAACCGCACCTTTCGAGGCTACCGCCGAAAGCGTCTTACTCAGATTGTTCGTTACGCTAAGATAGCTGAGATAGGTAGAAACCATGGACCCGCCCCCTGACAGGGCAGGCCAACGCAAAAGCCGGCTCGGTTACCGCCGCAAGGCGTTGCCGGGGCTTCATGTTCACCTGCCGTATGCTCACTGCTTGGATGGCCGCTGCATTCAGCCGAGAGGCGCCAGAAAGACACATCGTCATCAAGGCGCACAGTCTGCAATTCATTACAGAACCCAGTAGTTCTATAAATGATTCCCTGACGGATCGCCAGCATTTTATCCGCGTTGCGTTATCCTCGAGGGCTGCGTCGGCATGTCTTTCGTCAGTGCAATCGCCAGATTGGCGAAGCAGGAGATCACGCGTACGCTCGAGCGTGAGCGGCATGGGGTCCTTACGAACCGAGTAGAATATTGCCTGTGATACCCGCCGTGGCGACAAATGATAAGTTTAGTACGGATTGGTTCCGTATTTTGGAAGCCGCGGCCTCAATTGCAGCGGCACGTCAGGTGATAGCGAATCATCGCGCGGCGACACCGCGCGCAAAGATGCTTATGCATCGTTCCAAATGGTTCTTGCGTGCGTTCCGGTCGGGCCATGCCTGTGCCTGTCCCTCCGGCGGCCCCATGCCTCCGAAGATCATGTCCATCAGCATGCGCGCGCCGCTTTCGTGATCGGGTATCTTCAGTTTGCCGCGCGCTTCCTGTTCGGCGAGCCACTGCGCCAGCATTTGCCTGGACCGGATCATTCCTTCCTCGTGAAGGACATCGCGCAACTCGGGAAATTGTCCAGACTCCCGCATCACGAGATGAATGAATGCGGTGCGCTCCTCGTCTTCCGCTTCCTCGATGTCGATCATGAATATCTGATGAAGCGCGTCGGCGATCGGCAAGTCTTCCTCTTCCGGGCGGGGAAGGGCCAACATCATTCTGCGATGGGCCACAACGATCGCAGCAAAGAGCTCTTCTTTGCTGGCAAAGAGCTTGTACAGGGTCTGTTTGGAGACATTGCAACGACGCGCAACAAGTGCCGTCGTTGTGCCGGCATAACCGTGCTCCACAAAAACCTTGCGTGCCTCCTCGACGATGTGGGTCCTCTTGTCTTCATCGCTGGAGACCTTCGGTCGCCCACGGGATCGAGCCAGGTGTCCAATTGTCGGGGAATTGCCTGGTTCATCCATATAAACACCGGCCTACAGCATTTCGGCCGCCGAATCGGCAGTCCGGTAGGCGGACAATTGTCAACTACGACTTCTTGCCCGCAGCCTTGTTGTTGCGAGTTCGGCTGACTCCAATTAGAGAACTTAGTAGTTCTGTAATGCGTCGCCCCACCCATCTTCGTCGCATAGGAGCGCTCTGTGACAACAATCGCGTCGACATCGGCCACCACGTCCTACCGGTACACGAAACTCGCTTCGGCTACCACTGAAAGTCAATCAATTTCCTCTAGTGTCACCGCTGCCGGGAGCTCAGCCGGGGTTTCCTCGGCAGCGTCAGATGACAGTGCGCTGATCGGCAGCGCGCAAAAGCTGCTCTCTCAGTTGATGTCAATGCTGATGAGTATGCAACAAGGCCAAACCACATCCGGTGGCGACCAGTCCAGCGCCGACACGGGGCAAGATGATCTCGTCGCATCAATGGACACGGATGGCGACGGTCAGGTCAGCATCGCCGAATTCGTTGCAGCGCGTCCATCTGATGTAAGCGAGGACCAGGCAACAAATCTCTTCAACAGCTTTGACACGGAAGCTTCGGGATCGCTGACGGTCGATCAGTTGCAGGAGGCAATGTCAAGAAATGCGCCACCGATGGGCGCAGGGCCTCCGCCTCCGCCGTCGTCATCATCATCGTCGGACGATTCATCTTCTGATCTATTTACCTCCCTGGATACGGACGGCGACGGTGTCGTAAGCCAGGAAGAGTTCGTTGCAGGGCGTCCGTCTGATATAAGCGAGGAGCAGGCGGCAAATCTCTTCAACAGCTTTGACACGGAAGCTTCGGGTTCGCTGACGGCTGACCAGCTGCAGGAGGCAATGTCAAGAAATGGGCCGCCGATGGGCGCAGGACCTCCGCCTCCGCCGTCGTCATCATCATCGGACGATAGACTGTCTGACCTGTTCAGCTCGTTGGATACCGACGGCGACGGCGTCATCAGCCAGGAAGAGTTTGCTGCCGGGCGGCCCGACGATGTAAGCGAGGAGCAGGCAACCGCGTTGTTCGAAAGCTTGGATACTGACGGTGCCGGGTCGATCACCAAGGATCAGTTTGCCGAGGCAATGAAGCCCCAGCTGCCACCGTCCGCTGATTTCCAGTACCCGGACTTTGAAAGCGAGCAGGCAGAGGCGCAGACGTTCGTGATTTAGGACGAGGCTGCCCTCTCAGGCCGGGGGCGCCATTGAGGGGCATCCACCCTTTCAATAGTTGACGCCCCCGGCTCCCGAAGACGTGTGCATCATTCTGTCCGTTGTTGCGGATGGCTGGTGTGCTGAGCGTCAGATCGGGGGGGCATTCCGGTTGGTTACGCCTTTCGCGGCGACTCTACGGCGGCTGCGGCAACAGCTTAGTGATCTGGCCGCGAACGACTGTCCGGGCCAGAAAAATGAAGAACCCTTCCTCATCCCCTGCAATTACGGGGAGTTGATAGATGGCAGGAAGAATTCGACTTCCCTTCGGCGACGCATTTCCAGAGCTTCGACACGATCATGCCAAAACTGCTCCGCGGCGGGCGGGTCTGCCTCCCATGCGCGGACAGTTTGCTGATTGTCGTCGATCTTGACGCGCCTCTTTCCGCCTAGCCGGAGATATTCCTCCGCAAGCTGACGGCCCTCCGTCATTTCCATCTCGGATCACGTCCTTTCGATTAGCCTTGCGACACATCCGTCGCTAACTCAAAGAACGATTGTCGTGGGCCATTGTTCCACAGTCTCGGCATCAATTATGACGGCGCAACGTCAACAATGCGTGGTCTTCCCGCCCTCAACCGCGTCGATGACGGCGCCCCACAAGGCATCGACTTCTGCCTTCGCGTCAATCGATGCCAGATGGCTTTGGCTTGCTTCCAGCACCGCGTCGGCCATGGCGTTTATGTCGGCCTGTGTGTCGACCATGCGGATCGCACCGCCCTCTATCAGCTTTCGGAACAGGCCATGGTGGGCAAGGGCGTCAAGCTGTCGCGGCGCGTTGACGACGACGGGCTTTCCCGAGAAGCTTGCCGCAAGCACGCTTGCCCGGCGCGCCGTCAGCCCTTCAGCGAAGAGATAGCAGAACACGTCGACATGTCTGAAGATCCCGAAGAGCTCCTCGGCGTCGGCAACATAACCTGTTACGACAACCCGGTCTGAAATGCCGAGCTTGTCTGCGAGCGCATAAAATTCCTGCTCCACATTGTCGGTGCCGCGGATGAACGATCCGGCGAAGACCACGCCGACGTCGTGGCCAAGCGCCACGAGCCGGGCAGCAATCTCGAGAACTGCGGTTGACTGCTTCTTGGGATAGATCGAACCGAACTGCCCAAGGATCAGCCGCCGGGCCTTGCGCTGTGCGTCAAGTCTCCGGGCGATCGGGCCGTCGTGGAGCGTGGTCGGCAACGCAAGATTTGGCGGGATCGGGATGACTGCTCGCCGACTGGTCGACAGGGAGGACAGGGGGCTCTTGGCAAATTCGGCAGCTACCTCAGGCGCTGAAAACAAGATCCGTGTTGCGAGCATCACCACCGGAACCAGCACCAGGCGGCGCTTCCAGTCGAGAGCATCCCATTCGTGCAGGACCACGACAAGCTGTTTGCGCTGCAGCCGAGAGACAAGTGCCGCGACGACCGGCTCGGCTAGCTTTTTCTTCCAGGCCACCACAGGAAAATTGAGGATGGCGGCGTCCGCATCGTCGAGCGCGGATTTAAGCCGGCCGATATCGCCGTCAAGCACGTGCCGAGTGGCGCGCCCGTCGAGTCGCAAAGCCGCCTGTCGGGCAAACTCTTCGACACCACAGGTTTGGGCGGCGTCGGAGACGAATGCGAGGTAACGACGTTTCGGCATATCAGACCTTTTGAACAGGCGGACGGCGGGTGACCGCGCTGCGTTGATACCGTCTTTTGGTAAAAGCCGGCTTACAATTTCAGGTTCAATTTTTGACTTGCCGTCGGCAAACAGGCCTGCCACCATCACGTGTATAGCGGGGGTTAACTATAGCTCGAGGTTTTACAGCGATGGGTCTTCGAAACAGCTAATTGTCGAATCCGTTCTTGACCGATGCTCGTTTCGAAGGTGCGTGTATGACTAGGCATGGCAGTGCATCAGCGCGTCTTACTTATTCGATGAACGAATGGCCGACGAACCGGCTCGGAAGCCTGCCGATCGTGCGGGCCGGCATGGAAGAATCCGCAGACGCCTTCATTCAGTTGGCGCTTGAGCGCAGGGGGGCCGGCGGGCGTCCCTTCTACTCCACCTCCGCAAACGGTCAGGTCATTGCGCTTTGCGAGCATGATGCCAATTTCCGCTCGTTGACGCGTCAGGCCGACCAGATCCATGCCGATGGAATGTCGGTCGTGCTCTTTTCCAAGCTGTCATCGGCCGAGCCCTTGCCAGAGCGCGTCGCCACGACCGATCTCGTTCATGCCGTGGCGGAACGCGCGTCGGCAGCCGGGGTCAGTTTCTACTTTCTTGGTGCCAGCGAAGAGGTGAATGCCCGGGCGGTCGAGAACATGTCGAAGGCCTATCCGGGACTTCGCTTTGCCGGCCGACGCAACGGCTACTTTGATCGCGCCGAGGAAGAAGCGGTCGTCGAGGCGATCAATGCGGCGGCGCCAGATATCCTCTGGATCGGCTTCGGCGTGCCGCTGGAGCAGCAGTTCGTCGTTCGCAACATCAACAGATTGCACAATGTCGGCTTGATCAAAACTTCCGGCGGCCTGTTTGATTTCCTCGCCGGAAGCAAGAGCCGCGCCCCCCGCTGGATGCAGAAGGTTGGCCTTGAGTGGTTCTACCGCATGCTCCTCGAGCCGCGCCGGCTGGCAACACGCTATCTGACAACCAATCCGGTTGCCATCTACGCGATGCTCCGGCATTCGCTGCGAGCCCTTTCTGCAGGCCGGTGATCGGACCAACGATCTTGAGTTCCTCGATTTCGCTCATCACACCGAGTTATCGTGGCGACCTCGACCGTTGCCGTCTTCTCTGTGACTCGATCGACCGGTATGTGACGGGCTACGACGTGCATTACATCGTGATCGGCGATGAGGATGCGGACGCCTTCGTGGGCCTCGAAGGGGAAAGCCGCCGCGTGATCGTCTCGTCCAGCCTGCTTCCATCCCTTTGGGCGCTGCCGAAATGGCGGGGGCGACGCTACTGGTGGGCACCCCATTTGCGCCTCCCAATCTACGGCTGGCACCTGCAGCAAATGCGCAAGATCGCAATGACGCTAGCGCAACCGAGCGAGCGGGTCATGTGCATCGACTCCGACAATTGCTTCTGCCGCCCACTGGATCTGAGCGCAATGGCATCGACCCCGAAGCTCGCCCACCACGTCGCGGCCGGAGATATCAATCCCACGCGACCTAGCCACGTCCGCTGGTGGCAAAATGCGCATCGGCTGCTTGGCCTGAGCGTACCGGCGCTGCCGGGCGACGATTTCATCAGCCAGATGGTTCTGTGGGAGCAGCGAGCGGTGGCGACGATGGTGAAGCGTATCGAGGGCGCTAGTCGTCTTCCGTGGTGGCAGGCGCTGGCCCGCATCCGGCATTTTTCCGAATATCTCATTTACGGTGTCGCGGTCGCCAATGACCCCGAGCTTGCGCAACGACATGAACGCGTTTCGCAAAGCCCGTGCCTGACCTATTGGGAGGGGCCGGCTCTCGACAGGGGGGGGGTGGCGGCATTTATCGAAGGCTTGGCTCCGGGGCAAACGACGATCGCGATCCAGTCGCATACGCACACACCGATCGAAGTGATCCGCGAGGCAGCTCTTGGCTGAGAGAGCCTAGTTGCTGGCCCGATATGGGGTTGGCAGGAAGCCGAGGCTTGCCAGTGTACGACCGAGCGACACGAGCAGCGGATGGCTTGCCGGCAGCAGCCGCCGGGTCCTGAGGAACAGCGCCATCGATCGAAGGCAGCCGGCGCCGAGACTGAGCGCGTTTTTTGCAATCACCCTGATGGCCGACGTGCTGTGGATCCGATCGATAACATAATTGATGCTTCCGGTGCGCAGCGAGCGCTTCATCAGGAAACGGGCCGAGACGCGTTCCTCGGGTACGAATTCGCGGATAACCGCCTCGGCGCACCACCAGGTCTTGAAGCCGGCCATGCGGCATCTCGTAAAGAACTCCATGTCGCCACCGCCCAGAAAGTTGAAGCGGACATCGAAAAGCGGCGAAGCAAGACCGGCAAATACGCGGCGGTGGATCAGGCAGTTGCCGGAACCGTGGATCTGATCAATTGCCCGGGTCGAGCCTTCAATCGAGCCGAAGAGCAGATGCTGGGTGACTGCGTCGGACACTGGTACTTCGAACTGCCGGACAACAGGCCCGCCGACGATGTCGGCACCCTCCCGCCGAGCCGTGCCAACGATTGCGGCAAGCCAACCGGGCATGGCCATTTCATCGTCATCGATCATCAGCAGAAACTCGGCCTCCGGAAAGCCAGCCATTGCCTCGCCGAACGCACGGTTGATGGCATGGCAATTGCCCTGCCGCTCTTCGGTGGTGACCAGGAATGGCAGGCCGGCCGCGGTGAGAAATTCGCGGGCAAAGTGGGCGCCGGCCGGGTTGGCTGCGTCGTTGTCGACAACGACGATGGCGAAGGGGAAATCGGTCACCTGCTCGGCGAGCGATGTCAGGGTGCGCGCCAGCCATTCCGGTCGACGAAACGTCGGGATGCAAACGACTGCCTCAACGGACCCCTTGCTTTCCTGCATCATCCAAACCTCGATCGCGCAGAGATTGTTCGCCTTGCGGCGTTAGCCGACTTGGCCCGGCTATTGGCGGTGAAGCTGTAATTGGCTGGCGCCCACTCTACAATCGACGGCTGAGTATGAGGTTAACGGGCCTTCTCAGAACCGTTGCGTCGATCCGAGGCGCGGGGACGGGAGTAACGCGCGATCCTGGTGCGTCAGCCTCCTTGACGACAAGCCCGGCATTGGCCTGCAATCTCAAACCGAAGACCGCAATCAGCATCGTGAACCAGATCGGTCCGCTATTGCCGAAGAACGGGCTTTCGAGGCAGGCGAGAAACAGGGAAAAGAGCCAGATCCGCAAGAACAGGCGCGTCAATGCAATGTCGTTGCTGCCGGCAAGCGCGCGGCGGGCATAGCCGACAGGAAGGACCACCAGCCAGATGAAGGTCATCACGAGCGCCGGGATGCCGCCATTGATCAATTGTTCCACGTAGCCGTTGTGTGAATTGGCGGCAGTGACGGCCCAGGTGGTCATGGCTTGCCCGCTGTTGAACAAGGCGTCGGTCTGCCAGAAGGACTGAAAGCCGTAGCCAATTATAGGCCGCTCGGCGATCGCGGAGAGTGCAAGCCGCCAGATCGAGCCACGGTCGGTGAAGGTCGGATCGATGCCCGCGGAAGCAAGCAGGCTGCTGAAGGAAGGCGAGACCGCCGCAGTCAGCAAGATCAGGTTCAATCCGACAAGGCCGCCAAGAAGCATCACCACGCCGAGTTTCGTCCAGCGTTCAAGAATCCAGGCAAGCAGCAGGATTGCCGGAAGCATCGCGGCGGAGGTTTTCCCTCCGGCATGAAGCACGAAGAACCCTGCTGACAATGTAATCAAGAAGCCAAGCCGGGCGTGTCCTGACCTTCTTGCATAGAGGCCGAAGAATACGGCATAGACCATTGCAGCTGCAGCCACGTTCTTATGGCCAAAATGACCGCGCCAGTCGCCGGCAAGCGACTGCTCTAGCGCGTCGCTCGCTTGATGGATGGCGAGGTGCGGCAGGAGAAGTACGCCAAAATAGGAGAGGCCGATCGTAAAGGTCAGGCCAAGGCACATGAGCCTTGCAAATTGCTCGCCGTTTCTTGGAATGAAGAGCATTGCGTTCGCGCACAGGCAAACAAGGATTGCGAAAACGAGGCGCCTGAAGGCTGCGCTTGGGTCGCCGGCAAAAAGACCAGTGAAGAGCAGCCAGACGAGCAGGCCCATCAGCAGGCCATATGGGCGCAGCAGCAAGTGGCGCGCGGGATTCTGCAGGACCGTGCCAAGGACCACGGCCGACATGGCAATGACGATCAACTGATTGAAAACGTTGGACGTGCTGCCATAAGGCGTGGAAAGGCTTGTGGCGTTGGGATCGGGAAACGGGCTCAATCCGATCCAGAAGTAGCCGAAGACAGCCAGGAAGAGAAAGCCTGCAAAGGTACTGCCTTTGCCCGCAGCAACACTCTTGCCTCTGTCAGCCATAGGCCTTGGCCTGGATCGCGCTCAAGCGGCGATAGTCTCGCCAAAGCCCGGACAAGACCGCGATGGCAAGGCCAAGCCCGAGGCCGACAACGCCGCCGGCGCCAGCCAGCACATAGCCCCGCGGCGGAAAGCTCCGCGCTGTCGGTACGACCGCCGGTGAAACGATCCGCACGTTGGTCGTGTCGATCTGCTGGCGTTCGGCGGCTTCTCCGGCACGTGCCATGAAGGCTTCGTAGACAGTCGCCTTGGCGCGCGCCTCACGCTCCAGTTCGCGCAGATGAATCTGCGCGGCGGTGTCCTGGAAGACCGAAGATTTCATCTGGTTTGCCTCGGAGTTCAGCGCGTCGAGTGCAGATCTTGCCTGGTCGAGTTCGGCTTTCGCGGCTTGCACGATGCGTGCCGTCTCCGCGTCGATCTGGCCCTCCAGCGCCCTGAGCTGTGGTTCGAGCGCCAGGATCATCGGATGACGGGGCCCGAGGACGGCCGATTGAGAGGTCACGCGTTGTCGCAGTGTCGAATATTGCGTGCGTAGCATCGTCATCGTTTCCGATTGCAGCGCAGACGCGTTCAGGCGGTTCTTCGGATTGGTGGACACGAGTTCGTTGTAACGCGACTGCGCCTGAATGACGCGCGCCTTGGCGTCGATCAGCTGCGTGTTCGTCTGGTTTGACATGAGGGTGCTGACGAGTTCTCCCGAACTCGATTGCAATCCCTGTTCGCGCTTGAACGTCTCAACCGCAGCCTCTGCCTTGGCAACCTCCACCTTCAGGTCCCCGAGGCGAGCAAACAGCGAGCTCGCAGCCCGGCCGGCCCCTTCCGATTCCGCCTTGGCCAGCTCTTCCTGGAAGGCGGTCGCGATGGCATTGGTGATGGTGACTGACTTGGCCGCGTCCTGCGTCCACACCGCGATATTGACGATGAAAGAGCGTTCGTCACGACGGGCCGTAACCCGCTTTGCCAGCGTGCGCAGCGCGTCACCTGCCGGGTCCTTGGCTTCAGGCGCAACAAACTCCGGGTCATCGGTGAGCTTCAGGTCGCCAATCACGCGGCTCAGCACGTTACCCGATGTCAGGACCCGCAGCTTGCTTTCGACATCAAGCAGCTGCGTATCCCGCTGCATGCTCTCGGAGAAGATGTCGTCAGCAACGACCCTCAGATTCGACGGGTCGACGAGAAGGTCGATTCCGGCCGTAAAACGCGGCTTCACCACAAGAACAACCGCATAGCCGGCGACAGCGCCGAGGATGGCAAAGGCAAAGATCCAGACGAGACCCGCGCGCAGCCAGTTGAGGATACGGGTCAGGTCGAACTGAAGGAGTTCTTGAAAGACCGAGGGCCAGTTGTCTGAGGAAGGGGTGGAAGCAGGGGCGGGCGCGACTTTCAGCACCGGCCGCGGCGATGCGGCACCGTCATCCTTTTCCCGGCTCGTCGTCCAGCCACGCGTACTGATGACCGGAGTCTGATGTCGGGAGGCGGCTTCATACATGGCAGCGGGTTCTGATTTACATGGGCGCGGGAGCAAACCTATGGTTAAGAGACCTGATTTTCCTTAAGTATCCATTAATAGCGATTTCAATTTTCGCGTGCGCGCGAAGCAACTCTCCAATAAAAAAGAGAAGTTCAAGGCCTTGCACGCTTGCGCGGTCGAATTCTGGTTCATTTATACGCAATCCAAGGATATCCATTTATGCGCAGGCGGGACTTCGTTCTCGGCGCAATGGGTGCCGGACTGGCATCCACAGGCGCGCTCGACCCTTTTGTCTGGAGTGATCTGACTGCCAGGGCGGTGCCTGCCAGAGGCCCCATTCCCTACGGTGCGGCCGTGCGCACCGATCTTCTCGACACCGAATTCGACTACAAGCAGGCCATTGTCGATCACTGCCAGCTTGTCGTCGGTGAGGGCGGATTGAAATGGTTCGACCTGCGTCCGAGCCAGGATCAGTTCGTCTTCGACCAGCCTGACCGCCTGATCGATTTTGCCGATCAAAACGGCATGCAGATGCGCGGCCACACACTTGCCTGGTATGGCGCGATGCCCGATTGGACAAACAGCATCGGGAGCGCGTCGGAAGCCGAACGCGAACTCGTCCATCACATCACCACCGTCGTCGGACGCTATCGGGGGCGGGTTCCGAGCTGGGATGTCGTCAACGAGGCAATCGCCGAACAGCCGGAGAGTGGTGCGACGATCCGTGGCTCGATATGGCAGGAGCGGCTCGGCAAGCGCTACATCGAGCTTGCGCTGCGCACGGCCGCCGCCGCCGATCCTTCGGCTCAGCTCGTCATCAACGATTACAACATTGAAAATCCGACACAGCAGTGCCGCGACCGGCGCCAGGCCTTGCTCGACCTGCTGCGTGATCTGAAGGACCGCGATGTGCCGCTCCACGCCGTCGGTATCCAGGGACACCTCCCTGGCGACATGGACATCGACAAGGAGGGCCTCTCGCGATTTGTCGAAGCGGTGAAGGGAATGCAGCTTGACGTTCTCGTGACCGAACTCGATGTGATCGACAACAAGCTGCCCGCCCGTGAATACGACCGGGACCAGGTCGTCGCAGCACGCGCACGCGACTTCCTCGGTGCGATTTCCGAGGCGGCGCGCCCGAGCGCCGTTCTGACCTGGGGCATCACTGATCGCTATACATGGGTGCCGATGTGGTTCAAGCGCGACGACGGCAAGCCCAACCGTCCGTTGCCCCTCGATGCCGGGTGCCGGCCGAAGGCGCTGATGAAGGTCATCGACGAATTCACGCGTGCGGCCGAATGATGTTTCGTCAGATCTCGGCATACATGATTGCGAACGCCGTTTCGGCCCTTTTCGGGTTCGTTTCGGTCGTGCTTTTCACGCGCATGCTTAGCCCGCACGAATACGGCATCTATGTCGTGGGTACGGGTGTTGCGGGTGTCATATCGACCCTGCTTTTCGGCTGGATCAAATTCTCCGTGCTGCGCTTCGATTCCGAAGGTGGATCGAAGGATGTTCGCACGACCGCGCTCTGCGGTTACGCGGGACTGATGCTTCTCAGTCCGCTCGTCATCCTCGCGACGTGGCTCATTGCGGAGGATTCGTCGACCTATGTCGTGCCGGCCGTGTTCGTTGCCTTCATGGTCGGGTTGTTCGAGTTCGTGCAGGAAGTGTTCCGGTCTCGCCAGCAGACGGGGGCCTACATGTGGTCGGTCATCCTGCGGGCGGTGCTGACGGTCGTCTTCTCCGCCGTCCTCGTAATGGTATTCGGCATGGGCGGGCAGGGTCTCCTTGTGAGCGTCGCCTGCTCCTATCTCGTGACCTTGTTGGTCTACGCGCCGGGCGTCTGGCGCCGACCGCGCCATCCGTTCGATACCGGGCTGTTGAGGGAAATGATGCGCTTCGGCCTGCCGATGACCGCCTCGTCCTTCATCTTCGTGTTGCACACGGTTCTCGACCGGATGATCATCATAACCTATATCGGTGAGACGGCCGCGGGCGTCTATGGTGCCGCTGCCGATCTCGTCCGACAGATCATCCTGTTTCCGGGCGTTGCAATCGGATCCGCAACAGTTCCGGTGGCGATCCGTTTGCTGGCGCAGGATGGCCATACGGCTGCCAACCGGCATCTGATGGAAACCGCCGAGGTGCTCCTGACAGTGCTGATGCCGATGGTCGTCGGACTGGCGCTTGTCGCGCCCGGTTTCGCAAGCCTGATCCTCGGCCCCGAGTTTCGCGATGCGGCTGCCATCCTCATCCCGATCCTCGTCTTTGCCTGGCTGTTTCGGTCCATCTCCTATCAGTTCGTGCATGTCAGTTTCCAGCTGGCGAAGAAGCCGAGCCTGATGGGCGCGCAAGGCATGATCATTCTGGCGATCAACATCATTGGCATGGTTGTCCTCGTACCGCGCTTCCAGCTTGTCGGTGCTGCTTGGGCGCTGCTGATCGCCGAGATCGGTGGCGTGATTGCCGGTTACTTCCTGTCCTATCGCGCCCATCGCTTACCGCTCGAACTCCGTCCGATCGTCAAGGTCAGTCTCGCAACCGCAACGATGGCGGTGCCGACCTTCATCGTGGGCAGGCTTCAGACCGGCAACGCTGTCTTCGACCTGACTGTGCCGATTGTCACCGGTGTCGTCGTCTATGCGGCGGCTGCGTTTGCGCTCAACCTGGCCGGCGTCCGAATGGCATTGACGAGGCGACCGCGGCCAGCCTGATCGGGATCACTTTCTTTTGATCCGGCGCCGAATAGAAGGCAAGACAATGCCATTGCGACTTCCGCTAATTCTTAACGTCTCAAGTATATCGGTGAGGAATACGCACGGCGCTCTCTCAAACGGAACGCCTTGCGCGGGAGGGCAATGGTGACGCAGACGGATGTGAACTCGCAAGAAGAGAAGGGGCGTTCCGCCTCTCAGCCGACGGTCTTCGGGTGGCATACCGGTTTGTTCACCGCAGCTGATGACGATGCGCCAAAGAGCGATCTCGCAGTGCTTTTCCTCAGCCCCTGGGGGCTCGAGGAGATGTGTACACGCAGGTTCTATCGCATCCTGGCGGAGCGCTTCGCTGAGATTGGTGTCGCGAGCCTCCGCTTCGACTATCCCGGAACGGTGAATTCGCTGGACGACACGTCGGCCGAACGCGGCCTGTCGGGGTGGTCCGAGGTGATCGGCAAGGCGGCTGAAGAACTCAAGACGCTGTCCGGTACCCGCAAGCTGGTCTTCATTGGTCAAGGTATCGGCGCGAGCCTCACGCTCATGCAGGCGCGTTCCGCGCCATCACTTGCAGCGATTGCCCTTCTGGCGCCGGTATTGAAAGGAAGGGCCTATCTACGCGAGCTCTCGTTGTTTTCGCGGCTCATTGATGATGGTCTTGGCATAAAGCCTGAACTGCGTGACAGCGCGCCTGGATCGATCGCCGGATTGCGCATGCCCCGTGCTGTCGCAGATGACATCAAGGAAGTCGACCTCAACAGTATCGAAACCACGGCCGCACCACATGTGTTCCTCGCCGAGCGCCCGGGCTTTGAGGCCGATACGACGTTTCGTGATCGGCTGGCGTCGGCTGGCTGCCAGCTGCGGGCGATACCATTTTCCGGATATGATGCGCTGGTTTCCAACCCGCTGGACCAGGAACTCCCCGAAGCGCTTGTCGATGAGCTGATCGGGTGGCTGAAATCGCTGCCGCAATACCAGGATCACCGCCCGCTTCCGGCGAAGAAACCTTCGCCGGTCGCATCGGTCCGTTCGGAGAAAATTCGCGAAACGTCCGTCCGCTTCGGTCAGGATGAACGCCTCTACGGGGTCTTGTGCGAACCCGCTGACGGTTCGATCGGCGTAACCGCCGTTATTCTGACGACGGCCTATGATCATGCCGCCGGGTGGGCGCGCTCCTCGGTCGCGATTGCGCGCGAGCTGGCAAAAGTCGGCGTGTCGTCCTTGCGCTTTGACAGCGCCGGTGTCGGGGACAGTCCGCCGGTCGAAGCCCGTCGCAAACAGGTCCTCTATGACGAGGCCCAGATTGCCGATGTCGGAACGGCCCGGGATTATGTCGACAGTCTTGGTCTGGGCGACCGGACGTTACTGATTGGACGCTGCAGTGGCGCCTACGTCGCTTTTCGAAGTGTGCTGGCCGATCGACGCTGGGACTCCTGCGTGATTGTCAATCCGGTTGCTTTCCGCTGGCGCTTCAAGGGCCTGCCAAGGACATTGAAGGCCTATATGAGGAATGCCCTCGATCTCGAAACGGTTCGCCGCCTCTGGACCGGTGACGTGGACCTTGGGGCGGTGACGAAGAATATCTCCATGCGTCTCGTGGACCGGATGGCGAACAGGCTGTCTTTCGTCTTCGCACCCGCCAAGCCGATCACGCAGCTTACAAAGCAGGTGCATCGCGATTTTCAGGCACTGGCCAGCCGCGGCACCCCGCTTTCGATCATCTATACGGAAGGTGACGAGGGGCAGGAGATGTTTCGGATCAATTTTGGCGATGCGGGCGAAAAGCTCTCTGCCTATCCGAACGTTCAACTGCATCTGTTCCCGGACGCCGACCACAATCTGACGCCGCTGCCGGCACGTGAGAAGATGATTGCGCTTGTGAAGCAACAAGCTCTTTCACTTGGCAACCGCAGCGAACGGCACATTGCAAGCGCGGTTGCGTAGTGCAGTCAGTTCGCCTCCCTTGTCCGGCACCGGATTGGCGGAGTTTGGTGCCGTCTAACCGACTGTTCTAGGCTCAAGGATGACAAGCTGAATACTGTGAGAGCGCCGTGCCTCGTGGTTGCAAGCAAGGGGTTCCAACTATTGTCTGGCCGTCTCTTGATTTAGGTCCTGCTGCTTATAGATTCATATACTTAAGCGTGGAGTTCACGCGACGCCTGATAAGCTTCATATTGGGAGGTCATCATGGCAATCTCTCTGATGGATGGAAGGAAAAGGCAGGATTGGGCTAACCTGGTTCTGGCGGTTTGCTTGTTTGTTTCGCCGTGGGTCATGGGATTCGCGGCCGAAGCGATGCCGAGCTGGAATGCCTGGATCGTTGCCGTCATGCTCGCCGCTCTGGCAACGGCAGCGCTGTCGGTATTTTCCGAATGGGAGGAATGGGCAAATCTCGTACTCGGCCTCTGGCTGATTGCGTCGCCCTGGCTGCTCGGTTTCACGGCCAATGCGAACGCGATGTGGACGGTTGTCGTGCTTGGCTTGCTCGTTGCGGCCGTATCGCTGTGGGCTGTCTGGGATGTTCATCATCCGCACGCCCACGCATAGACCGCGGCCCGGTCCGGTCGCTGCGGTGGGCTAGGTGAGCCGTGTCCACCGCTCAAATGATGGTGTGGTCTTAATTCGCGATCAGCATTGAGCGCGAAAATATGGCGATGGCGATCGTGTCGCCGGGAACCGGCCCTCAAACTTCGAATATCAGCAGGAAATAGGCAACGAAGAGAACGAGGTGCACGGCGCCCTGCATGAGGTGCGTGTAGCCGCTCGCAAACGTAATGGTGCTGAGAGCCAGAGTGAGCACGAGCATCACGGTCTCGGTGCGCTCGAGGCCAAGCACGACAGGATGGCCAATGAGGTGGCTGACGATCAGCATCGCAGGAACGGTCAAGCCGATTGTGGACAGAACGGATCCCAGGAAGATGTTGACCGACCGTTGCAAATGATTGGCGACGGAGGCCCGCACGGCGCCAATCGCCTCAGGTGTCGCGACGAGGATGGCCATGACAACACCGCCGAGTGCTGCCGGAGCACGAATTGTCTCGATAACGAAATCGATTGGCGCTGCCAATTGTTCGACGAGAAAAACAACAAGGGCCATGTAGGCAACCAGCAGGATGACGGGAAGCCATAAAGGTCCTTCCCTGGTCCTGACATGCTCTACTGAAACCTCACCGGTGTCTTCGATGAAGAAGCCTCGGTGCCGTCCGGTTTGCAGGATCAAAAATACGCTGTAGAGCCCGACGGAGATGAAGACGAGAACCGCTTGCTGCACAGTCGAATAGGGCAGACCGTTTGTTGGGTGCGTGAAGTTCGGCATGATCATGCTAAGCGTTGCCAGGGGCACAATAACACCGAGATAGGCATTGGCTCCCTGGAGGTTGTGGTGCTGTTCATGCCGTCGCCAGCCTCCGATCAGAAGGCACAGTCCGACCATTCCGTTGAGGATGATCATCACCACGGCGAAGAGCGTGTCGCGCACCAGCGTCGGATTGTTTTCGCCGTGACGCATGACAGCAGTAATGGCCATTACCTCGATCGACGTGATGGCTAGCGTCAGAATAAGCGTCCCATACGGCTCGCCCAGTCGCTCCGCGAGATGATCGGCATGACGCACGACCGCAAGTGCAGAACCGAGCACGACTGAAAACAACCACACAAAGATGACTGCCAGCCATATCGGATTGACGAGCAACCCGAAGAGAAACTCACCAAAGAACAGGAATATGACGCTCGTCGCGATGCTGACGGCGAGAAGCCATTCCCGGCGCATCGGCGCCGACCAGTGACGTTGCTGCACGGCCACTTCCGGGTTCATTCCTGCGGGCCCCTCGAAGTCGTTTCGATGAATACGCCACAACCCGGCCCGTCCGTCCACTCCCATCGCACAAGCGGCGTCTGGCGGATTGTGCGGCCACTGTGCCGCCAGAATAAATCCTTGCCGACACCGCTGGCCAGTCTCAGCCCAGAATGTCGCGTCTTCAACGCCCCTCGTTTTGGCAGGCCATTGGCATGCAGATAAGGCTATGCAACTCCAGACCGAGTTTTCGCGCGGCCCGAACATGGCGCGCTGGACTACTTGCTGGGGAAACTCTCCTGCCTATCTCCCCTCACGAGGGATCATGACAGGCGCCTTGTAGACGGTCGGCGGCCTGAATTGTGCCAATCAAAGGAGGAGTTGATGCCGGAGCCTTTTGTCGTTCATCGCGAGACCCACGTCGCGGCGCCACCTTCGGCGGTTTTTGCCTTGCTCACCGATCCCGAAAAGATTCTTCGCTGGATGGGGACTGAAGCACAGGTCGAACCTCAGCCGGGCGGGCTCTATCTGGTCAACGTTACCGGCGCTCGCTTCGCGCGTGGCTCGTTCCGAGAGGTCGTGCCCGTCCATCGGCTCGCCTACAGCTTCGGCTGGGATGGCAGCGAGATAGTCCCGCCAGGGTCGAGCCTGGTGGAGATAGACCTGATCGAGAAACCAGACGGAACCCTGTTGAAGCTGACACATACCGGATTGCCGAATGCCGAGCAGTGCGCCGGACATGCCGAAGGCTGGGAGCATTATCTCGGCCGAATGGCGCAGTGCGCGGCCGGACGCGATCCGGGTCCGGATCCGTGGGCCGGTCGAACTGGATGACGGTCCGCCGCCTCGGTCAGAGCTGCCTGAGCGGCTCGGACCGCGGGTGACAGCTCCCAGCCGGCATGGCATGATTTAAGCATGGATCTGCCCAACTCGCTTGCATGGTTGATCGATGAAGCCGGCACATCGCCGGATCCCGACTGGTTCCTGGCCGAATTGGGCCGGCGGCTGCTGACAGATGGTCTGCCGCTGGCAGGCGGTGCCCTGACGCTTGCGGCACCGCACCCAATCCTCGCCCGCCGCACCTGGTTATGGCGAGCCGAGACCGGAGCCGTAATCGAGGCTTTGAGCTTCACTGATATTTCACGCAATCAAGCTGGGCATGAATGGTTGTCTGGTCTTGGGCCGGTGGCGGAGGACGTCGTGGGCCTTGTGCCCGACAGCCCGGTTCTGGGATGGGCCGGGACGCGCCTGTTCACGCCCGCGGAGGCCGGCGACCTGCATGAGGTGGCACGTTTTGCAGCACCATCTTTGGCCGCGTTAGCTGCAAGGGTTGGATTGACCGCGCTTCTCGAAGCCTATCTTGGCAAACGAAGCGCTGCCCGCGTTCAGGCTGGCGCTCTGTCTCGCGGCACCGGTGAGACGATACCGGCCGCTCTGCTCTGCGCGGATCTGCGAGATTTCACTGCGCTCTCCGAAGCAACCGAGCCAGCGGTGATGATCGCCACGCTCGATGCCTGGTTTGATCGTATTGCCGGCGCGGTTCATGCCTTCGGGGGCGAGGTTCTGAAGTTCATGGGGGATGGGGTATTGGCAATCTTCCCGGTCACCACTACGCCTGCCAGTGCCTGCGAGGCGGCACTTCGCGCCGTTGCTTCGGCCCGCGCTGGCATGGCCCATCTCGATACCGTGCGCCAGGGCCAGGGTTTGCCAACACTTCCCTTCGGTGTGGCACTGCATTTTGGGGAAATCCTCTGGGGTAATATAGGTGCTGCCGACCGGCTGGATTTCACCGCGATCGGGCCGGCAGTGAATTTGGTCAGCCGGCTTGAAGGCCTCTGCAAGCCCTTGGGGCGTACCGTACTGCTTTCCGGCGCGGTCGCGGCAGAGACGACCACCACCCTGGTTTCCATGGGTTACCATTCGCTGCGTGGCATTGCCGAGCCCTGTGCCGTCTTCACGCTTCCCGGCGACTGAGGTCACGGAGAGCGATCACTAGAACCAGACATCGGCGACTGTGCGCCCGCCCGACGGCAGATCCTCAAAACTGTGGAGGCCATCAAACCGTAGCAGGGGTATGTCGGCCACGTCAGCGGGCTCGGCGAGACGAAGGTTGACGGCGATTCTTGTCTGCCCGTTGTCGCCTGGCCTCAATCCACGCCAACTGACGAGATTGCCGCAGCGGCGACAGAAGTTGAAGGAAAGGCTTTGTGAGCCGCGGATATAAGCGGTGAGTGCGTCGGTCGTGTCTTCGACACGAATTCCCTGGCCATCATACTCATAGGCCCAGAGGACGCCGTAGCGCCGGCAAACCGTGCAGTTGCAGATCGTCGCATCGGGAATCGTGCCACGGAACTCCCAGTGAACCGCTCCGCAATGACAGGAGCCGCGGGTTATTTTGACGGCGATCTGCTGCGCTTCCCCCGTGGTCATGAAAACTCTCCCCCGACGATTGCCTCATATCTTCTAACGCAGATGGGGCGGGTACGACAGGTGCAACGTCGCCAGTTGGGCGGCAGCGATCGCTGCCGGGCGCGTCGAGGCCGTCAAATGGACGCCTGGATTCAGGATCGTCCCGGCCTATTTTGCGGCCGCGTCCCCTGTTCCTCGTCCTGCCAGCGTACTGAGCACGAGCACGATGTCCTGCCAGAAACCAGCTTTTTGAATGTAACGGGCATCGGCTTGCGCGAGAGCCTCAGGCGTCGACATGTCAATTCCTTGAAGCTGGGCCAGTCCGGTTATGCCGGGCCTCACGGAAAACACCTTGAATTTACGTCGTGCGGCGATGACGTCGTGCTGCGATGGGAGGCATGGGCGAGGACCGACGAAGCTCATTTCACCGCGCAGGACGTTGATCAGTTGAGGCAGTTCGTCGAGCTTGTAAGCGCGCAGCTTTCTGCCGAGCGGTGTGATCCAGGAGGAAGCCGCATCATGAGAGCCGACGTTCGGAGAGCCCGCTGCCATCGTCCGGAACTTGATGCAAACAAACGGTACCTCACTCCGGCCAACGCGCTCCTGAAGAAACAACGCGCCGCCGGGCGACGATCTGCGTACCAGGACCACAAGGATGAGCAGAACCGGAGAGAGAACGATAAGTCCGAGGGACGCAGCGCAGATATCAAACAGTCGCTTCAAAGACCTGTTAAAGCTATTGACCATCGGGATATTCGTGTTCCTGTCTCAAAAATTCACGTCAAACGTCTCAGCACGAGCGCTTCAGTGCGGTTCGCATATCAAAAGGCGGCGTCCAGTCCAATAGCGCGCGCGTATGCGAAATGTCCACTTCCAACCAGTCGGTGAGGCGGTTCACCAGCTCTGCCTTGCCGGTTGCCCGGCCGAGGAAGTTGAGAACGCCGGGAGGGCACGGAAGCAATCGCGCCGAACAGCCCATCGCGGTCGCCAGCCGCCTTAACAATTCTGGCGTCGAGACCGCTTCGCCGTCGCCCGCCAGGAATATTTGGCCAGCGGCAGCGGGATGAGATGCGGTGGTCACGATAAGATCGGTGAGATTTTCGACGTATACCATGGATCTTCGATTGTCGATCGAAGCCAGGGGCAAAGGAATGCCGCTCCGAACGAGCCGTTTGAGCGCTCGGAAGCTTCCTTCAGCGCCACGTCCATAGACCAGCGGCGGGCGGATAATGACGAGCTCCATCCCGGTTGTCTTCGAAAGCGCGATCAGGGCTTGTTCCGCTTCGAGCTTTGAGACGGCATATTCTGTCGTCGGAGCAGCTGGATCATTCGACGTGAATGCACGCCCGGCGAACGATCGTTCCCCGTTCACCTTGATCGTGCTGATGAACACGAACCGTTTGACCCCTGCGGCGACAGCCTGTTTTGCAAGGTTGATGGTTCCTTCGGCGTTCACTCTACGGAAGGCACCTGGCCCCGCGTCCGACCCATCGATGACATTCTGGTTTGCCGCCGCCAGATGGATGACGACATCGACGCCGCTCAGGGCGGCTTTCCAGTCCGTCGCAGCATCGATCTTCCCGACGGCAATAGACCCTGCTCGCGAAGAGCGGCTGGCGGTCCGGTAGGCGAGATTGCGGACACGGAGTGCCTGCTGAAGATCCTGACCGACAAAACCTGTCGCGCCGGTAACGAGTAGCATTCTCAGCTCCGAACCGATTGCAGAACGGCAAGCGATACCCCGATCAACTGGAGGCACCCTGCCGAACAGACACGAGGTCGACCACTCCGTCGAACGGGTGATAGTCCTGCACAAGCTCGCTTAGAATGCGTCGCAGTGCCTCGACATCTCCCTCGTCTGCGGCGGAACTCAATTGCTGGAGTTTCGGCATCAGCATCTCCAATGCCATGAACCGCTCCCGTGCGCGCATGATCTTGGCATGTTCCGTCGGCTCGGGATTGTCACCAATCAACAGCTCTTCGTAAAGCTTCTCTCCAGGCCGCAGGCCGGTCGTAACGATGCTGATGTCGCCGGACGGATTTCGTTCGTCTTGGACGATCAGGCCGGAAAGTTCGACCATACGCCGAGCGAGATCGATGATCTTGACAGGCTCGCCCATGTCGAGGACGAAGACATCGCCTCCCTTGGCCATGGAACCGGCCTGGATCACGAGTTCGGTCGCCTCAGGCACCGTCATGAAGAAGCGCGTGATCTCGGGATGCGTCAAGGTGATCGGGCCGCCCTGGCGAATTTGCTGGCGAAACAGCGGAACGACCGAACCGGAGGATCCAAGGACATTGCCGAACCGCACCATGGTGAGAACCGTCGAGGCGCCTTCGGCCGCCAACCCCTGAAGTGCCATTTCCGCGAGCCGTTTGGTGGCGCCCATGATATTGGTCGGCCTGACAGCCTTGTCCGTGCTGATCAGTATGAACCTTTCGGCGCCGGCATCGATCGCTGCCCGTGCAACCGTCACCGTGCCAAAAACGTTCGTTTTGACGCCTTCGACCGGATTTTTCTCGACCAGCGGGACATGCTTGTAGGCGGCAGCGTGATAGACCATGTTCGGCCGCCAGGTCTCCATGATCTTCTGGATGCGATGTTCGTCGCAAACGCTGGCAAGCAACGGAACGATCTGAAGCCCGCTATCCGGGTTGCTGGCGAGAAGTTCGTTCTCCAGGGCGTAGAGCCCGTATTCATTCTGGTCGAGAATCAATAAGAGAGCGGGCTTCAATCGAGCCAGTCCGCGGCAAAGCTCGCTGCCGATCGAGCCGGCCGCGCCAGTAACGAGCACCACTCGCCCGCGGATGTTCCGTTCCAGCAGTGTCTGGTCGGGCGCTACCGGCGTGCGGCCCAAAAGGTCCTCGATATCCAGTTCCTGCAGATCGGTGAATTCTGCCTGGCCGCCGGCCAGGGCGTTCAGATCGGGGATCGTGCGAACGGCAACGCGCGCGCCCCTGAGCTTCTCCAGGATTTCGTTTCGACGCGACCGGTCGATCTTGGGAAGTGCCAGAAGGATCGTGCGCACGTTAAGCCGCGCGCTCAATTCGACGATCTTTTCAGGATCGTAGACCGCCACGCCGCCAATGAGGCTGCCATGGAGGTTCCTGTCGTCGTCGAGATAGCCGACAACCTTCAAGTCGGCACTGCTGCTCAAGGCGCCGGCAACCTGCCGGCCTCGGAAGCCGGCGCCATAGACGAGCATGTTTGTCTGCGTGCTCTGACGGAGGATCCGCTTGTAGGCTTCATGCAGGAAGTACCGCGCCGTAAAGCGAGAAAGGCCGATCGCGAGCAGCAGCAGCAAGGGTTGCATGATCCCCACCGTGCGAGGCACTCCGGGGAAGCTGATCGCCGTAAACACGGCCATGAAGGCAAGGCCATAAATGGTCACGGCCTTCAGAACGGTAACGAAGGCCGACCAGCCAAGGAAGCGGAAGATAGCCCGATATAGGCCCATCGTGATGAAGATCGGCAGGGCAATTATCAGTGAAACGGGAATGGTCAGGAGCTGAATTCCGGTCAGCGCCACCCATTCGTTCAGTCGAAAGCAGAAGGCGAGCCAGATGGTGAGGATGCAGAGGCAGGAATCGACCAGCAGCGCCAATACCCGCTTGGCGGGCCTCGGCAGATCGAGAATGTTTTGAACGTACCTGTCGGAAAGCGCCCGCATCTTATCCTATCCCTGCGCACACGCCGGGATTGCGTCGGACGGGCCGCTGATATCAGGAGCAACGCCACTTCGCTGACCCAAGCGCGAACGCAGCCTCATCGAACAGGCAAAACATGTGGCGGCAAACAGCAAGGAATAGGATTCGCCGATCGCAAGCCGGTTGTTCGAATTGGTCAGGATCGTGAAGCCAAAGTAAACCGCGAACGTCAGGTAGCAGGCAAAGGCACTCCTGCTGATCACGCCTGCCGATGAAGCACGATAGACACGATAGATGCCTGAGACAACGATCAGCGCCAATATAGCGAGGCCGGCGATCCCATATCGAACCAGTATCTCCAGATAGCCATCATGCAACAACGTGTATGGAACGCTGGCATAGGGTGTTGTCCGCCAGATCGTAAGCCAGCCGTTTCCGCTGCCGAAAATCGGCGAAACGGATATGACACTCAGCGCGTTGGTCCAAAGCTGCAACCGCTCATCCATCGACATCGGGGTCTGTGGTGATTCGATTGCCTCCTTCATCACGCGCTCAAGCGGCGCGCCGCTATCCATTCGTTCTGCGATCATCACAGTGGCATTGAGCGTCGCGGCCCCGTAGTGCGCGACGTTGTCACGAACCTCGTAGATGCCCCACGACAGAAGCAGGAGCCCACCGATCGCGGCGACCAGCACGGTCTTTTTCCTGAGGTAAAGGAGGGTAGTGACAGCCATCAGACCAACGGCAGGCAGCAGCGCCAGCCACACACCCTTGGACTTGGCGCCATAAACATTGAAAATCGCCAAGCCGATAACAGCTACGGCGATCGCCAGCACAATTGCCTTTGCCCGTGCGGAACTGCCAATCTCCCACTGATGCACCGCCCAGTAGAAGGCTCCGATGAAGATGAAGCCGCACCCGACGGCGCCGTGAATGGAATTATGATGGAAAGCGGGAGATATGTACTCGCCCGCCATGATCGCTGAAAACGGCGTCGAGACAGCAAGAAGGACGAGCGCACCGCAGAAGAAGGCCAGCAAGATTGGCTTTATGAGATGCCAGCTCGTCTGCAGTGCCACGCCCATCGCGGGAAAGAAGATTGCGAAAGCGTAGAGCCATTCCGACGCGCCTTTCTCACCGGCTGAAATCAGGCCGAAGAGGAATCTCGACAAGGTGAAGACGCCCCAGGCAATGCAGACGATCGCCAGCCAGTCACTCAATACCGGGCGGAAATGGGCCTTGCGAAGCGTGAAGGTCAAACCCATGATGAGGATGGCAGCATATCGATAGGCATCGCTTTCTATCAACGTCACTGACATCATGGCCAGCCATAAGATACCGGTGGCGATATCGAGGGCTGACGACTTCACCAATTTGCGAAATACAGGTGCCGTCATGATAGTGCGTACCGGATTCGGCGTGCATACTCGATCACGCGAAGAAAATGCGTCGCGAGCTTGCGGGCGCCTCGCAGTTTTACGGCGCGGTATTGAGCCCGATCGGCAATCTGGCTCATAGCCGAGCGCTCGGACAACTCGACGATATTTTGTCGAACCGTGTAAATGCTGACGCCAGTCTTCCACCCGCGCTCGAGTGTCATATCATAGGGGAATTCGATATTATCGGCGCTTTTAAGCAGCTTGCGGGCCCCTTCACGCGTAACCAGGTAGCAAGCCGCAGACCCCTGCGGACCGTGCAGACAGCGCCCGACTGCGTCTCCGTACTCAGAAACAGCCACTGTCCGGCACCACCTTGATCTGTGATTAAGCAATTTGACCACCTCGGCGGAAGGCACTGCTCGTAAGATTGCCTCTGCTCTATTCGTAAAATCGTTACGCAATTCGACGTCATCTTCCATGATGATGGCGTTTTCGTAGTCGCTGGAAAGAAAGGCTTCCAGGGCTCTGATATGAGCGCGATAGCAGCCATATTCGCCGGGCAGCATCTGTCGGCCATTCCGGCGCAGGAACGCCTTCTCGTTGAACCCGGATCTTTGCGTCGATGGGATCACCCTTCCATCGATGCCGGGAACTCTGTTGATCTCCATGCCAGCAAGAGTTGCTTGCGACGAAACGTCCGCCCATCGCTTTGACGAACTGTCCAGATTGATCACATACGCGCCGGTCAAACCTTGCAAACGCCCCATTCCCGTCAATGTGTTCAGTTTCAGCATCTGATCCGCGTCATTTGTGGCACTTCCCTGGCTCTGCGTCGCTCCTGCCTCGAAGAGGCTGCGGATGCCACAAGCAATCTGCCGCCTTGGCCGGCTTTAATGGATAGTATTTCCGTCGATCCTTATCTACAACACCTTCTACGTGTGCATCCACAATTGCGACGGTGATCAGCCGCGTGACCGAGGCCAACGCGGCAAATCACGTCCTGCCGTGGTGAACCACGCAAAATCCAGCGCTGGGGCCTCCTATCTTCAACATGGCCGGTCTTTGCAAGCCAAATGTGGAACCAGTGCATCAGTTTTCGACGATTGCTGTCCCGTTCCCGAGCTTTGCCTTAACCCCAAGGCGTTGGTTGGCTGGCTGTCGAAAGAGGCGGCAGCCGCGAAAAGTCGCGATCGAAATCGAAACTCTCTGGACAGACTTCCTGTTGCTGCCGGATCGCCCCTTGCGTGCGCTTGTGCCTCTGCTAAGCCTTCTCAGGCTGCAAAACGAAACGCAAGTGAAAGAGACAGGGCTCATGTTCCTGAGCGATCGCCAAACGGAAATAGTCGGAATGGCCAAATCGAACGGCCGCGTTTTCGTCGAGGATCTGGCTGCCCATTTCTCCGTCACGCCGCAGACGATCCGCAAGGATCTGAACGACCTCTGCGATGCACAGATCTTGACGCGTGTCCATGGTGGAGCGACCTTCCCGAGTGGTACCGAGAACGTGAAATACGAGGCGAGGCGCCAGATTGCGGCCACGGAGAAACAGGCGATCGGCGTTGCAGCAGCCGGTCTCATTCCCAATAACGCCTCGCTTTTCATCAATATCGGCACGACAACCGAGGCGGTCGGGGATGCGTTGACGAACCATCACGAACTGATGGTCATCACCAACAACATCAACGTTGCCAACAGACTGCGACTGTTCCCGACGATCGAGGTCGTCATCGCTGGCGGCGTGGTGCGTGGCTCCGATGGCGGTATTGTGGGGGAGGCAGCCGTCGATTTCATCAGGCAGTTCAAGGTAGACTATGCGGTTATCGGCGCGTCTGCGATCGACGAGGATGGCGCACTGCTTGACTATGACTTTCGCGAAGTGAAAGTCGCGCAGGCAATCATCGCAAATGCGCGGCATGTCATCCTCGTGGCTGATTCAACAAAATTCGAGCGGACTGCGCCCGTCCGCATCGCGCAGCTTCCCCAGGTGCATACGTTCATCACCGATCGGTGCATTGCGCCGTCGATCCGCCGCCTCTGTCAGGAAAACAGCGTGAAGTTGATCGAGACCGGATCAGCGGATGCATAGACACTGACAATTTGGGGTTCATTTCATCCAGGTCCTACGCTAGCTTTTGCCCATGAGTCTAGAAACCGTTCGCGCGTTCTTCCGTGCACATGCTCCCGACATCGAGATCATCGAAACCGCCGAAAGTTCCTCGACGGTGGCGCTGGCTGCGGAGGCGCATGGGGTCGATCCCGCCCAGATAGCCAAGACGATCTGCCTGCGTGTCGGTGAGGAAACGATGCTCGTCGTTGCCGGCGGGCTTGCGCGGCTCGACAACAGGAAGTTCAAGGATACCTTCGGGGGCAAGGGCCGGATGCTTGGGCCAGACGAGGTCGTGGAGGTTACCGGCCATCCCGTGGGGGGTGTGTGCCCCTTCGGTTTACAAACGATTATGCCGATTTATTGCGACGTCTCGCTGAGGCAATTTGACGAGGTGGTACCGGCAGCCGGCTCCACCAATTCAGCTGTACGCATTTCGACCGAACGCTTGGCGCAACTCACCAAGGCAACCTGGGTCGATGTCTGCCAATGAAGATCGCCCCTAAGGCTTCAAACCCGCGAGGCAATCCCTATATAAGCTCCCGACATGCATCATTCGTCATGACAGGAGAGATTGGATGCCGAGTGCCGTTTCGCGTTTTGCCAAGATTGCGGCGATTGCCGCTCTGACAGGCGCTACCGTGTTTGCCTCGATCGGCGAGGCTGATGCGCGCCGGGCCGGAGGCTTCGGATTCGGCAGCCGTGGTACACGGACCTTCCAGGCGCCGCCCGTTACCCGCACCGCGCCTTCGCCTGCCGCACCGATTGAGCGGTCGATGACGCCTCGCCCGCAGACCAACGCGCCGTATGCCGGCCAGCAACCGCTCGGCGCGCAGCGGCCCGGCTTCTTCAACGGCTTCGGACGGTCGATGATCGGCGGCCTCATCGCTGGCGGTCTTCTTGGCATGTTGCTCGGCCACGGTTTTGGTGGCGGCTTCGGCTTCCTCGGCATGTTGCTGCAAATCGCTCTGATTGCGATTGCGATTTCCTTTGCCATGCGCTTCTTCGCCAATCGCCGCCAACCGGCCTATGGCGGTCCTGGTCGCGCAACGGCTAGCAATATGACTCCAGCCGGCAACGGGTCGTTTCAGATCCCGTCGATTGGATCGGGGCTGGGCTATCAACAGCCACAGGCAAGCGCGAAACCAAATGACGAGCTCGGGTTGAGTTCACGCGATCTCGACCGCTTCGAGCAACTGCTGACGGAGGTGCAGACCGCTTATGGTGCCGAAGACTACGGCACATTGCGTCGTCTGACGACACCG
Organism: Rhizobium altiplani; assembly: GCF_001542405.1. Taxonomy (GTDB): domain Bacteria; phylum Pseudomonadota; class Alphaproteobacteria; order Rhizobiales; family Rhizobiaceae; genus Rhizobium; species Rhizobium altiplani. The sequence goes on from NZ_LNCD01000033.1 coordinate 37,481, forward strand.
GAGGCCATGTCCTACCTGGCCGAGGAGCTGGGGGAGAATGCGACGAACGGCGTGCGCAACGAAGTCTCCAACGTCAAGCTGCTGCAGGGCGATATTGCCGAAGCCTGGCGGGAGGATGGCGCGGACTACGCGACGCTCGCGATGCGCTATTCGTCTGTCGATGCGCTTGTCGAGCGGGCAAATGGCAAGCTCGTCAGTGGGGACAACAGTCGACCTACGGAAACAACGGAAGTCTGGACCTTCGTCCGCAAGGGGGCGGACGAGTGGAAGCTTGCCGCCATCCAGGGCACGGAGCAGCGCGCCGCGTAACCTCGCGGCGCATCAACCTTCCTGGGCAGTCGGGACGACCCAAAGCGGGCGATCGTCACGCTTGCCTCGCAGGGCCGGCGCCGACTGGTCCTCCACGGCAAGGCCCTCTTCGCCTTCCTGAACGTCTACTTCATAGGTATAGTCGTAAAGCATTTCACAGGCGCGCTCATTGGCCTTGATCTTCGCCTCGGTTTCGCCGATTGCAGTCGAAATCGCCTTGATCCGTGCGCGCAACATGGAACCGAGGATGTCGGTCGCCGGTCGCTTCTCCAGCCGTTCCAGGTGATGCTCGATGCGTGAGGCGTGGCGCTCGAGTTCTCTTTTGCTGAAACGCGCCTTGCGCATTTCCTCAGAAAGGTCGGACCGCATGCGGGCGAGGGGATCGAACGTGCCTGGCTCGCGTTCGTCCAGGGTCAGTTGATTGACGAGCTTTTCGATGACGATAAGTGCCTGCAGATCGATAGGATCGGCGAGTTCGACATCGTAGCCGGTGTCATCGAAGACCTTTCTGCGAACTGGATCCAATAGAAGCTCGTAGGCCTTCTGGACGCGGCTGAACGCCTCCTGGTCGCCACCAGAGTCCGGATGCGTCGCCTTTGCGCGACGCCGATAAGCAGCCTTCACCTGTTCGTCGGTCGCGTCTCGCCGGACCCCGAGAATCTCATAAGGATTGGTCACCATCCCTCCGTCGCTGTTCGGACATTGCCGTGACACCCATGAAGGGCATTCGTCCATCGAGGCCTTCTTCTACCATCACTGGGGCGGAGTTTGGACAAAAAGAATAAACAAAATCCCCTGATTCAATGCAGGCATGACACGGTTATCGGACGCGCGATTGCGGTTGATGGAGATCCTCCGCCCATTCACCCGTTCAACACCCTGGCCCTTTGAGCCTGCCAGGCGCGTCATCGCTCGCCCGCTGAAAATAACCCATGCCCAGTCTGCTGCTTAATCGATATAATCCCGCGGCCCGCGTTGACGCATTTCGTCAAATCGAGTTCTATCCGCCACCATTTGTCCGGCCCCTCCTGGAGGTCCCCGGAGAATTCGGAGGAGGTTTCATGCGCACTATCCGCAAGATCGCAGAATTGCGCGATCAGCTTGGTGCCTATCGGCGCGACGGCAAGGCGATCGGCTTTGTGCCGACGATGGGTTTCCTGCACGTCGGACACATGGAGTTGGTCAGGCGTGCCCGCGCCGAAAACGAGGCGAGCGTTGTATCCATCTTCGTCAATCCGCTGCAGTTCGGGGCCAATGAGGATCTTGCCAAATATCCGCGTGACCTGACGCGCGACAGCGCGATGCTCGAGGCCGCCGGCGTCGATATCCTATTTGCACCTGATGTCAGCGAAATGTATCCGGAGCCGATGCTGACGGTCGTCGATGTGCCGGCACTCGGAAACCAACTGGAAGGCGAGGTCCGCCCCGGACATTTCGCGGGTGTCGCGACCGTTGTGACGAAGCTCTTCAACCTCGTGCAGCCGGATCGTGCCTATTTCGGCGAGAAGGATTACCAGCAGGTGGCGCTCATCAAGCGGATGGTCAGGGATCTCGCCCAGCCGGTTCGTGTCGTTGCCGTGCCGACCGTACGGGAGACCGACGGCCTGGCTTGCTCGTCGCGCAACGTCTATCTCAGCGAGCGTGAGCGGGCGGCGGCCATTGTCGTGCCGAATGCGCTGGCGCAAGCCGAGCGGCTCTATGCGAAGGGCTGCGATAGTCCCGAGGAGCTGGAGGCTGCGTTGAGGCAATTCATCGCGACGGAGCCGCTCGCCACGCCCGAAGTGGTCGCGGTGCGGCACCCGGAAACCCTGGAACGATTATCCTCGCTGCAATCGGCACCTGCCCTTGTCGCGCTTTTCGTGCGTGTCGGCACGACCCGGCTTCTCGACAACAAGATCATCGGGCTCAAATCGGTCAAGAATTCGAGGGCAGCGTAGTGAGCACCCATAGCAAGCAGAAGCGGCTGACGACAGCCTCGATTCGGGCGATGAAGGGCAAGGACCGTGTCGTCTGCCTGACGGCCTATACGACGCCGATCGCCCGCCTGCTCGATCCACACTGCGACCTTCTCCTGGTTGGCGATTCGCTTGGTATGGTCCTTTACGGCATGGAAACAACAGTTGGCGTGACGCTCGACATGATGGCTGCCCATGGCCGCGCCGTTATGCGCGGCGTATCGCGTGCCTGCGTCATCGTCGATCTGCCCTTCGGTAGTTACCAGGAATCAAAGGAACAGGCCTTTCGAAGCGCCGTCCGGCTGATGCAAGAGACCGGATGCGACGGCATCAAGCTGGAAGGCGGAGAAGAAATGGCGCAGACGATTGCGTTCCTGACAGCAAGAGGCGTTCCGGTCTTCGGTCACGTGGGGCTGATGCCCCAGCTCGTCAACACGGCCGGTGGCTTCCGGTCGCTCGGCCATTCCGATGAGGAGGCTGCAAAGATCAGGCGCGATGCACTGGCAGTCGCAGAAGCCGGTGCCTTCGCGGTCGTGGTCGAGGGAACCGTCGAGCCCGTTGCTCGTGACATCACGGCTTCCATTCCCGTGCCGACGATCGGCATCGGCGCATCCCCTGCCTGTGACGGGCAGGTACTCGTGTCGGACGATATGTTGGGGCTTTTCAACGACTTCAAACCGCGCTTCGTGAAACGCTACGCTGATTTGAGCCCTCTGGTGTCTCAAGCCGTCGAAGCTTACGCCGAGGAGGTCCGCACCGGGCAGTTCCCCACCAAGGAACATACGTTCCAACGCAAGTCATAGTGTCTAGTTGTGATCCCGTACGTCACGGGTGACCGGCAAGGCCTTCCGCCATAGGCGCTGGAACTCGGATTGGGGGCGTCTAGCGTTCGCCGAGCCAGGCGTCGATCCCTCGCGCGGCGGCCCGGCCGGTGGCAAAGCATGCTGTTAGAAGATAGCCGCCTGTCGGGGCTTCCCAATCGATCATCTCACCGGCGACGAAGAGGCCGGGGAGTGCCTTCAGCATATAGTTCCGGTCAATCTCCCCCCACTCGACGCCACCTGCCGAGGAAATCGCCTCGGCGATCGGGCGCGTTCTTTGAACGGGGATCGGCAGGGCCTTGATCAGAGACGCCAGTCGATCGGGATCATTGAGGTCTGTGGCGCTTGCGAGCTCTCGCAGAAGCGCCACCTTCACGCCATCAAGGCCAACTGCCTTGCGGAGCCGGTTTGACAGGCTTGCTTTTGGATCTTGCTTTCCAAGCGCATTGGCGATGCGCTCCTGTGTGCGTGCCGGCACCAAATCGACGTCAAGCGTTGTGGTTTCGCCAGCCGCCAAGCTCTCTCTCAAAACGGCCGCGTGGGCGTAGACGAGGCTGCCCTCGATGCCATGCCGGGTTATCACGAATTCTCCCGGAATGGTGCCGACCCTCGAGGTTGCCGTCACCGATTTGACCGGCTCACCGGAAAAACGCTGCCGCAGGTGCTCGCTCCAATCGACATCGAAGCCGCAGTTGGCAGGCTGAAACTCATCGACGGCGATGGTCTTCTCTCTCAGCCAGGGCAGCCAGCATCCATCCGAACCAAGCCGTGGCCAGCTCTTCCCGCCAAGTGCGAGCAGGGCTGCATCTGGTTTGACCACATGCGCAGCCCCGCTTGCCTCGATCACATAGCCTCCATCCGAAAAACCTATCCAGCGGTGCCGGGTGAGGATCTGAACGCCTTGCGCCTCAAGCCTTCGCAGCCAGGCGCGCAGGAGCGGCGAGGCTTTCATGGCCGTTGGAAATACCCGACCCGAAGATCCGACGAATGTTTCGGTGCCGAGCCCTGCGGCCCAGGCTCTCACATCCGACGGCTTGAAGCCGTCCAGTGCTTGGCGCAGGCGGGCATTCGACGTGCCGAAGCGTGACACAAAGCGATCGTAGTCCTCGGAGTGGGTGATGTTTAGCCCGGACTTGCCGGCAAGGAGAAACTTCCTCGCAACGGTCGGCATTGCTTCATAGACTGTGACGGTGTGCCCGGCCGACGACAGGCTTTCAGCGGCCATCAGGCCTGCCGGCCCGCCGCCGAGGATCGCGATTTGCTTCTTGACCATGAAATGTTGCCCAGGCTCGATCTGCAAACTCTCTCATGGCCCGCGCGAGCGCCGTGTGCAAGAGCGCTGCGATGGGTATGGGACGCTCCAGCACATCCTGTGCATTCAGATGGGGCTATGTGCTGCAGAACGCGCGCCTGCGGACAGTTAGGCACGCTGCCTTAAGCGCCATTGTAACATGGCTGGCATCGTTTGGGCGAAGATCAATCCACGATGCGGGGCGTGAATTTCGGCATTGCGGGTGTCTCGGCTTTCTTCATTGCCTCTTCGTGATACCAGCAACTTTCGTAAACGGATGGAGCCATCCCCTGTTCAATATCAACTGTTTGACGTGTTTCGCCCGCGCCAAAGCGCTTCTGTGGAAACGCGTAGATCGTTGCAGTCTCGTGATGCACACCAACGGCCATTTTGTGCCTCCTTGTTCACCTGCCTCCGAAGACGTCGACGCGACGATAGCACATGTGCACAGGATTTGCGCGATATGATGGAAAAAAGTGCAATATTTGTCGGAATAATGAGCATCCAAATTTGCTGCGGTTTATATCAGAATCTTTGAAAGTTCAGAATATAGGCAAACGCATAAAAAATAATCATTGTAAGGTGGGTGCGAAAAAAATGTTGCACTTGAAGGCGCCCCGCCTTCGGAGCTTCTCGACCAATGCGCCAACCATTTCACTGCGACTAAATGATTGAGTCCGCTATCAGTTCCACGCCCACGATCACGGCCAACTAGCCTGTAACCGCCGATCGACCGGCGAGCTTTGAACAGTTCGCGATGCCGTTCAAACCAAACTGGCACGCGACGTGCATATCATTTGGCAGCCCTTCGCGGCCTGGTCGCTTCAACGGTCGGTTCGCGTGAGGTTTTACTCACGATTTATGTTTGAGAGACTCGCAAATGACCAAGTATAAGCTCGAGTACATCTGGCTCGATGGGTACACCCCGGTACCAAATCTCCGCGGCAAGACGCAGATCAAGGAATTCGACGCTTTCCCGACGCTCGAGCAACTCCCGCTCTGGGGCTTCGATGGCTCGTCCACGATGCAGGCCGAAGGCCGCAGCTCTGACTGCGTGCTGAAGCCGGTCGCGATCTATCCGGACCCGGCGCGCACCAACGGCGTTCTCGTCATGTGCGAAGTCATGATGCCTGATGGCGTCACCCCGCATCCGTCCAACAGCCGCGCCACCATCCTCGACGACGAAGACGCATGGTTCGGTTTCGAACAGGAATATTTCTTCTACGAGAACGGTCGTCCGCTCGGCTTTCCGGAAACCGGCTATCCGGCTCCACAGGGTCCGTACTACACCGGCGTTGGCTACTCGAACGTGGGTTCGATCGCTCGCGAAATCGTCGAGGAGCACCTTGATCTGTGCCTCGCAGCTGGCATCAACCACGAAGGCATCAACGCCGAAGTGGCGAAGGGTCAGTGGGAGTTCCAGGTCTTCGGGAAGGGCTCAAAGAAGGCTGCCGACCAGATCTGGATGGCACGCTATCTGCTGCAGCGCCTGACGGAAAAGTACGGCATCGACATCGAGTATCACTGCAAGCCGCTCGGCGACACAGACTGGAACGGCTCGGGCATGCACTGCAACTTCTCGACCAAGTTCATGCGCGAAGTCGGCGGCAAGGCTTATTTCGAAGCGCTGATGGCGCAATTCGAAGCGAACCTGATGGACCACATCAACGTCTATGGCCCTGATAACGACAAGCGCCTGACCGGCAAGCATGAGACGGCTCCGTGGAACAAGTTCTCCTACGGTGTTGCTGACCGTGGTGCCTCGATCCGCGTTCCGCATTCCTTCGTCAAGAATGGCTATCGCGGTTATCTGGAAGATCGTCGCCCGAACTCTCAGGGTTGCCCCTACCAGATCGCTTCGCAGGTTCTGAAAACGATCTCGGAAGTTCCGACTGCCGGTTTTGCTTCGGCCGCGGCCTAAGCCAGCAATCTTGCGATTAGATTTGGTGGTGCCGGTCGGTTGATCGGCGCCATTTCCTTGACTGGCGGTTCGCTGGCACCGAATTTGCAGCGTAAGCGCCCTCGCAGGCGCCGCTGCGATCCATCCACCAAAATCACCCGGTGGTTGAAAACTCCAGCCGGACAAGCATAATCCTTTTGCGTTGTCGGTGTTTGGTCCTATACTCTTGGCGGATCCTCCAATCGCGAGTTGCCGTGACAGGGAAACACAGCCACTTCCTCCGCTTGCTCGGAACGCCTGCGCTTTTTGCAGAGGGGCACGAGATTGCATTGCCGGAGAAGGCCTACGCGTTGCTCGCTCTCCTGGTGGGCGCGCCGCAATATTCCATGGACCGCGAGATCCTGCGCGGCATACTCTGGCAATCGGATCAATCCAAACAGCGTGCCGGCAGCTTGCGCCAGCTACTTGCGCGTATCGATCGCAGCATTCCTGATGATATGCCCCGCCTTGTCAGGACGACCAACAGCCATGTCTCGTTCAACGACGAGGGATGGAATGCCGACGTGCTGGTCTTGACCAATACGGCCGCGCCGTTGCCACGTCCTGCGTGGGATTTGCTTGGCGGCGATCTCCTCGAGGGGTTCAAGGCGCCGACGATTGAAGCGGAAGAGCGCATCGGTGTGGAGCGACAGCGCATCGCCGACCGTCGCGAAGCCCATATCATTTCACTGCTTGAAAGGCCGGAAAAGCGAACCTCCGACGATGTCCTCTTCCTCGCGGGTCTGCTCGTCGAGGCCGACCCTGCGAACGAGGTCGCTTGCCGGGCGCTGATGAAAAGGCACGTTGACGCGGAAGATCTTGCAGCTGCGCGCCAGGCATATTTTCGCTGCCGCAGCGAGCTGAAAACCGAATATGGTGCGGAACCGGATGGCGTGACGCAGGCCCTCGCGCAGGAACTCGGCATCATCGCTCCAGCCATGCTGGCCAGTTCGCAGATGACTGTGCCAGCGATCGCGCCCACCGACCCGGTCGGGCAGCCCCGTGTCCTCATTTTGCCGCCGGATTCGATTTTGTCTGATCCGATGCTGCAGCGTGTGGGGCGAGCCTTGCTGGAAGAAGTAACGATCGGGCTGAGCCAGCAACGTGGCTTCAAGGTTATTGCCGCTCATACCAGTCTGGAAATCGTCAATCGCAATCTTGCGGGCATTGCTGCTCCAACGCCGCCTGAACTGCGCTTCGACTATACGGTCTATGTCACCATCCATGGCCGTGATGACGACATTTATGCGACCTGCCGATTGACGAAGACCTCAACGGCCGAGGTTCTGTGGGCAATCGACCTGCCGCTCGCAATGCAGAAGGTCAATCACTCCTTCGGGCAGCTTGCGCGGCGTATCGTGATGACGCTTGCCGACACGATCGAGCGCCGCGAGCTTCTGGACATGACGCATGACGTCAACCCGTCGGCGTATCGGTTGTACCTTGAAGGAAAGCGTCTCGTTTCGAAGACGGATCTGCAGCATCTGCGGCAGGCGCGCAAATGGTTCAAATCGGCGCTGGCCCGTCACGACAGGTTCTCATCCGCGCACGCCGGAATGGCGCGCGTGCTCGGCATGGAGTGGCTGGTGCGCGGGATGAAGGACACGCAATTACTGGAGGACGCCGACCGGTCCGCCTGGCTTGCGCGCGACACCGACCCCAATAGTGGCCGGGCGATGCGTGAGTTGGGCTTTGTCGCTCTTTACCGTCGCCGCTTCAGCGACAGCCTCGATTTCTTCGCGGAAGCGCAGATGCTCAACCCGAATGACGCCGATATCCTCGCCGACCACGCGGATGCGCTTTTGCATGACGGACAGAGTGACAGGGCACTGGAGTTGAGCCTGGCGGCGATCAAGCTCAATCCTCTGCCTCCGGATTACTACTACTGGAACCTCGGTGGCATTCACTTCGTCCAGGAAAATTACGCAAAGGCGATCGAGGTTCTCGATCGCGTCAAGGATCGTCCGGCGACCTCGCGCCTCTTGGCCGCAGCTCATGCGAAGAACGGCGACCTCCGGACTGCGTCGCGTTATGCCGCCATTGTCCTCGAAAATTTCCCGGATTTCCGTACGGATGACGTCTGGCAATTCGTGCCGGATCGCAATCCGGAGGACACGCGTCAGCTGATCGACGGTCTTCGCATCGCCGGACTGTCCTGAAGCGCTACAACTTCGGCGTTTTCCCTCTTTTCTGATGAAAATCTCGGTCACGCCGAAATAACGCCCGTTGGTGCATCTTCTCTGTGTCCGCAGCGCAATGCTGTTTTCAAACAGGAGATGAAACAATGACGACGACACAGATCAAGCCCGTTGCAGTCCGTCTTTCGGCAGCCGCTCAGGCCGTCCTGAAGCAGGAAGCAGTGCAGCTCGACACGAACGCGACGGCAAATATCGTTCACGCCCTGAAGTTCCGTTGAGGATTGATGCGAATGTCTGTTCAGACCGCACTCGAGCGCCTGGCGCAAGATCTCAGCCTCTCATCGGCCGGCATCAACAGCTATCACGACCGCTCGTTGACGCCTGGACAGACATTCGCGGCGATCAAGCCGCATTTCAAGGAACTCGGTATTACAAGGGTGGGTCTGCTCACCGCGCTGGATCTCCTTGAGATCCCCGTTGCCTTTGCCACGCGACCGAACAGCTATACGCTTTCCGTCTTCCAGGGAAAGGGCATCGACGAGGAGGCGGCAATGACCTCGGCTGCGATGGAGGCGGTGGAGACGCGTGTTGCCGAAAGCCAGCCAAGCGACCTTGTCATTGCGACCGTCGCCGGCATGAGGGCTGAGCATGCGTCGATGATCGACCTTGATTCGGTGGCCCGTTGTGTCCCTTCGGAGATTGGTTCCGAGCCGATCGCCTGGGGCGAGGGCCTCGATATCATGTCCAACCGTCCCGTCTTCGTTCCCTGGCCACTCGTCGGCCTCGACCATCGGGGCACCCGGCCGTCCGGTTTTGAGCAGTCGAGCGACGGTCTCGCATCCGGAAACCGGCCGGCGGAAGCCGTGCTTCACGGTCTTTGTGAACTGGTTGAACGCGACGCGTGGGCGCTGACGCAGTTGCGTCCCTATGAACAGCTGCGCGGCGCGCGGATTGATCCGATCGCGTTCGGCGACCCTGTGCTCGATATCATTGTCGATCGCATCCGGCGCGCTGGAATGCGTCTATTGCTGCTCGACATGACGACCGATATTGGCGTTCCGAGCTTTCTGGCAGTTATCATTCCCGGCAATCTCGGCGAGCGCGTGGATGCCCGCTGGACCCATGTTTGCGGGGGATGCGGATGCCATCCTGATCCTGTTCGCGCGGCACTGCGAGCAATCACCGAGGCCGCACAGAGCCGACTGACGGCGATTGCCGGCAGTCGTGACGACTTTTCCCCGCGTCTCTATCAGAGGCTCGATAATGGTGGCCCGATGCAAGAGCTCATCAATCTCTGCGACGAAGCCCCGGTTACTCCCAAATTCTCTCTCGAAGCTCCGCAGCGCACCATGCAGGAAAACATCGGCCGCATTCTCGATCGCCTCAGGTCGAGGGGCATCGATCAGGTGGTGGCCGTGCCGCTTTCCCATCCGGGTCTGCCGGTCTCGGTCGTTCGTATGATCGTTCCTGGCCTTGAGGTGGATGTCAGCGGCGAATTCATTCAACTCGGATTGCGTGCCGTGAGCGCCATGCAGGGAGCGATGCAATGAAGGTCATTTTTGGCGGTCCGAGTTTTGGCGCCGACATCGATAGGCTTCGGGTCGAGAATCCGTCGATCCTCTTTCGTGGGCCGGCTGCACGCGGCGACATATTTCAGGCGGTGCGAGATGGAGCGCATGCGATCGGGATTGTTGACGGCTACTTCGGGGAAGTGCCCTCTGTGTGGCACAAGGAAATCCTCTATGGGCTGCAGCACAATGTCATCGTTGTCGGGGGTGCCAGCATGGGCGCGCTTCGCGCAGCCGAATGCGACGCGTTCGGGATGGTTGGGGTCGGCACGATCTACGAGGACTATGCCGAGGGTCGCCTGATCGATGACGAGGCCGTCGCGCTCGTGCATGCGCCAGAAGAGCTCGGCTGGTTGCCGCTTTCGGTTCCGTGGGTGGATTTTCAGCCGACGATCGACGGTCTCTATCGTCAGGGCGCACTTTCGCCCGCCGAGCACAAGATGCTGTTGCTCGCGGGCCGTTCGATCCATTTCTCAGAGCGTACCTATCCCAAGGTCGTCGAAGGCTGCACCCTTTCCGGTGACGGCCGTGCCAAGGAGATCCTGCGGCTGATTCGCGCCGGAAAGGTCGAGCGCAAGCGTCAGGACGCCGAACTCGTCCTGCAATATCTGCTGGAGGTGAGGTTTGCTCCCCAGCCGCGTGACTGGGGCTTCGCCGCCACCTCGCATTGGGAGCTTTTGCGGGCGGAAGTCACAGGTGCTGTCACGCCTGTAACGCCCAAGTAACGCCGGACCTGAATGATGGATATCGCTGAAGCCCGGAAGGCTCATCATTGGAGAAGGCAGTGACAATGAACATTCTGACGCGGGACGAGGGTACGGGTAGCGAGTACGCTAGAATCTTCCGGTTGCTCTCGGCGGCAAAGGATGAGGCCCAGAAGCTCAAGCTGAACAATCTGATGCACTTGACCAACATGGCTCTTCTTCAGGTGGTCATCGACTGGGACGGGATTGACCCCGAACGGGAGCTCGACGTCAACCTCGAAAAGCTGATCGGCACCAAGACGCAGGTCGCAATGAAGGATGCCAGCGAGAATCTAGTGCTTCTCGACTGCCACTGACGGACCGGGGTGACGTTGGGACTGCGCCTTTACTCGCCGTCGTCCAGCTGTTCCATGCCGGCAATTGCCTGTACGAGCTTTACGATCTTCTTGCGAACATGCTCGTTCTTGATCGACAGGAAAGCGGCATTGAGCAGCACGCCGTCGCGGGAAACAACGAATTCCTCGCTGGGCGTTGGATTATCGTTGGCCGAGTTGGGGTTGACGTCCTCGAAGAAAGATCGGACGTCGACATCGAGGGCGCCGGCAATTTCGACCAGCATGCTCGCGGAAACGCGGTTTGATCCCTTTTCATATTTTTGGATCTGCTGGAAGGTGACGCCGACCCGATCACCGAGTTCGGTCTGCGATACCTTACGCATCAGACGCTTTATGCGGATTGTCTTCCCGACGTGAACATCAACTGCATGGGGACCTTCCTTCATCGCTCTCTCCTTCCAACGCCGGTTGTTACGCGACTATTATGCCAGCAATCAACCTAACGGAGATAATTGAACGGATCAATTGCGTTGATGTGTTTTTTATCCCGCATAGAGAGCCGATGGGCAACATATTGGATATTCGGCTTTCGGCCCGATTTGCGAGGGGTTTAAATCGCAAATTTCCGTTACGGGGAGCAGCAACCACAGGTCGTGCGCAGCCGGCCGTTTTAAGTTGACGGATTCCTTCGCGTCGAGGTAGCGGCAATCCTGTGTGCTGGCGAGCCTTTCCGCCTCCAAACTCCGGAGCGCTTTCGCGTCGCGATGTGGTATGCCACTGATAGATCAGTCGATACAGATGGATTCGTAGCTGCCGTGACGATCGGGTTTGCTCATGCCGAATTGATAGCCGTACTGGTTGCGGTAACGGGTGGCGAACCGCGTGTCATGACGATCCGATCCGGTGATGCACTGCCGTCCGGTCCCTTCGAAATGGGACATCGCACACTGCAAAGCGGTCTGCGTGAATGGGTTCAGGAGCAGACGGGCCATCCGGTCGGCTATCTGGAACAGCTCTATACCTTCGCCGACCGCGATCGAAACAACGAAATCCTGGGTGGCCGGACGATTTCGATCAGCTACCTCGGCCTCGTGCATGAGCAGGCGACGCCAGGCGGCGGCCGACCCGGCTGGCAGGGCTGGTATGGCTATTTTCCGTGGGAAGACTGGCGCACCGGGCGACCGGGGGTCCTCGACCACCTGGTCGACTGCCTTATGGCGTGGGCCGAGCGTGATCCGTCCCGTCGTGAGGATCGGATCCGCCGGGCAAATTTCGCCTTTGGGCTCGGCGAGGCCTCATGGAACGAGGATCTTGTATTGCAGCGCTACGAGCTCCTCTATGAAGCGGGCGTTGTGAGCGAGTCGGGCTGCGCGGCCGAGACCAATCCGGGCCGGGCAATGTTCGCGGACCATCGCCGTATCCTTGCGACAGGCATTGCGAGATTGCGTGCGAAGATCAAGTATCGCCCGGTCGTTTTCGAGCTGATGCCGGTGAGCTTTACGCTGCTGCAGTTGCAGCGCAGCGTCGAAGCGCTTGCCGGGCTGACGCTGCACAAGCAGAATTTCCGTCGGCTGATCGAGCAGCAGGAACTTGTCGAGGAAACCGGCGAGACGACGAGCGAAACGGGCGGACGCCCCGCAAAGCTTTTCCGTTATCGCCATGCTGTCCTGGAAGAACGCGCGCTCGCCGGATCAAAGCTGCCAATCTCCCGCAATTGACATATGCTCATAACGAGAATATCTATGGGTTCTAGATATGCTCTAATTGAGTATAAATAGGAGCCGGCCATGAACCACAGCGTTTCCGCATCCTCGCTCTACGAGCGCGTTCGCCGCGTCATCCCCAAGGCGGAGTGGATGTCGTTCGAAGACGATGTCGAGGCGATCCTTGAGCTGAAGCGGCGGCGAAACGCCGTCATTCTTGCGCATAACTATCAAACGCCGGAAATCTTCCACGGGGTTGCCGATATCGTCGGCGACAGCTTGGCGCTGGCGCGCAAGGCGATTGACGTCGAGGCGGATATCATCGTGCTTGCAGGTGTGCATTTCATGGCCGAAACGGCCAAGCTCCTCAATCCCGACAAGACGGTGCTCATCCCGGATATGGGGGCCGGTTGCTCGCTGGCGGATTCGATCACGCCCGAGGATGTGGCGCTTCTACGCCAAGCTCACCCCGGCGTGCCTATTATTACCTATGTGAACACCTCGGCGGCCGTGAAGGCGGCATCGGACATTTGCTGCACATCGGGAAATGCCAAGCAGGTTGTCGAGTCGCTCGGCGTGCCGCGCGTGCTGATGATTCCGGACGAGTATCTCGCCCGAAACGTCGCCCGCGAAACGTCGGTCGAGGTGCTTGCCTGGCATGGTCATTGTGAGGTCCATGAACTGTTCACGGCGGATGATGTCAGACAGCTTCGTGAGAATTATCCCGGGGTGACGGTGCTGGCGCATCCAGAATGTCCTCCTGAGGTCGTTGCCGAGGCGGATTTTGCCGGGTCGACGGCTGTGATGTCGGATTTTGTCGGGCAGCAGCGTCCGGCCCGTGTCGTGCTCCTCACCGAATGCTCGATGAGCGACAACGTCGCTGTGCACCATCCTGATGTTGAGTTCATCCGCCCCTGTAACCTTTGCCCGCACATGAAACGGATCACGCTCGCCAATATCCGCGCTGCACTCGAGGAAAACCGCCACGAGGTCACCGTCGACCCTGAAGTTGCCGTTTCTGCAAGGCGTGCGGTCGAGCGGATGCTTGCGATATGACCGCGCCTCTCGGGTCATTGAGCGGGCATGTCGTCGTCGTGGGAAGCGGGCTCGCCGGTATGATGACAGCGCTGACGCTGGCGCCGCAGCCGGTTGTGCTCATAACCCGCGGCGCCATTGGTGCGCAGACCTCCAGCGCCTGGGCGCAAGGGGGGATTGCCGCAAGCCTTGGCGAGAATGACAGCATCGAGTTGCATCTGTCCGATACACTTGCTGCCGGCGACGGCCTGTGCGACCCGCAAGCCGCATCCGAGATCATCGAAGAGGGGCCGGCCGTCATCGCCGCCCTGGAGCGCGCCGGCGTTGCTTTTGATCAGGACAGTCAGGGTCGCCTGGTCCTTGGCCTTGAGGCGGCACATTCGCGTCGACGCATCGTACATGTATCAGGAGATGGGTCGGGTGCTGCGATCATCGCCGCTCTGGTGCAGGCAATCGCCAACACGCCCTCGATTACCACGCTCGATGCAACCGAGGTGCGCTCGCTTTTGAGCCATGACGGATCTGTCACCGGTATGGTCATCAGCCGGGGAGGGCAAACCGCTGCCATCATGACGAACCGGGTGGTGTTGGCCACAGGCGGGATTGGCGGACTGTACGATGCCACCACCAATCCCATGTGCAATTTCGGCCAGGGGATCGCGCTGGCGGCAAGGGCAGGGGCAAGGCTTGCCGATATGGAATTCGTGCAGTTTCACCCGACCGGCCTTGACTCAGCGCGACGGCCCCTGGCGCTTGTCAGCGAGGCCGTGCGCGGCGAAGGAGCTGTTCTCGTCAACGACAGGGGTGAGCGCTTCATGACCGGTTTCGACGGCGCCGAGCTTGCTCCGCGCGACGTCGTTGCGCGCGCCATCAGCGCCGAACTCTCGCTGGGGCGGCGTGTCTTTCTCGACGCCCGTGCTGCGCTCGGCGATCGCTTTGCCTCCCGCTTTCCAACGATCCACGCACTCTGTCAGGACGCCGGAATCGACCCGGCAATCGATCTCATTCCGGTGCGCCCCGCCGTCCACTACCACATGGGCGGTGTTGCGACCGATTTGACGGGGCGCAGTTCGGTCCCCGGTCTTTGGGTCATCGGCGAAGCCGCCTCGACCGGGCTGCACGGCGCCAATCGTCTGGCCAGCAATTCGCTGCTCGAGGCGGCAGCTCTTGGTATTCGGGCCGCCGGTGATATTGGAGCGACATTGCCCGGCACCGTTCGGTCGACCCCGGCAGTTTTACCCGGGCCGGCACCGGATGCGTCGGCGGTGCGCGCGATCGTCTCGCGTCACCTCGGCGTGCTGCGCAATGCCGGGGCTCTCCAGGGTGCGATCGCCACCCTGCTGCCCCTCGCGGAATCCGACGGACCCGCTGCTGACCCGGCGATCGTTGCATTGACAATTGCCGTCTTCGCAATGCTGCGCAAGGAAAGCCGCGGAGCCCATGCCCGCACCGATTTTCCGCTGAAGCTGCCCGTTTCCGAACGCCGCTTCATGACATTTGCCGATGTGCTCGATGTCGCACATGCCGCCACCCATTCTTTCGCCCGGAGTGCCTGATATGTCCCTTGCCCCGTTGCCACGCCTTATTATCGAGCCGATGGTGCGCACTGCCCTCGTTGAGGATCTCGGCCTTGCCGGCGACATTACCTCGGCGGCGGTCATCCCCGCCGATCATCGCTCGTCTCTGGTTATGGTGGCGCGGCAGCCCGGTGTCGTCGCCGGCCTGGATGCAGCTGAACTCGCCTTCCAACTGGTCGAGCCAACGATCACCATGGCCCGTCATATGGAGGATGGATCCCCGGTCAGGCCCGGTGACATCATCGCGGAGATCACTGGACCATCGCGTGGGTTGCTGACGGGGGAGCGCACGGCGCTGAACTTTCTTGGACATCTGTCCGGCATTGCGACGGTGACGGCAAGCTTGGTTGAGGCGGTCAGGGGCACGAAGGCGTCGATTGCCTGCACCCGCAAGACGACACCTGGGCTGCGGGCCCTGGAAAAATACGCGGTGCGCGCCGGCGGGGGCATGAACCATCGGTTTGCGCTTAATGATGCCGTCCTGATCAAGGACAATCACGTGGCGATTGCCGGTGGCGTGGCCGAGGCGATCCGTCGTGCCCGCGCGGGCGTTGGGCACATGGTCAAGATCGAGGTCGAGGTGGATACGCTCGAGCAGCTCGGTGAAGCGATGCGAGAGGGTGTTGATGCGGTCTTGCTCGACAATATGACGCCGGCGCAGCTGCGCGAAGCCGTCGCAATCGTCGATGGTCGCGCGATTACCGAAGCCTCGGGAAGCGTAACGCTTGCAACGGTTGCCGCGGTCGCCGCCTCAGGCGTCGACCTCATCTCTGTTGGCTGGTGTACGCACAGCGCGCCGACGCTGGATATCGGGCTCGACGTGCAAGGCTGACCGATAGCGTTGGCAAATTCGTCGCGTGTCACGATTTCTGCGGCGCGCAGAACGAAGGACCTGCTTGAGACGGCTCAGAGTTTCCCGTCATGTGTCCAGGCGCGATATTCGATTTCGAAAATGAGCCTTGGGCGCCGACACGAGGTTCTTTCCTCGACCTGAATAGTCGAAGGATGCGCGCTTCCGTTTGAAGCGATCGAGCATCCTTCGGAGGTGTTCGGCGTTCCTTTCGGCGAGCAGGCAGGCTGGAAGCCCTTGGGAGTTCTTCGACCCTTGCCTGTTCATCCTTGAAAAGCCGCCATATCGTCATCATTGTCGCAACAATGCCAAGGTCGCGACGAGCTGACCCGCGTAAAGCTGAGCGAGGTTACGGGTCTGCTCATCCCTGGATCGCTCCGCCTCGCCGAGATAAAAATCAAGAAGCAGTTCTGCTAGCGCAGTGGGCGGGATATCTGCCACCCCCACCGAGTTCTCAAACTTCAATATGCGTCCCCCGAAGGCTGCAACGCGCTGCGCCCAGCCGTTCTGTCGCAGTGTCGTCGGCTCTCGCGAGGGCGGATGATCATTTCGAACTAGTGTCCGAAGGTGAGCGTCAAGTCTGGTTTCAAGTTCGCGCAGGAGGATCGTTTCAGTCTGCGCGCGCTTCTGATGGAAGGCCAAACGCCGTTCGCGGCGTAGAACAGAGACATGCCCGAGCTCCTCGCGCGCCATACGTTCCGCCGCCTCGGCAATCTCCTGTGTTGGCGCGTGGGCCGAAACATACGTCCAGAAGAGGAAGGCCCGTTCCTCGTTTCGCACAGCGACCGAAAAGGCCCGATAGGCCGAAAGCAGCGCGGGGTCCGTGAGGTTCATCCCTTCATCGTCAAAGACGTCCTCCGGTTCTTCGCCCGCAGCGACGCTGGCCATTCCCATTTGACCTGACCAATCCTCTACGGAAGCGAGATGGCCGCGTTCCTCTGCAGCCAGGCGTTCGAACACGGCAACCAGGTCGGGCTTTCGCGATCGACGCATATGGTCCGCCAGCGTCTCGTAGCCAGCAATGGCTTCGGTCTCCATGGCCTTCGCCGTTGCCAGCAACTCGGGCATCGAACGGATGGTCATCGGTTCTCTTGGCAATTCTGTCATGGTTCGCTCCTGAGACGCGCCGTCTTGCGGAAACGGTTATCAGAAGGAAAGATCTTCCCGTTTGATACATGTCAAAGATGGGGTGCTGCGTCGCGACTACACCTTTCACCGTAAACCGCCAACGTGGGTGTACGGGGAAGAATGCTTTTGAAATCGAGACCTTGGCTGCAAACCTGCTTGCAAGCGCTACTCGTGCTTGCTGCAATCTGGTTTTCTGCCGTTGCTTGCAGCGCCGCTGATCAGCTTGCGACCTACATCCAAAAGGTAGAGCCCTCAGAACTTTTCCAGGGAGCAGACAGCTTTGGCCCGCCGCAGGGAGAACCTCCGATCGCCCCGGTGTTCCGCGGGAGCGAGGTTCTCGGTTACGCCTACCTGAATTCGGACTTCACGGCGTCCGCCGGCTATTCCGGAAAGCCAATCCACATCGTGGTTGGCATTGCGGCCAATGGCGTCATTCGCGGTATCAAGCTCGTCGATCACAAGGAACCGATCGTCCTCATTGGCATTCCGCAGGCCCGTGTCGTCGCGGCATTGAATTCGATCATCGGCAAAGATCTCGGACGTGTCGCCGCTGGTCTCGATCGTCCTCCGCAGGTCGACATCGTCAGCGGTGCGACAGTGACCGTCTTGGTCATGGGGGATAGCGTAGTCCGCTCGGCCGTGAAGCTTATTCGTGCCCATCGGCTCGACAGTCAGCAGCAAACCGCTGGAGCGTCGGTCGCAACGGAAGTTAAGCGTGTCGACGAGGCAAAGGTAGGCACGCAGGATTGGGAAACGCTCCTTGGAGACGGGTCGATCCGCAGCCTGCGGCTGACTGTGGGTGAGGTCTCGGAGGCTTTCCGCACATCGAGTCAGGACGCGGCTGCCGCAAGACCGGAAGCGACGCCCGAAACCGAACGATTCATTGATCTCTATGTTGCTCCGGTCAGCGTTCCAATCATTGGCCGCAGCCTGCTCGGTGACACCCTGTACGAACGGCTTCGCAAGCAACTGCAGCCGGATCAGGCAGCAATCCTCGTTGCCGGCGACGGTGCTTACTCTTTCAAGGGGTCAGGATATGTGCGCGGCGGGATCTTCGATCGGATCGAACTCCTTCAAGACGGGCAAGGTGTCAGATTCCACGACCACGACCATACCCGCATCCCGGCGCTCGCAGCAGCCGGCGCGCCCCGACTGAGGGAAATCGCCCTCTTCGCCGTTCCCAAGGATTTCACCTTCGATGTAACCGAACCCTGGGAGCTGCAGCTCCTGGTACAGCGCGCCGGCGAGGGCACACAGAAGGCCGTGCTACCCTATAACCTCGGCTACTCGCTCCCCACACCCTATGTGAAGGTCGAGAAAGCAAGCCAGACGCCTGCTGCCGCCCCGGTCTCCACAGCGCCGCGCGTGCCGCAGCCAGAAGCAACCGTCGACGAGGGCGAAGCTCCGCTCTGGATAGCGATATGGCAGGGAAGCCGCGTCAAGATCGCGATAACGATCGGTGCGCTTTTGACGTTGACGGCAATCTTCTTCTTTCAGGACTGGCTTGTCCGCCGGCCGAAACTGTTCGCCTACGTCCGCAACGGCTATCTGCTATTTACCCTTGTTTGGCTGGGGTGGTTCGCCAACGCGCAGCTTTCGGTCGTCAATGTGTTCACCTTTGCCAATGCTCTCGTGACGGGGTTCAATTGGCAGTTCTTCCTGGCAGGCCCGCTCATTTTCCTGCTCTGGGCAGCGGTTGCAGCGGCGCTCTTGTTCTGGGGCCGCGGACCCTTCTGCGGGTGGCTTTGCCCGTTTGGTGCACTGCAGGAGCTTACCAGTAACGTCGCCAAGAAGCTCAAGGTGCCGCAGGTCAAGCTGCCGTGGGGTCTGCACGAGCGTCTCTGGCCATTGAAGTACATCATTTTCCTCGGTCTCTTCGGCCTTTCCTTCTATTCGATGGCGCTTGCCGAGACGTTGTCCGAGGTAGAGCCGTTCAAGACTGCGATCATCCTGAAGTTTGCACGCCAGTGGCCGTTCGTGCTGTTCGCGGTCACACTTCTGGTCGCCGGACTCTTCATCGAGCGCTTTTACTGCCGTTACCTGTGCCCGCTGGGCGCAGCGCTCGCCATTCCCGGGCGGATCAGGATGTTCGAGTGGCTGAAGCGTTGGCCTGAATGCGGCTCGCCGTGCCAGCGTTGCGCGAAGGAATGCCCGGTTCAGGCCATTCATCCCGAAGGTCAGATCAATGTGAACGAGTGCATCTACTGCATGCACTGCCAGGAGCTGTACCAGGACGACCACCGCTGCCCGCAC
The DNA here is from genome assembly GCF_001542405.1 of Rhizobium altiplani. GTDB lineage: Bacteria > Pseudomonadota > Alphaproteobacteria > Rhizobiales > Rhizobiaceae > Rhizobium > Rhizobium altiplani. The sequence goes on from NZ_LNCD01000033.1 coordinate 57,087, forward strand.
ATGATCCAGGTCCGCCTCAAGCGCGAGAAGTTCATGGCGCTGTCGACACCTGAATCCAGAGGAGAGGTCACCACCAAGAAGAAGGTCGAGGTTACCTACAAGGGTAGTCCAATCAAGAAAGCAGATTCCGCGTCGGATCAGCCGGCGTGAACATACCCACCAAGGAGACGCAAATGACAACTGAAGAAAAGCATCCATTGTTCAACAGACGGCAACTTTTGGGGACGACTGCATTCGCGGCGGCAGCCGGCGCGGCCGGCGTCGGTGGCGCTCTGACTCTTTCCGGAGCCACGGCTACGGCGGCGCGCGCGGAAGGCTTGAACCATGAGGTCAAGCCTGGCGAACTCGACGAATACTACGTGTTCGTGTCCGGAGGGCAATCGGGCGAAATCAGAGTGGTTGGTCTCCCATCCATGAGAGAACTCATGCGTATCCCGGTTTACAACCGCTGCAGCGCGACCGGCTGGGGTCTTACCAACGAAAGCCGCAAGGTACTCACGGACGGTCTGCTTCCTCAAACGCGCGAATTCTTGTCCACTCGCGGCGGCGTCTACCACAACGGCGATCTGCACCATCCGCATCCCTCCTTTACCGACGGGACCTACGATGGGCGCTACCTGTTTGCCAATGACAAGGCAAACACGCGCGTCTGCAGAATCCGTCTGGACGTCATGAAGTGCGACAAGATCATCGAACTTCCGAACCAGCACACGGTCCACGGACTTCGTGTGCAGAAGTACCCCAAGACCGGATATGTGTTCTGCAACGGCGAAGATCGCGTTCCGATCCCGAACGACGGCAAGATTCTCGACGATAGCAAGCAGTACCACGCTGTCTTCACGGCCGTCGACGGCGAAACGATGAAGGTTGCCTGGCAGCTCATCGTCGATGGCAATCTCGACAACGTCGATGCCGACTATCAGGGGAAGTACTGCTTTGCGACCTGCTACAACTCCGAAGAAGGCGTCAATCTTCCGGAGACGATGGCAAAGGACCAGGACTGGGTCGTTGTCTTCAATCTCAAGAGGATCGAAGATGCCGTCGCGCGGGGCGACTTCAAGGAGATCGGCGGCGTTCCCGTTCTCGACGGCCGCCACGGCTCCGCCTACACGCGATACATCCCGGTCTCGAACAGCCCGCATGGCATGAACACGGCTCCGGACGGAATACATGTCGTCGCCAACGGAAAGCTGTCTCCTACCGTCACCGTATTCGACGTTCGCAAGTTCGATGACCTGTTCGAAGACAAGATTCAACCACGCGACACGGTCGTCGCCGAGCCTCAGCTTGGCCTCGGGCCGCTCCATACGGCCTTTGACGGGCGCGGCAATGCCTACACCACCCTGTTCATCGACAGCCAGATCTGCAAGTGGAACATTGAAGACGCTATCCGCGCCTTTAAGGGCGAGAAGGTCGACCCGATCCGTCAGAAACTCGACGTTCAATATCAGCCGGGTCACAACCACACATCAATGGGCCAGACCAAAGACGCGGACGGAAAGTGGCTCATTTCGCTGAACAAGTTCTCGAAGGATCGCTATCTTAACGTCGGCCCCCTGAAGCCGGAGAATGATCAGTTGATCGACATTTCCGGCGACAAGATGGTTCTCGTTCACGACAATCCCACCTTCGCCGAACCACACGACGCGACCATCGTTCATTCGTCGAAGATCAATCCCGTAAGTGTCTGGAAAAGGGACGACGTCTTCTTCGCCGATGCTGTCGCTCAGGCCAAGAAGGACAACATCGACCTCCTGTCGGACTCCCAGGTTATCCGGGATGGAAACAAGGTGCGGGTCTATATGACGTCGGCGGCCCCGGCGTTTGGCCTTGAATCATTCAATGTCAAGCAGGGCGACGAGGTGACCGTCTACGTTACCAACATCGATGACGTGGAGGATCTTACTCACGGCTTCTCGATCGTAAACTACGGTATCCAGATGGAGGTCGCGCCGCAGGCGACCGCGTCGGTGACCTTCACCGCCGATAAGCCAGGCGTCTATTGGTACTATTGCTCGTGGTTCTGCCATGCGATGCATATGGAGATGCAGGGTCGCATGCTCGTTGAACCAAAGGCAGCATGATGCCGCCCCTTGGCAAAATAGCACTCCTCGGAATGGCGGTCGCAACGACCGCCATTCCGGCCCATGTTCGCGCCGCAGAATTCCAGCTTGCGGCGGCGGATGCCGCAACCGTTCAACGCGTCCTTGATGCCGCCGCAGATGGCGACATCGTACGGCTGTCCCCTGGCCGGTATGCCGGACCGTTGACTGTCAGCAGGCAGATCGTGCTTGAAGGCCAGTCTGGCGCCGCCGTCGTGGGCAATGGCAAGGGAAGCGTGATCACGATCACGGCGCCAGGAGCTATTGTGCGAGGTCTTGAGATTGAAGGATCCGGTTCTGATCTGTCTGCGCTCGATTCCGGGGTGTTTGTAAGCCAAAGCGCTGACCATGCTGTGGTCGAAGACAACACGATCAAGGGAAACCTGAACGGTGTCTATTTGCACGGTGCCGCCGGTTCCGTCGCCCAACGCAACCGGATCATCGGAATGGCGTCGGGTCGGATGAGCGAGGCCGGCAGCGGCGTCTCACTGTGGAACGCCCCGGGAGCAATGATCGTGGACAATGACATTAGTTTCGGCAAGGACGGCATCTCGACGAACGCGAGCAAACGCAATGTCTTCAAGGGAAACCGTTTCCGCGACCTGCGGTTCGCCATCCACTACATGTACACCAACGACAGCGAAATCAGCGACAACGTCTCAGTGGGCAACCTGGTCGGCTATGCCATCATGTTTTCGAACCACCTGAAGATCACCGGAAATGTTTCCGATGGCGACCGGGATCACGGCTTGCTCCTCAACTTTGCCAACGGCTCGACCATAAGGCAAAACAGGGTCACCGGCCGCCTCCAGCCATCAGATCGATGGCTGTTGGGTGGAACAAGGGCTGACGCCAGCGACATGCCTGGCATCGAGACGCGACTTGCCGAAGGGCAGGGGACGCAGCTCGGACCGGAGAAGTGCGTGTTTCTTTACAACGCAAACCGGAATGTCCTTGAAGACAACGTGTTTGAGAACTGTGCGATCGGCATACATTTTACAGCCGGCTCCGAAGGAAACGCCATTGCCGGCAATGCGTTCGTAAGCAATCGGAACCAGGTAAAGTACGTCGGGTCGCGTTACCTTGATTGGTCGAAGAATGGTCGAGGTAACTACTGGAGTGACAATCCCGCGTTCGATCTCGATGGCGACGGGATAGCAGACAGTCCCTATCGCCCCAATGACATCATCGACACTGTTCTTTGGACAGCCCCGCAAGCCAAGGTTTTGACCACAAGTCCCGCGGTTCAGATCATCCGATGGGCGCAGTCGCAATTCCCTTCGCTCCTGCCGGGCGGCGTGATTGACAGCAAGCCCCTGATGAGGCCGCCCGTACCCTTGGAGAATGCACGATGACGGCGACAATTTCTCTCGAACACGTTTCGAAATTTTATGGCGATACCGCCGCGATCAACGATGTTTCGTTTTCCCTTGGCGAGGGAGAGCTGGTTGCACTTGTCGGTCACAATGGAGCCGGCAAGACGACGTTGATCAAAGCGATCCTGGGGCTTCTTCGACCGACCGACGGAAAGGTGCGCGTCCTTGGCGAGGACCCGGTTTCCGGGAACCTGATCGTGCGCAGGGAGGTCGGATATCTCCCCGAGAGTGTCACTTTCCATCTGGCGCTCACTGGACGTGAGGTTCTGTCGTTCTATGCGAAGCTGAAGCGCGTGCCGGCGGATCGATGGCGAAATCTCTTCGATCAGGTCGGCCTGGCGCAGAACGCTGCCGACAGGACGATAAGGACCTATTCGAAGGGAATGCGCCAACGATTGGGCCTGGCACAGGCACTTCTCGGAGAGCCACGCCTTCTCCTCCTGGACGAACCCACCAGTGGATTGGATCCAGCACTACGACGCAGTTTCTACGATCTCATCCTCGACTTCCAGAAAAAGGGAACGACCGTACTTCTCTCCTCCCACGCCCTCAGCGAGCTTGAGGAACGGGCCGAACGCGTCGTTATCATCAACGGCGGCAACAAGATCGCCGACGGAACGCTTGACGAACTCCGACAGATTGCCTGCCTGCCGACCCAGATCCGGTTCAAGCCGAGCAGCGAGTCCGCTGCTCACTCGTGGTTTGACGGGCCGGTGCGATGGACCGAGCGCAAGGATAAATTTCTGGAAGCCAGTGTCGACCATAGCGAGAAGATCGCGGTTCTGTCGGCTGTAACATCCGATCCGGCTGCACTGACCAGCATGACTGTCATCGAGCCGACACTCGATGACGTCTATGCGCATTTCCTCCAACGACAGGGAAGAAAGCCGTGAACAATATCCTGATCATTGCCCGAAAGGAGATCCAGGAAGGGTTGAGAAACCGCTGGGTCATTGCGGTGACCTTGCTACTTGCGTCGCTGGCGCTGACGCTTTCGTTTCTGGGCAGTGCGCCGACCGGCAATGTCGGCGCGGGCCGCTTGGATATCGTCATCGTCAGTCTTGCCAGTCTCACGATCTTTCTTGTTCCCCTCATTGCCTTGCTGCTTTCGCACGATGCGATCGTTGGAGAACTGGAGCGTGGAACACTTCTCCTGCTTCTGAGCTATCCGGTAGCGCGTAGCCAGATTGTGTTCGGAAAATTCCTGGCGCACATACTCATACTCTCGTTCGCCACTCTATTGGGCTACGGCGCGGCGGGTCTGGCGCTCGTTGTCGCCGGTACGCCGACCACTGCGGACAGTTGGACGGCGTTCGGCGCCATGATTGGATCCTCGATCCTGCTTGGATCGGTCTTCACCGCTATCGGATATCTCGTTAGCGCGACTGTCAGCCAGAGGAGCACGGCCGGGGGCATCGCCTTGGGAGTATGGCTGTTTTTCGTCATCATCTACGACATGGGTTTGCTGGGTGCGATCGTGTCGACGAAGGGCGTTGGATTTTCGCCGGGGCTGCTAAGCATACTTCTGATGGCCAATCCGACCGATGCCTACCGTCTCCTCAACCTGGGATCGGAAACGGCCGGCTCTGTCTCAGCACTTTCCGGTATCGCAGCGAGTTCGAAGCTGTCTCCGACCGTGCTGATGGCATCCTTGGCCTTATGGGTTGCCGTCCCTCTATCGTTGGCCATGCTTCGTTTTTCCAGGAGAGAACTTTGAACCGCTCGTTCGCAATATCAGTCGTCCTTATGGCATCTCTGTTAAGCGCTTGCGAGAAGGCCGAGACCATCGTGCCTCCTCCGTTGGAGCTTACCTCCGATGCCGTGGATCATTTCTGCGGCATGAACGTGCTGGAGCATGCGGGGCCAAAGGGACAGGTTATCCTAAAGAATGGCGGAAAGCCGGTCTGGTTCAGTTCGTCGCGTGATGCCGTTGCATTTACCCGGCTTCCGGAAGAACCAAAGGACATCGCTGCAATCTACGTATCGGACATGAGCCACGCTACCAGTTGGGAAGCGCCGGGAAGTCAAAACTGGGTTGAAGCCGATCGCGCATTCTTCGTTGTGGGAAGCAAGGTTCACGGCGGGATGGGCGCACCGGAAACCGTTCCTTTCTCGGTTCGGGCAGACGCCGAAGAGTTTGCCAAAAAGAACGGCGGCAGAGTTTCGATCCTCGGGGAGATCAAGGATCAGGATGTTCTCGGAACGTCTACCAGCGCACCCGCGAGCACGGAGATTGAATCCAATGGTTAGGGCCGTAACCAGACGACGTGCCATAGGAATTCTCGCAGCCGCAGCCGGACTTCCGCTGCTTTACTCCAGCTTTCCCGCGAAAGCCAATGCGCCGGTCGTCGTCTGGACCGGTCAAGCACTCGGAGCACGGGCCAAGCTGGTCCTTCATCACGGCAATATGGCGAAGGCTCGGCGGTTAATAGATGAGATCGTTCTTGAAGTTGCTCGGCTAGAAGGAATCTTCAGTCTCTATCGGGACGATTCGATCCTCGCGGAACTCAATCGGGTAGGTGGGGTTGCCGTGTCTTCGCCAGAGATGGTCTCCTTGCTCGACCAGTGTCTGCGGGTCTGGAAAAGGACCGGCGGGTTGTTCGATCCTACCGTGCAGCCGGTATGGGAGGTGTATCGCGATCACTTTGCATCGGGGCATGGAGATGAATTCGGGCCCAGCCAGACCAAGCTGGACAGGGCTCTCGGCAAGGTCGGCTTCGAAGCCGTAAGGTATGGCCCGGACCGCATCGCCTTCGCCGAGCGGGGAATGGCGATGACCCTGAATGGCGTTGCCCAGGGGTTCATTACCGATCGAGTAGCCTATATGTTACGGAACGAAGGCTTCGACAGTTGTCTTGTGAACATGGGTGAGGAACGGGCGGTCGGCGCACAATCGGATGGAACGCCATGGCATGTCGGGTTGGCCACAACCGAAGACAGCCTGGATCCCGATGCGGTGCTGTCCATCGTAAATCGGGCGGTCGCCACGTCCAGCCCGACTGGCTTCGTCTTCGACGAAGACGGCAAGTTCGGGCACATCCTCCACCCGAAAACGGGTAGCGCGCCGATGGCCTATCGGAGAGTAACCGTTATCGCTGATGACGCGACCACGGCAGATGCGTTGTCGACAGCATTTAACCTCATGGACGTTAATTCAATAAGGTCCGTATTGGAGGACTGGCCCGGAGCCTCTGCCGACCTGGTCGAACGAACTGGCGCCAGACACCGGATCTAGGCGCTAGATTCATGGCGTGTCGCCGTTCTTCCAGCCCTGGCATTGGTCAAACCTGGTCGAGTAGCCTGAGAACGTCGCCGAACGTCATGTGGGACAACCGTTTGCTGCAGGAGAATGTCCTTCAAGGCGCAGCGAGATTTAGGTCACGATCCGCGACAGCTAGGATTTGGCGGAAAGCGCGCTCAATTCTTCGAGATCGAGGTCTCGTTCGAGTTCGTGCAGCGTTTCGTCGTCGATATCACCGGCGCGGTGAAGACGGATCAGTTCACGGCGTCCGGTGGCGATCGCCGCCAGAACGACATCGAAATGGGCATGGAGCAGAACGTCGTGGTGTTCCGTTTTCTGGATATAGTCGACGATCATCTTGGCCCTGAGTTGATAGCGCTCCAGCAGACGAGGATGGATGAGGTTGCCTTCCGTGTCATAGGCCCTGTCCTTTATGGTCGCCAATTGCGCCTGAGCCATGGCGGCTTCGGCCTGGCTCAGGTTGAGGCGCGCCTTTTCTGACTCCGGCTCGATCAGCTTTGCCCATTCGATCAGGCGCCCCAGCGTCGTGCCCTGGACCAGTACGGTCCCGACAATGACGGCGAACGACGTCACCAAAATGAAATCGCGGCCGGGAAAGCCTTCGGGCACGCTCAGCGCCAGGGCAAGTGTAACCACACCGCGAACGCCCGCCCAGCTCAGAACGACTGAAGCACGCAGGCCAAGCGGCGTGTATCGCTTAAGGCCCAGGACCTTGCAGAATTCGACCACAAGGTTTGATCCAAACACCCAAGCGAAGCGCGCAAGCGTAAGTGCGACCAGGACCGCGAGCATCGGCAATCCCATGGTGGCGATCACGACGCCGAAGCCACCGCCACGTTCGACCACGCCCCGCAAGGATGACCCGATCAGCATGAAAACCGAGGCTTCCATCAGAAAGATCATCACAGTCCAGAACGACGTGCCGCGCATGCGCGCCGAGGCCGAAAAGACGGTATGTTGATACCAGCCCGCGATCAGGCCCGTCGTCACGGTGGCGATGACGCCGGAAACATGGATCATTTCGCCGAGCATATAGGACATCCAGGCGAGCAGGGCCGTGGCCGCTATGATCAGGTATTCGTCGTTCAGGCGGCGGACAAACACCACCCACACCGTCCCGATGGCTATCCCGACGGCGGCGCCGCCGAGCGCCAGCAGGAAGAAACTTCCCATCGCCTCGGCCGTGCTGAAGGCACCCGTGACGCCGGCGGCGATGGCGAACCGGAACAGCACCAAACCGCTCGCATCATTGAGCAGGCTCTCGCCCTCGAGCAGGATTTGAAGGCGGCGGGGCAGCTTGACCCGTTGCAGCACGGCGCGAGCGGAGATCGCATCGGGTGGTGACACGATCGCCCCGAGAACCGCGCAGGCCGCCCATGGCAACGAAGGAAAGAGGAAGTGGACCGCCACTGCCACGACGGCGCAGGTGAAAAATACCGCACCGACGGCAAGCGAAGCAATGCCGATCATGTGGCGGCGCAGCCGGCCGAGAGCGATGAACCAGGCACCGTCCATCAACAGTGGTGGCAGAAAGATGACGAGTACCAGATCGGGATCAATGGCAATGGCTGGCAGACCCGGCAGAAAGGTAAGCAGTGCACCTCCGGCGAGCAGCGCTACGGAGGGCGGCAAGCCAAACCGGCGAGCAGCGTAATGCAACGCGATGATCGCCAAGAACATCACGATCACCAGCTCGAACATGTGAGTTGGGTCCATTAAGCGCTGCCTGATTTTCCACCCGATGGTCAATTACAATGCGCGTTTGCTCGAAATGCAATCGCCCGGGCATGTCTGTTTCATCCTGCACGCCAAGGCTCCACTGGATTCTGCATTGCCACGGGAGGAACCGTGAAGCATATGGATCCGGCAAATGGGCGCGCGCCGAGCTAGCCGCGCTGCCAGTGGTGCCTGACGGAAAGATTTTCCATCGAGGAACAGATAAATGGAACGATCCGCACTCGTGGCCCGCGAGCGCCCAGCTATTTTGCGGCCAATAGGCGGCTACCAAGCGCGGTTGCCGCGTTAGGCACTAGTTTGTGGAGATATGCATATGAATTTTATTGCTCGCCGTGCGAAATTGCTTGGCACCGTTTTTACCCTTGGGTTGTTGATCGGTGCGCCGGTCCATGCCGAAACGCCGCAGAACGTTCTGGTCGTTGCCCAGTCGATTGATGACGCCGTTAGCTTCGACCCGGCTGAGGGCTTCGAGCTCACCACCGTCCAGTCCTTCAACAATCTCTACCAGCGCCTCGTTCAGTCAAATCGTGATGACGGCACCAAGATCGATCCGGCGCTTGCCGCCTCCTGGGACGCCGGCAGCGACGGCAAGAGCCTGACCTTTGCGCTCGCCGACGCGAAGTTCGCCTCCGGTAACCCGGTGCGGCCGGAGGACGTGATCTTCTCGCTGACGCGCGCCGTCAAGCTCAACAAGTCGCCGGCCTTCATCCTGAACGAGCTCGGCTGGAAGGCCGATAATGTCGATGCTGCCGTCACCAAGGTTGATGACAAGCATGTGAAGCTCACCTGGACGGCCGATGTCGGCTCAGGCTTCGCGCTGTCGCTACTGACGGCGCCGATCGCCTCGATCGTCGACGAGCAGACCGTTGCCGCAAACGCAAAGGACAACGATTTCGGCAATGCATGGCTGAAGACCAATTCGGCTGGCAGCGGTGCCTACGCGATCGGCACCTACACGCCCCACGAGGCGCTGGTGCTCCAGGCCAATGCCAATTCGAACGACAAGCCGAAGCTCGAGAGTGTCATCATCCGCAACGTGCCGGACGTCGGCGCCCGCCGCCTGCTCGTTGAGCAGGGCGATGCCGATATCGCCCGGGGCCTCTCTGCCGACCAGATTGAAGCGCTGAAGGATAAGAGCGGCATTAAGGTCCTCTCTGTTGCCTCTGCCCGCACCGACTACATCCTCTTGAACAGCAAGGCGAACGAGACGCTCGGCAATCCGGCGTTCTGGGAGGGTGCGCGTTACCTCGTGGACTATGACGGCATTGCCAAAAACCTGCTGCGTGGCCAGAGCACCGTCCATCAGTCGTTCCTGCCGGTAGGCTTCCCCGGTGCACTGACGGATACCCCCTTCAAGCTCGATGTCGACAAGGCGAAGAAGATTCTGGCGGATGCCGGTATCAAGACGCCCTTCAAGATCGAATTCATCGTCTTCAACGACCAGCCGTTCCTTTCGATCGCGCAGTCGCTGCAGTCGACCTTCGCGCAGGCCGGCATCACGCTGGACATCCAGCCGGGTGTTGCAAGCGACATCTATGCCCGTGGACGCGCCGGCAAATACGAGATGACCCTGCGTTATTGGATCCCGGACTATTTCGACGCTCACTCGAACGCCAGTGCCTTCGCCATCAACAAGGACAATTCAGCCAACACGGTTGCCAAGCAGGCCGGCTGGGTGATCCCCGAACTGACCGACGCGACGCTTGCTGCCGTCAAGGAACAGGACCCCGCCAAGCGCGCGGCGCTCTATCAGGATCTGCAAAGGAAGATCCAGGCAAGCTCGCCCTACATCTTTACGCTTCAAGGCAACGACCAGGTCGTGCTAAGCGACAAGGTGAAGAACTATGCCCAAGGTCTGAACGCAGACCAGGTTTATTACGACAAGGTAGAAAAATAAGTGCCGCAGGCGGCAACATCCCCTAATGCCGACATGAGCAACTCCCGCCAGCACAGAAGCTGGCGGGAGTTGTCTTTCGTCTTGCCCCTTGTCAAGTGGCTGTGGTCCTTTGCACTGACGCTCTTTGGGCTGGCAATCGTGACCTTTGCCATGACGCGGCTTTCCCCGATCGATCCGGCGCTGCAACTCGTTGGCGACCATGCCAGCCAGTCGACCTATGAACAGGCGCGGCTCGAACTCGGGCTCGACCAGCCGCTGCCGCTGCAGTTCCTGCGCTATGTCGAGACGGCGCTTTCTGGCAATCTCGGCCAGTCAATCTCGACCGGTCAGCCGGTCGCGCATGATATCGCCCGTACGTTTCCGGCGACGATAGAGCTTGCCACGACGGCAATCGTCCTTGGCGCGACGATCGGCCTGGCGCTCGGCATCATCGCGGCAATGCGGCAGGGGACATGGATCGACGGTGTTTGCCGCCTTGTATCTCTGTTTGGCTATTCGGTGCCGATCTTCTGGCTCGGCCTCTTGCTGCTGTTGCTCTTCTATGCCCGGCTGCATTGGGCGCCCGGGCCGGGCAGGGCGGATGTCGTGTTCCAGTACACCGTCAAGCCTGTCACCGGCTTCGCGCTGATCGACACCTGGCGTTCCGGCAAGCCTGGTGCCTTTCGCGATGCGCTGGCCCATCTGGCATTGCCGGCGACCGTGCTTGCCATTCATGCTCTTGCGGCAATCTCGCGGTTGACGAGGGCGTCGATCATTACCGAGCTCGGCCAGGAGTATGTAACCACCGCACGAGCAAAAGGAGCCCGCCTGGGGCGGATTGTCTTCGTCCATATTCTGCCGAACATCTCCGGGACGCTGCTGACTGTGATTGCCCTTTCCTATGCAAGCCTACTTGAGGGAGCCGTCCTGACCGAAACTGTCTTTGCGTGGCCGGGGATCGGACGTTACCTGACGACGGCGATGTTTGCGGGCGACATGCCTGCGATCCTGGGAGCCACGCTTGTCGTCGGTGCCTCCTTTGTGCTTCTCAACGCGCTAACCGATCTCGCCGTGGCTCGGCTGGAAGTGGAAAGAAAGCGATGAGCGCCATCGAACAAGCGCGGATCGGCGGGATGTCCTTTGGTTGGCGGATGCTTCGGTCCCCTTCGGCGGCGTCGGGCGGTGGCATCGTGATTTTCATCCTCGCGATTGCGCTGCTTGCGCCGTTTGTCGCGCCCTACGATCCGAATCTGCAGGAAACGGCCAATCGCCTCATGGCCCCGAGTGCTGCCCACTGGCTCGGCACCGATGGCTTCGGACGCGACATCCTCTCACGCTTGATCTACGGGGCACGGCCGACCCTGCTCCTGGTGCTCATTGTGGCATTGCTGATGGCACCGCTCGGTATTGCCGTTGGTATGCTCGCGGGCTTTTTCGGCGGCGCGACGGAGCGTATCCTGATGCGTATCACCGACATCGTCATGTCCTTCCCGCGATTGCTGTTGTCGTTCGCCTTTGTTGCGATCCTGGGGCCCGGGCTTATCAACGGTGCCCTGGCGCTCGCCTTGACGAGTTGGCCGGCCTACGCCCGTCAGGCGCGCGTCGAGACCGGAGCGCTCAGGCAGAGCGACTTTCTCGCGGCAGCCGAAATGGTCGGCATCAGGGGGGCCAGGCTGCTCTGGGGACATGTCCTTCCGCTGGTGTTGCCATCGGCCGTCATTCGGCTGGCGCTCGATCTTTCAGGCATCATCCTTGCTGCCGCCGGCCTTGGCTTCCTTGGCCTTGGAGTACGACCGCCGACGGCGGAGTGGGGTTCAATGGTCGCCGAGGGCACGCAGGTGATCTTCGATCAATGGTGGGTCGCCGCCGCGCCCGGGCTCGCCATCCTTGTTGCCTCGCTCGGCTTCAACTTGCTGGCCGATGGCCTGCGCGACATTCTGGATCCGCGCCATGCTTGAACCGCTTCTGTCTGCCGAGGAACTTTCGATCTCCTTTCCCTCCGATGCAGGCCTGGTTTCCGTTGTCGACCGGATCTCCTTTTCAGTCGGACACGAGATCCTGGCGCTCGTTGGAGAATCCGGCTCTGGCAAGTCAATGACGGGACGAGCCATCATGGGTCTCCTGCCGCGCGGCGCAGTGATGCGTGCCAGACGCCTGGTCTTTGACAGCAAGGACCTCACCACGCGTTCGAGCGCTGACTGGAACGCACTGCGCGGGACAGGCCTGGGTCTGATTTTGCAGGATCCGAGATATTCCCTCAATCCGGCGCACCGGGTTGGTCGGCAGGTTGAAGAGGCGCTACTTCTGCACACGAAGCTTTCGGCGGTCGAGCGACGCGAGCGGGCACTGGACATGCTGGAGAAAGTCGGACTGCCGGATCCAAAGCGCATCTACGCGAGCTATCCGGCGGCACTCTCCGGCGGCATGGGACAGCGGGTGATGATCGCAGCAATGCTGATCAATCGGCCGAAGCTGCTCATTGCCGACGAGCCGACTTCGGCTCTCGACCGTGACCTGCAGGACCAGATGCTGACGCTCTTGCGTTCGTTGACGGAGGAGTTCGGCATGGGCCTGCTGCTGATCAGTCACGACCTGCAGCAGGTGTCTCGCTACGCAGACCGTGTGCTCGTCATGCGGCAGGGACGTATCGAGGAAGAAATGACATCCGCCGACCTCTCCCATGCCGGATCGCCCTACACCCGCGCGCTCTGGGCGGCGCGACCGTCGGCGGCCACCTATGGCACGCGGTTGCCGGTTTACGAGGACGAGCAGTGAGCGCGCTGGCGGTAAAGGATCTTTCTGTCACCTTTCAGGGCTTCACGGCCGTACGCGGCGTCTCCTTCGACGTTGCCGCTGGTGAAACCTTCGGTCTCATCGGACCTTCAGGATGCGGCAAGACGAGCGTGCTGCGCGCAATCGCCGGGTTGAACACGAATTGGCAGGGCGACATTTCGGTCTTCAGTCAGCCCCTGGCGGCGGGACGCAGGATCACCGGGATGTTGCGCGAGGAGATCCAGATGGTGTTCCAGGATCCGTACTCGTCGCTGCATCCTCGCCATCACATCGCGCGCATCTTGGGCGAACCGCTGTCAATCCGCGGCATACCAGACGTTACCGAACGCGTGCGTGTTGCGCTCGACCAGGTCGGGCTACCGGCGGCGGTTGCGCAGCGCTACCCGCACCAGATTTCCGGTGGACAGCGGCAGCGCGTGGCCATAGCCCGAGCGCTGCTGCTCAAACCCAAATTGCTGCTGCTCGACGAGCCAACCTCGGCACTCGACGTTTCAGTACAGGCGGGGATCCTCAATCTCTTGAACGACCTCAAGACCTCACAGGGTATCACTTTCATTCTGGTCAGCCACGACCCCGGCGTCGTCGCCCATATGTGCGACCGCGCCGCTATGATGAAAAAGGGCCTGATCGAGGACATAGTTGATCGTTCGGGCTTGTCTGTCGACAGCTGACAACGGCCGCGCTTCAGACTTCGAAGCGAACATGCTTCGCGAGGCCGGCAGCTTTATACGACACTCGCATCGACCGAGACATCGATTTAATAGTGATCATCCTCCCACCGCGATAACATCCAATGCCGCTACAGCAATCAGATCAGAAGCTCCTTGCAACGAAGGAATTCACCGGTTCCGTTGGGCTGATTGCCGCATTGCCGATGTACGATTGGCCGGAGGTGCGAACGGAGACCGATGCGCAGTGGGAGCAGCTTCGGGACGAATTGCGTTGCCGCGGCATCGACGCCCCGGAACGACTGGCCCGCACGCGCAGAGACCTTCCTTCCATCCCCGGAACTCTCCGGGATGCTGGCGGAAAGGTCATAGCCTCCGATCCGGCAAATTTGCAGGCCAGCGAGCTCGATCTAAACTCGCTCTGGTTACATCCTGAACTCCTCCTCGCACAGGCATGCTGGGGTCCCATGGAGCGTGGCCTGGCCGATCACATTCAAATAGTCGGCCAACCCGGCTACGACGGTATCGAAGGAGGAGAGGGGCCTCGCTATTCGAGTGCGATAATAATGCGTGGCGGGGAAGCGAACGCGATGCCGTCCCCGCTTGACGGCAGTGCCGCTATTCCACTCGACCTGCTGCGCGGTCGCCGATTTTCCTACAATGACGTCGACTCGATGTCCGGCATTCTGGCCTTGGCGTCAGACCTTAAAGGCATGGGCGAGACGCTCGACATCTTCTCGCATCGGAAACAGAGCGGCAGCCACCGCCGGTCGATCAAGGCGGTCGCTGAAGGCGCAGCAGACCTTGCCGCAATTGACTGCAAGACCTTTGCCCTGGCACGGCACTTCGAGCCGGCAGCGAGAGACGTCACGGTCGTGGGGTGGACGGCACGTCGCAAAGGCTTGCCGTTCATCACCTCGAGACATACGCCAATCGACGTCGTCACCCAACTGCGGCAGGCGCTCATGGGGCTCGGGTGGTGTCTCTCCTAGGCGCTCGGCGCTGACTGGGATCACTGCGCTTTTAAGCCGGCTTCTCGGCTTCCGCTCCGTCAAATTGACACAGCACGGGATAAAAGGGACCCTAGTGAAAGCGATTCGGTTCGCTGCCACCTTGTATGCGGCGATCAGCGTTGCCCCAGCCCTTGTTTCTCGTTTGGTGTTTCAAGACTCTCAAAGGAGAAGTGCCGTGATCCCATCCGGTCTCTTTTACGACCTCGTTGATTCCCAAATTGCGTTCAAGATCGTGCAGAGGAATTTCAACAGTCCCAACTTCATCTTCAGCGTACCTCGCGTAAAGGACGGGCAGCTCCGCCTGACGATGCTCGGAAGTCAGCCCCTTGTCGCGTCCGCAGATGCCATACTGGCCCGCCTTAACGCTCTTCTCTGCGAACACCCTGTCCGCCAGCCGAACGCCCATGCCTTCAGGCCGGCCACCAGCAATGCGAAGATCGTTGGCTATTCGATCTTTCCCGAGGCCGAGAAAGGCAAGCAGCACGGGTTGCCGGAAGAGATGTCCGTCGAATGCCGCATCATGCCGGCCGACCGTTCAAGCCCGGGGCGGGAAATCTCGATGGTGAGCGTGATTGTCGATGGAAAACATAGCCTTCATCTGATGGAGACGGTCGGCAAGGATAATCTTCAGGAGATCAGTCGGCTTTCCCCGCATGCGCTGCCCATGGAAATCCATGGGGGACTGGCGGCGAATGGCTACTATCAAGAGAGCTTCGTGACCTTATACGGTGAGGAGGCCCTCGAAGAGGCAAAGGTGAGGTTGAGAGAGGCCTGCAACCGAGCGGTTTCCGCCGGTACCGACGCCCGACACGCACATCACTGATATCGCTTCTCCGTTGTGAGATTTCGGTCGGCCTGATCGTCAAATGTGCGGGTCCGTGTTCGCCTGATGACGTTGACTTGTTAGCGCCAACGGACACCGTTTCTATCTGCCGCAGGCGGGACACCGACCCGCGAATGGTTAGGTAGCAAATGCCACAAGGTTGGTGTCCGAAGTGAAAAGCAGCCCACGCCTACCAGACCAAGGACGGTACCGACTTCTTCGCCCGCGCCGAGCGCTCGTCCGACGGCATCCACCACCGCTTCTCGGTGAAGTACCTGGATTGGTACATGGCGATGGTCGCCTGGAAGGAGGACACCCGCTACATGGGTCTGCGCTGGCAACTCGCCGACGTGCGGCGTACGGTCACCCACCGCACGCCGTCTGATCACCTCTGCGGATACTGGCAAGGTGCGGCAGACCGTATCGAAGATCAGGTGTGGACTGAGGACACGACGGACGAGAAGCAGCGCTACCTGCGGTGACCGATCTGGGCTTCGTCATTTCTCCGAAGTGTACTGTCAGTTTCACCGGGACGCTATTAACGGTTTCACCGGATTTCTATTGACACTTTCCCCCGCATTCTATTGACACTTTCCCCGCATCGTATTGCGTGAAATATATTTCATTGCGTGAATTATATTGACACGCATTTGATCTTCGCCTTTATTGCTCTCATCGGACTTCGAGGAGGAAGTTCGATTTCAACGCGATCAGCGGCGTCAACGTGACGCCCTCAGGCTTTTGGGAGGGGCTTCGGCCTCGAGGAGGAATCTTGCGCAAATTTATCAGCTCGACCGCCATGGTGGTCCTTGCAGCAACGCTTTTTGCGGGCACGGCATCCGCGGAAACGGACAGTCCGTTCCGCTGCAAGCCGGGTGAAAAATACGTCATGAACGTCATGGTCTCGGGTGTGGAATACTGGTTCCCGGTCTACGAGATGTTCAAGCAGGCCGGTCAGCAGCTCGGCTGCGAAACCGCATATACCGGTACACCGGAATATGACGTCAACAAGCAGATCGCCACCTTCGATCAGGCGCTGGCCCAGAACCCGGCCGGCATCCTTGTCCATCCGATGAACTCCGATCCGTTCATCGAGCCGATCAACCGCGCCACCGAGCAGGGTACGGCCGTCGTCACCTTTGCCGCCGACTCGCCGCTTTCCAAGCGCGTCTCGTTCATCACTTCGGACAACACCCGCGAAGGTATCTATGCTGCCGACGCAATCGCCGAGAAGCTGGGCGGCAAGGGCGAATATGCGGTTCTGGAAAATCCGGGCCAGGACAATCATGACAAGCGCATCGCCGCCTTCATCGGCCGTATGGAGGAAAAGTGGCCCGACATGAAGCTGGTCGGTCGCGCCGCTTCTAACCAGGACCCGACCAAGGCCTATCAGGGGCTTTCCAGCATCATCCAGGCCAATCCGAATCTCGGCGCGGTCTTCATGCCGGAAGCGAACTCCGCTATCGGCGCCTCACAGGCGTCCAAGGAAAATGGCGGCAAGGTTCTTGTCATGTGCGCCGACGTCAACGCCAACATTCTCGACATGATCAAGGCCGGTGAAGTCTTCGGCTCGATCAACCCGAACCAGGGCATGCAGGGCTACATGGGCTTCATGCTGTTGTGGCTTGCCAAGCATCCGGAGCTGATCGACCCGATGAACGACGCCAAGCGATCGGGCTTCAACCCGATGAGCATCCCAGTGGTCGACAATGGTCTTTCGATCGTCACTGCCGAGAATGCCGACGACTTTTATTGGGACAAGTACCTGAAGCGCCGCGGCACGAAGGGTATCGAGGAGTAAGTGCATCGGCCCTTGTCACCTTCGGAAAGAAGGTGCGCCTGGAGGGCCAAATGAGGGGGATGGTTGGGCCAGAACTTGCCGCACTACCCCCTCAACGCCTTGTAACCTCGGCTTTTTCCGTGCTGGGCAGAAGACAGATTATCGCAGCCGTCTCGATCGGGGACCGGTCATGAACAAGGAAATGACGATGGCGGAGCCGGTGCTCACCATTCATGGCATAAGCAAGCATTTCGGGGCGATCCGGGCGTTGACGGATGTCAACTTCACGCTCGAGCGCGGCGAGGTCCATGCGCTCTGCGGCGAAAATGGCGCCGGCAAATCAACGTTGATGAACATCATCGCTGGCGTGCTGCAGCCGACCGAAGGCGAAATCCGTGTCGATGGAAAACCCGTCCGCATCGCTTCACCGGCTGCCGCGCAGGCGCTCGGAATTGGTCTGGTGCATCAGGAAATCGCCCTCTGCCCTGATGCCACGGTGGCCGAGAACATGTTCATGGCCGCGACCAACCGCAGGCGTGCCCCTTTCATGAATTACCGCACTTTGGAGCGCGATGCCCAAAAGGTGATGAACCGGCTCGCCGCCATCGACGTCCGCCAGAAGGTCGCGGATCTGCCGATTTCCAGTCAGCAGCTTGTCGAGATCGCCAAGGCGCTGACGCTCGACTGCCGCGTGCTCATCCTTGACGAGCCGACCGCAGCGCTTACCGAAACCGAGGCGCAGCAGCTCTTCGCCATCATCCGCGACCTCAAGGCGAACGGCATCTCGATCATCTATATCAGCCACCGCATGGCCGAGATCTTCAGCCTCTGCGACCGCGTGACCGTTTTTCGTGACGGTCGGTATGTCTGCACCGACAAGATCGACGATGTCACGGCTGATGATGTGGTGCGCCGCATGGTTGGCCGCGAGATCACCCAGCTCTATCCGGAAAAGCTCGGGGCCGAAGTCGCCTCTAGCGAAACCATCCTCGAAGTGGATGGCCTCGGTGATGGTGCTCGATTCCATGACATCAGCTTCGATCTGCGCCGGGGTGAAATCCTCGGCATCGGTGGCCTGATCGGCTCCGGCCGCACGGAGATCGCCGAAGGCATTTGCGGGCTACGCCATGCCGACGGCGAAGTCCGCCTGCATGGCAGGCCGCAGGCAATCCGCGCCTATGCGGATGCGGTCAAGGCGGGCATCGTCTATCTGTCGGAAGATCGCAAGGGCTCCGGGGTGTTCCTGGAGATGTCGATCGCCCAGAATATCTCGGTGCTGAACTTGAAGGCACTCACCAACCATGCCGGCCTGCTCAACGGTCGCGCCGAGGCGGCGCTGGCGGAGGATTTGGCGCGGCGGCTTGCGGTGCGCATGGGCGGCGTCGAGGCGCCGGTCAAATCGCTGTCCGGCGGCAACCAGCAAAAAGTGGCGATTGCCAAGCAGCTTGCCGTCAAACCCAAGGTGATCCTGATGGACGAGCCGACACGCGGCATCGATGTCGGCGCGAAGACCGAAATCCATCGGCTGCTGCGCGATCTCGCGCGCTCGGGCATCGGCATCGTCGTCATTTCATCGGAAATGCCGGAACTGCTCGGGCTCTGCGACCGCGTTCTGGTCGTGCGCGAAGGGCGCATTGCCGGCGAAGTGGGCGCGGACGATATGACGGAAGAAACGGTGATCCGCCTTGCATCGGGGGTCAGTGCGGCAAGGACGGCTGATCATGCCGCATAAGGAGAAAGAGACGGAAATGGCAATCGACACGATAGCGGCGGATATCCCGAAAACGGGGCACTTCAAACGCATCGGCAGCATGCGCGAAGCGGGACTGATCGCGATCATCCTGGCGCTTTGCCTCGCCATGAGCTTCGCCTCGCCACACTTCCTAACGCTCGGCAATTTCCGCGCCATGCTGATGAGCTTTTCGGTGGAAGGCATCGTTGTCGTCGGCATGACAATCCTGCTCATCGTCGGTGGCATCGATCTCGCCGTCGGCTCGGTCGTCTGCTTCGCCATGGTGCTCTCCGGCTCGCTGTTTCTTGCCGGGCTCGATCCATGGACGGCCTCACTGATCGGCATTCTTGCCAGCGGCGTCATCGGCGCGATCATGGGTTTCTTCGTGACCGTGGTGGGGCTCAACCATTTCATCACCTCGCTCGCCGGCATGGTGATCGTGCGCGGGCTGTGCCTCATCATCACCAAGGGCACGCCGCTCTCGCTCTTTACCCTGCCGGCAGGCTTCAAGGCGGTTGGACAGGGCACCTTCCACGGCATTCCCTACGTCATCCTGATCTTCGTCGCCGTCGTCGTCCTGTTCGATTTCCTGCTGCGCCGGGCCACCGCCTTCCGCAAGGTGTTCTATACCGGCAGCAACGAGAAGGCGGCGCTCTATTCCGGCATCAGGACCAACCAGGTGAAGTTCTGGGTGACGGTTCTCTGCTCGACCCTCGCGGGTGTCGCAGGGGTGATCTACATGTCCCGCTTCGGGGCGGCGACCCCGACCTTCGGCGTGGGCATGGAACTCAACATCATCGCGGCGGCGGTCATCGGCGGTGCCTCGCTCAACGGTGGCTCCGGCACGATCTTCGGCGCCATCCTCGGCATCGCGCTGCTCTCGGTCGTCACGTCGTCGTTGATCCTGCTCGACGTCTCCGTCTATTGGCAAGACATGATCAAAGGCTGCATTCTGCTCGCCGCCGTTTCCATCGACCATTTCCTGCACAAGCGGAAGGCCGCCTGACATGCCAATCGCCAAACTGAAACAAAAGACGACAGCGCCGCGCGAGGAAATCGTCATCGCGCGCCAGATGCACCAGGCGCTCGTGCTGCATTTTCTCGAAGGCCTGACGCAGGCACAGATCGCCGACCAGCTCGGCATCTCGCATGCCACCGTCAACCGGCTGATCAAGCGCGGCCGCCAGCTCGGCCTCGTCGAGATCAAGATCAAATCGCCGGTCGAGCCGCTGGTGGATATGGAAGAACGCTTACTGGCGCTCGGTGGCATCAGCCGTGCCGTGGTGGTGCCGACCGTATCCGACAATCCGCAGACGGCGCTGCAGGCTGTGGGCGAGGCGGCGGCCCGCCTGCTGATCGAGGAGATCGCCGATGGCGACACCATCTGCATCACCGGGGGCAAGGGTGTCGGCGCCGTCGTCGCCGGCCTGCAGCCCGCTCGTCGCTTCGATGTCGAGGTGATCCCCGCGACCGGCTGCGTGCAGGGCAAGCACTATACCGACGTCAACCACGTCGCTACCCTGATGGCGGATCGGCTCGGCGGACGCTCCTACCAGATCCACGCGCCGCTCTTTGCCGATGATGCCGAGCAGCGGGGCATGCTGATCAACATGCGCGCCGTCGCCGATGTCTTCCAGCGGGCGCGGGAAGCCAAGGTCGCCGTCGTCGGCATCGGCTCGATCCTGAGCTCGGATTCGACCTATTACGACCTGCACCCCTCTTCCAGCGAGGACCGAAAGGCCATCGAACATTCCGGCGCAAGGGCGGAATTGCTCGCCCATCTGCTCGATGGCGAAGGCCGGGTCTGCGACTACAGTCTCAACGGCGCACTGGTTTCGCTGACGCTTGAGGAGTTCGCGGCGATCCCGACCAAGATCGGCGTGGCAAGCGGCCTCAACAAGGCCGGCTCCATCCTGAGCGTGCTGCGCGGCAACCATCTCGATACGCTCGTCACCGACGAGGCGACCGGGGCGCGTATCCTTGAAATAGCATCCGGGGAAGGGTTTTCGGCATGAGCGGCGAACAGTTGATCCGCGAGATCGGGCGCTCCGGCGTCGCGGCCTCGGCCGTAGGGCTGGGTACCTGGGCGATCGGCGGCTGGATGTGGGGCGGCACCGACGAGGCGCAATCCATCGCCGCCATCCAGGCCTCGCTTGATGCCGGCGTGACCCTCATCGACACGGCGCCGGCTTACGGCCTCGGCCGCTCGGAGGAGATCGTCGGCAAGGCCATCGCCGGCCGCCGCGACAAGGCCGTCATCGCCACCAAATGCGGCCTTGTCTGGCATACGCAGAACGGCAAGCATTTTTTCGATCAGGATGGCAAACCGGTTCACCGCTATCTCGGTCGCGACTCGATCATCCATGAGGTCGAGCAAAGCCTGCGCCGGCTCGGCACGGATTACATCGACCTCTACATCACCCACTGGCAGGACGTAACGACACCGATCGAGGAGACGGTGCGGGCGCTTGAAGAGTTGAAGGCGGCCGGCAAGATCCGTGCCATCGGCGCCAGCAATGTCGATCGGCCTGAGCTTCGGCAATACATTCAAACCGGATCACTCGATGCGATCCAGGAGCGGTTCAGCATGATCGATCGCAGGATCGAGGCGGACCTGCTGCCGCTCACTGTTCAAAACGGCGTGTCGACGCTCAGCTATTCCTCGCTGGCACTCGGCCTGCTCTCCGGCACCATCGGACCAGATCGCATTTTCTCGGGTGACGACCAACGCAAGGACAATCCGCGCTTTTCCGTCGCCAACCGGCAGAAGGCGAAGGATTTCTCGGAGGCGATCCGACCCGTCGCCGAGCGGCATGGCGCGAGCGTCGCCCAGGTGGTGGTTGCCTGGACGCTGGCGCAGCCGGGCGTGACCTTTGCCCTCTGTGGTGCGCGCAACCCGGCACAGGCACTCGACAATGCAAGGGCCGGCACGCTCCGGCTTTCGGCTGACGATCTCAAGGCCATCGACGCGGCGCTGGCGGCGAAACTGGCCCACATGGACGGATAACAGGCTCTCAACATGAACCGTGAAGAGACATGGAACGGGTTTCGCAAAAGCCCGAAGGTGGATGTGTGCGTCCTAGGCGGCGGCATCAATGGGCTCAGCGTCTTCCGCGAGCTGGCGCTGCAGGGCGTGAACGTGCTGCTGGTCGAGAAGGGCGACTATTGCTCCGGCGCGAGTGCCGCGCTGTCGCGCATGGTGCATGGCGGCCTGCGTTATCTCGAAAACGGCGAGTTCGACCTCGTGCGGGAATCGCTGGTCGAGCGCGACCGGCTGCTGCGCAACGCGCCGCATTACGTTGCACCGCTGCCGACCACAGTACCTATCTTCGACATTTTCTCCGGCCTCGGCAACGGCATCGTGCGGTTTCTCGGCCTCACCCGCCGCCCGAGCCGCCGCGGTGCCATCGTCATCAAGGCGGGCCTTGCCATCTATGATTTCCTGACCCGTAAACGGGCGCTGATGCCAAAACACCAGTTTCGCGGCCGCCGCGGCACGCTTGCCAAATGGCCGGCGCTCAACCCGGCAATCCGCAGCGCCGCGACCTATTACGATGCCTGGGTAAGCCATCCGGAACGCATCGGCATCGAGCTTCTGCGCGACGGGCTTTCGGCTGGTCCGAACGCGCAGGCCCTCAACTATGCGACGCTCGAACAGGCCCCCGCCGGCCACTTTCTACTGCACGATGCCATTTCCGGCCAATCGCTGCCGATCAGGCCCGCGCTGATCGTCAACGCCACCGGCGGCTGGATCGACATCGCCAATGGCTCGCTCTTCCCCGAGGATGCCCGTCCCGCGCCGTTGATGGGCGGCACCAAGGGCTCGCACCTGATCATCGATCATCCGGGCCTGCGCGACCTGCTCGATGGCCACATGATCTATTACGAGAACGAGGACGGTCGCATCTGCATCCTCTTTCCCTATCTCGGCAAGGTGCTGGTCGGCTCCACCGATATCCGTGTCGATGATCCGGGCACAGTGCGCTGCGAGGATGACGAGCGCGATTACATCCTGCAATCGCTGGCCTTCGTGCTGCCGGGCATCGTCATCCGCCCGGAAGAGATCGTCTTCCAGTTCGCGGGCGTTCGGCCGCTGCCAGCCAGCAACGACAGCTTCACCGGCCGCATCCCGCGCGACCATTTCTGCACGGTCGTCGAGGGCCGTGATCTTGGCCCGCCGGTGCTCTGCATGATCGGCGGCAAGTGGACCACCTTCCGGTCCTTCGGCGAACTCGCCGCCGACATGGCGCTCGACCGGCTCGGCCGCAAGCGCCGCATCGATACCGCCGATCGCACCTTCGGCGGCGGGCGCAGCTTTCCCAAGGATCGGAGCGACTGGCTTCGGCAGCTTTCCGGCGCGACCGGCCTTAAGGAGGATCGCATCGCCACCCTCTTCACGCGCTATGGTACCGACGCTGCCGAAATCGCCCGCTTCCTCGTCGCGGCGGATCATGCCCTGCCTCCTGATCACGACCTGCCGCATGCCGCCTACAGCGCCCGCGAGCTCATCCATCTCATCCGCTCGGAAGCGGTGGAGCATCTGGACGATCTTCTTTTGCGCCGCACGACGCTCGCCATCACCGGCGAACTCTCGCTCGACATGGCCGATGCCGCCCTCGCCATTCTCACAGCCGAAAAAGGCTGGCCGCCGCAGCGCGCTGCCGAGGAGCGAACCCATTTTCTGACCCTCCTGAACGACCGTCACGGTATTTCGGAGCAAACCCTTTCCGCAAGGAACGAACAAAGGAGTGAACAATGCGAGACGTCAGCAAGGTCCGGATGAACCGGCTGTTCGGCAACGGCCGTTGCCTCGATGTGGCGATCGATCATGGCGTCTGCAACGAGCCGTCCTTCCTTGACGGCCTGGCGAACATGCCGGCCGTCGTGAAGGCGCTGGTGGAAGCCAGGCCCGACGCGATCCAGATGAATTACGGCCAGGCCGACCTGCTGCAGGACCTGCCCGGCAAGGACAAACCAGCGCTCGTCATGCGTCTCGACATGGGCAACCCCTACAACCGCATCCGCCATCGCGATATGTGGGCCGTGTTGCAAAACGAGGCCGAGCCGCTGATCGGCGCGCTGCAGATGGATGCGGCCTGCGTCGTCGTCAATCTGTTCATGCTGCCGGACGAGCCCGGTCTCTTCCGCCAGTGCGTCCAGAATATTTCGCGCGTGCGTGCCGATTGCGAGAAATACGGCATGCCGCTGATGATCGAGCCGCTGGTGATGCAGCCTGTGACGGAGCGCGGCGGTTACATGGTCGATGGCGATGCCGACAAGATCGTGACGCTGACGCGGCTTGCCCGCGAAATGGGCGCCGATATCGTCAAGGCCGATCCCACGACCAACCCGGAGGATTTTCATCGCGTCATCGAGGCGGCGCGTTGCCCGGTTCTGGTCCGCGGCGGCGGCAAGGAGGATCTGTCCGCGGTCTTCGCGAAGTCCGCGGCCTTGATGCGGCAGGGTGCGGTGGGCATGGTCTACGGGCGAAACATCTATCAGCACGCCAATCCAGGCGCCGTCGTGCGCGGTCTGATGGCGATCATCCGCGAGAATGCAAGCGGCGAAGAGGCGTTTGCAGTTTATCAGCAGGGGTGAGGTTGGTGGTTACCCCTTGTTCCCAGCGGCGAGAAGTGCCGAGCGTGTGCGAGGCGATGAGGGCGTGCTGCGGCAAATCCTGAGCATGCAGCGAGCCCTTCATCCGGCCCTTCGGGCCGCCTTCTCCCAGATGGGGAGAATTGGGGATCGGCGCTAGGCATTCGGCTAAAAACCACGCAAGACTGACAGAACCTTGGGAGGGGTTCGCAATGGCAAAATATCTGCTGGGGCTCGATGCCGGAAACACCGTCATCAAGGCGGTGATCTTCGATCTCGAAGGCCGGGAGCTGGCGCATGCCGGGGAGGAGGGCCATAGCCGCATGCCGTGCCCCGGCCATGTCGAGCGCGATCTCGGCGAACTCTGGGCCAATGCCAAACGGGTGATCCGCACGTGCCTCGACAAGGCAAACATTGCTGCCTCCGATATTGCCGCCATCGGCTGCGCCGGCCATGGCAACGGCCTCTATGCCCTTGATCGCGATGGCCAGCCGCTGATCGCAATCCAGTCCCTCGATACGCGTGCAACGGGACTTGTCGAGGAATGGGCGGCTGAAGGGGTCGGTGACCGCACCGCACCGATCGCCCGCCAGCGCCCCTGGCCATCCCAGACGCCGACGCTGCTTGCCTGGCTGAAACGCCATCGTCCCGACCTCTTCCAGCGCATTGGTACGGTTTTCTTCTCCAAGGATTTCGTCGTCAACCGGCTGACCGGCAGCCGCGTCAGCGAGGTTTCCGATATGTCCGGCGCCGGCCTGCTCGATCTCGCCGCGCGTCGCTACGACACGGCGCTGATGGCCGCTTACGGCCTTGCCGAGAGCATGCACATGCTGCCGCCGCTGATCGAAAGCGCCGATATCGCCGGTCATGTGACGCAGGAGGTCGCGACTGAGACCGGGCTTGCGGCCGGCACGCCGGTCGTCGGCGGGCTGTTCGATGTCGTCGCCTCCGCGCTCGGCTCGGGCGTGTCGCGCACCGGCAGCGCCTCGATCATCGCCGGCACCTGGAGCATCAATCAGGTGATCATCGATGGTCCCGACCTTGATGGCCCGGTTTTCATGTCCTCCACCTTCGACCGCAGCCGCTACATGGCGATGGAAAACAGCGCCACGTCGGCCGCCAATCTTGAATGGCTGGTTCGGGAATTCTTCGAGGACGGGCATCCAGAAGGCGTCTCGCCCTTCGATGCGGCTTGCGCGCTCGCGGCTGCGGTCACGCCGGCAGCGGATGATCCCCTCTATCACCCCTATCTCTATGGCGCCCAGCAGAACGGCCATGCGCGGGCCGGTTTCTATGGCATGGCTGGCTGGCACACCAAGGGGCATCTGATCCGGGCACTTCTGGAAGGTGTCGCCTTCGGTCATCGCCAGCATATCGAGACCATCCGCAAGGCGGGTGCGAACTTCGAGGAGGCGGTGCTCTCTGGCGGTGGCTCGCGCAGCAGGCTCTGGCCGCAGATATTTGCGGATGTATTGGGTGTTCCCGTCACTGTTGCCGTGTCGCGGGAGACAGGGGCGCTCGGGGCTGCGATTGCGGCCGGCACGGGTGTCGGGCTGTTTGCCGATTTCATCGAAGGCGCCACCGCCATGGTGCGGACCGATCGGCACTATCAGCCCAATGCTGTGCTTTCGGACCACTACGCCACCCGTTACAGGCTTTACACGGATATTAACGAGGCGATGACGCCGCTGTGGCGGCGGCTTTCGGAGGCCCAAAGTCTCGCAACAGGAGTTGCAGCGTGATCATGCCCATGAATGAAGCGCCCCTGAACGAAGCGCCGATGGATGAAGGCGTTTACGATTTCATCGTCGTCGGTGCGGGGTCGGCCGGCTGCGTGCTGGCAAACCGGCTCTCGGCTGATCCGAGAAACCGGGTGCTGCTGATCGAGGCCGGCGGCTCGGATCGGTATCATTGGGTGCATGTGCCAATCGGTTACCTCTATTGCATGGGCAATCCGCGCACCGACTGGATGATGAAGACGGCAGCCGAGGCCGGCCTCAACGGCCGGGCGCTCAACTATCCGCGCGGAAAGGTGCTTGGCGGCTGCTCCTCGATCAACGGCATGATCTATATGCGCGGGCAGGCGGCGGATTACGACGGCTGGCGGCAGGCAGGCAATGCCGGTTGGGGCTGGGATGACGTGCTGCCCTGGTTCCTGAAATCGGAGGACAATTATCGCGGCAAATCGGCCTTACACGGAGCGGGGGGCGAGTGGCGCGTCGAACGCCAGCGGCTGTCCTGGCCGATCCTCGATGCCTTTCGCGATGCGGCCGAGGAACTCGGTATTCGCAAGACCGGAGATTTCAACGGCGGGGACAATGAGGGGTCCGGCTATTTCGAGGTCAATCAGAAGGGCGGCCTGCGCTGGAACACGACGAAAGCCTTCCTGCGCCCGGCGATGAAGCGGGTAAACTTGCGCGTGCTGACAGGCGCGGAAACCGAGCGGCTGGAATTTGACGGCAAAGCTGTATCCGGCGTGCGCTTTCGCCTCAATGGCCGCTCCTGTGTCGCCCGCGCGTCGCGAGAGGTCATTCTCTCTGCGGGTTCGATCAACTCTCCAAAAATTCTGGAGCTTTCGGGCGTCGGGCGGCCGGATGTGTTGTCGAGCCTCGGCATTCCCGTGCATCATGAACTCCAGGGTGTCGGCGAAAACCTGCAAGACCATCTGCAGATCCGAACCGTCTTCAGGATCGAGGGCGCGCGCACGCTGAACCAACTTTACCATAACCTGTTCACCCGAGCCGGCATGGCCTTGCAATATGCGATCAGCCGTTCAGGTCCGCTGTCGATGGCGCCAAGCCAGCTCGGGATCTTCGCCAAGAGCGATCCGTCCGTCGCTACCGCCGATCTCGAATATCACGTCCAGCCTCTCAGCACCGACCGGCTCGGCGAGCCGCTGCATCCTTATCCTGCCGTGACTGTCTCCGTCTGTAACCTCCGGCCGGAAAGTCGCGGTACCGTGCATATGACGACACGCGATGCCTCGGTCGCCCCTGAAATTCGTCCCAATTATCTTTCGACCACGGGCGACAGGCTGCTCGCGGCAAACTCAATTCGCCATGCGCGCAGCCTGATGGAAACGACGGCTATCTCCCGTTTTCGACCGCAGGAGATGCTACCCGGCCGGGAATATCAGAGCGATGACGAGTTGATCCGGCGTGCAGGTGATATCGCCACCACGATCTTTCATCCTGTCGGCACCTGCAGGATGGGAAGCGATCCGATGGCGGTGGTGGATGCGAAGTTGCGCGTGCATGGGCTTGAGAAGCTGCGCGTTGTTGATGCCTCGATCATGCCGACGATCGTGTCCGGCAACACGAACTCCCCGGTGATCATGATCGCGGAAAAGGCAGCGGAGATGGCGCTGAGGATGCAATAGCTGGATGATGTTTTCTTTGATCCGACTATCTCGCCGCCTGACGATCACGGCTCGCCTCGGGCATCAATAAGAACTCCCGAAAGTGCCTTGCCGGTACACCTTCCGGTACCGGAGATCTTCGAAATTGACACAGTTCACGATGATTTGGAGTATTGTGTCGGCAGTCTGTGTAAGGCCGATTTCGTCAAGCACCAGACGTCATTCGCGGCGGCTGTCAGCGGCCGCCTGGCTGACGGCACCTTCCTGCCGGGGCAAATTCGTGCATGAGATAGGTTGGAACCGCCTCGCAGCTTTTCATGAGCGCGAATAATTCCTTGTCGGACTTGCTCGCCAGTATTCCGGTGCGCACAAGTACCGATGCGAGTCCGACATTGGCTGCGCCTTTGATATCGTGCTCGATACTGTCGCCGATGCAGACGACCTTTGCTCGATCAAGACTGCCCCATACTGACATGGCGTGGCTGTAAATTTGATGATACGGCTTGCCGATCCACTGGACCTTGCCCCCGAGTTCCTCATAGATCCTCGCGATTGCTCCCGCGCCGGGTGCGTTCTTGCCGCCTGCCAGCTTGTGAATGTCAGGATTTGTGCAGATGCAAGGCGTGTGATTGGCCGCTGCGGGTTCCAGCATGCGCCGGTATACATCGAGCGCTATGCGTTCCGCCTCGCTGCCCGAGATGATAACGAGATCGGCATCATTCGATCGAGACACAGTCGTCAGATCAAGACGGTCCGCAAGGTTTTGGTCATCGCCGCTGGAGATTGTGAAAGCGCGCATCCCGCGCCGAATGTCCTCAGAACGGGACAGAATATCAAAGGCGACGTCGCCCGACGTCACGAACCGCTCAAACAGGCCACGCTCGAAGCCGAGGCGAACGAAACGTTCGGCATTATAGTCGCCACTTCGCCCGGAGTTGGAAAGCACGATCACCCGCTTGCCATTCTCTTTCAGCCTCCGCAACGCTACAGCGGCGCCTCCATAGGCGCCCTCGTCATCACGCAACACGCCAAACTGATCGATCAGGAAATAGTCGTATTGATTGATCAGGTTTGCGAGCGATGTCTCTGGAAAAGAGCTCATTGGTTCTTCCTTTGCCATTGAAGAATGAGCGCTGCGGTGCCGATTGCAGCCTCCGTCGACTTCGAAGGCGTAAAAGCGATACCAAGTGCGGCTTGCCGCATGCGTGTCCACGTCGGATTCTTCGAGCCGCCGCCAACGGTTCGGACCGATTTCAGCTGCGCGGCACCAAGCTCAACCAGCCTGTCATATCCCAGCCGTTCAATTGCCGAGATTCCTTCAAGCACCGCCTGGAAGAAAATTGCGTCATCCTCCGGGCGAGGCTCCAGGCGAGGGGCATAATCCGGATCGCTGAAGGGGAAGCGTTCACCGCGTTTAAGTAACGGATAGAAGTGCAAACCCGTTGGTCGCGAGACATCAAGGCGAGCCGTCAACTCGGCGAGGCGGTCATCTCCGAACAGTGATTTGATGACGGCACCACCCGTGTTGGAGGCGCCGCCGGGGAGCCAGAAATCGAGTACCCTGTGCGAGTAGATACCATATTGAGGTGCGTTGATCGGCCGTTCGGAAGCGAGCTTGAGGACGAGCGTGGAGCCGAGCGCGGTAACGCCATCGCCGATCTGCGAGGCGCCGGTTGCCAGAAACGAGGCGCAGCCGTCGGTCGTGCCGGCGTGAAAGCGGCAAGTCGTTGCAAAGCCAAGCTTGGCAGCGAAACCTTTGACGCGCGAGAGCGCAGCACCGGCACGGTAGACCTTGGGAAGCAGCTGACGATTAAGGCCGGCCATCTCAATCCAGTCCGGCCATTTTTCCCGTTGCAGGTCGTAACCGGTCTTCAAGGCATTGTTTTCGTCTGTTGCTGCTTCGCGCAGACCGAGCTTCAGCAACAGCCAGTCGGCCTGATGAACGACCTTGGATACACCTGGCTGACGGGCAAGAAAGATTGCTCGCGCAAGAGCCGAGCTCGCGCCTTTCGCTGGGCTGTCGGCCGGCGCATGCCGGGATATCTGTTCGACAATATCGCCATCGGGGCAGTTATCATTGTACATCAACGGCGCGCCCACCGGTTCGCCCACGCGATCGAGCGCAAGAACGGTTCCGGATGTTCCGTCGATACCGATTGCTCCGACGGATGCAAGGCTTGCTTTTGCCGCAAGTTGCGCGAGCGCGGTTGACGTTCTCTCCCACCATATGGAAGGGGTGCGGCCTTCCTCAGCGGTGAAAAACGGAGTGCTGGCGAGAGCAACAACCTCACCGTTGTCGGAAATTGCGGCCGCGCGTACGCCGGACGTGCCGATGTCGATTCCTATGACAGTTGCGGGCAATGGATTGGGCGAGCTTGTCACGAGGTCACGGCTCCGCGGTCAAGCGCCTGCCTGTACTGCTCAGCCTCCCAGTTTGTCAGCTCGTATTCGTCCGCTTCGGATAGATAGTTGACATCGGAATCGTCGGGGATGCGTGCTACGACTTCTGCAAGACATCGAGCCATCGCCTGGCCGCCAGCCGTCAACTCGTTCGACAAGAGTACGCCGGAGCCAGGCACGATGATCATTTTCGGCGGGCCTTCTCCTGTCAGTGCCAAGCTTTCGAGGTAAGCGCTCAAGGATTGGTCGGCGTCCAGGAGGCCGATCTTCACGCCGAGGAAAATCACGTGATCCGGATACATCGAACCGGCTGTCGCCAGCCGGACGCTTTCCTGTGAGAGTGCTAGCTGATGGCTCTCGATGTCGTTTGCTGGAGAGTAACTGCTATCCCGGCTCAGCCGCTCGAGTGTCTCGATGGACGGAGAGGGAACTTGCCGTTCAGGCATTTCCAGTGCAGCGGAGACCTGCTCGATGCGGCGCGCAATCTCGTCAATGGTGGCCCCGGCAATGATGATGCCGTGATTGTACAGGACTAAAACGTCGGGACGCGTTGTGGCCGCCAAGTCGACCTCGCGGGCAAGCGGCGTGCCGGGGCGCCTGTAGGGAACCGTCACCCAATTCAACCCGGTCACGTCCAGCCTTGCTTTCAGGAGCCGATCGCGATCTTTCAGAACCGAGAGCGCGATCGAGTTGACGCAGTGGTAATGCGCGACGACTGCCTGGGGCAAGGCCGCGTGAAAGCTCGTCTCGATGGATGGTCGCAGGCCGCTGGTATTCAGTGACGCAATAACGAAATCGGTGGCCTTTTCGGCGCGTTGGTCGCCTTTGCGAAGGGCTTGGACGAGCGGCGCGACACGGACCGGCACCATGATATCGCGATCCCCGGCCTGAGCGAGCCAGGTGCCGGATGCTTTGACCCACATGGTATCGCCATCCTTGAGCGAGGTATTCCCGCCTGCTCCCTGAGTTTTGAGGATGTCGGTTCCGATCTGCTTCGACAGCGCCAGAAACCGGTTGAACTCGCCCTCCGAGCTACCTACCGCCATCAAGACCTCCGCGTTTGAGATGATCAACTCACAATAATGAGCGAATTTTTCCCCGATCGTAGGTAAGCGATTGAATATCGTCAATGATGAAGTTTTTGCGTCACCTTTGACTTGCGGATGGGGTTTCGTTGTGATTATCTTTAATCATCGGCGGGGAGCGGCCGGGAGGAAACACAGTGAACGATGCCAGCCGGCATAAACTCATCACCGACCTTCTTCGCGAAACACCGTTCGCCTCGGTTCGCGACCTGCAAGTCCGCCTCGGCGTTTCCCCGGCGACCATCAGACGCGATATCGACAAGTTGCACGAAACAGGGCGAGCCAAGAAGGTCTACGGAGGGATCTCGGCTTTCGAGGTCGGCGGCCGGCTTGCGGCCCGACCATACGACGAGAATCGCGATATTGCGGTCGAGGCCAAGCGCGCGATAGCGCAAAAGGCCGCCTCGCTGGTGCGGGACGGTGACTCTATTATCGTTCATGCCGGTTCTACCTGCTTTCAGCTGGGCGTGCTTCTGGCTCGCCGCAACTTGCGCATCTATACCAATTCGATGCCTCTTGCTGCCTATCTCGGCGAGCACGGCAGCTGCCATCTCAGCCTTTCAGGCGGCGAACTCTATCGCGAGCCGGGGATCATTCACGATCCGGCTTCGGGTGCGCCCGATTACTTCGCTTCGCGATTCTTCGTTGGCACGCAAGGCATCGATTCACAGGGGCTTTTGGAGTCACACCCGCTGCTCGTCAAGGCGATCGGCGAGCTCAGCACCTGCGCTGATGAAGTGGTGCTGTTGGCAGACAGCCGAAAGTTTTCCATTCAGCCACGTAATCTGGCTTTGACGCTGTCGCGCGTCGGAACGATCGTGACCGACGACGGTTTGTCCGACGCAAACGCCAAGATGCTTGAGAATGCCGGTGTGACGATCCTCATCGCAGATGTCGGAGGCGTCATTTGACAGAGCATTGTCCAGTTGCGGTCTTTGACCTCGGAAAGACCAATTCGAAGCTGTTCGTCATCGACGCCAAGGGCGACGTCGTAGCGGAGCGACGCGCCAAGCCGGTGTGGCGCGACCACGGCGACATTCGTGTCCTCGATGACGAAGCTCTTTTTTCCTGGATGCAGGACGAGCTCAGCCAGGCCGTCGAAGCGCATGGCGTTCGCCATGTGACGTTTTCCGCGCATGGCTGCACGTTCGCGCTGATCGGAAAAGGCGAACTTTGCCATCCGATCCTTGATTACGAACAGGAGCCTCCGGTATCGGTCGCAGCCAGGATCGATCCACTCATTCCACCGTTTTCTGAAACCTACTCACCCCGTCTGCCGCTGGGGTTGAACTACGGCCGCCACATTCTGTGGCTTCAGGAAAGGGATCCGAGCACGCTCGACGCTACCGATGCGATCCTTGCTTACCCTCAGTTCTGGTCATGGAAATTCTCTGGCCGCGCCGCCTCCGAAGTGTCCTATCTCGCTTGCCATTCCCATCTTTGGGCACCGTTGGCCGATGACTTCAGCAGCCTCGTCGACCAAGAGGGTTGGCGCGCGAAAATGCCTGATCTTGTGCCAGCAGGTTCGTCACTTGGGACATACCCCGTCATGGCAGCAGGCGAAACGGTGGAGGTTATGGTCCACAATGGTGTCCATGACAGCAATTCCGCACTGTTCTACTACAGGTCCGTCGGCTTTGACGATTTCACGCTGATCTCGACCGGCACCTGGGTGATTATCTTCAATCAGGCGTGCCCTTTGAATGCCCTCGATCGTGAGCGCGACATGCTCGCCAATGTCACGGTAGACCATGCACCTGCCGCAACGATCCGGTTCATGGGTGGTCGCGAATACGACGTGGCAAGCCAAGGCTGGACAAAGCCGATCAGTATCGAAGCGGTGGAAGCGGTCATCGCCAAGGGAAGCTTCGCCCTGCCGTCTTTCGCCGCTGGTGGGCCGTTTCCGGGTTCAGAAGGTCATTTCCTCGGACCAGCCGTTGAGGGCGAGGAGCGGGCGGCCGTGGCGTTGCTCTACGTGATCCTGATGACGGATTTGTCACTCGATCTTATCCGTTCGCAAAACGACATTGTGATCGACGGCGGCTTGGTCAAGGCCGACCTCTATGCACCATTGCTTGCGGCCTTGCGGGATCAGACCGTCTTTATCAGTGCAAATCCCGAAGGCAGCGCCTTCGGGGCGGCTGCGCTCGTATTTCGCCAGTCCAATGTCCGGCCCTTCAAAAATGAGTGTGAGCGTATCCGTGCCGTCGAGATCGCCGGCCTTGGCGACTACAGGCGGGAATGGAGGCGACGTGCGATAGAGCTGAGGCGTGACGTGTCGCAGCCGGCCATGCTGAGCGAGGGGATCCGATGAACCCAGTTGTAGCATCGTCCACGGCCACTGCTCCCGTTCTCGAAATGCAGAACATCAGCAAGACCTTCGGCAATACGCGCGCACTGACGAACGTCTCCTTGACCGTGTATCCCGGTGAAATTCATGCGCTGATGGGTGAGAACGGCGCCGGCAAGTCGACGCTGATGAAGGTTCTCTCCGGTGCTTACCTCGCGGATCCCGGCGGCACGATTCTGGTCAGCGGCCGGCCGGCGGTCACCGGCGACCCGATCAAGGCCAGAGCCAACGGCATTGCGGTGATCTATCAAGAACTGTCGCTCGCTCCCAATCTGACTGTCGCCCAGAACATGTTTCTCGGGGAAGAGCCGTCACGTCTGGGGTTCGTCGACCGCGCGGATATCAGGAAGCGCGCCGAGCCCATTCTAAAGCGCCTCGGCATCGGCTTTTCTCCCAATCAGCTTGTGTCGTCCCTTTCCTTGGGCGAGCGTCAAATGGTCGAAATTGCCCGTGCTCTTACCACGGACGCGCGCATCATCGTCATGGACGAACCGACGACATCGCTGACGAGTCGGGAAACCGAAAAGCTTTTCGAGGTGATCGCCAGCCTCAAGGCGCATGGAATTGCGATCATCTACATCAGCCATCGCATGGAAGAAATCTACGCGCTTGCAGACCGCGTCAGCGTGCTTCGCGACAGTGCCTATGTTGGAACGCTGAAGCGCAGCGAACTGTCGGCCGAGCGGCTCGTCGCCATGATGGTCGGCCGCGACCTGTCGTCGTTCTATAAAAAGGAGCACCGCGCTGCCGCGCACGATCGCCAGGTCGTGCTTGCCGTCAAGAATGTGGGAGACGGGCGGCGCGTGCACGATTGCTCTTTCAATGCCTGTGCCGGAGAGGTGCTGGCCATCGCAGGCCTTGTCGGTTCAGGCCGCACGGAGCTTGCGCGGCTGGTCTTCGGTGCGGACCACAAGGCCACCGGTGTCGTGACCTTGAACGGTCAGGAGCTTTCGCTGCGCGGCCCCCACGATGCGCTCAATGCCGGGATTGCCTACCTCACCGAGGATCGCAAGGCACTTGGCCTGTTCCTCGACATGACGATCAACGAGAACATCAATGTCGGTGTGATCGCCAAGGATGCGCGACCAGGCGGGTTCCTCGATTTCGGCAAGGCGAAGAAGCGCGCCGATGACGCCGTTTCGTCCCTGTCGATCCGAACGAAGAGCACGTCCATCAATGCCGGGGCCCTGTCGGGCGGCAACCAGCAGAAGGTGTTGCTGGCGCGCCTTCTGGAGACCAAGCCGCGGGTGGTCATCCTTGATGAGCCGACGCGCGGCGTCGACGTCGGTGCGAAGTCGGAAATCTATCGGATCATCGACGAGCTTGCCGAAAGCGGAATCGCCATCATCGTGATCTCAAGCGATCTGCCCGAGGTGATTGGTATCGCCGACCGCGTGTTGGTGATGCGCGAGGGACACATCGCCGGCGAGGTCGTCGCATCGCCGGACCGACCGATCGAGCAGGAGACCATCATGGCCCTTTCGACCGGTCCGGTCGGTCGAGACACAATGAGCGCGACATAAGAGAGAACCTGAAATGAGCGCAATGCAGAGCGGACAGACAGCAACAGACAGGATGAGGCTGAGGTCGACCTTGACCGCCCTTGGTATGTTACCCGTCCTCATTCTTTTGGCCGTCGGCTTTCATCTTCTCAGCGGTCGCTTCCTGAGCGTCAACAATCTGTCGATCGTCATGCAGCAGGCGTCAATCAACACCGTGCTTGCGGCCGGCATGACATTCGTGATTCTGACGGGCGGCATCGATCTTTCCGTCGGATCGATCCTTGCCGCCTCAGCCATGGTCGGTGTCATCGTTTCGCTGTGGCCGGATGTCGGCATGCTTGGGATTCCCGCAGCAATCGCGGTCGGACTGGGATGCGGCCTCATCAATGGAGTTATCATCGCGTTTTTGAAACTCCCGCCCTTCATCGTCACGCTGGGTTCGCTAACGGCAATGCGCGGTATTGCCCGTCTTCTCGGCAACGACACGACCGTCTTCAATCCCGATCTGCCCTTCGATTTCATCGGCAATGGCAATCTGTTCGGTGTGCCATGGCTGGCGATCATCGCATTGGTGACGATCCTGGTGTCCTGGGTGATCCTCAAGCGGTCGGTGCTCGGAACCTGGATCTACGCTGTTGGCGGCAATGTCGAGGCTGCACGCCTCACGGGCATCAAAGTGCCGCTGGTGCTTTTGTTCGTCTATTCGATGTCGGGCCTGCTATCGGGCCTCGGCGGTGTCATGTCGGCGGCCCGCCTGTACGCGGCAAACGGATTGCAGCTTGGCCAGGCTTACGAGCTCGACGCGATTGCAGCCGTCATTCTCGGCGGTACCAGTTTCGTCGGCGGCGTCGGGTCGATCTGGGGCACGCTGATAGGGGCTTTGATCATCGCTGTCCTGTCGAACGGTCTCATCCTCGTCGGGGTTTCCGACATCTGGCAGTACATCATCAAGGGACTTGTCATCATCGTTGCCGTCGGGCTCGACCGCTACAGGCTGAGAGGGCTTAGCCGCACCTGAGCTGCGGCTGAAGGAACCGGGTTACCGGATAACAAAGGCGCAGGAGGCGCCATAAGGAGGAAAGCATGCGCATGATCTCTAAACTGCTCACCGCCACCGCGCTCGCCGCGGCAATTGCAATGCCGGCCGCGGCAAAGGATCTTCAAAAGATCGGCATTTCGGTCGGCCTCCTGGGCAATCCATTCTTTGTCGCGACCATCAAGGGCATTGAAGACCGAGCCAAGGAAATCAATCCGAATGTTCAGGTGACCTCCGTTTCTGCCGATTACGACCTCAACAAGCAGGTTTCGCAGATCGACAGCTTCATTGCCGCCGGCGTTGACATCATCATGCTCAACGCTGTCGACGCCAAGGCAATTGCACCGGCCGTCAAGAAGGCTCAGGCCGCCGGCGTTATCGTCGCCGCCTTTGACGTATCCGCACCCGGTGCAGACGTCACCGTCATGACGAACAACGTCAAGGCAGGCGAAGAAGCCTGCCAGTACATCGTCGACAAGCTCAGCGGCAAGGGCAATGTTGTCATCATTAACGGCCCGGCCTCGTCCTCGATCCTCGATCGCGTCCAGGGTTGCAAGAACGTCCTGTCGAAGAGCCCTGACATCAAGATCCTTTCTGACGACCAGAACGGCCAGGGATCGCGCGATGGTGGTCTTGCTGTCATGCAGGGACTGCTGACGCGCTTCGACAAGATAGACGCCGTTTTTGCAATCAACGATCCGACCGGCATTGGCGCAGAGCTTGCCGCAAAGCAGTTGAACCGGAACGAGTTTTTCATCACCGCAGTCGATGGCGCTCCTGATATCGAAAAGTCGCTCGCCAGCGGCAACTCGATGATCAAGGCCTCCGCTTCGCAGGATCCCTACGTCATGGCCGGCGACTCGCTGAAGATGGCCGTCGACGTCCTGAATGGCAAGAAGCCGGCCGAAACGACGGTGCTTCTCGACCCGAAGTTGATCACGGCTGAAAACCTCAAGGACTACAAGGGCTGGACGGCAGCCCGCTAAGGTCTCCTCCCGAGTGGCCCGCCGTTGCCGCGTGCACGGCGGGTCGCCTTCCCTCAATGAAAATCTCAGGAAGCGGTTTGCCCATGTCCAAGATCGGTGTCCACTCATTTGTCTGGAGTGCCGGCTCGTCGAAGGATGAGCTCGATAAAGCTCTATCGAGATCCCACGAACTTCAGTTCAAGCTTATCGAGTTTTCGTACCTCGATCCGAAACAGGTGGACGTGAAGTGGCTGGCGTCACGCATCGAGGAACTTGGCCTTGATGTCGCAATCAGCATGGGGCTGCCCTTAGAGGGTGACATCTCCAGTGAAGATCCGGCAGTTGTTGCCAAGGGCGAGGATATTCTCGACCGCGCTGTGGCACTCGTGCGCGATCTGGGCGGTACCAAGCTTGCCGGCATACTGAGCTCGGCCCACGGCAAGCAAGAACACGCGCTGACGAAGAAGGGATGGGATACGAGCGTCGCCACCCTGTCGAGAGTGGCGGATCGAGCCAAGGCTGCCGGCGTTACGCTAAACCTCGAAATCGTCAATCGCTTCGAGAGCAATATGCTCAATACGGCGGCGCAGGGGATGGCCTATATTTCAGATACAGGCGCTGCGAACGTCTTTCTGCATCTCGATACCTTCCACATGAACATCGAAGAGGCCGACGTCGGCCTTGCAATCCGTCACGCCGCGGACAAGATCGGCTATGTCCATATCGGGGAAAGCCACCGCGGTTACCTCGGCACCGGAAATATCGATTTCGCCACCATCTTCGACGCTCTCGTGGCGATCGGTTGGGATGACTATGTAACCTTTGAATCCTTCTCCACTACCATCGTCGACAAGGACCTTTCATTGAAGACGGCCATCTGGCGCAATCTCTGGGACGACAACGTTGCGCTTGCCAGGCATGCCCGTCAGTTTATCGAACTTGGGCTGGAAACCGCCAAGCGCAGGGCCGAACTGGTCAAGCAGACGCACTTGACGTGGTCATAGGAATGGGCCGCTTAACCGCATGCTCATGCGGCAGGCGCATGGAGTGACGGCTTTTCAATCGCACGAAGCGTACCCGGAACGGCTGGCTTCGCGCATAGCCGTTCTTCAGGAGGTGCGGCGCGCCAGACATAACGGTTGTCCTTTCGTCGTCTGGGCGGCTCGGTCAGGCGAAATTTGGTTCCATGCTTTTTGTGTAGACGCCGGCGATATCCGGACAAAGTTCGCCGCCCGCCTGGGGTGATCCATTGGCTAGGTCGTTCCCAAGCGATTTGTTTTGCGCCACTCTTCGTACTCTGCGCGGGCATCGTCATGCAGCGGATAGTAGCGCTGCAACGACCCGCCCTCCATGAGTTTCATTCGCGAAAACTCCTCCCAGTCGTGATGCTTTTGCGATTCTTCGATGACGCTCGCAGCCATTGCGACTGGAAGCACTACCACCCCGTCATCGTCGGCGACGATGATGTCTCCGGGGATTACCGTGACACCGCCGCAGGCAATCGGAACGTTGACGGCGTTGGGATAGATGCCGGTCTGCACATGATAGTTGGGCGTCCAGCCACGCAGCCATAGAGGCAGATCCAGCTTCTCGACATTGGGCCGGTCGCGCATGCACCCGTCGATCACGATGCCAGCGCCGCCTCTGCCTTTGAAATACGTCGACATCATATCGCCGAAGACGCCCGAGCTCATGTCGCCGCGCGCGTCGACGACGACCACATCGCCCTCCTGCACGTGATAAAGCACATGGCGGTGCAGCTGCGTCTCCGGATCTGCATATTCTCCCTCGGTGAAGAGGTCGGGCCGCTGCGGCATGAATTGAAGCGTCAGGGCCGGCCCGACGATCGACTTGCCGTGATTTTGCGGCACGGGACCGACCATGTGCGGATTGCGGAAGCCCATGTGGCCGAGCGTGCCGGAGATCGTCGCGGCGCCGATTTCCTTCAATGCGTCGATCATCTCTCTGGGCGGTCGCGTAATCTCGGGCATATGTGTCATTCCAGGCTCCCGTTGGATGAAACTACCAGTTTGTGACAGAACCGTCGCGGCGCTTCAGGTGAGGCGCTTCCCAGAAACGAAAGCTCTCTGCCTTGACCGCCTCTTCGTTGACCTCGACCCCGAGCCCTGGCAGATCGCTGACCGGATAGTCGGGGCCGTCGAGCCGTGGTTGCACGGGGAAGAAGTCGGAATTGTCGAAGCCCAGCTTTGCTTCGGGCGCCCTGGTCTCGAGCCAGGCGAAATTCGGCACCGCGGCGGCGAGATGGATGGTCGCGGCCGTGCAGACCGGGCCGAGAGGATTGTGCGGCATCAGGTCCACATAGTGCGCCTCGCTCCAGCCGGCGACCTTCATCGCCTCGGTGAGCCCGCCAACATTGCAGACATCGAGCCGGTTGAACTGATGGATGCCACGCTCGATGTAGGGCAGGAATTGCCACTTGCTGGCAAATTCCTCGCCGATGGCGAACGGGATGTCGGTCATCCTGCGCAGGGACTCGTAGGCTTCTGGTGTCTCGTCTCGTATCGGCTCCTCGAGAAAATCAAGCACGCCCCGGCCGAGCTTGTTACAGAAGCTCGCAGCCTCTGCCACCGACAGCCGATGATGATAATCGATGCCGAGGACGACCTCGTCGCCCAGCGCCTCGCGCGCCCTGTTCAGCATAGTTGCGGTCGCGGCGATCGACTCCCGCGGCTCAAAGATGTCCTTGCTGTTTTGCCCGACGGGGAAGAAGCGGATCGCCTGCCACCCTTGTGCGCTAAGTTCGCGGGCCCGTTCGATGGCAACATCGCCCTCGGCCTCGTCGCCGGTCGAGGCGAAGGTGGGAATCCGGTCGCGCTGCTTGCCGCCCAGCAGTTGGTAGGCCGGCACCCCCAGCGCCTTGCCCTTGATGTCGTGAAGGGCAATGTCGACGGCGGAGATCGCTGCCTGCAGAACGCGCCCGCCTTCGAAGTATTGGCTGCGATAGACTTCTTGCCATATCCGACCAATCTGCATCGGGTCGCGGCCGATGAGAAACTCGCGATAGTGCTCGATCGCGCCGGCCACGGCCTTCTCGCGACCGCTCAAGCCGCTCTCGCCCCAGCCGAAGATGCCGTTGTCGGTCTCGACCTTGACCAGCATCTGGTTGCGCGTTCCGACCCATACCGGATAGGGCTTGATCGCCGTGATTTTAAGCTTCGTGGTCATCCACGCCCTCGGTTCACACGCATCCGCTTGGTCTCAGTCGGCCTTGAGGGCCATTTCCGTTTCGCCGT
The DNA here is from genome assembly GCF_001542405.1 of Rhizobium altiplani. GTDB lineage: Bacteria > Pseudomonadota > Alphaproteobacteria > Rhizobiales > Rhizobiaceae > Rhizobium > Rhizobium altiplani. The sequence continues at coordinate 97,794 of NZ_LNCD01000033.1, forward strand.
CGAACAGATGCATCCGCTCCTGATCGAACTCGAGCCAGATCTGTTCGTCGGGCGCCACGGCAATGGTCGGCGGCACGCTGACATTGACGATGGCTCCGGACAGAAACGCCTGTACGAAGGTGACGTCCCCGGTCGGCTCCACCGTGTAGGCCTTGGCGGGGACGCTTCCAGGCATCGCACTCTTGTGCAGCCTGATCGTCGAGTGACGGGCGCCGAGCACAACTTTCCTGGTTGTTGCCCTTGCGACCTTCTGGGCGTTGATTGGCGAGAGCTCGAGGCACCAGCCCTCCGGGCTGGTCAGCACAGTGTTGCCGCTTGCCGTTGATGCCTCCAGCGGAACAAGGCTCATTGCCGGGCTGCCGACGAAGCTCGCGACAAACATGTTCACCGGATGGGCAAAGACCTCTGCCGGTGAATCGTATTGCTGCAGGAAGCCGCCATTCATCACCGCCATCCTGTCGGCCATCGTTACCGCTTCGAGTTGGTCGTGGGTCACGTAAATGACCGTCGCCTTCAGGTCCTGGTGGAAGCGCTTGATCTCCGAGCGCATCTGCACGCGCAGCTTTGCGTCGAGGTTGGAGAGTGGCTCATCCATCAGGAATACCGCCGGATCGCGAACGAGGGCGCGGCCCAGCGCCACGCGCTGCTGTTGCCCGCCCGAAAGTTCGCGTGGCTTGCGCTCGAGCAGCTGCGTCATGTCGAGCACGCGCGCTGCTTCCCTGACCTTCTTGTCGATCTCGTTCCTTGGCAACTTGCGCATCTGCAGCGGGAACGCCAGATTTTTGTAGACCGATTTCTGCGGATAAAGCGCATAGTTCTGGAACACCATTGCGATGTCCCGGTCCTTGGGGTCGAGATCGTTGACCACCCGGTCGCCGATGACGATGTCGCCAGAGGTGATGGGGATGAGCCCCGCCACGAGATTGAGTGTGGTTGTCTTGCCGCAGCCTGAAGGGCCGACGAGCGCAACGAATTCGCCGTCGTTGACCGTCAGCGAAACATTGTTGACAGCTTTGAAGCTGCCATAGGTCTTGACCAGATTCTTGAGGACCACGTGGGCCACCGGCAACTCCCCTAGTGCTTGACTGCGCCTTCCGTGAGGGCGCGTACGAAGTATCGTTGCAGGACCAGAAACAGGACCACGACGGGCACGCTCATCATGAAGCTGGCCGCCATCAGGCCCGGAAAGTCCGTTGTATTTTCCGAAAAGAAGCGCTGGATGCCGACGGGCAGTGTCAACTGCTCGTTCTTGGAGAGGAAGGTGTAGGCGTAGATGTACTCGTTCCACGCGCCAATGAAGGAGTAGATCGCCGTGGCGATGATGCCTGGCGCCGAGAGCGGCATCACGATGAGGACAAATGCCTGGAACCGCGTGGCCCCGTCGATGCGCGCCGCCTGCTCGAGTTGCACCGGGATGTTGTCGTAGAAGCCCTTGAGGAGCCAGATTGCCAGCGGCAGGCCGAATGTGAGGTAGGTGAGGATGAGCGACCCATGCGTGTTCACGAGCCCGATCGCGCGCATCAGGATGAAGAGCGGCACGAGAAAGATCACCGCCGGAAACATGTTCCGAAGCAAGACGGTGAAGAACAGAAAGTTCCGGCCCGGGAAGGTGAAGCGTGAAAAGGCGTAGGCCGCGGGAACTGCCACGATCACCGAAAGGATGGTTGTGGCGGTGGAGACGAAAAGGCTGTTCCAGAAGAAGCGAAGGAAGTCCTGGCCGACGCTGTTCTGCGGATCGAGCAGCTTCTGGTAGCTGGCAAGCGTGGGTTGGTCCGGCCACCATTGCGGCGGGAATTGCATGGCCGCGAAACCTGACTTGATCGAGGTGATCAGCATCCAGATCATCGGCAATGCGGTGTAAAGCAGCATGAACACAAGGAAGATGCGTCCGCCCCACCGCCATCCATCAATGCGCCTACGGCGGCGCGCCTGGCTAAGATGAGCAGTTTCGGCAATCGTGCTCATTCATTTCCATCCTTCTGCTCGTTGCCGCTCAGTGCGCGGACGTAGAAGTAGCCGAGCGACATCAGGATCAGGAACAGCAGCACAGAATAGGCCGATGCCACCCCCCAGCGCTGGCGGCCGAAGGCGAGTTCATAGATGTGGGTGATCCAGATATGCGATGCGTTCGACGGCCCGCCGCCGGTCATGATCCAGGGGATGATGAAGGAATTGAAGTTGGCCACGGCCAGCAGAAGGATCGTCACCGTCGAAACGTTTCTCAGGTGCGGAAAGGTGACGTGCCAGAACCGCTGCCATGCATTGGCCCCGTCGACTTTTGCGGCGCGCAGCAACTGGTCGGGAACCGTCTGCAGGCCCGCCATCATCATGATCATCGCAAACGGAAACTCTCGCCAGATATTGACGACAATCAGCGAGGGCAGCACCGTGCTGACGCTGTCGATGAAATTCGGCGGCCGGTCGGCCAGTCCGAGGCCGACAAGCACCGCGCCAATGATCCCGAAGTCCGAATGGTAGATCCACTTCCAGATATAGGACGCGGCAACCGCGCTGATGACCCAGGGAATGATCAGGACGGCGCGCAGGATGCCCCGGCCGACAAAGTCGCGATGGAGCGCCAGGGCACAGGCAAATCCGAGGACAAATGAGATGAAGGTCGATCCCAATGTCCAGATGAGAGTGTTCGAGGTGACCTTCCAGAACACCGGACTTGTGAGGATGGCGATGTAGTTGTCGAGGCCGACGTAGATCTTGTCCCGAAGCTGCAGGCCAGGCGGTGTATTGAAGAACGACAGCTCGATCGTGTAGTAGATGGGGTAGGCTATGACGACCAGCATCACAGCAATGGCGGGAAGCACGTACGCGTAGTCAGCGCGATGCTCCCACATCTTTCGCAGCACGCCGGACCTATCGGGGTGCAGTCTTCGACTAACCTCGGTCTTGCCAGTCAAGATCGTCACTGTGCCGAACCCTTGTTCTTCGGAGCAAACCGGCTGCGATCAAGGCGCAGCCGGTCAGATCGTCAGGCCCGGACTAGAGTCCGCCATCCGTCAGGTCTTTTACCTTCTTGGCTGCGTCGTCCGCTGCTTGGTCGACGGTCATGGCCCCCGTCAGGGCATTCTGCAGCATGTCCGGGACGATGATGTTCATGATCTCGGGGGACTGCGGCAGCGCCGGGAACGGGATGCCGTATGGCAGCATCGAGGTCGTGACATCGAGGAACTTGATGCTGTCCAGACGTTCCTTCATCCATTTGGTCTTGAAGCCGTTAAGGTTTCCCGGATTCGAGCCGGCATAGGCCATCTTCAGCGACCATTCGGGGCTCGTCCACATGCAGATGATAGCCTTTGCAGCCGGCTCGTCTACCTTGCCGCCCTCCACATATTCGGGCTTCAGGATATGAATGTTGGAGCCGCCAAACACGACGGCACGCTTGCCGTCCGGGCCGGTGGGAATGAGGCCATAGCGCATGTTGTCGATTACCGTCTGCGCCTTGACCTTGTCGGTATCCGTCGCCTTTTTCTGCAGGTCGAGCATGACGTTGTAGTCGGACGGGTGCGAGATCATCATGCCGAGCTGGCCAGCGAGGAAGAGGGGCTGGTTGTCGGCCTGCTGGTTGGTAAGCGCCGAAACCGGAACCGACTTGTCGCGCACATACATATCGTAGGAAGCTTGCAGTGCCGCCTTGCTCTGTGCGGAGTTCAGCTCGACCACCTTATACGTCGGGTTGGCCGTCGCTTCGTCGAAGACGCCGCCGCCATAGGCCCACAGCTGAGGCATGAAGCGGTACGGCGTATTTCCGGCATTCTTGCGCGCCACGAGGCCATAACCGGCAATGCCGAGCTTATCGTGGATCTGCTTGGAATACTTGACGACGTCGTCCCAGGTTGCCGGAGCCTTGTCCGGATCAAGGCCTGCACGCTTGAAGATGTCGGCGTTCCAGATGAACGCCATCGTTTCGTTGTTGGTGGGAATCCCGTAGGTCACCCCATCCCAGGTTACAGCCTTCATTGCGCCCGGCCAGAAATCCTCGGTCGAATACCCTACATCCTCGGGTTTGAGCGGCTGCAAATAGCCCTTCGAGGCAAACTCCGTGCCGCCGAGGATCTGCAGGCGGACCGCCATCGGTGCTGCATTGCCAAGGAGTGCGGTCCGGAACTTGTCCAGCAGGTCGTTATAGGTGAGAGCCTGTTCCTCAAGCTGGATGTTTGGATAGGTTTTGCGGAAGGTCTGGAAGAAGTCCTTGTAATACTCGCGCAGGAGGTCGGGGTCGCCCTCGAACACGCCCTGATACCAGAAAGTCAGTCGCCCCTTATAGTCGAGCGGGGTGACCTTGGCGCAATCGCCCGCCGTGTCAAAATCCTGGGTGCCGGCAATGGAGCGCACATATTGCGGCGACCACTTGCTCAAATCGATCGACGCACCGAGCGCCGACGCAGACATCAACGATATCATCAAAGCGGTTGAGACAGTGCCGCGCAGGACGGCACCTCCGAGTGAAATCCTCGTCATAGGTATCCTCCGGGTTCGCTCCCATGCCGCTCTGCCTCAAGGCGAGCGGTCTTTTGCTCCTCGGCCGCAGGACGTCTTTATCCAGTGTATGCCTTAGAGCTAATTATACGTTTTCAGATCGTCGATTGCCTGTCAACCGGCGAAATCGTACATTGTTTGGAGGAGCCTCGCGTGATATTTAAGAAAGGCGTGTATTAATTGGGGACAGTCTTGGCCGATACGAGCGATTTCAAAGCACAGCCACCCGAAGGGATCGACGCGATCGGGGCCTCCAGCGAGGGTGCCTCGCTCTATCAACTGATCAGGGAAGACATCATCGAAGGGCGGCTCGCCGCCAACGAACGGCTGGTTGTCACCGATCTCGCCCGACGTCACGGCACCTCGACCAACCCCGTGCGCGAGGCTCTGCAACTGTTGCGCGGGGAGGGCTTTGTGACCCTTGTTCCCAACCGCGGAGCGCGCGTCCGGCCGATTGATCAGGATTTTGTTCGGGACATCTACGAGATAGGAGTCTTGATCGAGCCGGCACTGACGCGATGGTTCGTCAGCATGGCGACCGTCGAAGACATTGCTGAACTCGAACGCATCCAGGCGCTGATTGAAGAGAACGACTTCGCCGACACGCTCAGGCACAGTGAGCTCGACACCGCCTTTCACACCGTAATGTACCAGAGGCACTATAACCGCCATGCCGCCGAGCTTTGGTGGAAGCATCGCGAAGTGCTTCGAGCCGTGAGCCGGCGTTTCAACTTCACACTCGCCCGGCGTGCGGCGATCCTTAGCGAGCATCGAGAGCTCATCGAGCACGTAAAGGCGGGCAACGCGAACGAGGCAGCCGAACTCATTGCGCGCCATGTCGAGGGCTCCGGCCGACACATCCTCGAACACATGCGTGCACGCAACGCCGCTCGGGCAGGATAGAAAAGATCGCCTGGAATATCGTTATCCCAACCACTTCGGATAAAGGCAGTTGAGATGAAAATCACCAGCGTGCGGCCGTGGCTGATCAAGTCCGGGGCTTCTTATTGGGGAGAGTTTCTGTTCGTCGAGGTGACGACGGATGAGGGGGTGAGCGGCTGGGGAGAGATCACCACCACGACAAGGCTTGCCAATCGCGCCCTCTGCACGATCCTGCGGCAGATCGGTGCCGCAGTGACGGGCGAGGACCCGGCACGTATCGAGTATCTCTGGCACAAGATATTCCGCAGCTTCACCTACATGGGCAGTCGCGGGGCCGCGGTCGAATGCGTGAGCGCCATTGACATTGCTCTCTGGGACATACGAGGCAAGGTACTCGGCAAGCCGATTTACGAGCTGTTGGGCGGATCGGTACGCAATGAAATTGCGCTCTACACCCACCCCAACCAGGCCAAATTTACCAGCAAGGAGGCTGTCGTCCGCGAAATTCACGACATCGTCGAATCCGGCCACACTGCGCTCAAGTTCGATCCCTTCCCCTACCAAGGGCGCGTCGCCGATGGCCAGCCTCGCGAACAGCGGGACGGGTACCTCGATGGCAGCATGTCGCGCAAGGACGAGCGCGAAGCCGCCGAGCTCACGGCTCTGATCCGGGAAACGGCAGGCTCTGATGTCGACATTCTCATCGATGCGCATGGCCGGTTCGACGTTCCGACCGCCATTCGCCTTTGTCGAAGCCTCGAGGAAGCTGGTCAGATCGACTGGTTCGAGGAGCCCTGTCCACCGGAGAGCCTCAATGCTCTCCGACAGGTCCGTGAGAAGGTCAGCGCCGCCATCTCGTGGGGCGAGCGCGGCCACACCAAGTGGGATTTCGTGCCGGTGCTCGAAAACAGGCTCGCTGACTACATCATGCCTGATGTCACCTGGACCGGCGGCATTACTGAACTCAAGAAGATTTCTGCCCTGTGCGAAGCCTACTACATCCCGGTCTCGCCGCATGACGCCGCAGGGCCGATCAACGTGGTTGCGGGAGCGCAGGTGATGATGACCGTTCCCAACTTCTACAAACTCGAAACGTCGGAGTGGAACCTCGGCAAATATGATCACCTCATCGACAGACCACTCGATGTTTCGAACGGCAGCCTCAAGCTTGCGCCCAGGCCTGGTCTCGGCGTTGAAATGAACCGCGACTACCTTCAAGACCACGAGATAGAGCTGGCCTAGCAACGCTCTACGCCGCCCCAGCGAGCGGCGACGAGCCCCACCCACCAAAACGAGGACAAGTCATGCCAGAGGCAGATGGAGCCGACGAGGCGCTCAATCGGGTGAACATGCATTCCAAGCCGTCCGACCTTCGCATCACCGACATGCGGGTAGCCGAAATTGTCGGCGCGCCGTTCACCTCGGTGCTGCTCAAGATTTACACCAACCAGGGCATCGTCGGGCTTGGCGAGGTGCGCGACGGTGCCAGCGCCACCTATGCCCTGATGCTGAAGAGCCGGCTGCTTGGCGAGAACCCTTGCAACATCGATCGACTGTTTCGCCGGATCAAGCAGTTCGGCGGGCACGGCCGGCAGGGCGGTGGCGTATCGGCGGTTGAAATCGCGTTATGGGATCTGGCCGGCAAGGCCTATGGCGTCCCCATCTACCAGATGCTCGGCGGCCGGTTTCGGGAAAAAGTGCGTGTCTACTGCGATACCGACGCAACGGTGCCGAGCGGCACCGAGACCGGAAAGCGCCTCAAGCAGCGCATGGAGCTAGGCTTCACCTTCCTCAAGATGGATCTTGGGCTGATGCAGATCGCGGATGTGCCCGGTGCGGTCGTGTTTCCGGCCGGCTCACTCGAGGGCTACCGCCACAGTCCTACTCGCGGGCCGCTGAAGACCAATGACGAGCGGCGCGTCCGCAACGCTGCGTACGATCTGCATAACGTCCAGCACCCGTTTACCGGCCTTCACTTTTCCGACAAGGGCCTCGACCTGCTTGAGCAATACATCGCCGAGGTTCGGGAGGTCATCGGCATGGACGTGCCGCTCGCGATCGACCATATCGGCCATATCTCGTTGCAGAACGGCATTCGCCTCGCCAGGCGAATTGAAAAATACGTGCCAGCCTGGCTCGAGGATGTAATCCCTTGGCAATACACCGAGCAGTACCAGCGACTGCAGGAGGCCACCACGGTGCCGATCTGCACCGGCGAGGATATCTATCTCAAGGAGGGCTTCGAGCCTCTGCTCAAGAGCGGCGGCGTCTCCGTTATCCACCCGGACCTGCTCACCAGCGGGGGCATCCTCGAGACCAAGAAGATTGGCGATATGGCGCAGGACGATGGTGTCGCCATGGCCATCCATATGGCAGAAAGTCCAATCGCCGCAATGGCTGCGGCACATGTCGCGACCGCGACCGAAAATTTCATGGCGCTCGAATACCACTCCGCCGATGTCGACTGGTGGGACGATATCGTCACGGGCCTTCCCAGACCGCTGGTGCAGAACGGCTTCATCACTGTTCCGGACAAGCCGGGGCTCGGGATTGACGACGTCGTCGACGAGGTGATCTCGCGGCATCTGCAGCCGGGTGTCACCGGCATTTGGCAGCCTACGGATCACTGGGACAATGAATATTCCTGGGATCGCACCTGGAGCTGAGGAAAAAAGGAACGAAGATGAAGATCACCGATCTGCGCTGCGCCGTTATCGGCAAGCACCCGATCGTCCGCATCGTTACGGACGAGGGCCTCTATGGCCTGGGTGAAGTCGAATTCACCAAGTCCTACCTCAAGCCCTTTGTGCTGCATTTCCGCGAGGCGCTGGTCGGCGAGGACCCGACCGACGTCGAGAGAGTGATGCTGAAGATCCGCCAACGCGGCTCTTTCAAGCCGTACGGCGCCGCGGTGAGCGCTATTGAACATGCGTTGTGGGATATTGCTGGCAAGGCCGCGGGCGTGCCCGCCTATAAACTGCTCGGCGGCAAGGTGCGGGACAAGGTGCGCGTCTACAACGGCTCGGTTCGCCAAAAACGCACGGGCGACCGGCCGGAGGATTACGCCGCTGACGTCAAATGGATGATGGAGCAGCCGCAGAACTTCTTCATGATCAAGCAAGGGATCTCGTTCCACTCCAACATGAAGGACACCATCGAGGGCTTCCACTACGGCGTGACGCAGAAGAAGGCCGGCTATCACGGCGCCATGGATCAGGGCATGATCAGCGAGCGCGGTTTCAATCACATGATCGACTGCGTGACCGCAATGAAGGAAGTGCTGGGCGACAAGGTCAGTCTGGCGCTCGACTGCGGCCCCGGCTGGATGCTGCCCGATGCGATCAAGTTCGCCCGCGCGGTCGAGAAGTACAATTTGATGTGGCTCGAGGACATGCTGACTGGCGACTACGTGCCATGGGTCAATCCGCAGGCCTATCGGGAGCTGACAACCTCCACCTCGACGCCAATCCACACTGGTGAGCAGATCTACCTGCGACACAATTTCAAGGAGCTGATCGAAACGCAGGCGGTACGCGTCATCGGCCCCGATCCAGCCGATGTCGGAGGCATTGCCGAGCTCAAATGGGTCGCCGAGCACGCCTACATGCACTCGATCCTGATGGCGCCGCACGGCACTGCCAACGGTCTGCTCGGCCTCGGCGCGTTGATCAATGTCTGCGCTACGTTGCCGGCAAATTACATCGCTTTCGAATATCCCACCGCCTCCGACCCCTGGTGGGAGGATCTGGTAATCGGCTTGCCGCCGCAGATCGTCAAGGACAGCATGGTCGACCTGCTGGAAGCGCCGGGGCTCGGCCTCGATATCGACGCTGAAGCGGCCAGGAGATATCTGAGGGAAGAGGATGCGGGCTTTTTCGACTGAAGCTTTGTCCACTTGCCCGCAGCAGCGATATGAGCGGTCAAACCAGTCCGCGTCTTCTATATTCCCGCGTCCTTAGGGGCGTCTTCTCGAATCATGTTCCATATACAACTGACCGCTATTCCTCGAATATCTTGCCGGTGCGGGCCTCGAGCCGGTAGCGGTTGCCGGGATAGATGAGGCGGGCGGTGGAGACGACGTGCCGCCCGGACCAGGTGCGGCGGCGGATGGCCAGGCAAGGCTCGCTCTTCAGGATCGTCAGGAGCTTGCACTCCCAGGACTGCGGCATGGCTGCCTCGACGATGTGCTCGGATCCGCTCAGCGGGGCGGCAGCCGTCAGATAGGCGTTTGGGGTCAGGGAGGCAAAGTCCTGCGCCAGATAGTCGGGGGCTGCTGCCGGATTGACGAACCGGTCTTCGATCTGCACCGGCACGCCGTTTTCGCTGTGCACGATCAGGGAGTGAAAGACGGGTGCACCGATATCGAGCTCCAGCGCGTCGGCCGTCTCGGGAGATGCTGTCTCCTGCGCCAGAATCACAACCGAGGCCTCATGCGCGTGGCCGCGCTCAGCAATCTCTTCGGCAATATTGCGCACCTCGAACAGGGCCGAATACCCCTTGCGCTCCGCGACAAAGGAGCCGACGCCCTGGATGCGAACCAGCTCGCCTTCGTTTGCGAGTTCACGCAATGCCCTGTTGGCGGTCATCTTGCTGACGCCGAGTTCGTTCACCAATTCGTTTTCGGAAGGCACGCGATGCTTCGGAGGCCACTCGCCGCTATGGATGCGGTCGAGTATCATCTGCTTGACGCCGGCGTAGAGCGGTGCGGTATCGTTATCCCTCATCATCTCGCTTGGACGCTTCATTGCCTATTCCCTTTGCAATCGCGGAATCCGCTCGATAAGTCGACTTTCCTCTTGCATAACACAAAATATCTCATATGGTACCATATACAACCTCTCGAAAGATCGATCAAGAAGATCGGCGTCGAGCAAGCCGGCGAAGACCGGTGTCGGACCGCAAGGTCAATCGTCACTTCAGAGGAGATAGAACCAATGAAATTCAGCGCGCTTCTTCTTTCCAGCGCCTTTGCGCTCTCGGCCTTCGTCGCGCCCGTCGCCGCCAAGGACTGGAAGACGGCCACCATTACGCTTGAGGGGGCCTATGCGCCCTGGAACATGACCAATGCCGACGGCACGCTCGGTGGCTTCGAGCCCGAACTTGCCAAGGTTTTGTGCGAACGTGCCAAGATCGACTGCAAGCTCGTCGCATCCGACTGGGATGGCATGATCCCGGCACTCAATGCCGGCAAATTCGACGTCATCATGGATGCGCTGTCGATCACCGATGACCGCAAGAAGGTCATCGGCTTCACCATCCCCTATGCTGCGACGCCGGCCGCCTTCGCGACTGCCAAGGACAGCCCGCTTGCCAATGCAGCCGGTACCGGTGCGACGATCAAGATGACGCCCGGCCAGACCGGCGTTAAGGAAGTCGATGCGCTGAAGGAGGCCTTCAAGGGCAAGACGATCGGAATTCAGGCCGCGACCGTTTACGCGAAGTTCGTTTACGACAATTTCGGCGATATCGCCGAGATCCGCGAGTACAAGACCGGCGCCGACCGCGATCTCGATCTGCAGAACGGCCGTATTGATCTTGGCTTCGACGATGCCGTGTATTTCGCCAATGCCTTCCAGTCCGCAAACGACACGCTGGCCTTTACCGGCCCCGAGATCGTTGGCCCGATCTGGGGCGAGGGCGAGGGTCTCGGCATTCGCCAGGCCGATACCGACCTTCGTGACAAGTTCAACGAAGCGATCAAGTCCGCACTCGCCGACGGTACCGTGAAGAACCTCTCGATGAAGTGGTTCAAGGTCGACGTCAGCCCGCAGAACTGATTTCCGGCAAAGGCCGGAGGTCCCGGTCTCCGGCTTCAAGGCCGGGGACCGCATGCTATTCTGACACCGCCGGGACAGCGGCGGGCGCGGGGAACATGATATGGCAACACTGGAACTGATTGGGTTCGGCTCGACCGGATGGGGCGCGCTGCTTCTGCTCGCCGCGTTGATGACGCTTGCCGTGACCGCAAGCGCGCTTGCGATCGGCGCGGTGCTCGGCGCGATAATCTCTGCTGCCAAGCTCTCCGGCAAGGCTTGGCTTGTTGCGCTCGGCAACGTCTATACGACTGTCTTTCGCGGTGTGCCGGAATTGCTGATCATCTACCTGATCTATTTCGGCGGGTCCTCCGCAGTCACCTCGATCGGCAAGGCGATGGGCTATGAGGGCTTCCTCGGGCTGCCGTCGTTTCTGGCCGGTGCGCTGGCTGTGGGGATCATCTCCGGCGCCTATCAGGCGGAAGTATTCCGCGGGGCTTACCTTGCCATTTCCAAGGGTGAATTGGAGGCGGCATCAGCGATCGGCATGCATCGCGGTCTGCGCTTTCGCCGGATCATCATTCCGCAGGTGCTGCGCTTCGCAATCCCTGGTCTCGGCAACGTCTGGCAGCTCAGCCTCAAGGATTCCGCACTGATCTCGGTGACCGGTTTGGCGGAACTGATGCGCACCAGCCAGGTCGCTGCCGGTTCCACACGACAGTATTTCCTGTTCTTCATCGTCGGCGGCATCCTCTACCTGATCCTGACAAGCCTCTCCGACCGGGTTTTCAATGGCGCAGAGCGGCGCGCCAATCGCAGCATGCCGACAGCGGCCATGGGAAAGGCGTGAGGTAACACGATGGATTTCGCTTTTCTCGCCCAAACGATGACGACCCTGCTCAAAGCCGTCCCGATGACCTTGGCTCTGTTCTCCCTCTCGGTCTTCTTCGGTGGACTTCTCGCCCTGCTGATCGTCTGGATGCGTGTCGCCGGCAATCCGGTGCTGTCGTCGATTGCCAAGGGATACATCTTCATCTTTCGCGGCTCGCCGCTGCTGATCCAGATGTTCCTCGTCTTTTATGGCCTCGGCCAGTTCGGCTTCATCCGCTATTCCTTCCTTTGGCCGTTCCTGCGTGAACCGTTCGTTTGTGCGGTACTGTCACTGGCACTCTGCACCGCCGGCTATTCTGCCGAGATCTTCCGTGGTGGCATTCGCGCTGTTTCGCCAAAGGAGATCGAAGCCGCTCGCTCGATCGGCATGTCCGGTGCTCTTCTCGTGCGCCGCATCCTGGCGCCGATCGCATTCCGGCACGCGCTTCCGGCCTACTCCACCGAGATCGTCCTGATGATGAAATCGACGGCACTCGCAAGCCTGGTCACCGTATGGGAAGTGACCGGCGTGGCACAGCGGCTGATCTCGCAAACATACCGTACGATGGAAGTGTTCCTCTGTGCGGCGATCATCTATCTCGTTCTCAACTTCATCATCCTGCAGGCGATGTCCCTGCTTGAATATTCGCTCTCACGACACCGCCGTGCGATCCCGCCGGCGCTGAAAGCCTGAGAGCCCTCCGGACACGATTGGAGCTTCCATGCCAGGCGTTACCCGACTTTCCGTCCGCAACATCCGCAAAAGCTTCGGCACGCACGAGGTCTTGCGTGGCATCTCGCTCGATGCCGAGGATGGCGACGTCATTTCCCTGCTCGGTGCCTCGGGTTCCGGCAAGTCCACCTTCCTGCGCTGCATCAACCTGCTGGAAACGGCAACCGACGGCGAGATCTGGGTGGATGGCGAGCAGATCCGCATGATCCACAAGGGCGGCACTAGCCGGCCGGCGAGCCAGAAGCAGGTCGACCATATCCGCTCGGAACTGGGCATGGTCTTCCAGTCCTTCAATCTGTGGTCACACATGACGATCCTGCAGAATGTAATCGAGGGACCGGTCCACGTGCTCAAGCGTCCGCGTTCCGAATGCGTCGCCGAGGCAGAGGCGCTTCTCGAAAAGGTCGGCATTGCCGACAAGCGCCACGCCTATCCAGCGCACCTGTCGGGCGGCCAGCAGCAGCGCGCAGCGATCGCCCGGGCACTCGCGATGAAACCGAAAGTCATGCTCTTCGACGAGCCGACGTCGGCGCTTGACCCGGAGCTCGTCGGCGAGGTGTTGCGTGTCATGCGCGCGCTTGCCGAGGAGGGGATGACGATGCTGGTCGTCACCCACGAAATGAGCTTTGCGCGCAATGTTTCCAATCGCGTTGTCTTCATGAAGGAAGGCCTGGTCGAGAGCAGCGGTGCACCGGACGAAATGTTCGGGGGGGGCGCGTCACCGGCCTTCAGGCAGTTCATCGGTCATTTCGGAAGCGGGCAATGACGGTTACCATCGGCATGCTGATCGGCTGGCGTGACATCGCACGCGTTGCGGCCGGCGAGACGCTTGCGCTATCACCCGCAGCCTGGGGCCGCATCGACAATGCCAGCCGGATCATTGAACGCATTGTCGAGACAGGGATACGTGCCTACGGCATCAACACAGGCGTCGGCGCGCTTTCCGATACGGTCGTCGATCGCAACTCCCAAAGCCGGCTGTCGCGCAACATCGTCCTCAGTCACGCCTGTGGCGTCGGCGACCTCCTGGCGGGCCGCGAGGTCCGGGCAATCATCGCGGCGCAAGTCGCCAATTTTGCGCATGGCCATTCCGGCGTACGGTCGGATATCATCCGCCACCTCACGGCATTTTTGGAGCACGATTGCGTGCCTGATGTCCCGTCGAGGGGCTCAGCCGGTTACCTCACGCACAATGCCCACACAGCGCTCGTGCTCATCGGGGAAGGAAGCGCATCGGTTGCGGGCAAGCGCATGAACGGTCGGGATGCTCTCGATGCCATTGGTCTTGCTCCACTCGTGCTCGGTGCAAAAGAGGGGTTAAGCCTCGTCAACGGAACGGCCTGCGCAACGGGTTTAGCCAGCGTCGCGCTAGCACGCGCGAACCATCTGCTCGACTGGGCCGATGCTGTGGCTGCCCTGACGCTGGAAGCTTGCGGGTGTCAGATGGCGGCCTTCGACGAGACGGTGCTAGCGCTTCGTCCGTCGCGCGGCATCGCGCATGTCGGCGCTTCCTTGAGGCGGCGCCTGGAAGGCAGCGGGCTGATCGCGGCCGCGCACGCAAAACGCACGCAGGATGCGCTCAGCCTACGCTCGGTCCCGCACGCCCATGGAGCAGCGCGCGACGTCTTTGACAATGCATCCGACGTTGTCGATCGCGAACTTGCCTCAGTCACCGACAATCCGGCGGTCTCGGGAACCCCTGAAAATCCTGTCGTCTCGTCGGAGGCCCATGCCGTGGCGCCGGCCCTCGCGCAGGCGTCCGACAGCCTGGCGATCGCCCTTGCGCAGATATCGGCCATGAGCGAGCGCCGTATGGATCGGCTCGTCAATCCGCTGATCAGCAACCTGCCGCCTTTTCTGGCGAGCGATGCCGGCAGTAATTCCGGCTTCATGATCGCGCAATATACCGCAGCCGCGCTCAGCAACGAGAACCGCAGGCTGGCCGCACCCGCTTCCACCGATGGCGGCGTTACCTCCGGCCTGCAGGAGGATTTTCTCGCGCATCCAACGGCTGCGGCAAATAAGCTCCTTTCGGTCATCGACAACGCTGAATACATTGTCGCCATCGAGTTGATGGCGGCAGCCCAGGCGCATGACTTCCTGGCGTCGACAGCAAAGCGCGCCAACGCGACGGACGCAATCCACCGTGCGGTACGTCAGGTCGTCCCGCATTACGCCGACGATCACCCGTTGGCTGCCGACATCGAAGCGCTTCGCAGCTTTATCCGGCAAGAAGCACCGCCCGAATTGATCTGAGGAGCAGAAATGACAGCTGATTTCGACGTTGCCGTGATCGGCCTCGGCGCCATGGGAAGCGCCGCCATCTCCTTCCTTGCGGCGCGCGGCGCCAGGACGATTGGCATCGACGCCTATTTTCCTGCCCATGCGCTCAGCTCTTCGCATGGGGATAGCCGTCTGATCCGGATGGGCTACTTCGAAGATCCGTCCTATGTGCCGCTGCTGCAGCGCGCCTATAGCAACTGGCGCGCTTTGGAGGCGCGGCTTCGCACGGAAATTCTGACGATCACCGGCGTTCTCCAGATCGGGGCTGAAGACAGCAAGATCGTTACGGGCACACGCGCGTCCTGCAAGATGCACGGCCTGCCGCACGAGGTCCTCGACAAGGTGGACGTGGCGCGTCGGTTTCCCGCTTTCCAACTGGATGACGAGGACGTCGCTGTCCTCGATCCAAAGGGGGGCTATCTCAGGCCCGAGGCGGCTGTCATGGGCTACCTCAAACTTGCAGCGCAGGATGGTGCGGTTCTTCACTTCGGCGAACGGGTAACAGCGATCGAGCCGGGCGACGGCGGGGTGACGATCCGATCGGTTGAGGGCCACTATCGTGCCAAAAAGGTGGTGGTTGCCACCGGCTCGTGGATCGCCGAACTCATTCCCGATTTGAAGGAACACGCAGTACCGATCCGACAGGTCGTCGCCTGGTATCAGTCGCAGGACGGATTTGCGACGGAACCGCAGCGCATGCCGTGCTTCCTTCGGGACGAGGGGGCAGAGGGCTCTTACTTCGGTTTTCCGGCGATCGGCATGGACAGCGTCAAAGTCGGGAGGCACGCGCATTTCCGCGAGCCGATCGATCCCAACCAGCCCAATCCGCCCGTTAACGACAGAGATACGGCACTCCTCGATAGCTTTATCGCCAGGCGGGTGCCGGCTGCTGCCGGGCCGCGGGTCAGCGCCGTGACATGCCGCTACACGATGCTGCCGAGTGAGGATTTTCTGCTCGACGTTGCCCCTGGCAACCCGAACGTCGTCGTCGCGTCGCCCTGCTCCGGCCATGGCTTCAAGTTCACGAGCGTCGTCGGCGAGATTCTCGCCGACCTGGCACTTCAAGGTGGAACCAGCTTGCCGGTTGCAGCCTTCTCGTTCGATGCGATGAACCGCTTCGTCTCGGCCCGCAAATCGGCGTAACGCTCCAGGCTAGCTGCAGCGCAATCCGGTTTCCGCATTGAATAGGTGGATTGCTTGCGGATCGAAGGTAAGCGTCAGCATCTGACCATTCTCCAAAGTCGTGCGCGGCGGCAGGCAGGCCATGATCCGTTGCGTGCCCGCAAAGGCGGTGACGACAAGCTCCGGCCCGGTCAGTTCGGCAACCTCGCATTTCGCCGGTAGCGTGAGGCCGGACGAACCAAGCCGAAGTGCTTCCGGCCGTATTCCGACAATCAGCTTCTGGCCATCTCTGGGCTCGGCTTGAAGTCCGTCCGGAAGAGGTAGCACGATGTCGCTGCCCTCGATCCGAAGTTCGCTGCCGCGAACCGTAGCGTTCAAAAGGTTCATTGGCGGCGCCCCGACAAACGTGGCGACATAAAGAGTTGCCGGCCGATCGTAAATCTCCGACGGGCTGCCGAGCTGCTCGATCCGCCCGTCACGCATAACCGCAATGCGGGTGGCGAGCGTCATGGCCTCGATCTGGTCGTGCGTCACGTAGACGACCGTGGTCTTGAGCATCTGATGCAGACGCTTGAGTTCGGTGCGCATCTCCATGCGCAGTTTTGCGTCGAGGTTGGATAGCGGCTCGTCGAACAAAAAGACTTCCGGCTTGCGCACAAGGGCGCGGCCGATCGCAACGCGCTGGCGCTGGCCACCCGACAGTTGACTTGGCCTGCGGTCGAGCAGGCTTTCGATCTGCAGCAATTTCGCTGCATCGCGTACCGCCGTGTCGCGCTCGGCGCTCGGAACTTTGCGCATTTCCAAGCCGAAGCCGATATTGCGGTGGACAGTCAGGTTTGGATAGAGCGCGTAGGACTGGAAGACCATGGCGATGTCACGATCCTTCGGATGCACGCCGAGGACCGAGCGTCCGCCGATACGCACGTCGCCGCTTGTTGCTTCCGCAAGCCCCGCGATGATGTTGAGCAGGGTCGATTTTCCGCAGCCGGAAGAGCCGAGCAGAACGAGAAACTCGCCGCTCTCGAGTGCGATGTCGATGCCCTTCAGGGTTTCGCTATCGCCGTATGTCTTGCGGATGTTGGCAATTTCAAGAGCACTCATCGAGCGGGCTCCTCAGATGTGGATGGTCCGCCGTAGTTGCGGGGAAGGGTCGAAATTGCCCGTGATGCGACCGCGGTTCCGGCCCGCAGGCAGTCAGCGAGAGGTTTTTCTTGCGCGAGCGCCGCCAGAAAACCGGCGTTGAAGACATCGCCGGCGCCGATCGTATCGACGACCGTGACGGAGGGAGCCGCAGCGGCGATGCACTGCCCGTCCGCACCAATCGCGAGCGCTCCGTCCGGTCCGCGCTTGACGACAACGATGGCACCCTCAGGCATATGGGATCGGATTTCGGCCCCCGCTTCGACAGGGTCGTCGAGGCCGGTGAGGGTGGTGGACTCCACTTCGTTGAGCAGCGCAATCGCGCAGCGGGAAAGCCAGTCTCGCGTGGCCTCGCAATTCTCGTTCGTCCAGCCGTCGAGCGGCCAGCCGGTGTCAAGCGCAATCGCAATCTGGTGCTTGCCGGCCCAGTCGAAGAAAGCATCGTACTCGCGGGTCAGATCTTCCGTCAGGAATGAGCCGCAGAGCAACACGAAGCCCCCCGACAGCTTCGTGCCATCCAGGACGGCAAAGACATCGGAAAGGCTGAGGCGCGGCAGGTGACCGCGGGTGGTGAAGAACGTGCGCTCTCCATCGGGATGGGTGATGCCAACCGACAGTGTCGTCTGCTCAGGGCGCACCGGCCACTTCGCGGACCGCTTGCCGAAAGCCTCGGCCAACCAGCGACCGAACTGGTCGTTGCCAACATTGGCGGCGATCTCGAATTCGACGCCGAGACCTTCCCACGCGAGGGCGCTGTTGCCGGCGGCCCCGCCGACGCGCAGTTCGTCGTGGTCGACGATGATTTCGGTGCCAGCCTTCGGCCAGGGAGCAGCAGGGCCGAGGATGAGGTCGATATTCACGTTTCCGACGACGGCAAGCGGGCGCATCATTCGCTCCGGGTGATCTTTGTCGAGCGCACAGGCGTGCCGGCGTTCTCGACACGCGCGTCGGCGAAGGCGACCATGAAGCGCTGTGCCACGGGCAGCATTGCGAAGACTGCAGCCAGGCCGGAAGCCGGCTTGAAGCCGATGGTCACCGCGCCCGCAACCGGGGCTTCACCCGATGCATCGAAGATGATGACCGGAGCGCCGGTTTCGACGGCTGATACGGCCATGGCCGTGACCAGACCGGCGGTGTTGTCCTGTCCCCGGAAAAGTATGACACCGACGGCCGGGCCGAGCATCTCCATCGGTCCGTGCCGCAACTGCCCGCCTTCGAGCGAAAAGCAGGGAAGGCGGGAGAGTTCTGTCAGGCCAAGGGCCAGCGCTTCGGCAAGACCCTGCAGGCGCCTGCCCGAGGTAACGACCGTCGCCACCTTATCGAGAGCTGCAAGAGCGATGTCGATGCTTGGTGTTTCCGGGGCGGTGAGTGCGGCAAGGGCTGCCGTGGGATCCTCGCCAAGGGCTGCCAGCACCGCAAGATGCAGGGCAAAGGAGACGGTCAGGCTGCGCGTTGCAGCAAACGCCAATTCCGTGCCGCCCGCTCCGATGAGGGAAGGCGCCGTACGCGCCAGGAATGATCCTTGCTCCAGCGTCAGCCCGAATGTGTCACCACTGCCTCCTGTTTCAGAGAACCAGCGCACCACCTCGGCACTTTCGCCAGACTGCGAGGTGATAATAGCTGTTCGGCCGTCGAGCGCGAGCGGTTGTCCGAGTTGCTCGGACAGGGGTAGAGCGATCGCGTCGATACCGCAGGCACGGTAGAGCGGCTCGACGGCTCGGCCGACGGCATGAGATCCGCCCATGCCGAGAAGAAGCAGCCTGGCGTTTTTCTTCAGCGATTCCGCAATGGCCTGAGCGGTTTGCCTTGCGTTGTCATAGGATGTGAGCGCATCCGCATGCTGACGCGCCATTTCGCGATCAATTGCAATCAGGCCGGCTGGTCGTGTGTTTTCCATGGTCCTTGTCATCCCTTGACGCCGCCGCTTGTCAGCCCTGATATCAGGGCGCGTTGCATGACGAGACCAACCAGCACCGGTGGCAGAGCGGCGAGCACACCGGCAGTCGCGATCAGTCCGTAATCGGAGACACGGCCACCGGCCAGATCGGCGATGGCAACCGTAAGTGTCTTGGCGCGCTGATCGGAGGTGAAGAGCAGCGCATAGAAGAACTCGTCCCAGCCGAGCAGGAAAGCAAACAGCGCCGAGGTGGCGACAACAGGCATGGCCAGCGGCAGGGTAATGATCTTCCAGGTCTGGAACAGGCCGGCACCGTCAATCATTGCCGCGGCTTCAATCTCCTTCGGGATGGAATCGAAGCCGGATTTCATGAGCCATGTCGTGAAGGGGGCGAGGATCGTCAGATAGACGAGGGCGAGGCCGAAGACGTTGTTCAGCATGCCGAGATAGGCCAGGCCCATGTAGAGCGGCACGGCAAGCGCAACCGGTGGCAGCATGTAGGTGGCGATGACCATTGAAAGCGACCAACCGACGGAAGGTGTTCGCGACACGGCCCAGCCGGCCGGAATCGCCAGCGCGATAGCGGCGATCGTCGCCATGCCGGCAACCTCGATGCTGTTTCTGAGCGACGAGGTGAAGGCGGCGCCAGCGCTGTTCGTAATCGTCGACAGCAAGGCGGCGTAACGGGAGAAGTCAGCCGTTTGCGGCCACCAGCGGAGCGGCTTGGCGGCCAGATCGGCGGCCGGCGAGATGCTCATGATGAACAGCCAGAGAATCGGTGCCAGGATGACGGCCGCAAGCAGCAACGCGCAGACGTAGATGAAAGCTGTAAAGAATGGGCTCTTGCGTTCCATCAGGCGGCACTCCCTGCGGTCTTGCGCACCAGCGTGGCATAGGCGAGTGCCAGCACCGTTACCAGCAATGTGACGATCAAGGCCAATGAGGCGCCGGAGCCGGCCCGCTGGAAGGAAAATGCTTCCTGATAGACGAGGATCGACAGCGTCCTCGTACTGTTGGCCGGGCCGCCGCGGGTCATGACCCAGATGATGTCGAACACCTTGAAGGCCTCGATGGTGCGCAGCACCAGGGCCACCATCAGCGGACCCGCGAGATAGGGCAGGATCACGAAGCGGAAGCGGGCGAAGGGACCGGCGCCGTCGACCAGTGAGGCGGCAGTGACGTCACGCGGCACCGCTTGTAGGGCAGCAAGCGCAATGAGCGCGACCAGCGGGAAGTTCTTCCAGCAATCGGCAACGATCAGGGCGGCAAGTGCTGTGCCCGGTTCGCCAAGCCAGGAGCGATAAGCGTCGATGAGCCCGACTTGCATCAGCGCGGCGTTGAGCGCGCCGTATTCCGGATTGTAGATCAATCGCCAGAGCGTGGCGTTGACGACGGTTGGCAGTGCCCAGGGAAGGATCATCAGGGCGCGCAGCACCGCGCGGCCCCGGATATCCTGGTTGAGGAGAAGTGCTGCAAGCACGCCGATCACCATCTCGGCAGCAACCGAAATGACCGCGAACCAGGTGGTCGTAATCAGGGTCCGCTGAAAATTCGAACCGGAGATCATCTTCACGTAATTGTCGATGCCGACGAAATTGCCTGATGTGCCGACAAGCTTGGCGTCTGTGAAAGACAGGCCGACGGTGTCGACCAATGGCCATCCGATGACGGCGATCATCACCACAAGCAGCGGCAACATCAAAAGCCACGCGCGGGTTGTCATCCAGGTGCCGGACATGAGGCGCCCTCTCAATTCATCGGACTGGTAAAGTGGAAACCAGGCGGCACGGGGCCGCCTGGACGGTTACATCGCTTAGAGACCGCTGTTGTCGGCAGCCGACTTCAGGGCGTCCTCCGGCGAAGACTGGCCGAGCAGGGATTCCTGGATCGCCTGCTGCAGAGCCGTGGAAAGCTCCTGATACTTCGGCGTGGTCGGGCGCGGATACATCGCGGCAAGACCGACCTTGGCCGCAGCGATCAGTTCTTCCTGGCCCTTCGTCACGGCTGGATCCTGATAAGACGATGCCCAGATCGGCAGGCTGAGCTTGGCATACTGGTTCTGCGTCGGCTGCGAGGTCATGAAGGTGACGTACTTCCAGGCCTCATCCGGATGCTTGCTGGCCGTGGTGACACCAAGACCCATCGAGCCGTTGACGGCCGACGCTTCGCTCTTGCCCGCGACACCCGGAGCCGGGACAACGCCGACCTTGCCCGCGACCTTGCTGTCCTTCGGGTCGTTCGCCATGTTGTACATGTAGGTCCAGTTCAGCGCAAAAGCAGCATCGCCGTTCTGGAAGACCTTTCGCACATCCTCTTCCAGGAATTCCTTGGAGTTCGGGTTGGTCAGGCCGGATTTGTAGCTGGAAACCATATAATTAAGCGCGTCGAGACCGCCGCCACTCTGGAAGGCCGGCTTGCCGTCCTTCAGGAAATCGCCCTTGTAGGCGCTGACGAGCGTCGTGTAATCGCAGATCGCGGCTTCGGCCTGCGACCAGCTCCAGGCGATCGGCGTTGCGAGAAGGCCCTTGTCCTTGATCGTCTTTGCCTGCTCGGCCAGTTCGTCCCACGTCTTCGGCGGTGTCTTTATGCCGGCCTTCTCGAGGATTTCCTTGTTGTAGAACAAATACTTGGTGTCGAGGATCCACGGCATCCCGTAGTACTTACCGTCATACTGAACGGTCGTCCATGCACCAGGAAGGACACCCTTCTTCATATCGTCGGTGATGCGCGCGGTGACGTCGACGAGGACATTGTTGGTCGCGTATTCTGCCGGCCAGATCACGTCGAAGAGGACGACGTCGTAACCGCCGGACCCCTGGGCGAGCACCGTCTTGTCGTGCAGGCCTTCGTAAGGCACGAATTCGAGATTGACCTTGACGTCGGGGTTTGCCTTGGAAAATGCATCCGTCATGGCACGGACGTCAGCCTCGCTATAGGCCGCTTGTGCCATAAACAGCGCATTGATCGTCGTTTCGGCAAAGGCGTGCGGCGCGAAAGATGCGCCGATCAGTGCTGCGCCAAGCAGCGTCTTGTTTAGGGATTTCAACATTCCAGCCTCCAGTTTTTTGACATTCACCCGTTTGTCCGAAGGCGGCTGTCGTCGCCATCGGTTGTTGAGAAGGCGCCGGTTGGCCGGCTGCCGGATTCGGAGCGTCGTCTGAGCCGCTTTCGGACCCTTTTGCGTTCCCTGGAACTCTTTGGTTCCTTATTAAGTCAATTGTCTTGACTTATTTTTTCTTCAATATTCTACTGCTGTCAAGAGGGAATTCGGAATGAACGAAGCGCGCCCGATACGGGCAAAAGCAGGCACCAATCATGAAGGCACAAGCGCCCATAACCGGCGGGTGATGATGGATGCCCTGAGAGTGAATGGAGCACTCTCGCGAGCAGACTTGGCGCGCGCCACCAAGCTCACCAAACAGACCGTGTCGAACATCATCGACGAACTCGAACAGGAAGGGCTGGTCACCGCGCAGGAAGCTGTTCGCAAGGGCAGGGGACAGCCGTCGACACCCTATCGCCTGGTGCCGGAAGGGGCTTTTGCGATCGGGCTGCAGATCGATCGCCACATAACCCGGGCCATAGCTGTTGACCTTGTCGGCAACATACTCACGCGGGCCGAGGCGAACCTGCCTCCCGACGGGCCGTCGCGCGGTGCAACCGTAATTCTCGAGCTTATCGAGAAGGTTCGCCGTGACCTTGCCGGCCTCGTTGCTCAATCGGAGCGGCGGCTCGTTGGCCTGGGCGCGGCGATGCCTGGCCCGTTCGGGATCGAGGCGACGGGTGACGATCCCTGGATGATGGCCGCCTGGCAAAAGTTTCCGCTATTGGAAACGCTGGCGGCAGGCACGGGTCTTGGCGTTCGTCTGCAAAACGATGCGGCCGCATGCGCCACGGCGGAGCGGATGGTTGGCGCCGCCCATGGGCTCGACCATGCCGTTTGCCTCTATCTCGGCTACGGTATCGGTGCTGGTCTGATCCTCGGCGGGGAACTTTACAGCGGTGCAAACGGCAATGCGGGCGAAATCGGCATGGCGCTGCTTTCGGCAAGCGGCAGCCCGACGCCACTCGAGCATCGTGCCTCGCTCGCCTCGCTCTACCAGCACCTGGCAATCGACCCGGCGGATCCCGGCGTCTATGCGATGGTGAACGAACTGGCGCTGAAGAATGATGCGAGAATACAGAGCTGGATCGAAGAAGCCGTGATGGATCTTCGCTGGAGCGTACATCTGATCGAATCGATCTTCGATCCGCAAACCGTGATTCTCTGCGGCGGTGCGCCTGAAGCCCTGGCGCGACGTCTGGTCGAGGCGATGCACCCTCTGCCGCCATCGATCGCCGATCGCCGTGGCCGGGTCATTCCTCGCTTCCAGCTTGGAATGACTGATCCCTGGGCCGTCGCGCTTGGCGCAGCCGCCGACCCGATCAGCCGCGCTTTCGACCCGAGCTTTGCGGCCATTCTCAAGGGTTCGCTGTAAAGACGCTCATGCGCGATGGATCGGGTCGATCCATAAGACATCTTCCGGCTGTTCGACCGGTTCGATATCGAGATTGACGACGACCGGTTCCTGGCCGGACCGCACAAGAACACATTCGAGCGTCTCGTCGCGGCTGGCATTGATCTCTTGATGGGGAACGTAAGGCGGCACGTAGATGAAATCACCGGGACCGGCCTCTGCCGTGAATTCGAGGTGGTCGCCCCAGCGCATGCGCGCCTTCCCTTTCACCACATAGATGATGCTTTCGAGATCCCCGTGGTGATGGGCGCCGGTCTTCGCATTCGCATGGATGGTCACGGTGCCGGCCCATATTTTCTCCGCCCCGGCACGCGCATGGTTGATCGCCGTCGCCCGGTTCATCCCTGGGGTCTGGGCGGTATTGGGATCGAGTGAATTGCCCGGAATGACCTTCACGCCGTGCTCGCGCCAGTCGATCGGATGGTGGTCGTGATCATGCGGAACCTCGGTCATTGCATCTCCTTCCGGCAATCAGGTCGTTGCCATCGTGTTCGCTCTCTATGGGCTAGAGGCCGTGGATGCCGGAGAGCTCATCGAGCGTGCCGCGCAGTCTGCGCCTTACCTCCTCGTCCTGCCCTTCCATGGCGGCGAGCATTTCACGAAGCGTTCCGCGCAGTCCATGGATCTGATCGATGAGATCCATGATCAGATCGACCCCGGCATCGTTGACACCCATGTCACGCGTCAGGTCGAGGATGAGCTGCGCCCGCGCGACATCAGTGTCGCGAAAATCGCGAGTGCCGTCACGTGTCTGAGGCAGCAGCCATCCCTGCTCGACCCACACCTCTAACACCCTCACGTCGATTTTAAGAAAACGGCGGAATTCAAGATCATCCATGGCTATTCTCCCATGCCCTTTCTCGGATCCTGCTCGTCGCCAGCTGTCCAGCCGGTCATGAAATCGGTCAGCTGCTGATCCGGTCCGTTCGGCAGCACGATTTTGAGAGAGATGTAGATGTCTCCGGCACTGCCGTCTTTCTTCGGAACGCCCTTGCCCTTCAGGCGCAAAACCTTCCCGGTGTTCGAGTGCGGCGGCAATGTGAGGTTGACCGGACCTGACGGCGTCGGCGCGCGCACCTTGCCGCCGAGCACGGCCTCGCGCAGCGTAATCGGCAGGTCGAAGCGGATGTCGTCGCCGTCACGAACATAGAAGCGATGCGGACGCACGCGAATTTCGACAAGCGCATCTCCCGGCCGGCCGCCGCCAATACCGGCCTCGCCTTTGCCGCGCAGTCTGAGCGTCTGGCCGTCGCGCGTGCCAGGCGGTATCTGCAGGTCGAGCGCCGGCCCGTCCGGCAAACGGATCTGGGTCTTCGTGCCGTTGACGGCATCGAGGAAATCGACCTCCATCGAATACTGCCGGTTCTGGCCCTGTGCATGGAAATCGCCTCCGCGTGTTCGTCGCGAAAAGAAGCTCGAGAAAATATCGTCGCTGTCGCCGAAGTCGGCATAGCCCGCGCTGTTGTGATACGGGTTGCCGGCGTTTCCTGCAGAGGCATAGTCGCGATAGTAGTGGCGCGGCGCCTGCTCGGCACCGGTCATGTCGATCTCGCCGCGGTCAAAGCGCCCGCGCTTTTCTTCATCGCTCAGCAGCTCGTAAGCAGCGGAAATTTCCTTGAAGCGGTCCTCTGCCTTCTTGTCGCCGGGATTGAGATCGGGGTGAAGTTTCTTGGCGAGCTTACGAAATGCGCTTTGAATGTCTTTCTGCTTGGCGTCCTTCTTCACGCCGAGAAGCTCGTATGGGTCGCGGCTCATACATATCTCCGGTTCAGCCGGCGGACATCACCGGCATTTTGCCATCTATATAGGTTTGCGCGGCTGCTCCGACGAGAGGTTGTATCGGCCTCGGCACCTAATCGCGCTGCAGGTTGATCTCACTGGTCACCACCTGCTGGCCGGACGCCGGATCCTTGTCGACCGTTCGAATGCGGATCGCATTGGCATCGACACGCTGGATGGTCATGTTGGCGCTGCGGTCACCGTTTATCACCTTTGACCAGCGCACCGCGAGATTGATGGCGTCGCCGCGGCGGCTACCCTGAAGACCGGATACGCCACCGGACGGACCGACGTAACGACCGGCATACTGTGTTCCGGTGACGGTGATATTGGCTGACACCGGTCGCGTGATAACGATCATCCCGCGGCAGGTCCCCTTCATCGAAAGCGCCTCGCCACTCGCCTGGGATGTGAAGTTGCAACTCAGGTTGATCGGGGACGAGGAGGTCGTGCGTTTCATCATGCCTCCGCCCGTCCAATCGCCAGCAAGCGACTGGAGGAAAGGCGCCTCGTCGGCATATGCGAAGCCCGTGACCAGCCAGAACAGCGCGGCCACAGCAGCATGTCGGCAGCACTTCATGACGTCCTCCCCTTGGAGATGATCAGGAATGCCTCAGAATGCTCGAAAGTTCCTCACACTGCAGGAACTTGGCCAAAATGTCCCAACGCGATGGGGTAACGCAAGCGAATTCCGCTTGGTCTTGAGGTCCGACGTCATCGAGAGAAATTCTTGTCAGTTGAGAACTGCTATTGCTGCACTGCAATAATCGCCATAAGGTAGAGACGCTGAACTCGGAGGTCCGAATGCCGCCAAGACCGTACAGCAATGCCCGTGCCACGCGATCCGATCGCGATCCGATCGCAATTGATCTGGCGCTCCAGGGAGGTGGCGCGCACGGCGCGTTCACCTGGGGTGTGATCGAACGGCTCATCGATGAGCCCTGGCTGGAGATTTCAAGCATAACCGGCACCTCGGCCGGCGCAATGAACGCGGTGGTACTCGCACATGGTTATGCCCTTGATGGTCGAGAGGGGGCGAAGGTGGCTCTCGAGGCATTTTGGGCCCGGGTCAGCGACGTGGCGCGGTTCAGCCCGTTTCAGCGAACGGCGTTTGACGTGATGACCGGTAACTGGTCGCTTGACCACTCGCCCGCCTATCTCTTTTTCGACCTTATGAGCCGCTTGTTTTCGCCCTATGAGATCAATCCGGGCAACATCAATCCGCTCCGCGACATCCTCGAGGAGAGCGTGGATTTCGAGGCCTTGAAACGCTCTGAGATCAAGCTGTTTGTCAATGCCACGAACGTGCGAACCGGGCTGCCGAGGGTGTTTCGCAACGACGAACTGAGTGCCGACGCCGTGCTGGCTTCGGCATGCCTGCCGATGCTGCACCAGGCGATCGAAATAGACGGTGATCCCTACTGGGACGGTGGGTTTTCGGGAAATCCGCTGCTTACGCCGGTCGTCCGGGAGAGTGCGGCACGCGACATTTTGCTTGTTCAGGTCAATCCCGTAGAGCGCGCGGGCGTTCCAAGGACTGCACGTGAAATTCTCAATCGCATCAACGAGATCTCCTTTAACTCCAGCCTGAAGAAGGAATTGCGAGCGATGGCCATACTCCAGCGGATGCTTTCGGAAAGCGGCGTTGCGCCGGATGAAATCGCCTGGGCGAAGGAATGGTCAAGCATACGTCTTCATCGAATTGCAACGCCACCGCGCATGGTGGAACTCAGCGCGTCATCCAAGATGAACGGCGAGTGGGAGTTTCTTTCGATGCTGCGGGAAGAAGGGCGCGAGACCGCGCAAGAATTTCTCGCCAGCCATGGCACGGATATTGGAAAGCGGGCGAGCTTTGACATCGAAAGCCTGCTCGATACCGTCCTGCAATAGACGTCAGAGCGCAAAGCCCCGTCATGGATATTGTTGGCGTCCTTATCGCTCTTGGTGTTCTCGTCGCGCTCGCTTACCGCGGCTGGAGCATCCTTCTTCTCGCACCCCTTTGTGCCCTGCTTGCCGCACTGTTGGCTGGCCAGCCGTTGCTTGCCAGCTGGACGCAGACTTTCATGCGCAATGCGGCAGATTTCATTGCCCAGTTCTTCCCGATTTTTCTGCTTGGCGCTCTTTTCGGCAAGCTCATGGAAGCCAGTGGTTCGGTTGAGGCAATTGCCGTGAAGATGACCGAGACGCTCGGGGCAGGACGAGCCATATTCGCCGTCGTGCTTGCTGGCGCCTTCGTGACATATGGCGGCGTCAGCCTGTTTGTCGCTTTCTTCGTCCTTGCTCCAATGGGGCATGCTCTCTTCAAGGCGGCCGACATTCCGCACCGGCTCATGCCGGCAGCAATCGCCCTTGGAACATCCACCTTCACCATGTCTGCCATGCCGGGCACGCCGGCGATCCAGAATGCGATCCCGATGCCATTTTTTGGCACCAATCCGTTTGCTGCCCCCGGGCTCGGCGTCATTGCCTCTGCGGTCATGCTTGGTTTCGGCATGTGGTGGCTGCAGATGGCGCGGCGAAAGGCGAAGCTGGCAGGGGAGACCTATCGCTATGCTGGCTTGACGGCCTCTGATGCCATTTCAAATGACGACAGGATGCGGGAGCGTGGCGCAGTCGCGCATGACTTCGATCCGGGTGAAATTGCGCGCGGCGGTCATGCGGCGATGCGACCAGGCTTTTTGATCGCAGCGCTGCCGCTGGTGGTCGTCGTTGCGACCAATCTGGTGATGACGTTCGCCGTTTTGCCGCGTATCGACGCGCATTATCTGGCGGAAACTGCGTGGGGCTCAACCACACTTTCAGCGGTTGCGGGTGTCTGGTCGGTGATTGTGGCATTGACGGCGGGCATTGTGGCGCTCCTCGTTACCAACTTTGACCGCCTTCCTGGTCTCCGTTCCATCATCGATGCCGGCGTCAACGCGGCTGTCCTGCCGATCATGAGCGTTGCCAGCCTTGTTGGCTTCGGCGCCGTCGTGGCTGCTCTCCCTGCATTCGAGACGGTGAAGGTCTGGGTCCTCGGCATCGAGGGAGGGCCACTGGTCTCCCTTGCGATTGCGACGAATATCCTTGCTGCATTGACCGGTTCGGCGTCAGGCGGGCTGACGATTGCGCTCGATGCCCTGGGGCCGACCTATATGGAAATTGCCCACCAGACGGGTCTCGATCCCGAACTGATGCACCGGGTTGCGGTCATCGGCGCCGGCACGCTGGACAGCTTGCCGCACAACGGTGCTGTCGTGACACTCCTTTCTGTCTGCGGTGTCTCACACAAGGATGGTTACCTTGATCTCGCCATGGCCGCCATCGCAAGCGCCCTTGTTGCCCTGGTCGTCGTCATCACGCTCGGAACTCTTGTCGGGTCGTTCTGACCAGCTGCGACACCACATCCGGGAGTGCTGGCTGCTTCCACTCGATCGCGACGATAGACGGGCGACGGACGCCGGTGCCTCTATCGGCTCTAAGCGTCAAGGTGTACTCAAGGCAACAGGCTGTACCTGCTAGACTGAACTCCGCGTCAGCCTGTTCGGGCGGGTGCGCATGTAGAGGAGACACTGGAGAGTAGATGATGGGTTTTCCGCTTTTCGATCTCAGCGGCAGGCGAGCGTTGGTAACCGGCTCGTCACAAGGCATTGGTTTTGCGTTGGCCAGGGGGCTTGCCGAGCATGGCGCATCCGTCGTGCTGAACGGACGGGATGCGTCGAAGCTGGAGGCGGCCGCGAAGGCTCTGCGAGAAGCCGGTTACGATGTTGCTGTGAATGCCTTTGATGTGACCGATGCTGACGCAGTCAAACATGGCATCGACGAGATCGAGAGCGCCATTGGTCCAATCGATATTCTCATCAACAATGCGGGAATGCAGTTTCGCACGTCACTGGAGGATTTTCCGGCCGATCGCTGGGAGCAGCTGCTGAAAACCAACATCTCCAGCATCTTCTATGTCGGGCAGGCCGTTGCCCGGCACATGATCACGCGCGGCGCAGGAAAGATCATCAACATCGCCTCCGTCCAAAGCGAACTCGCTCGTCCGGGCATCGCCCCCTACACCGCCACAAAGGGTGCTGTGAAGAACCTGACCCGCGGTATGTGCGCCGACTGGGCCAAGTTCGGAATCCAGGTGAATGCCCTCGCGCCGGGCTATTTCAAGACGCCGCTCAATCAGGCTCTCGTTGATAACGAGGAGTTCTCCTCATGGCTTCAAAAGCGCACGCCTGCCGCCCGCTGGGGCGAGGTGGATGAACTGATCGGTGCGGCGGTCTTCCTCTCCGGGAAAGGATCATCCTTTGTCAATGGACACACTCTCTATGTCGACGGTGGCATCACGACCTGCCTCTAGTGATGCCTATCGCCGATGTAGCCCGCTGAAATCAGGTTCAACGCTCTGAGGCGCGTCTGCCCAGTGGCAGCGAGTACGAGAAATACAGCGGAGCGGCGGCCCTCGGATTTCAGAGCCTCAATGCGTCGGACACATTCACCGGGCGGGTCCAACCGGCCCATTCTGCACGTCCGTAAAGACGGTTCCGGGTCGTATGCCTTGCCGAGCGTTCGCGCGCGGTTTGTCTGGCCGCGGAATAGCGAAATTCAATTGTAGCGTGCCGTCCTTCGACGTGCCAGACCGTGGCTCGTGGCCGCTGGGTGGTGTGCATGGCACACTTCGGCAGGCAAGGGCACCTACGCCGTCAGACCAGCATGTTCACCACCAAATCTTCGCAGCCGTCCTCCCCATGCACAGGCTGCCCTGTCCTCAGGTGTAGCTCGACCGCCAATACGCTTCGACCTAGCGTCCGCTACGGGCTCGGGACGGACATGTCTCGATCACGCAAAAATAGGAGCACACGATGTCACAGGCAGAAGCAGCGAGCCGTAGGATTGGGCAGGAGGAGGCGAACATGACCCAGAACAACGCCTCACAACCCGCCAGAGCACGGTCCGAAGAGTTGGTCCCGTCGCGCTACGCGGTGCGGGTCGGCGAGATTGACGTGCTGGTTATCAGCGATGGGGTACTGCCGCTTCCAACCGCGATGTTGGGACATAACGCCGACCCTGCCGTCCGAGCTGGCTGGCTCGACGATATGTTCCTGCCGCAGGACGCTTTCGACTGGTCGCTGAATGCGGTTCTTGTGCGCAGTGGCGGGCAGACCATACTCATCGACGCTGGACTGGGATTGGACCCGGACTTGAACTTGCCGCGGGCCGGGCAGTTGACCAAGCGACTGGAGGCGGCTGGCATCGATCTTGGATCCGTCACCGACATCGTGCTGACCCACATGCACATGGACCATGTTGGCGGCCTGCTCGTCGAGGGGGTGAAGGAACGGCTGCGGCCGGACCTGCGGATCCACGTGGCGGCCGCCGAGGTCAAATTCTGGGAGGCGCCCGATTTCTCCCGCGTCTCGATGCCGCCGGGGTTCCCGGACGCGCTTCGGGCAGCCGCCAAGCGGTTCACCGAAGAATACCGCAGCCATCTGCGGCTGTTCGATGAGGAGCAAGAGGTGGCGCCGGGCGTGGTCGCCACACGTACCGGCGGCCACACCCCCGGACATTGCGTGGTTCGCGTGGCGTCAGGCGGTGATCGGCTGATGTTTGCCGGCGACGCCGTGTTTGCGGTCGGGTTCGAACACCCCGACTGGTATAACGGTTTCGAACACGACCCAGAGGAGGCGGCCCGCGTCCGGGTCCGACTTTTGCGGGAGCTGGCGGAGACCGGCGCACAGCTCGTTGCCACGCACCTGCCGTTCCCGTCCGTCGGCCACGTGGCGGTTGATGGCGATGCTTTCCGCTGGGTCCCGGCCTTCTGGGACTATTGACTGCTTGGATCGACCATTCCGCGTAGGCGCTTCGTCGACCGAGCGCCCATGCGTACACGGTCGAACTTGCACTGGAAAAAAACCGACTAGGCTCTTGATGGGCCTAGTCGCTGCAGCAGTCAAAGGCAGCAAAAATGTCCCAAATGAAATGCGCCGGCCGCCAGCCGGCACCGCACCGCGCCTCTCGCCTTACGAGGGATACATCTGCCGCGGCTTCAAGGGGGCTACTCCGTTTTCACTACATGGACAGTTTTGGCAAAATGGCTCCATAATGAACTCGAGGGAACGAATGGCCTGGGGACGTCCGTATGGAATCGGTTTCTATCGCGTTGGTCGATGATCATCCATTAATGCTGGCAGGTTTGGTGGATCTATTTAAACTGAACGAGGATTTCACGGTCGCGGCGACGGGAAGCAAGGCAAGCGACATTCTCAAGATCAACGCGGAAATCCGCCCGGACGTATTCGTGGTGGACGTGATGATGCCTGGAAACATATTCGAGGTCATCGCGAAAATCGTCGCGACTTCGCCAAAGACAAAGTTCCTCGCCTTCACCGCCTTGACGAGAAGCGACATCGCCGTTCGCGCACTCAATGCCGGCGCGACCGGGTATGTTCTTAAGGGCAGTGATGCCGGCGAGCTTATTCAGGGCGTAAGGGCTGTGCATAACGGCGAAACCTTCATTACGCCGGCATTTGCCTGCAAGGTCATCGAAGAGCTTAAGATTTCTTCGCTGCGCAAGATGGCGCCCGGAACCGTCAAGCTCAGCATTCGCGAGGGACAAATTGTCGGCATGCTCATGCGCGGAGCCACAAACAAGCAGATCGCGGCCGATTTGCGTATCGGCGAAAAGACCGTAAAGAACTACATGACCATCCTGATGCAGAAGCTTCATGCGCGGAACCGCCTCGAGGTGCTCATTGCGGCGCAGAAGCTTGAGGTCGACGATCATCAAGACAGGGAGCCAATGCTGCGCCATTGATGAATGTCTTCGGCTCTAACTCGTCGTTATTTCGCCGCTCTTGCCAGGTCTAGGCGCTGTTGATTTCGAGTGGCACGCGGGTCACGAGTTGCATTCCCCCTTTGCCGCGCCGCCTGATTTGTACCGAGCCGGCAAAAGCTTCAACCCGGTTGCGAATTCCCTGCAGACCCAGCGGCCTACGGCGCGCTTCTGTCGTCGAAGTTGGTGAGAAACCCGGTCCACCGTCGCTGATTACGATTGTGATGGCCTCTTCGTTCGCGATGGCGATAACACGTTGATCGCGGCCGGCTGCGTGATGAAAAGCATTGTTGAGCCCTTCCTGAACCACGCGGTAAAGACAGATTTTCAGTGGGTGAGCGGTACTCTTCTGAAGTCCCCTGTAGCGGGCCTTTACGATGGACCCGGTCGCATGCTCGTGCCGCTCGACGGCAACGCGAAGTGCGGCCTCCAAGGACATGTTTTCGAGCTCCGGAAGTACCAGGCCCGTCGAGAGCTCCCGCAACTCCGTCAACACCTGGCCCGCCAGGCGAAGCGGCGAGATGTCGGCTCGCGTCACGTTCGAGGGGCCGACGGCATCTGCCGGGTCGCCAGGCGTCTTCGGGGCCGGCGTCCCCAGCCTGAGGATCAGCAGGCCGAGCAACTGTATCGGCCCGTCGTGCAGATCTGAACCGATGCGGTTCAAGAGAGCCTCGTTTGATTTGCTGGCATCCATGCGCGCCTGATCGGCGGTCTTGCGCAACTGCCTGTTCTGCTCCGCCAATGCTTGCGCGCTGGCGAGTTGGGCCTTGAGCGTCACGCTCTGGCGCCGGATCAGCCTACTGGCACGTCGAACGATCAGGAAGAGCAGGCCCATGATGGCGACCGTCGTTGCTCCAACGATGGCCCACGTCCTTCGTTGAACCCGGTCGCGTTGCGCAATAAACTCGCCAGCCTCCTCGTAAAGTTCTCCGACCGCTATGACCTCGTGGACGTTGGAACGATAGATCGGCCCATAGATTTCGATCAGCGGGCGCTGTTCCGGCTGTCCACCGTCCTCGTTATCATCGTGTCCAGTTTCCAGCTGTGCCACCACCTGGCCAGCAAACGCCTGCTCGATATCCTTTGACGGAAGGCGCTTGCCCATAAGCGATTTGTCAGTGCTGTAGAGAACCGTTCCGTCCCGCTCCCAGATTCGGAACCCCTCCACGCGCGTTGCCAGGTCCGTGCCGATCAGGAGCCTGTCCAGTTGCTGCTGACGCTCGGCCGAAACACGTGGGCCGTCCGGGCCTTCTTCAATATGGCCGGCAAGGAAGCCCTCCATGTAGAGGGCCCCGGATTCTGCTCGGCTCCGAAGCTGGTTCGCGGCAATCTGCGAACTCAGCCACTCGCCGAGGATCGCCATCGAGCCGCCGATGATTAAGGTAGCGACGAGCAAGAATTGGGTCGTCAGATCAAGGCTGTGCCAGAAGCGGATTGCCCAGGAGCCGCGGCCGGTGGCGGCTTCATCGCCGGGGACATAAGTCACGCTCTCCTTTGGGTACAAAGTCCCTCCTTTCAGGCGACGAAGGTCCGCACAATTCTCTGGACCTTTGGAACTATTCCGTCCGGTGCCCTTCGCGACATTATCCCATCATCGAAGATTATGTCGGCTTTTCTTGCGTTTGTATCTGGTTCGCGAACGCGGTCGACAAGAAAAGACGTTCGTGCGCCAAGCAACGTACGAGAATAGTTCAAGTTTCATCAAGTTTACCATGCGGTGAAGAAATTCAGCTGGTGCTAGGGAGAGCAAAATGGTCAGCTATATTCGTTCCGATCTCGAGTTCATTCTCGCGCAAATCAAGATCGCCGAAGCGCATGCCGCCGGGCAACCGCTATACGGTCCGGGCGGGCTGATCCCTACCTACAATCTGGCCTGGGGCCTCAGAACCGTCGACGGTAGCTACAACAATCTGCTCAATCCCAATTGGGGCTCTTCGGACGAGCCGTTCCGGGAGGGGCTCGGAACCGACTTCCGGACGCTGTTTGTCGATGCCGACCCGGGACCTGGCGTCCAGATGACCCAGGTTACCTATACGCCAGGCGTCGATGTCGACGGCCCGACGATGACGCTTCCCGACGGCACGGTCATCGGCAATCGCGCAGGCCCCGGCGACGTGATCGATCCTGAAGTGCGCATCATCTCCAATCTCATTGTCGACCAGACACTTGGCAATCCTTCGGCGATCCTGACAGCCCTGCAGCGCGCCGGCGTCGATGATCCCGGCCTTGTCATTACCGGGACAATTTCCGACGCCTATGCACCGTTGCAGCCGCTGTTCGAGGCTCTGGGCGATGCCCAACGCGCCTATGCGAACGCTTCCGCCGCCGCGGCGGCAAGCCCGAACAATGCCGCCTTGCAGACGGCCGCAGCCAATGCCGCCGCTGCGGTCGAATTAGCCAGGACGACGCTGGAAACCGATCCCGGATACACCACGCTGACAACCTTGCTCGACGATAACGGCATCGAGCTCGACGGCACCAACCTTCGCATCACCAACAGCGCGCCGGACGAAGGCCTCTCGGCGCCTTTCAATTCCTGGTTCACGCTGTTCGGCCAGTTCTTCGACCACGGCCTCGACCTCGTCGGCAAGGGCGGAAGCGGCACCGTGATGATCCCCCTGATGCCGGACGATCCGCTCTATGTGCCCGGCAGCAGCACCAATTTCATGGTCTTGACCCGCGCGACCGTTGGTCCTGGTGCAGATGGCATCCTCGTCGACAACCCCAACACGGCTGTCGATGAAAGCGCCGACAATGTCCGGCCGATCAACACCACGACGTCCTTCGTCGATCAGAACCAGACCTATACGTCGCACCCCTCGCATCAGGTGTTCCTGCGCGAATACGTGATGGCCAACGGGCGCCCGGTCGCGACCGGCGAACTGATCCAGGGCCAGCAAGGCGGCATGGCCACCTGGGCGGACCTGAAGGCGCAGGCTGCCGATCTGCTTGGCATCCAGCTGCTCGACAGCGACGTGGGCAATGTTCCGCTGCTGCTGACCGACCCCTATGGCGAATTCATCCGCGGGCCGAATGGTTTCGTGCAGATCATGACGACGACCGGTCTGGTGGAAGCTGATCCTGCGGCCAACGGCGGTCTTGGTACGTTGCTGCCTGCGAATACCTTGCGCACGGGCCACGCATTTCTCGCCGATATTGCCCATTCGGCGGTGCCTGGCGGCCTTGCAGACGGCGATATCGAAATCGGTCTCGATAATCCCGGCAACCTGCCGGGTGTCTACGACGACGAACTGCTTAATGCGCATTATGTGGCGGGCGATGGCCGCGCCAACGAGAATATCGGCCTGACCGCGGTCCACCATGTCTTCCATGCCGAGCATAATCGACTGGTAGAGCACACCAAGGCTGTCACCATCGCCGATGCGGCTGCCATGCTTGCAGGCGGAGCGACCCAGGCGGAGGCTGTCGCCTTCCTCAACGAATGGCTGATCGATGACGTCACTGCCGTTCCCGCCGATCAAGCGGCAATAAATGCGCTGGTTTGGGATGGCGAGCGCCTGTTCCAGGCGGCAAAGTTCGGCACCGAGATGCAGTACCAGCATCTCGTCTTTGAAGAGTTCGCCCGCAAGATCCAGCCAAACATCAACGTGTTCCTTGTTCCCGACGGGTTTGACGTCACCATCGACCCCTCGATCGTGGCAGAGTTTGCGCATGTGGTGTATCGCTTCGGTCATTCGATGCTGACGGAAACGATCGACCGTTTCGACCCATCCTTCACGCCGGACCAGATCGGCCTGATCGAAGGCTTCCTCAATCCCGTCCAGTTCACGAACAACGGCGGTAACAACCCCATCGACGCCGAGGTCGCGGCCGGAGCCATCATTCGCGGCATGACGCGCCAGGCGGGCAACGAAATCGACGAGTTCGTCACCAGCGCGCTGCGCAACAACCTCCTCGGCTTGCCGCTCGACCTTGCGACCATCAACCTGGCGCGCGGTCGTGATACGGGCGTTCCCACTCTCAACGAGGCACGCGCCCAATTCTATGAAGCAACCGACGAGAACTCGCTGCTGAAGCCCTATGAAAGCTGGGTGGACTTCGCCGGCAACCTCAAGCACGAAGCCTCGATCATCAATTTCATCGCGGCCTACGGCACGCACTCGACGCTGACGAGCGCCACGACGCTCGAGGAGAAGCGCGCCGCCGCAATGGCCCTGGTCGGCCTCGGCGGAGGCACGCTGGACGAAGCCGATCGGCTGGCGTTCCTGAACGGCACGGGGATCTACGCCGGCGATCTCGGCGGCCTGAACAAGGTCGATCTCTGGATTGGTGGTCTGGCCGAAAAGATCATGCCCTTCGGCGGCATGCTTGGCTCCACCTTCAACTTCGTCTTCGAAACGCAGATGGAAAGCCTGCAGAACGGCGACCGCTTCTACTATCTGCAGCGCCTCGATGGTTTGCACCTGTTCAGCGAGATGGAAGGCAATTCCTTCGCCGGAATGATCATGCGCAATACCAACGCTACGCACCTGCCATCCGACGTCTTCTCGACGCCCGGCCTCATCCTCGAGATCGACCGCACCAGGCAATACAATCCGGGCCTTGGTGAAACTGCGGGCGCCGACGGCATCCTGGAAGACGATCCGACCACGGCCGTCAACGAGGCCGCCGACAATATCGGCAACGATCCGACCGGCGGCAGCATCCTGACGCCGCTGGTGATCCGCGACAATCCGCAGACACCGACCCTCGACACCAACTACCTGCGCTACACCGGCGATGAACATGTGCTGCTCGGTGGCACCGATGCGGCTGACGTGCTGATCGCCAGCATCGGCGACGACACACTGTTTGGCGACGGTGGCAACGACAGGCTCGAGGGCGGCTTCGGCAACGACATCATCAACGGCGGCGCCGGTGACGATATCATCCGTGACGCGGGCGGCGACGACAACATCAAGGCCAACGAAGGCAACGACGTCGTCCACGCCGGCCCCGGCCTTGATCTCGTGCTCGGCGGCGACGGCCAGGACTTCATCGTGCTCGGCACTGACATGGGTTCGGAAGTCTTCGGCGGCACCGGCAACGACTTCATTCTCGGCAACAAGAACGCCGAACGCATCCTCGGCAACGAGGGAGACGACTGGCTCGAAACCGGCACATTCGACGGTGCCCCTGGCGACAACTTCGATGAAATCTTCGCCCGCGACGGTATCCGCGGCAACGACGTGTTCCTCGGCGACGGTGGCTTCGACGAGTTTATCGGTGAAGGCGGCGACGACATCTTCGTCGGCAGCCCCGGCCGCGGCAAGATGGCCGGCATGTCCGGCTTCGACTGGGCGACCTACCAGGAAAACAGCGCCTTTGTGAACGCAGATCTTTCGGTCCCTATCGTCTTCGACGAGGCGCCGACGCTGCCGCAGAACACCGCGCTCGACGAGTTCGAGTCGGTCAACGGCCTGTCCGGCACGCGGTTCAACGACATTCTCGCCGGGTCCAACGAGGATGCGGCAAGTCTCCTGCCGCTTGCTCAGGGCGGCGGGACGGGCTTCCTCGGCAGCGCGCTCGATGCGCAGGGGATTGCCCTGATCAACGGCCTTCAGGGCGTGGTGGGGGCTGGCGTGACCTCCTTCGCGGCCGGGGACATCATTCTCGGCGGTGACGGCAGCGACACGATCAAGGGCAATGCCGGCGACGACATCATCGACGGCGACAAGTGGCTCAACGTGCGCATCAGCATCCGGCAGAATGTCGGTCCGAACGGCGGCACCGGCCCGGAAATCGCCAGCGCCTCGCGCATGACGGCGAACGTGACGCTGAACGGCGTGACGAAGCCGCTGACGGCCTGGATGCTCGAAGGGGCGATCAACCCCGGACAGCTGACCATCGTCCGCGAGATCCTGACAGACACGACATCGG
Source organism: Rhizobium altiplani (assembly GCF_001542405.1). Classification (GTDB taxonomy): domain Bacteria; phylum Pseudomonadota; class Alphaproteobacteria; order Rhizobiales; family Rhizobiaceae; genus Rhizobium; species Rhizobium altiplani. The sequence continues at coordinate 135,946 of NZ_LNCD01000033.1, forward strand.
GCGACATCGACACTGCGGTCTATTCCGAAGTGATGGCGAACTACTCGTTTGCGACCGGCGCCGACGGCACGTTGCGCGTCTCCCATACCGGCGGCGCCAATCCGATCGAGGGCACGGACTCGCTGCGCAACATCGAACGCCTGCAATTTTCCGACGCCACGGTTGGCGTGGTCGTCGGTACCCCGTTCAGCGACAACGGCGTGGCTCCGCAGGGGCCGCCGTCGGACAACCGCCCGGTCATCAACGGCACGGCAGGGAATGAACTGATCCTCGGCCTTGCCGGCGCCGACGTGCTCAACGGATTTGCCGGGAACGATATCCTCGTCGGCGGTCCGGGTGCCAGCGTTGCACTTTCCAGCTATGGCGACAACTTCAACAGCAGCAGCTTCGGCAACACCGATGGGTCGGCCAATTGGGGACCGGATTGGATTGAAACCGCTGACAACAACAGCACGACCACAGGCCAGATCCAGATCGATGGCAATGCTGCGAACAATGCCTCCAATAATGTGCTGGCATTCCTTGCCGGCGATGGCGCGCAAATCCAGCGCACGCTTGACCTCAGCAATGCGACCGCCCCAACGCTGAACTACACCGTGACCAGGAATGGCCTGGACGGCGGTGCCGACAACGACAACGTCACTGTGTTCTTTTCGAGAGATGGGAGCAACTTCGTGCAGGTCGACATCATCAGTTCGACCAGCACCATTACCCCTCGCGCGATTGACCTAACTCAGTTCGGCACTGGGCCCTTCACCGCCAACGCCGCAATCCGCTTCGTGGCGTCCAGCCTCGAAACCGGCGAGTCCGTAACGATCGACAACCTTGCGGTCAACTTCACCGTTCCGGCCGTCAACGGCGGGGTCGACACCCTCAACGGCGGCCTGGGAAACGACATCTATTCCTTCTCCCTCGGCGACGGAAACGACGTGATCAACGAAGCCGTGAACGCCACGAGCGGCGGCACGGCTGACCTGATCTCGATCCTTGCGCCGACCACCGGCATCGATCCGCTCACGGATGAGCCGATCCTGACGCTGACCGGGCTCAATGCCTTCGACGACAACACGAACTCGGCCACCGGAAACCTGGTCATCAACTACACCATGCCGAGCGGCGCGACCAACGTGACGCAAACGATCACGGTCAACGGTCAGTACACCGGCAACAACGCTCAGACCGGGGTCGAACGCATCAACTTCAACAATGCCACCTACGAAGGCTACCTGCTGGGAGCCGCCGATTACCTGGTCAACCGCGCCGATGGCGGCGGTAACCGCACCATCGATCTCACCGCATCGACGGCGAACAACTTCATCGCCGGCGAGAACGGCACCAACGACGATATTACCGGTGGCCTCGGCAACGATCTGATCTTCGGCGGGACTGGCGACAATGTTCTCGACGGCGGCGACGGCGACGACCTCATCGTCGGCGGTTCGGGCGCCGGCGACAATGACGTGATCGATGGCGGTCTCGGAATCGACACCATGATCGGCCTTGCGGGCAATGACACCTATATCGTCGATGACCTGGAGGACGTCGTCGTCGAAGCAGCCGGCGCCGGCACCGATACCGTCGAGACCCTGATGGCCGCGCTTTCGATCGAGGCCATGGCGAATGTCGAAAACCTCACCTACACCGGCCTCGATGCCGACCAGTTCGTCGGCACAGGCAATGCGGGCAACAACATCATCAGCGGCGGCGATCTTGCCGATACGCTGAGCGGCCTCGGTGGCAACGACACGCTGAACGGCGGCATTGGTACCGACACGCTGATTGGTGGCGCCGGCACCGATACCCTGAACGGCGGCACGGAAGCCGACAACATGCAGGGTGGTGCCGATAACGACACCTATATCGTCGACGATGCCGGCGACGTGGTAACGGAACTCGCCGGCGGTGGCACGGCCGACGTCGTCAATGCGTCGATCACCTATACGCTCGGTGCAGAAGTCGAAAATCTGACGCTGACCGGCGCAGCCGCGATCAACGGCAGCGGCAACGGTCTCGCCAATGTTATTACCGGCAATGGCTCGAACAACCAGCTGTTCGGCGGTGGCGGCGGCGATACGATCGATGGCGGCAACGGCAACGATCTGATTGACGGCGGTCAGGGCGACGATACCTTGAGCGGCGGCATCGGCAACGACGTCGACAATATCATCGGCGGCACGGGCAACGACACGATCAACCTGCTGGCCAACGACGGCGGCAACGACGTCCTGATCTACAATGCCCTCGGGTTCGGCGATGACATCGTCAACAATTTCGATGCCACCGGCGGAACCGCTGCGACACAGGACCTCATCGATCTCAGCACCTTCGGTATCACCGCAGTCAACTTCGCAACGCGCGTCGGGATCGCCGCCGTCGGCGGCGCCAACAATACGCTCCTCACTGTACGCGATGCGGGCGGAGCCACCATTGGCACCATACGCATCAACGGCATCGCTCCAGCCAATATCACGACGTCGGACTTCATACTGGCCACCGCCACCAACACGATCAACGGGACAGCCGCGGGCACGACGATCCCCGGCACGGCCGGCGCCGATACGATCAACGCCCTTGCCGGCAATGACACGGTCAATGCCGGGGCGGGCAACGACATCATCAACGGTGGCACAGGCAACGATACGCTGAACGGCCAGGACGGCGACGATACGTTCAACTGGAACGCCAACCCGCCACCACCCCCAGCCGGGAACGTGACCGATGGCCGGGACGTGATCGACGGCGGTAACGAGGGAGCGGTTGGCGATACCTTCGTCATCAGCGGCAATACGACGGCCGAAATCTACCGGATCTACACCCGGGCGGCCTTCGACGCGGTCGCGGGCAACAATCTCAACGGCATCAATGCCGCCACCGAGATCATCATTACCCGCAACGGCACCAACGCGGCTTCGATCATCGCAGAACTGCGCGACATCGAGGAAATCCGCATCAACAACGTCGAACCCGTCGTCAACGGTGCAGCGGGCAACGACACCTTCCAGATTATCGGCGATTTCTCCGGAACCAGCCTGCGTCTCAACACCATTACGATCGACGGTGACCTGGGAGACGACACAATCGATATCTCGGCGCTGACCTCCGCACATCGGATCGTCTTCAGGTCGAACGGCGGCAACGACACGATCGTCGGTACGCTGCGGCCGCAGGACGTGATCGAATTGCCCGATGGAAAGACGGCGGCCGACTATACGACGACGACGGAAAATGGCGTGACGACCATGACCTGCGGCGAACACAGTATCACGTTCACCGCGTCCGGCGGCATGCCGCAGGTCGGCGGCGAAGACGACACACCGGCCGGTGACGATAATGAACAAGACGGCGACGATACGCCGGCGCCGGCCACCGAAGCAACGACCGGACCGGCCATGGTCGGCACAGCCAATGCCGACGTGCTTCTCGGCACTGCAAATGGCGAGACGATCATCGCCCTTGGCGGCAACGATACGGCCATCGGCGGCGGTGGTGCCGACATCATGCGCGGCGAGGATGGTGACGACTTCATGAGTGCCGAAGGCGGCAACGACATCGTCTTCGGCGGCATGGGCAATGATGACCTCCTCGGCGGGGCCGGCAACGACATGCTCTACGGCGATGCAGGGTCCGATCGGATCTTCGGCGATGCCGGAAATGACCTGATCCACACCGGTGCCGGCAACGACACTGCGTACGGCGGGGAGGGCGACGATCTCTTCGTCGCCGAGGCCGGTGACGGCGACGACACATACTACGGCGATGCCGGAAGCGATACGCTCGACATGGCAGCGATCACCGCCAACCTGACGGTCGATCTCGGCAATGGCTTCATGGGCAGGGGAAGCGTATCGAGCAGTCAGTCCGGCAGCGACATGGTTTGGAACGTCGAAAACGTCGTCACCGGCTCAGGGGCCGATACGATCACCGCCAGTCGCGCGGCAAACGTTATCGATGGGGGCGCCGGCAGTGACACCTTCCGGTTCCTTTCCGAAGCGGACGCCGACGGTGATACGATCGTCAGCTTCCAGCCCGGGGACAAAATCGACTTCAGCGGCATCGATGCCAATGGCGGCGCCAGTGGCAACCAGTCCTTCACGCTGGTCGCGGCATCGACGCTGAGCAGTGCGGCTCAACTGATCGTCACGCATGAAACGCGTGAAGACGGTGACTATACGGTCGTGCAGGCGAACGTCGACGACGACAATGCCGCCGAGCTGCGCCTCAGCATCAAGGGCACGCATAATCTCACAAGCACGGATTTCAATCTGTAGTCCGCAAAGTGTGGCGAGCCGACTTTCCGGCCCGCCACACCTCTCCCCGGAGGCACGAGTGGCTGGATCGTGCGTCGCGCCAATCGCAATCGGTTCGAGATTGATCGTCCAATGCGCACGCAGTCCCGAGCTCAAACCTGAAATTGCTGCAGCCAATCAACTCGTTCAACAGTGAAACGGTACCCGAATATGCGCTCCAAGGCCCCTTTGACCGGAACCAGGCGGAAAAACGCGGAAAGCCTCACGCGAGGATTTCGAGGAATATTCGTTTTTCTCTTCATAACGTCCGGCGTCATCAATATTCTGGCTTTGACCGGCTCCTTCTACATGCTGCAGATATATGATCGCGCGCTTACAAGCGGCAGCATTCCGACATTGCTCGGCCTGTCGCTGCTGGCGGTGGGCCTTTATCTGTTCCAAGGTTTGTTCGACATCATTCGCTCGCAGGTGCTTGTTCGTGTCGGCGCGCGTCTCGATCGGAAAATTGCGCCGATGGCACATCAGGTCGCGATCGACATGCCGCGGTTCGGGTTTTCCACGGCAGAGGCACTGGAACGAGGCAGAGACGTCGATACCCTTCGCGGCTTTCTCGGCAGCCAGGGACCGGTAGCCCTGTTCGACCTGCCCTGGATGCCGCTCTACCTGATCTTCGTCTATATGCTCCATCCCTATCTCGGCGCGCTCACTTTCGCCGGCGCATTCGTTCTGTCCATCCTGACAATCGTGACGGAGCTCATGACCCGCCGCCTGGCTGGCGCCACTCATCAGGCCGCAATTACCCGCAACGCCATCGCGGATTCGAATGCGCGTAACGCCGACATCCTGAAGGCGATGGGATTTGCAGGCAGGGCCGTCGATCGCTTCCGGCAGGCCAATCAGGAACATCTGGAGCTGCAGACGCGCACCAACGATATCAGCGGAACGTTCGGCGCCCTGTCGCGGGTGCTCCGCATGGTCCTGCAATCGGCCGTCCTTGGCCTCGGCGCCTGGCTTACGATAAGGGGCGAGCTCTCTGCCGGCGCCATTGTCGCCGCCTCCGTGGCATCGGCCCGTGCGCTTGCGCCGGTTGATCTTGCAATCGGAAACTGGAAGGGCGTCGTTGCCGCGCGCACTGCGTTCCACCGGCTGAAGGAGACTGTCATTGCTCTCGCGGGCATGGATGCGCCGCTGCTTCTGCCCGCTCCCGTCGATACCCTGAAGGTGGAGAAGATCACCATCGCAGCACCCGGATCGGGCCGTGTTTTGCTCAGCGAAGTCAGCTTCGAGATCAGAGCCGGCCAGGCGCTCGGCATCATTGGGCCGAGCGGGGGAGGGAAAACGACCCTGGCACGAGCCATGACCGGTATATGGCCGACGCTGCGCGGCTGCATCCGGCTCGACGATGCGGAGCTCACGCAATGGACCGACAGCAACCTTGGCCAGTTTATCGGCTACCTTCCGCAGGACGTGGCACTCCTCGACGCAACCGTTGAAGAGAATATCTCGCGGCTTGAGCCACAGGCCGATCCTCGCGCGATCGTCGAGGCCGCACAAATCACGGGCATTCATGAAATGATTGTGCGAATGCCGGATGGGTATCGCACGGCCCTTGGCCCGCAGGGCGCGTCGTTGTCGGCCGGACAGCGTCAGCGCATTGGTTTGGCACGCGCCCTCTATCGCAATCCGTTCGTCGTGGTCATGGACGAGCCCAACTCGAACCTGGATGCCGAAGGGGAGATGGCGCTTACCCAGGCGATCAAGTCCGTTCGAGCGCGCGGTGGCATCGCCGTTGTGATTGCCCACCGGCCAAGTGCGCTGACGGCGGTCGATCTGGTCGCCGTCATCCAGAACGGCAAGATGATCGCGTTCGGACCGAAGGATGAAATCATGAAAGCGGCCGCTCCCGTTGAAAGCCGACCTGCGCCGGCCGCCCACGCCCCGCACCGCATGGCATCGAGGATGTCGGAATGATTGACGTCAAGGGAACCAAGACCGTTACGCCAGGGACAACGGAGTCCTACGAGCACTATGTCTTGAAGAATGAGGACAAGCGTTCGAGCGCACCCGCTTTCTTCACCGTGCTTCTCACGGGGCTTGCGCTCTACCTGAAGAGCGCTTTCCCAAGTTTGGCAAGGGCGGAGCCGGCTGAGCCGGAGGATGCTGCCGGAGAGCCGACGCCAACGGCGCCGGAGGTTGTTCCGTCGAGTGCGCCTGATCCAGGTCCGGTTGCGGAAGGGTTTTTCCTGGAAGCGGATGGACCGAAGCGCTCCGGCGAGCGATCCTTCGCCTACCGTGAGCCGAACGACTTTATGCCAAGCGATCTGCCGGCGTTCGAGTTCCAGAACCTGAAGCTTCCGAGCTTTGAGCTTCTGAAAAGAATGGGCGGAATTACCGTATCGTTCCCGGCTGCCAACGACAACGCCTGGACGGCGAAAGGTGGTGCGAATACTGCCAGCGGCGGGTCCGATCATCCGGGAGGTTTCGCGCCAGGGCGCGAAAACGCCGCCGCCACTCCAGGCGGTGACGACCTCATCGAAGATGAGGCTGCCGATGAGCGAAATCCGGACGGCAAGGCAGCAAACCGCGCCTGCCGGACCAGCGGTCCGATCTATCTCCTGGATGTCTACGGCTGCGCGATGACGGTGATCGGCTTGGCCGACCTCTTGCGCGGCGCCTGGGATCCGGACGGCGACGCTCTCAAGGTCCAAAATATCACCGTGTCATCGGGTGATATCACGCAGACGGCGGATGGCTGGTTGTTCGATCCCTCGACGCTCGGTCCGGTCACCATAAGCTACCAGATTACCGATGGCGAATTCTCCGTGGCTCAGACTGCGATGTTCAACGTGCTGACGAGGCCGCCGGTCGTTGGCACCGCCGGCGACGACGTCATGCTTGGCACCGACTGTGCCGACAACATTGATGGACGTGATGGCGACGATAACATCGACAGCCGCAGCGGCAGTGACACGGTGTTCGGCGGCGCGGGAAGCGACCACATCGTCGCTGGCAGCGGTAACGACGTCGTCTTTGCTGGCATCGGCAACGACATTGTCCTGGGTGGCGCGGGCGACGATCAACTATGGGGCGGCGACGGCGATGATCGCCTGTTCGGCGATGCCGGTCGCGACATCATTTTCGGTGAGGCCGGCAACGACACAATCAGCGGCGGCGACGATGACGACATGCTTTTTGGAGGCGGGGGAGAAGACGTCGTAGCCGGGGAGGGGGGCAACGACCTCCTCGCCGGCGATGACGGCGATGACAGGCTCGACGGCGGCGATGGAAACGACATTGTCTTCGGAGAGGCCGGTTCCGACGTGATCGACGGTAGCGAGGGCGACGATTTTCTCGCCGGCGGTGCCGGAGAGGACGTCGTACGCGGCGGCGACGGCAACGACATGGTCGCCGGCGATGCGGACCTGGCCGCCGACACTTATGACGGCGGCCAGGGCGTCGACATGCTCGACTATTCGGCATCGCTGATGTCGCTCGTCGTCGATCTTGCCGCGGCGAGCGCCAGCGGCGGCGAGATCGGCAATGATCGCATCACGAATTTCGAGGTGGTCAAGGGCGGTGAAGGCAACGATACGATCACCGGCGGCAGCGATGACGATACGCTGATCGGCAACGGCGGCGACGACTGCGTAAGCGACGGTCAAGGGGCCGACAATGTCAACGCGGGCGCGGGCAATGACCTGGTGCTCGCAGCAGCCGATAGCTCCGACGATTGCTATCGGGGTGAGGCCGGCTTCGACACCCTGGATTATTCGGATGCTGCGCACGGGGTTCTCATCGACCTGGCATCCGGCATCGCGACCGGCTTCGACGTCGGCCGCGACGTCATCGACGGGTTCGAGCAATTCATTGGCGGGTCCGGTGACGACGCCGTGCTGGTGTCGACGGCAGCCGTCGTCCTTTCCGGAGGAGAGGGCGCCGACACGTTCAATTTCCAGATTCCGAAAGGCAGCTCCGGCGCCGAGGTCATCCACCAGATCCTCGACTTCATGGTCGGCGACCGGATCGAGATGTCGAAATACCAGATCTTCGAGGAGGTCTTGGACAGTCTCGAGGACCGTTTTGAGGACGCTTACGGTGAGGATGCGAAGGCTGATGTCCTGCCGATCCGGGTCCGGCACCAGGGCACGGGTGAACTCGAGGAAACACTGGTGGAGGTCGACATGGACCAGGACGACCACTTCGAGATGACCATCAACCTGAGCGGCCATCATCTGTTGATGATTGTGGAAAACGCCTGAGTGAGCCGTGCCCTGTGGCGGATTGGAGTGAGCGATGTTTGGCAGGAGTGAACGGAAGATGCGGCACCCCGATCTGGATGTCGAAGACGACAATACCTTTCCGGTGGGCGCGCGGGTTTTCGCCGGCGTCATGCTTGGCACGCTGCTTTTCGCCGGCGCGGGCGGATGGGCAGCCACCACGCGGCTCAGCGGCGCGGTGATCGCATCGGGCGTGGTCGCGGTCGATCAGAACTTGAAAGCGATACAGCACCGTGACGGTGGCATCGTTAGCGAGATCGCCGTCAAGGAGGGCGATTTCGTCCACAAGGGCCAGATCCTGCTTCGGCTCGACGACGCCCAGACCCGCGCCGAACTTTCGATCGTTCGCACCCAGCTCGTCGAACTGCTGGCCCGTCGGGCGCGGCTCATGGCCGAGCGCGACAATCTGGACAGGATCGAATTTACGCCGGAACTCATCGTCAAGCGCGACGAATTCCCAAGCATCTTCTTCGGCGAAAACCGCCTATTCGAAGGCAATCATCTAAATCGAAAGAGCCAGAAGCAACAGCTGGAACTGGGCATATCGCAACTGGACGAGGAAATAAGGGGACTGACGTCGCAGAGCAATTCGAAAGCCGACGAGATCGCCCTTGTGCAGACCGAGCACGACAAGATCAAGGGATTGACCGACAAGCGGTTGATGGAAACGTCGCGCAAATACGTGATCGACCGGGAGATGGCAAAGCTTGTCGGAGAGCGCGCCGAGATTCAGGCGAATATCGCCCGCGCTCGCGCCCGAATGAGCGAAATCCAGCTCCAGATCCTCGCGATCGATGAAACCGCACGGACCGAGGCGCAGCGGGAACTCAGCGAGGTCGAACCGAAACTGTCAGAGCTCTTGGAGCGTCGCGTCGCCATCGAGGATCGTCTGGCTCGCACCGATATCAGGGCGCCGCTATCAGGTACCGTCAACGAGCTCTCCATTCATACGATCGGCGGTGTCATCACGCCGGCTGAAAAGCTGGTGACGCTCGTCCCTGCCGACGCAGCTTTGAAGATACAGGCGAAACTGTCGCCGACCGATATTGATCAGATGTTTGTCGGCCAACCGGCCAAACTTCGCTTCTCAGCCTTCAACCAGCGGGCTACGCCCGAACTCCACGGCAAGGTCGACTACGTCTCTGCCGCGACCAGCAGCGACCCATCGACCGGGCAGACCTATTACCTGGCCGACATTGTCGTTTCGCCGGCTGAACTGGCAAAACTGGGAAACAACAAGCTCGTTCCGGGAATGCCCGTGGAGGCTTTCGTCTCGACGCAGGAGCGGACTGCGATGTCGTTTCTCTCGAAGCCACTGATGGACCAATTCAGCCGCGCATTCAGGGAAGAATAGGGGCGGCGAAGGCGGGAAGGTTTTAGCCAACGAGAAGGAGCGCAGGCTTCAGAGCAGCTGCGGTTCAAACATTGTGGAACGTACGGCGGAAAGGACGTCACCGCTGGCTGGCCTGTCGGGACTTATCAACTGGTCCGTTACTGAATAGATGCAGTCGCGGGACCGCGTGAGGCCGATGGCACGGGTCTCATTGGTTGGCATCGAAGGCCGCACCGAGATCGTCGCTGGCGTCGCTGGTTGCTTGCAAAGGCTCGTTCGCCAGCTGCTGAGGCATGCTTGGCTGCTGGGCGGACAGGTTAGGCAGTTGCTCAACCGACGGGACGCTGGGCTCTACCGCCACTGGTACCATGCAGAAACCATAGGGCTTGGATATCAGCCTATTGTTGACGAAGAGGCCCGCTTTCCAGCTATCAAATCGGCCAGCTTGAAGGCTAACGCGCTGAGGTGAGCCGGGGGCAACCGATATGACGTAACGGGGATCGGGACCATAGGTGTAGTTCCGGCCACCGTTAGGGGACTTCGAGATATACCAGTACGGCTGTCCACCGTTTAGATGGCGGATTTCCTCGTTGCCCTTGTAGAAGGCGGTTTCGACTGCTCTCGGGTTGTCGGGCTCGACGGCCAGGTTGTACCCGATATCCTCGCCGGTCTTCTTGGAAACGAACCCACAAAGAACAATGTCTTGGGCACTGGCAACACCAACGCAACTACCGACTACGATAGCTGCGGTAAGCAAGGTCCTGATCAAGTTCGTAGCTCCTTTGGTGATCATCGCGGTTCGGAACCATGGAAGGGAACGAGGACTGTGTTGTCCCAACCCTTCAAATCTCTCGCGTCGAGCCGCTTTCCGTCGCGGCTCCCGGTCAGTAGCAACTTGGCGAGGACAGGATCAGGAGTCCCTACTTCCTTCATGACCCGCGCAAGCTCGACGGACGCAGCCATCGTGGCTTCCGTCTCATTGCCATCGATCGCCAGGGTGTGAACGTAGAGGGCCCCCGACGGTATCCTCTTGCCATCCTTGGTGCCGCCGACCTCGACGATGCGTGTTGTGGCGGCTGCGAACATCACCACGCAGGACGACGCACAGACCGATCCCGCACGGACCACTACTGTCGTGGGTATGCCTTTGATCCGGGCCGATAGTATCCCCGCCGCAATCTGGCGCGCAGCGTATACGTTGCCGCCGGGTGTATCGACGAGCAAAATCACGCCTGCATCCGTGAGTTGGGTTATCTTGACCTCGCTGACAGCGGCCCTGAACTTGGTTTCGTCACCAAACTCGATAGGACCGGATATTGCGACGGTATCGAAGTCGACCTTCCGATAATCGGCACTATTCGCCGGCACAGCAGCGAGAAAACTCGCCGCCGCGATTGCGATTGCGGTTAACTTTCGCATTGTGATTTCCTTTTCCGTGGCCGCCTCATCGTCGGGCGGTCTCGCTCGAATTGCCGTGGGCCATCACGACAACCCGCATATAAGAAGCGTCCAGAACCTCAGGTTGCCGCTGGACGCCAATTACTTGCTGCTAGATGCCAAGACGCTGACGCACGTAGCTACCGGCACGGCTGGTAAGAAGGGCGGCAGAATAAGGGTGGTGATCTTAAATTCGAGGTATGCGAATTGGGCAGCCAACAGCTATGGCACATCAACCACGGAACGAGAGCGCCGAATCTCGGCTATTCGGATTTCGTGTGGAACCGCCCTCTCGCGAGGACACGCCCACGAGATGGGCGCTAAGCTATCAAAAATAGGTGCCCAGACGCAGCGACTTGTCCCGTGCGAAGCCCTTGGCCGGCGAGCACTTCATCCTTGCACGGGCGTCTTCAGGGGGTGCCGACGAATAAGCGCTGTTTTTGGCTGGGAAGCGGAGCGTTTCACTGGCTGCCGACCACTTCGGCCAGTTCTAAATACCTGCAGAAAGCGTTGGCCAACTGCATCTGTCTCGGCGTCTTGCAGTCGGCATCGAAGATTGCCGGGGAGGCGACCAGGATCGCTAAGCACTTCGCCCGCGAGATAGCGACGTTGAAACGATTGGCGCTATAGAGGAACTCCATGCCCCGGGGAGCTTCGGCATAGCTCGAAGTTGCCATGGTATAGATCGCAATTGGCGCTTCCTGGCCCTGGAACTTGTCGACCGTTCCCACTCTGGCGGTGGGCAGTCGTTTCTGGATTTCGAGGACCTGAGCATTGTATGGCGTAATGATCACAATATCGTCGATGGAAAGCGATGCCACCTGGCCCTTGCGGTCCAACCACGTTGGTCCGCACTCGAGGATCCGGGATACCAAAGACGCTACGGCATTGGCTTCTTCGATCGATGAGCTGGCGTTGCCCGAGTGCTCGACAGGCAGGTATCTCAAGCCCGATCCCTTTATCGGCCCTTCGGAGAGGATTTCTTGCTGGCCGCATGAAACGATCGGGGCCAGTTTCCCTTCGTAGAAAAGCTCGGAAATGAAATCACAGACGTCTGGTTGCATCCGCCAGGTCTCGGCGAGAAAAAGCCCTTGATCGCGATCAATAGTCTGCCGTTCTCCGAGAACATGCTCGAGGGACGAAACACCGACCCCATCGGGATGGGTGCCTTGTGTGGGCTGGTCAAGTTGTTGTGGATCGCCCAGCAACACCAACCGTTTGGCTGCGTGCGACACAGCGAGCACATTAGCGAGCGACATCTGGGCAGCTTCGTCAACGAATAGAACGTCCAGCACGTCTTCGGCGTCCGGGCGAGCCCAAAGGAAGCTGGTTGCCCCGGCAACGTCTCGTTGCCCCAACTTCATCACATCCAGTAGATCTTCGTTTCTTTTCGCAAAGAGGAGATGCGCGGTACTCGCCTCGGTGTTGCCAGCCTCGGGCTTCTGGACGCAACGAATATCGATGGCCATCTCTTGCGCGGCTTCCATCGCCTTGTCGAGGAGGTTGCGGATCACCTTATGGCTGTTGGCCGTTATTCCGACCTTCTTTCCGTCGGCAACGAACTGACAGATCATTCGCGCACCTGTGTGCGACTTGCCCGTGCCTGGCGGACCTTGGATCGGCAGGACGCCTCGTTCCATCTTGGCCGCTATGCGGATCGCCGCATCGAGAGTGCTTTCCCCTTCGTTTTGCAGAGGCTCGCCACCGATATATGGGGGCACGCGGAGCAGCAGTTCTCGGGCTGCCTGATATCGGCCGTCACCCGTTATACCCTCGCCAGCCACGTACTCGCCCAACCGCAGAAGAGCCTCGGCCTGCTCGTCGGCCGCGATATGCTCATGGAAAAACACAGCTTCGGGATGGACAGTGGCGGTATCCCCTCTCTTCTTTATGTCGATCGTGAATTGGTCACTGGCAATGTCGAGGGAGGTCCCGAGCGGTGCGCCGCCGGGCTGAAAAAGCGACTTATCGGCGCGAACGTCGGTATCCTGAGGCGGGAACGTGTAACGATGAACCGGAATTTTACCTTTGCCTCCCGGGACCTCCTCAACAAAGGAAAGTCCGGAAATCGCCGCGCGCTCGTCTAGTAGCTCATCAACACTGAGATCCCTGAGCCGGAATTTTTCCCAGTAAGACGCCTTATCTTCACGACGATGCCAATCGAGGATGTTTGCGAGAATCCATTGCGCCTGCTCTTGTGGCGAACGCTGTTCGGGATCAACCGAGATGCCGGTCAAAAGCCGTTCGGACAGTTCGGCGACGCGCCGTTGGCGGGCGGATACTTTTTCGCTGGGGGCTTCGTCCATGCGCGGTCTACGAGGAACACTGACGCCGGTCGCGACAAGCTCGTCGCGCCGCTCTTCCAGCCAGTCCCTGAGATACTTGGTAGAGACGCAGTCATCCTCGTTGTAGCCTCGAACGATATCCTTTTCGCCCTGCGTAATTGATGAGATGTCTTCAAGCTCCAGCCCTGCTTGGAGCGACGCCAATGCCACGTTTGCGTCCCGTAGAGCTATCATGCGCTCATATCCATAAAACTGTTCAAGCCGTTTGATGGAGTAGCTCTCGACACTCGCACGCAATGCGTTTCGAATGACGCTGTAGAGATCCACGAAGACGAGATTCCGGAGAAGCTGATCGATCTCCTCTTCACGGGAGGCGTAGCGCCCCATCAACCTCTTCAAGGCAGCCGGTTCATAAGGAGCGAAGTGGTATATGTGGAGGCCAGGATAGGCCTCCTTTCTCTCGACGATGAAATCGACAAAGCGCTCGAACGCCGTCTTCTCGGCCTCTCGATCGAATGCCCAATCACTTACGCACTGCGCTTCGCCGTCTGCGCTCCGGTAATGATACCCGAACAGGTATTCCAATCCATGTTCGCCAACAAAGGGGTCACCTTCGAGATCGAAGAACACGTCGCCGGGATTGGGTTCGGGCAACGCGGACAACCCGAGACCTGGTTGGACTTCAACCAGCTCAAACCGAGGCTCTCCCGATTGCCTTGATTCCGCCTGTATCCGCGCTTGCTCCCGAACCCTCGTGAACGACTGCACCGCCCCACGCTCTGGCTTCCAAGACATGGGTAGCGGCATGTGGGCGAGCTGGTCGAGCGTCCTGATATCGTGCTCAGCGAATTCCGCTATCTGGTTCCGGGAAATACCGGCGACGAAGGAGAGGTGATCGTCATTGCGTCGGCGTTTGTCGCAGGCATCGTACCAGCGACAGATGTCGCAGTGTGACGTCGGGTGAGGGTAGGTCTCTGCCGGTTCGGCCAGCGTCGCCGCTTCCGCCGCCCGCTTCGCTTTTCGATAGTAGGCTCCAAAGTCGTCCAGGCGAAAGCGCTGCGGCTCGAAGTCAGACCATGGCGCGACAACATAGGCCGCATGGGGTTTCAGTCCCTGGGTGGATGCCAACAGGTCCGAGTACAGGCAGAGCTGCAGTATGGTGCCGCCTCGAGTCTCCCGCGCCAGCTTGGTATCCATAACCTCATAGGACCACTGCCCGAGATCGCTTGGCCGCTCGACGCGCCTCAGGATGTCGGCGCGACCAGCCCAGCGACCATCGCGAAGAGCGGCCTGCACTATGATATCGGGGCCTCGGCGCATGGCAGCGAGGGTCTGTGCCACCCAGACGTCCTCGATGCCGACGCCGTCGATCTTTTCGACAGAGAGACCGCTCGAGGTGAGGTGATCAACAAAGGCAGCCTCGTGCCTAAAGCCGCGCTCCCTCAGGATGTCTAGAAGTGGATCCCACTGCACCGGCTTTGAAACCGCGCCGGACATGACCTGGAGGTCGAGGGACGTGAGATGCTCGCAGTTGACATGGCCGACGAGATCCGACGCCGAAAGTTGAATTTGGTTGAGAAGCGTCTTCATTTGCTCATCTTACGCGAGAGTAGCCTTCGCAGCGAGCTTATTGAAAGCTAAGTTCGCTGAGGTCGATGCGCGGATGCAAACGATAGGATGGCATTGGCTTACTGTGCCGCAGGAGATTTATCGCTTAGCTGATTGAATATGTGTAGCTTCGGTATTTCCCGGGGAGCAGCTCTCTTGTTTTCGGTGCGCCGCCTCCTCAGCCGAGTTATTAGCTGCAGTGCTTCGGACGGAGTCAACTTGACGCTGCTTGACCAAACTTCAGCTGGACAACCCGTCGCGGTGTCAATCACGGCGTAGAGGCCATGCTCGTCTATGTGGACTTGATAATGCGGACGTTCGATCATTGTAAGGGGTACCGATTGAGGGCGACCACATGTCCGTGCTGGCATCTCCCGATGTCAATCAGATTTCCTCATGTCGAACTTCATGACGGATTTCGACTTTAAACCTAATTGAAAGCCCGCTCCCTGCGGCGTAACGTCTATGGATGCCAGGCGATAGCGAACCAACCTTGGTTTCTGCCGGACCCGAGAGGAGACTGGCAGTGATACTTGCGGCCGATGTCGCAGGGTATAGTCGTTTGATGGAACGTGATGAGGAAGATACTCACGAACGGCTACAAAAGCTCTTGCGAGATGTCATCCGGCCCGCGGTGGGAAGCCACAGGGGACGCATTTTCAAAACAGCAGGGGACGGACTGTTTGTGGAATTTGCCAGTGCCATCGAAGCCGTCCGCTGTGCCGTTGACCTGCAGCGCGCAATTGCGGAACGAAACGAGGGGGTCGCTTTAGACCGACGGCTCGCATTCCGCATAGGCATCAATCTCGGCGACGTTCTTTCTGATCAAGAAGACCTGTTCGGAGACTGCGTCAATGTGGCGGCGCGGTTGGAAAGCATGACCGAACCCGGTGGCGTGTTCATCAGTCACAGCGTTTACGATCACGTAGATCGCAAGCTGCCTTTGCGCTTTGATGATCAAGGCGATTGCACGCTGAAAAACATCGCTCGACCAATTCGCGTTTACAAGGTCTGTTGGGATGAGAAGCCGCAGGTTGATTCAGCAACTCCTCTCGAGCTCCCTCAACTCGCCTCCATCGCTGTGTTGCCATTTGTCACGTCCAGCAATGATCGAGAACAGGAGTATTTTGCAGAAGGTCTCGCCGAGGACCTAATCACTGATCTCTCAAAGGTGAAGGGCCTCCTTGTAATCGCCGCGCATTCCAGTCTTGCTTACAAGGACAGATCTATTGATTTACGCCGGATCGCCGCGCAGCTCGGCGTGCGGTATCTCGTCGAAGGCAGCGTCCGGCGTGCGCAGACGCGCACCCGGATTAATACGCAACTCATCGACGCAACACATGGCAACTGCTTGTGGGCCGAGCGGTTTGATCGTGATCTCGCTGACATATTCGCGCTGCAGGACGAGGTCGTAAGTAAGGTCGTAGCGGCACTCGCGGGCACGTTGCCTGCTGCAAGGCCCGCTCCAAGTCACAGAACCACGAACCTGCAGGCATACGACCTGTTTGTTCGCGGTCGGGCACTCGCTACCCAATCTCTCCGAGAGACCAGGCTGGCTCGCCCGCTTCTGAGCAGGGCCATCGAGATCGACCCTGAATTTGCCGGGGCGCATGCTTGGCTAGCGATGAGCCATCATTTCGACGCGCTATACTATGAAAGCGAGACGGTGGAGCACCGCGCCTTTGCGCGAGTGGCAGCTGAAAGGGCTGTCGAGATCGATTCAGAGAACGCGGACGCTCATATTGTTCTGGGCTATCTGCGAGCTTATGAAGGAGAATTCGAAGCTGGCATCGCTCAGTTTGAGCACGGGCTTCGGCTCAATCCCAACCACGCAGAGGGCTGGTCGCTGCTTGCGGATCTCCGGGTTTTTCAAGGACGGGCGACTGAAGCAGTAGAGTCCGCCGAGAACGCTTTCCGGCTCAACCCATCCCCTCCGGGCGACTATTACTCGTTTCTGGGCTGGGCTCAGTATGCGGCTCGTCGGTATCAAGAAGCTGTAGCTACACTTCGCCAACCGCAAGCGGGCGGTCCAGGCTCGAAACGCAATCTGGCTGCAGCACTCGCCCGGCTCGGGCTTATCGACGAGGCCCGAGCGACGGCGTGTGACTTCCTCTCAGAGTTCCCCAATTTTTCGGCCGCGCAGTGGGGAAGCACTCAGCCCTTTGTTGACGATAACGACCGTCAGCACTTCATTGAAGGCTATGCCATGGCCGATCTTCCTAAGTGACTGGTAAAGATGCATCTCCTCTCTCCCAGGTCCGCCCGCATTGGACGCTTGCCTGGGTTGCTGCCGATGCCTTCGCGTTGGTTTGCTAAGTTAGTATTGGGCCAAGATCACTTTGAATGCAGTTAGACGAGGGCCAGGCGCAAATAGGTAGACCCCCCAAAGGCAATTTCGATTTCGCCTGGCGTGAGAAGTTCGATCGCGCCACAGAGCGTGCCCGTCGTGATGAGCGCACCAGCCTTGAGCGATGTGTTTGGCCGCATCCCATCATTTGCGTAGTCCAGGAGCCAGGTCAGGACATCCCCCTTGGGATGCTGGGCGGGCGCGTCATAGAGTGGCTGGCCGTTGAACGTCACCTTTAGTGGCGTTCCACTTGCCGTGTCGACCGCCGACCTTGGAACGCGCGGACCGAGCACATAGCCGCTGTTTCCCAGTCGATCGGCCAGAAACAGAAGGAACGAGATCTTGCCGCTCTCCTCAACGGCGCTGGCCAGAAGTTCGGCGCCGAGATGAACGGCGTCGATCGCCTCGACGATGTCGGCTCGGCTGTAGCTTCCCTCCCGGCGGATCGGCAGGTCACGGCCGAGGCGAACTGCGATCTCTGCCTCGAATTTGGTGCCCCTCTGCCACGGAATTTGCGCCCCTGAGTCAGCCTGCACATAAGGGTGCAGTGGCGCGGTTACCGCCTGCCCGTCGGGCGAGACGGTCACCTTCCAGGCGTTGCTTTCGATTGCCTCATCGGCGGCGAGAAAATTCTGCGCGTCCATCGCGTGCCGGAGATCAGCAGGCAGGGAAAACCCCGCGGTCGGTGCCTGGTTTCGTGATCGGCGCAGACCGTGTAGTTTTGCTGCAAGCGCGCGCGGATCAAAGGGTGCGGCGGCCGAATCTGCCATGAGGTCTCCTCCTTTTGCTTTGAGTCGCGAGCCTATAGCTAACGATAAGATGGAGCGAGGGGTCTCTATGGAAAGACTGCTATGCCATCGCTGCATGCCAAGCTCGACGGTAGGCGTCGAGCCCGGAGACAGGGCTCCGCGTGACACGGCGCTCGGCGCCGGCAGGTGGCTTGATGCCGGTCAGCAGAGCGGCGCCCTGGCTCGTGCCGGTCGATCCGGGCACTGCGATGACTTCGCGGTTGGTTAGAGCCGCAAGCAGCGTCAGATACGTATCGTTGAGCGCAAATGGTCCTTCGACGATGACCGGGCCTCGCGCGCCGATCAGATCGAGGCAGGCCTGGTTCATCATGGCGAGATAGAGGCAGAGCGCGGCGTAACGCTCTTCGGGTGTCACGCCTTGGGCGTTGACCCAACGCGCGCTTTTGCCGGGGAATGGGCCGGAGCCCGGTGCGACATTCGCAAGCAGCATCAGGCGCTTTGTTATCGCCTGCTCGACCGCCGAGGCGACCTTTTCCTTGTCAACCTGTCCGATTTCGCCCGAGATCGTTTCATATTCGCGTCCGCCCATGAAGCGGGAAGAGGGAACGGCTCGGCCATAGGCATCGACATTGGCGAGTGTGTCGCGCTTGGGATCGAGATGATCGAGATCGCCGCCGACCCCGAAATTGATCACCCATGTGCCCGTCGAGACAACTGCGAAGGGCGCTGGGCGGTCAAGCAGATGTGGCAGAAGCGACGCGTTGGAATCGTGAATGCCACAATAAACGGGGATTTCGCGGGTGAGGCCGATTACTTCGGCAATATCAGGCAAGACCGGCCCGAGGGGATCGAAAGCGGAACGGATCGGCGCCATCAGGTCACGGATGCCGAGAGTATCGACCAGCGAGGAATAGCGGGCGTCGCGCGGGTTCCAGAGGTCGGTATGGCAGCCGAGTGAGGTCACCTCGTTCGACGTGATTCCGGTCAGCCGTGCTGTCCAGTATTGCGGGTAGGTGAGGATCGTTGCCACCTTGGCAAAATCATCAGGGAAGGCGGTCTTCTGGTAATGCAGCTGCGCGCCGATGTTCAGGCCCATCGTTTGGTGCGGCGAAAAGGTTTCTTCGAAGGGTGGGCGCAGTCGCGCATATGCGTCGCTGATGTCTTCGGGATATTCGTGCTCGTAGTCGAGGACCGGCATCGCCAAATTGCCGGCCCTGTCGAGAAGCGCAGCCGAGGCGCCATGGGTCGTGATCGAGATGGCATCGAAGCCCGGCTCCCTGGCGAAGGAGCGAAGGGCATCCAACGTGAAGGACCAAAGCCTGTCGATATCGTAGTGCGGATAAAGTCCACCCTTGAGAACCGTGTTCGGAGTTCTCGCCACGGCGATTTCGGCGCCCGTCGCGCTGTCCAGGACCACGACCTTGCCATTGGTCTTGCCGATGTCGAGAACGGCGATGCGGCTGTAATTCGGCGTCATGGCATATGGAAGACGGTAACGAGGTCGCTCTGGACGGGAGAATTATCCGGGTTGGTTGCCATGATGTCGGCCATGTGCGCCCACCACTTCTTCATGACAGGGTGGTCTGGCAGGCTTGCCATCGCATGATCGACGGGACGGGTCAAAACGCCAAACAGGGTGTTCGTTTCGCGGTCGAGATGGATCGAGTAGTCGCTGGCGCCGGACTGGTGCAGCAGGTCGACCAGCTCCGGCCAGATTTCGTCATGCCGCTTCCTGTACTCGGCTTCCATGCCGGGGTTCAGCGTCATCTTGAAGGCGTGCTTTTCCATCGTCATTTGGAACTCATGGCTTTGAGGCGGCGGGCGACGATCGGGATCGCGATGGTGATGATCAGCAGCAGGCCGATGAAGATCGACATGACGATGCCGGGCACATTCAGGAGGCCGAGGCCGAAGGTGACAAGGCCCATGACGAAGGCG
Source organism: Rhizobium altiplani (assembly GCF_001542405.1). Lineage (GTDB taxonomy): Bacteria > Pseudomonadota > Alphaproteobacteria > Rhizobiales > Rhizobiaceae > Rhizobium > Rhizobium altiplani. The sequence continues at coordinate 156,167 of NZ_LNCD01000033.1, forward strand.
GCAATGACGACGCCGCCAATCTTGCCGGAGCCACCGAGGATGGAGACGCCGCCGAGCACGACCATGGTAACGACTTCGAGCTCCCAGCCCTGAGCGATCGAGGGGCGGGTGGAGCCGAGGCGTGAGGTCAGGCAGACGGAGGCGACGCCGCTCATCACGCCCGTCAATATGAACAGGATGAATTTCACGCGCTCGACCGGGATGCCGGAGAACCGGGCGGCGAAGTCGTTGTTACCGATCGTATAGACCTGACGGCCGAAATTCGTGGCATGCAGCAGGATCGCAAAGGCGATCGCGAGCACAATGAAGAGCACGAACTCGAAGGAGAAGACCCAGAAGACATAGCCCTGGCCGAAGAAGGCGAAATCGTCCGGATAGCCTCCATAGGCCTGATCGCCCAGGACGATGTAGGAGATGCCGCGAAACAGGCTCATCGTGCCGATCGTCACGACGATCGACGGCAGCTTCATGACGGAAACGAGAAACCCGTTGAACATGCCGCAGACGAGGCCAACGCCGATGCCGATGAGAACGAGGCCGGGCGCACCGACACCGACTTGCGCTGCCGCTCCCATCGCGGTCGAAGCAAGGGCGATAATGGCGGCAACCGACAGGTCGATCTCGCCGGCAATGACGAGCAGCGCCATGGCAAATGCGATCATCGCCTTTTCAGTGAAATTGAAGGTCGCGTCCGAAAGGTTCCAGGCGTCCAGGAAGTAGGGGGATGCCAGCGAGTTGAAGATGAAGATCAAGACAGCAACGCCGAAGAGGAGGACCTCCCAGCTCGACATGATGCGCTTGAACGGCGTGCCAAGGCGGTCTGGGATGACGCGCTTTTCGCTCGGGGTGGAAACGACGGTGCTCATGCTGCCACCTCTGCTGGTGTCTCTGCTGCGGCCTTGTCACGCAGGATGATGCGGCCACGATTGCGCTCGCGCCTTGCATTGAAGACGACGGCAAGGATGATGACGGTGCCGGAAATCGCCATCTGCGTGAACGGCGAGATGCCGATGACGGGAAGGGCATTCTTGATGACACCGAGGAACAGGGCGCCAAGCACGGTACCGATCACCGAGCCGACGCCACCGGCAATCGAGATGCCGCCGATAACGCAGGCTGCAACGCTGTCGAGTTCGAAGCCGTTGGCGATATCGACATAGGCGACCGCATAACGCGAGACCCAGAGATAGCTGGCAAGCCCGGCGAGCGCTCCCGACAGAACAAAGGCAAGGAATTTCGTCCAGCCGACATCGATGCCGGCGTAGACCGCAGCCGTCGGATTGCCGCCGGCAGCATAGGTCGAGCGGCCAAACTGGGTGTACTTCAACAGCATGTAGATCAGCGCGACGATAATGATCGCGGCCCAGCTCAGGATCGGCATGCCGAGGACGACGGTGCGCGGCACGTTGAGAAAGGTCGGCGTCATCTGGTGCGCGTTGACCCATTCGCCGCCTGACAGGACGAAAGCCATGCCGCGATAGATGGTGAGTGTGCCAAGCGTGACAACGATTGGCGGAATTTCCAGCGCCCAGACAAGGAAGCCGTTGATCGCGCCGAGAAAGGCGCCGATCAGGATGGCGGCGAGGATCAAGACGATCAGCGGCAGGTCGGGATAGGCGGCGTTCATCATCGCAATGGCCATGCCGGTGAAGGCAAGGTTTGCAGCAACCGACAGGTCGATCGACTTCGTCAGGATGACCGTCATCTGAGCGAGCGCAAGGATGATCAGGATCGACGTGTCGTTGAAGATGGCAGCAAGGTTGCCGGGTGTCGCGAAATCCTGGGCTCTCGTCGAGAAGGCCGCAACCATGATCGCGATAATGATGAAGAGCAGGGTTTCGCGTTTTTTCAGGAGTCTCGACATTCCGATTACCTCAAGCATTACCGGTCGCGGCGCGAACCAGCGTTTCCGGCGTCAGATCCTTGCGCTCGAAGAGGCCGGCCATGAGGCCTTCCTTCATGACGAGGACCCGATCGGACATTCCAATGATTTCCGGCAGTTCTGACGAGATCATGATGATCGACAGTCCCTCGGCGGCAAGCTCGCTGATGAAACCGTGCACGGCCGCCTTCGAACCGATGTCGATGCCCTTCGTCGGTTCGTCGAGGATGATCACCTTCGGCAATGTTGCCAGCCACTTGCCGATGACCACCTTCTGTTGGTTGCCACCCGACAGTGTTCCGACGGGAACCGAAAGGGCTGCTGCGCGCAGGTCCAGGCGCTCGGCATATTTGCGTGCCAAGGCAAATTCATTGGCCGCCTTCAGGAAACCCTTGCGCGATGTGCGCCCGAGCGACGGCAGCGTCATGTTCTGGTAAATCGGCATGGGCAGCGCCAGGCCGTGGCGACCACGTTCTTCCGGTACGTAGACGATGCCGGCGCGGATCGCATCGAGTGGCGAGTGGATTGCCAGCGCCTGGCCCCCAAGCTTCAGCGTGCCGGATGCGGGTTTGGTGATACCGAACAGCGACTGGCAGAGTTCGGAGCGACCGGCGCCGATCAACCCGTAGACACCAAGGATCTCGCCCTTTCGAAGCGTGAACGAAATGTCGCGAAACTCTGTCTGGTGACAGTATTTCTCGACCTCGAGCACCGGACCGCCGATGGCCACGTCAACCTTGGGAAATGCATTTTCGACATCGCGACCGACCATGAGACGGACGATATCGTCCTGCGGCGTCTGCTTGAGTTGGCCGTGGCCAACAGCGCGACCGTCGCGGAAAACGACGTAATTGTCGGCGATCTCATAAAGCTCGTCGAACTTGTGGCTGATGAAGAGGATCGCCTTGCCCTGTGCCTTCAGGCCCTCGACGATGCGGAAGAGGTCATCGATTTCCTTGCGCGACAGTGCTGCGGTAGGTTCGTCCATGATGACGATGCGCGCTTCGATGGAAAGTGCGCGAGCAATTGCGACAAGGTGACGCTGAGCAATCGAGAGATCCTTGAGACGGATCGTCGGATCGATGTTGCTTTCAAGCGAATGGAGCAATTCCTTCGACCGACTGTTCATCAGGTTCCAGTCGATCGTGCGAAACTTCGTGCGCGGCGCGTGGCCGAGGAAGATGTTTTCAGCGACCGTCAACTCGTCGAAGAGCACGGTTTCCTGGTGAATGGCCGTGACGCCGACGTCGATGGCGGCCTGCGCATTGGCGAAGGTGGTCGGCTTGCCGTCGACGATGATCTCGCCTTCGTTCGGCCGGTAGATGCCGGTCAGGATCTTGACGAGCGTGGATTTGCCGGCGCCGTTCTCACCGATCAGGGCGGTAACCTTGCCGGGGTAGAGCGCGATGCTGACGTTATCGAGCGCCTTCACGCCGGGGAAGATCTGCGAAATGCCGCGCATCTCGAGGATCGCGGGCGCCTCGTCCGTCTTGAAACCCGCGACGGATTGTTGAAGGGCAGTGTTCATCAGCGTTTACCAGTGTTCAAATGAAAAGTCCCGGCGGCGCGAACCGCCGGGTTTTTGCTTGGATGAGCGAGGCTTAGAAAACCTTCGAGAACTGGTCGATGTTCGAAGCGTTGTACACGAACGGATCGGACATGGCGGCTTCGCCCTTGTCGTCGATCTTGATCTTGCCCATGCGGCCAGCTTCGATTTCGGTGCCCGGCTTGCCGGTCGCGTCACCCTTTACGAGGTGGTAGGCGATCTGCGTGGCAGAGTAACCAAGGTCGATCGGGTTCCAGATGGCGAATTCCTTCGTTGCACCAGACTTGATCGCGCCAGCCATTTCAGACGGCAGGCCGAGGCCGGTCACGTAGACCTTGCCGACAAGACCCTTGTCTTCGACAACCTTGGAAGCGGCCAGAACGCCGACCGTCGTCGGAGCGACGATGACCTTGACGTTCGGGTTCGACTTCAGCAGGCCTTCGGCTTCGCGATAGGACTTGTCAGACAGATCGTCGCCGTAGACTGTCGTGACGAGGTTGAGGCCCGGGAAGTCCTTGAGCTGCTTCTTCATCTGGTCGATCCAGATGTTCTGGTTGGTCGAGGTGGTCGTTGCCGACAGGATTGCGAAGTCACCCTTGCCACCTTCCAGGTGGTCCTTGGCGAGCGTCAGGCACATCTTGCCGATCAGCTCGTTGGACGACGGGTTCAGCTGCAGGATGCGGCCGTCCTTGTTGACGCCGGAATCCCAGGAGATGACCTTGATGCCGCGCTGCTTGGCCTTCTTCAGGGCCGGTACGACAGCGTCCGGGTCATTGGCGGAGATGGCAATGGCATCAACGCCCTGGGCGATCAAAGAGTTGATGACTTCGATCTGGCCCTCTGCCGTCGTCGAGGTCGGGCCGGTGTAGATGACTTCCACGCCGCCGAGTTCCTTTGCCGCTTCCTGAGCGCCCTTGTTGGCGGCTTCGAAGAAGCCGTTGCCGAGAGACTTCACGACCAGGCCGATCTTGACGTCCTTGGCGCTTGCGGCGCCTGCCATCAGGGCCACCGCAAAGGCGACGCCGACGGCGAGTGATTTTGCGAATTTCATGCTTTATCCTCCCACGTTGATAAGACTTAACTACATCCTGACGGGGCCCCTCAGGCAACCGACGAGGAATCCTCCTTCATTTGCGAGATCGTGCTCGCAATGACGAGCTTGATGCCCGCATCCTCGATCATCCGGACGGAGTCCTCGGGAACACCGTCGTCCGTAATGATCGTCGAAACACGGTCGAGCGGGCACAGAATGAGGCTCGACCGGCGGTGAAATTTGCTGGAATCGACCATGACAACGAGTTCGTCGGCCTGGTGCATCAGTTTCTGTTCGCTTTGAATGATCTGCGCGTCGGATTCCATGATGCCGAGCGGACCGACGCCCTGCGCGCCGATGAAGAAGCGGCGAGCGTAGAAATTGCGGATCGCATCATTGTCGAATGGCGACAGGATCAGGCTCTGCTCGCGGTAGATCACCCCGCCGGGGACCGTTACCGTGTTCTTCGAGTGCTTGACCAGATGCTCGGCAATCGCAAACGAGTTGGTCATCACCTGCATGCGATGGGCGGCCATGAAGTGCACCATCTGAAACGTGGTGGTCCCACCATTGATGATGATCGCATCGCCCTGATCGCAGAGATCAACGGCAGCGCGCGCTATTGAGCGCTTTTTATCGATGTTGACTGATTCCGAAACCCTGAAGGGCCGCCCCGCCAGATTGCCGAGTTGCGGCGGATGCACAGCCTCTGCGCCACCGCGTACTCGCCGGATCTTTCCCTGCACATGCAGAGCCGCGATGTCACGCCGGATCGTCGCCTCGGAAGCCTCGGTCAATTCGGAAATATCCTGAATCGTAACGACCGACTTTTCCTGAACGGCGCTCAATATGATGCGATGGCGTTCGCGTTCGTGCATGGGGTTCCTCCTAGCTTGCTTATTTCGCAGTTGTGAGAATGTGTCAATCAAAAACGATCATAAAATTTCATATTGCGCTGCAACATAATCGAATTTGATCGTTTTCGATTGACAATGTCCGTTTTGATGAGCGATACCGTGACCGCAAAGGAGCGTCGAGTTCGTTCGCGCGTCCAAGAAATTTTACATGGGAGGATGACATGGCGGCAACCGTCCGGCTTCTTGATAACCGTTGGGACGATTCATACGCGGCAGGCCTCGATGAGCCTGGAAAGCTGCTCTATCGCTCGAATTTGCTGGGTGCCGACAAGCGCATCACCAACTATGGCGGCGGGAACACCTCTGCCAAGGTCATGGAAACCGATCCGCTGACCGGCGAGAAGGTCGAGGTTCTCTGGGTCAAGGGTTCGGGCGGCGACGTCGGGACCATCAAGCTTGACGGCTTCGCCACTCTTTATCAGGACAAGCTCGTTTCCCTGAAGGGCATTTACAAAGGCGTCGAAGACGAAGACCGCATGGTCGGCTTCCTCCCGCACTGCACCTATAACCTCAACAGCCGTGCGGCCTCGATCGACACGCCGCTGCACGGTTTCGTGCCCTTCACCCATGTCGACCACATGCATCCGGACGCGATCATCGCAATCGCAGCCTCCAGGAACTCCAAGGAATTGACGAAGCAGATCTTCGGCGACGAAATCGGTTGGCTGCCGTGGCGCCGCCCGGGCTTCCAGCTCGGCCTCGACCTCGAAGCCTTCGTCAAGGCGAACCCGAATGCCAAGGGCGTCGTGCTCGAAAGCCACGGTCTCTTTACCTGGGCAAACGATGCCAAGGCCTGCTACGAGCTGACGCTCGACATCATCAACAAGGCGATCGTCTGGTTCGCGGAAAAGACCGAAGGCAAGACGATCTTCGGCGGTGCCGCCACCTCAAGCTTGCCGGTCGAGCAGCGCCGCGCCATTGCGGCCCGCCTGATGCCTGAAATCCGCGGTCGCATCGGCAAGGCAGAGCGCAAGCTCGGCCATTTCGACGATCAGGATGCCGTTCTCGAATTCGTCAATTCGAAGAACCTGCAGCCGCTCGGCGCGCTCGGCACCAGCTGCCCTGATCATTTCCTGCGCACCAAGATCCGCCCGCTGATCGTCGACTTCGATCCGGCAAAGCCTGATGTGGACGCGATCGTTGCCGGTCTCGACAAGGCGCTCGAAGACTACCGCGCCGACTACGCGCGCTATTACAACGACTGCAAGCATGACAATTCGCCCGCCATGCGCGATGCGAACCCGGTCATCTTTCTCGTTCCAGGCGTCGGCATGCTGTCGTTCGCCCGCGACAAGGCGACAGCCCGTATCGCCAGCGAGTTCTACGTCAACGCCATCAACGTCATGCGCGGTGCTTCGACCGTTTCCGAATATCAGGGCCTGCCGGAGCAGGAAGCCTTCGATATCGAGTACTGGCTGCTCGAGGAAGCCAAGCTTCAGCGCATGCCGAAGCCGAAGAGCCTTGCCGGCAAGGTTGCCTTCGTCACCGGCGGTGCCGGCGGCATCGGCCGTGCGACGGCTGCCCGCCTGATCGGCGAGGGTGCTTGCGTGGTCCTTGCCGATATCGACCAGGAAGCGCTCGACAACACGAAGGCCGATTTCGCTAAGCAATTCGGCGCCGACGCCGTGCGCGGCGTCAAGCTTGATGTAACCAAGGAGGACGGCGTCATCTCGTCCTTCGCGGAAGCCTGTGTCGAGTTCGGTGGCGTCGATATCCTTGTATCGAATGCTGGTATCGCTTCATCCGCCCCGATCGAAAGCACTGAGCTTTCGATGTGGAACAAGAACATCGACATCCTGGCGACCGGCTACTTCCTCGTGTCGCGCGAGGCGTTCCGCCTGTTCCGCAAGCAGGATCTCGGTGGCAACGTCGTGTTCGTCGCCTCCAAGAACGGTCTGGCATCGTCGCCGAATGCTGCTGCCTATTGCACGGCCAAGGCTGCCGAGATCCATCTTGCCCGTTGCCTGGCGCTCGAAGGCGCGGAAGCCGGTATTCGCGTCAACACCGTCAATCCGGATGCCGTGCTGCGTGGTTCGAAGATCTGGAGCGGAGAGTGGCGTGAACAGCGGGCGGCGTCGTCCAAGATCGAGATCAACGAGCTCGAGGAGCATTACCGCAAGCGTTCCATGCTGAAGCTCAATGTCTTCCCCGAGGACATCGCCGAAGCAATCTACTTCCTGGCGTCGGATCTCTCGGCGAAGTCAACCGGCAACATCATCAACGTGGATGCCGGCAACGCTCAGAGCTTCCCGCGCTAAGTCCAACTGCTGCGGCGGGCAAATGCCCGCCGCCTTTCATCCACATGTCCGGGGAGGAACCCATGGCCGAGTCAAAAATCGCGCAGGACCTGATTGCGCAGGAAAACGACACGCGCGCAGCAGCGCTCAAATCCGACTATGAAGCGCTCGGCGCCAATCTGTCGCGCCGCGGCATCGACATTGAAAACATCACGCGCCGGGTATCCGAGTTCTTCGTCGCTGTTCCGTCCTGGGGCGTTGGCACCGGCGGCACCCGCTTTGCCCGATTCCCCGGCACCGGCGAACCGCGCGGCATCTTCGACAAGCTCGACGACTGCTCCGTCATCAACGAGCTGACGCGCGCCACGCCGAACGTCTCCCTGCACATTCCGTGGGACAAGACAGATGCCAAGGAACTGAAGGCAAAGGGCGATCAGCTCGGCCTCGGTTTCGACGCGATGAATTCGAACACCTTCTCCGACGCGCCGGGCCAGAAGCATTCCTACAAATTCGGTTCGCTCAGCCACACCGACGCCGCAACACGTGCGCAGGCGGTTGAGCACAACATTGAATGTATCGAGATCGGCAAGGCGATCGGCTCGAAAGCATTGACGGTCTGGGTTGGCGACGGCTCGAACTTCCCCGGCCAGAGCAATTTCACCAAAGCATTCGAACGCTATCTCGCTTCGATGGCCGATATCTACAAGGCTCTGCCTGACGATTGGAAGCTCTTTTCCGAGCACAAGATGTATGAGCCGGCCTTCTATTCGACAGTCGTGCAGGACTGGGGCACCAACTACCTCATCGCCCAGACGCTCGGCCCGAAGGCGCAGTGCCTGGTCGACCTTGGTCACCATGCACCGAACACCAACATCGAAATGATCGTTGCCCGCCTGATTCAGTTCGGCAAACTCGGCGGCTTCCACTTCAATGACTCGAAGTATGGTGACGACGACCTCGATGCCGGTGCGATCGAGCCCTATCGCCTCTTCCTCGTCTTCAACGAGCTGGTCGAGGCAGAGCAGCGCGGCGTCAACGACTTCAATCCGGCCCACATGATCGACCAATCGCACAACGTGACCGATCCGATCGAAAGCCTGATCAACAGCGCCAACGAGATCCGCCGCGCCTACGCGCAGGCGCTGATCGTCGATCGCAAGGCGTTGGCCGGCTACCAGGATGAAAACGACGCGCTGATGGCGACCGAAACGCTGAAGCGCGGCTACCGCACGGACGTCGAGCCGATCCTTGCAGAAGCGCGTCGCCGGTCTGGCGGTGCGATCGATCCAGTGGCGACATACCGCGCGAGCGGTTACCGCGGGAAGATTGCCGCCGAACGCCCGGCGTCGATTGCCGGCGGCGGCGGCATCATCTGACCCTTAGCCTCCCAAGGCCGTTTGACCGGGCCGCTGTCGACGAGACAGCGGCCCGATTCCGTTTACGGCTTCCATTCACCGGCGATCTGACGGGTGGCGATGTTCAGCCGGTTCCAGACGTTGATGTTGGCGATGGCGATGACGAGGGCTGCCAGGCTCTTGCCGTCGAAATGCCGGGTGGCTTCATCCCAGATGTCGTCAGGCACTGGGTCGGCGCGATCGCTGACGCGGGTGACCGCCTCCGTCAGCGCAAGGGCTGCGCGTTCGGCCGGCGTGAAATAGGGCGTGTCACGCCAGGCGCTGACGGCAAACAGGCGCTCGTCCGTCTCGCCAGCCTTCTTGGCGATCCGTGGATGTCCGTCGATGCAGACGCTGCAACCATTGATCTGGCTGGCGCGTAGATTGACGAGTTCCAAAAGGATTGGCGACAGACCTGTTTTGGCGGGTATTGTCCCGAGGGCATGCAGCGCCTGCATTGCGTCGGGAATGACGATCGCTGGATTTCCCATTCTTGCTTGCATCACGTTTCTCCATGGTGTGTTTTCCAAACTGACGCCGCCGGACGTGCTGTCACATTGGCCGGCTTTTGTTCGTCATGGAGTTGACGGAACACAGTGGAGGAATGTGACAATGGATGAGAAAAATTGGCTGGCGGGAGAATTTGAGGCGAATCGGGCGCATCTGGGTGCCGTCGCCTATCGCATGCTGGGCTCCCGCGCCGAAGCCGACGACGCTGTTCAGGAGGCCTGGCTGCGGCTTGGCCGCTCTGATGCTGACGCGATCGACAATATTGGCGGCTGGCTCACGACGGTTGTGGCGCGCATCTGCCTCGACATGCTGCGGTCGAGAAAGACACGCCGGGAAGAGCCGTTCGATCTACCCGTCCATGAACGCGTGGCCGACACGTCCAAGACCGTTGATCCGGAGCGGGAAGTGGCTTTTGCCGACTCCGTCGGCATGGCGCTACTCGTTATCCTCGAAACATTGGCGCCGGCCGAGCGCGTTGCCTTCGTGCTCCACGATATGTTCGATCTCCCCTTCGACGACATTGCGCCGATCATTCATCGCTCTTCGGCGGCAACGCGACAACTCGCAAGCCGTGCTCGCCGTCGGGTGCAAGGCAAGACCGATGTGCCGGAGGCGGACGCAGCGCGCAAGAAACAGATCGTCCAGGCATTCCTCGCGGCTTCGCGCCTCGGTGACATCAGGGCGTTGCTGTCAATCCTCGATCCGCAGGTCGTGTTCACCCCGGACACTGCAGCGATGCGGTATAACCCTTCCGTTCGCGAACTTCGCGGCGCGGATGCGGTGGCAGAGACGTTCAGGGGTCGGGCTCAGGCGGCGCAGCCGGCGATGATCGATGGAGAGTTCGGGCTGGTGGTGGTCGTGGGGGGACACCTGCGCGTCGTCCTGCTTCTGACCTTCGACGGGGAGAAGATCGCCGGGATCGATGCCGTCGCCAATCCCGACTATCTCGGCAACCTGAAATACGACTTGCTCTAAAAACAAACGAAAAGAGCCGTCGCTTGGCCAGCGACGACTCTCACAGGGGCAGGGAAGCGCCCGAAACTTCAGCAATAGCTGCACATGGCAGCCGGGTTGTTGTTGGGGATCACGTTCAGAAACTTGCCCACTGGAGAGGTCCGCTGTTCGCGCTTCCTGGCGGCCGTCTCAAGCAGACGCTTGAAATCGTCAAGTTTCACGCCGTCGGCACGGAGCACCATGGCGATAAGGGGGTCGTGAAGGGCTTCGGTAATGGTCAGGTCTTCTCTGGTCTTGCTCATGGTTTGCCTCCTTTCGTGGGCGGTAGCCCGTGTTTCACCCCGTTGCGATCAAATCAACCACGTTGACTTCCGCAGAGAGTGGTGTTACCGGTAAGTAACAATACATTTGTTACCGATCGGTCACATGGATGTCAAGGACCTTGTCCGCAAAAAAATCAGAATCATTGGGCCTGCTGTCTCACGCAAATACTGACGAGAAAATCCCGCCACGGGAGCGCATCGTCTCCACCGCCGCCGAGCTTTTTCGCGAGCACGGCATCCGTGGCATCGGTGTGGATGCGATCGCAGATGCTGCGCTGACCAACAAGATGACGCTGTACCGGCATTTCGGCTCCAAGGACGAGCTGGTCTGCGAGACATTGCGCCGCGCTTCGGAAAGAGCCGAAGCAATCTGGCGCGATCTCGAGGCAACCCATCCCGGCGACCCGAAGGCGCAGCTCAGGGCATGGATCGAAGCGCGAACGCAAAGCCTTTGCGGCGAGCGCGTCGGCTGTGATCTCGCCAATGCGGCCATTGAGCTGAAAGGTGAGGGGCATCCCGCCTATAGCGTGATAGAGCGCCACAAGGCTGAGCAACGCGACCGCCTCGAAGCGCTCTGTCGAGCAGCCGATGCGCGCGAACCGAAGCTGCTGGCCGATACACTGACGCTCCTTCTGGAGGGGGCTCGCGTTACGCGGCAAGCCATGGGCAACGACACATGTTGCAATCATTTTTCGAAGGCCTGCAACGCTGCCATCGCCGCCTTTGCGTGATGGCACCCGCCGATCGGCGGGAACCATATGCCTTTATGCCCGTTTCGGGAGATGCGGGAAGTGAAGGCATGGACAATCTCTATCTTCATCGTCTGTATGCAAAACGAGCCGAGCTCGAGGCAAAGCTCGAGCTCTATGAGGCGCGCGATTGCTTCGGTGACGAGGAGATCGATGATGGCACCGATCAAGAGCTGCGAGAGAAGCTCAGCGAAATTTCGAGCGAGATCGACACGCTGGAGCGCTCGCGCGCGCCCTGAACGGCTCTAGCTACTGGCGTCCAGAAGCTGAATGGTGCGGTCGTCGAACTCGCCGCGATAGAGCCGGTCAACGACTTTATGAAAAGCCGACCCGTGCTCGCTGATCGCCGCAAAGAGGGTCATGGACGACCGCAGCTTGAGATCATCAGGAGACCCGAAGATATCATGGGCGGATTTGCCCTCGATCGAAAGGACGGCATCGACACAGCGCAATAGTCTGCTACCGAGGACGGGGTCCGCGAGATAGGCAATGGCCTCTTCCGCCGAGCGGATGGCGTATTTCTCTGCCATGGATGATGTGCCGAGCCCGGCGATCTGGGGAAATATGAACCACATCCAGTGGGATCGCTTGTGTCCGGCTCTCAATTCCGAAAGCGCTCGCTCGTAGGCACCATTCTGCGCATGAACGAAGCGATCCAGATCATAATCAATCTCATCGGGCATCGACGATCCTCCCCTGGCGCATAACTATATCATGGGGGAGGGTTGTCCATGCCTGGAACTCGACAGGTCCTCAGCAGGACCTGTCCGGGTATGGGCTGTGCTCCCGGCAATAGTCGACCGAGGGCAATGAATCCGAGATTGACCCGACAGCTGCCGTGTCGAGGCCCGATGCCATGGGGGCCGTGAAATGGACCGTCAGTCCGGCAATGCCTAGTAGCGCAAAGGCCGCAAGAACGATGAAGCGTTCTGATACTGAAGGTTTGTGTGCACCAACATGCTCGGCGTATTCGCGTTCACCCATGCCATTCAACTCGTCATCTGTCGCGTGGTGGTGTACCACGTCGCCACGCGCCGCGTTCCAACTCTCGCTGTTTGTCATTTTGTTAACTCCTACACTGATGCGTGCACCGACACATGATCGTCCTCTCGCCGGCGAACAGCACGAAAATGCATGTGTGTTCTTTTGGACCTCGATTGAAGACCGGATACACAAACGCAGTGTTCATAAAATCGAACCAATCGGTTTGATTTGGGACTTTGAGGGCTTGGCTCCTCGACAAAATTCAGCTTAGTTCGGATGGTCAGTCAGATTGCGGATGCCCCCATGACCAAATCATTTGGTGCGATGTCCATCGCACAGCTTTCCAGTCTCATTCAAACAACAGCGGTCGATCCCATCGAAGTGACGGAAGCTGTTATCGACGGCATCGAGGCCTATGCCGACCAGGCGGCCTTTACGGCAATCTTCAAGGATCGTGCAACAGAAGAGGCGAAGGCCTCATCGAAGCGAATGAGAGAGGGTCGCTCGTGCGGAATGCTGGACGGCATACCGATCGCCTGGAAGGACCTGTTTGACATCAAGGGGCGGAGAACGACGGCCGGGTCGACAGTACTGGCCAGAGAGCCGGCTGCGCAGGCGGACGCGCCTGTCGTGGCAACGCTGAAACAGGCAGGCATGGTTTCGATTGGCTGCACGAACATGAGCGAGTTCGCCTTCTCCGGGCTCGGCCTCAATCCACACTACGGCACGCCGCGCAATCCCCGCAGCAATGATGTTCCGCGCATTCCGGGTGGCTCATCGTCCGGCGCTGGCGTTGTGGTGGCAGCTGGCCTCGTGCCGGTGGCGATGGGGACGGACACGGGAGGTTCGGTGCGCATCCCGGCTGCCCTCAACGGTATCGTCGGATACAAGGCAACGCGCGGTCGCTATCCGATGGCAGGCGTCTTCCCGCTGGCAAAGAGCCTGGATTCGCTTGGTCCGCTCTGCAGGACCGTTCAGGATGCGGTGTGGATCGACGCGGGAATGCGAGGCGCGTCAGCGCCGTCAATAGCCGCTCGCCCACTCAAGGAGTTGGACATCGTTATCCCTGACAATATCGTTTTCGATGGTGCTGAAGCTGGCGTGGTCGCAACTTTCGAGACGGCGGTCGACTGGCTGGCGGCGGAGGGTGCATCGATCACCCGGATCAAGATCCCGGCTTTTGACGAGATATTGGCGCTCATGGCTCGATATGGTGCCCTGGTCACAGCCGAAGCCTATGTGCTTCACCGCGAGCGATTGGCTGGGCCTGCGGCTGACGAGATGGATCGCCGCGTGGTCGTGCGCACTCGACTGGGCGAGAAGACCACGCTTGCGGCCTATCTGGCGATCCTTGAAGCCCGCGAGCGGTTGATCGCCGATGTCGACCGCCTTGTCGGTGACAGCTTCGTTGCGTTTCCGTCGGTCGCCCATGTGGCGCCGCCGATCGCGCCATTGGAAGCCGACGACGATTTGTTTTTCGCAACCAACGGGAAGACCTTGCGCAATACGCTTTTCGGTAACTTCCTCGATTGGTGCGGCGTATCGATCCCCTGCGGGACGGGAGATGCCGACATGCCGGTCGGCTTCCTGCTTTCTGCCGTGGGCAAGCGGGACGAAGCGCTCCTTGGCGCGGCGCTTTCGGCGGAGACAGTTATCCGCGGAGAATTTACGTGAGACCGTAGGTATTGCTCCCGGGAGGAGAACATGACTGAAAGCAATTTGGAGAATGGACGTTTTGCAGTTTCGACCTGGTCGCTGCATCGGCTCCTGGGGGCCGTCTATCCCTACAGCCCCGATCCGGAAAAAAGTGCAGCGCCCAAGGAGCCATATGGGCCGGGGCGTTCCCCGCTGACCGACATTCCCGGGCAACTTGCCAATCGTGGCATCGGGCGGCTTGAGATATGCTCGTTCCATCTGCCAAGCATCGAAGCCGCCTATCTCGCGGAGATGCGCGCCGCACTTCAGGACGCCGGCATCCTGCTTCAGACACTCCTCGTTGAAGATGGCGATCCCAGCCATCCAGAGACGGCGGAACGCGACATTCAGTGGATTGCCGGCTGGATTGGGGTCGCAGAAGCGCTTGGCGCCAGGAGCATGCGGGTGATCGCCGGCAAGCAGATGCCGACCGCAGATAACCTTGAGCGGGCCGCGGGCCATCTCGGTTGGCTTGGAAAGCAGGCCGAAAACAGCGGCGTTCGCATTGTCACAGAGAACTGGTTCGACCTTCTGCCTTCGCCGAAGGAAACCAATTGGCTGCTCGATACCCTGCAGGGCAAAGTCGGTCTGAACGGCGACCTCGGAAACTGGGCTGCCCCTGAAAAATACGCAGGGCTTTCCGACATCATGCGCCGTGCGGAACTCTGCCACGCCAAGGCCAATTTCAATGAAGCGGGGCTTGACAGCGCGGACTACCGCAAGTGCCTGGAAGCGTGCCGGACGGCAGGTTACGACGGACCGTATACCTTGATCTACGATTCACCATTCTTTGCCGATGAGTGGGACGGCATCCTGCTTGAAAAGGCATTCATCGAGGACTTCCATCAGGAAAAGCCGCGCGCGGCTGGCTAAACCGCGAAAGGAGCATGGCATGACTGGCGCAACGACGATCGACGGCTTCGCAAGGCGGATCAGAAGCGGTGGGGGCGGATTGATTTCCGCGTGGATCGGCATTCCCGATCCGCTTTTCGTCAATCATCTGGCGCAAGAGGCCTTCGATGCCATCGTGCTGGATATGCAGCATGGCGTCTGGGATATCGGATCGGCAGCCGTTGGCATTGGCCAGGGGCGGCTTGCCGGCAAGCCGGTGCTCGCCCGAATTCCGGTCGGTGATTTCGCATCGGCCTCGCGTCTCCTCGATGCGGGAGCCTCGGGCATCATTGCGCCGATGATCAACTCAGTGTCTGATGCCGAGGCCTTCGCCAAGGCCACCAAGTATCCGCCGGTCGGCGAGCGCAGCTGGGGGCCGACGCTGGCGATCAACCACACGGGACTTTCGGCCGCTGAGTATCTCGCGACCGCGAATGAAGAGACCCTGGCCATTGCCATGATCGAGACGCGTGCGGCCCTTGATGCTGCGGATGAAATCATGCGCGTTGAGGGAATTGACGGTATTTTCGTCGGCCCGTCCGATCTCTCGATTGCCCTGTCAGATGGAGCGAAGCTGGCACCTGACACGGCGGAGGTCGACGGCGTTCTCAAGCACCTCATCGCCCGTTGCCGTGCTCACGGAAAATTCGGCTGTGTCTTCGGCAGTAACGGCGAGCGGGCCGGAGAATTGTTGAAGATTGGCTTCGATTTCGTCATTGCCGGGGCCGACACACAACAGCTACGCTCGGGCGCCGCGAGCGCGATTGCCGCCGCGCGACGCGTTCAGGCAAGCTGATCTACTTGACGGCCAGCCAGATGACATGACGCGCGCCTCCGCGTTTTCCGTTGGCGCGCGTATTGACGGCCTCGACGGCAAAGCCGCAGTCACGAAGCCGACGGGTGAAACCGGCATCCGGCCCGGATGACCAGACGGCAAGGACACCTCCGGGTCGCAAGGCATCGCGTGCGGAACGCAGGCCAGCGAAATCGTAGAGGCTGTCGTTGGAACGGCGCGTCAGGCCGTCCGGCCCATTGTCGACGTCAAGCAGGATGGCGTCGAATTTCGCCCTGCTTTGCCGGATCAGTTCGCCAACATCGCCTTGATGGATGGCGACACGCGGATCGTCGAGACACCCCTGAAAAACCGCCGACATCGGACCGCGTGCCCATTGCACCACCGCCGGCACCAGCTCTGCAACAGTGATGGATGCATCCGCCGGCAGGGCCGAGAGGGCGGCACGCAGCGTGAAGCCCATTCCGAGACCACCGATCAGCATGTTCGGGCGAGGACGTCCCGCGATCTTGTCACGGGAAAGTGTTGCGAGCGCCTCCTCCGAGCCGCTCAGGCGGCTGTTCATCAGCTCGTTCGAGCCCAGCATGATCGAAAATTCGCTGCCTCGTTGCTTGAGGCGCAATTCGCCGCTTTCTCCGGGGATGGGCGCGGAATCTAGTTGGACCCAGGGGAGCATGTCTGTCGTGCCTCGCGTTGCGCGGTTCCCCTAGCACAAAAGAACTACCCCGCGAACCGCCAGCGAGGCGCGCGGGGGACGTTTTCGAAGTGATGGCTCAATTGTTGTTCCGGCACGCCTGATTGGTAAGGGTGTTGGTTCCACCCCGAACCACTCGGTGCTGGCCCTCGGGGCAACCGGTCCACTGTATGGAGTTGGTGCTCGTCGTCGTGGTGCCAAAGTCGATTGGTATCGAGAACCCGCCTCCACCTGTTCCTTCAGTATCAGGCGAGGTTCCAAGCGGCGGCGACCCATCGAGGCGGCCGCTGCTGTCCATCCCCATATTTGCTTGCGCAAAGGCTGAACCGGCGAAACTGAGGAGGAGCACTGAAGTCACTGCGATAAGCCTGCGCATGATCGAGATCCCTTCAAGTTGAAGCACTTACCAATGTAGCGCGTCATTCGATTCAGTCCAGCGGAACAAGCAGTGATGGCGTTGAAAATCGCGCAATAGCAAATGATGCTTAACAGCCGCCGCATGCGGCGGCGCCGGCAGTGCTTGAATTCTCTCCTTGTGCGCCAGATTGCTTACAAGGCGCGGACCAACGGAGGCAAGCATGGGCGAGAATTCCAAAGCCGTTCGGGTGCGGATATCCGGTCTGGTTCAGGGCGTCAGTTTTCGCGTTTGGACACGGTTCCGGGCTGAGGAGTTCGGCCTTGAGGGCTGGGTCCGCAACGAGACCGATGGATCCGTGACGGCGCTCATCGCGGGGCCGGAGACAGCTGTCTCGGCGATGCTGAAGGAATTTTGGAAAGGCCCCCCCGGCGCGTCGGTGCAAGCTGTCGAGGCCGAACCGGTACCCCCTGAGAGCGTCCCCTCCGGATTTCAAATTACGGTGTAGTGGGCGGACTTCGAAAACAAGCAATGTCCTGTTGAACCTAGAACGCACTTATGCGCAGCAGCCGTTGTTGTCCTCTTTCAACAGTCTCGCCTAAATGTGACCTCGCCCTGCGTTTCTGACGACCGAAAACACATTTCAGCCATGGTGAGAGCGAGTAGACATGTCTCGCCTGACGAGACCATGAATCGGAATTTTTGAAATTGCCTGCCACATCCTTGATCCGACCGCTGCTGGCAGCGGCCGGTGCCTCACTTCTTGCTGCTTGTACGCAACTCCCCTCGGAACGAATTGTCGCAACCGCCCCGGCTCCCTCCATTGAGACGATTGCGCCCGAACCAGAGCCGCAGCCTGAGATCCAGCCGGTGGAGCGGGCTTCCGAGAAGCCGGACTACTCTCTCGCTTATGCCGAAGTCGACGAGGGAGAGTTTCGCTGGCCGCCGATAAATTACACAGCGGTCCATCCCGACTATTTGCGCCAGGAAGTCGACTATGCGACGGACGAGCCGCCGGGCACCATCGTGGTCGAGACCGAGAAAAGGTTTCTCTACCTGGTGCAGAAGGATGGACGAGCCATTCGCTACGGCGTGAGCCTTGGTGCCCAGGGCCGGGCATGGAAGGGGCGCGCAATCATTCAGTGGAAGCGAAAGTATCCGACATGGACGCCGACACCGTCGATGATCAGTCGCAATCCGAAACTCGAACAGTGGAGGCAAGGCATGCAGCCCGGCGTGAATAATCCCCTCGGGGCACGCGCGCTGTACATCTTTCAGGATGGCCAGGACACGCTCTATCGCATCCACGGCTCTCCGGAATGGCAAACGATCGGCAAGAACGCCTCGTCTGGCTGCGTGCGGATGTTCAATCAGGACGTCATCGACCTTTACGAACGCGTGAAGGGCAAGGCACCGCTGGTGGTGAAGTGACTACCGCTTGACGCAGGCGGTGTATTCGCCATCACGGCGCCGGTTCGGTCAAACGATCATGATCCCACCCGGCGCCGAGAGCGGCGTCGACTTCACAGATCAAGCCTTCTGGGTCGTAGGTGATCGTTACTCGCCCCTTCAACTCCGCAGCCAGCAGGGTTTCGATCAGGCGCGAGCCGAAGCCTTTGCGCGAAGGGGGAGTAACGGCCGGCCCGCCCATTTCCCGCCAGCGCAACCTCAGCCGGTTATCCCCGCCAAGCGACCATTCAATCGAAATGTGGCCTGCCGGTACAGACAAGGCACCGTACTTGGCTGCATTCGTCGCCAATTCATGCAGAGCCAGCGAAATTGACACAACGGCCCGCGGCGCGAGATGGATGCTCGGGCCCGAGATTGAAAACCTGTCACGCTGATAGTGAGAGAGAGACTGTTTGACGACCGCTTCCAGTTCGGCCTGCTCCCAGTTGCCGTGTGTCAGGAGATCATGTGCCTTGGACATCGACGCCAGTCTGGCCTCGAAAGCGTCCACGCCCGCACGGTTCGCCTCCTCGCGTCCGAGCGTCTGTCGCGCAATCGCCATCACGGTCGCGAGCACGTTCTTCACACGATGGTTCAGTTCGCCCACGAGAACTGTCTGGAGCCGCTCGGCCTCCTTTCGGGCACTGATGTCGTGCGCTATTTTTGACGCTCCGACAATCCTGCCATAAGCGTCGAAAATTGGTGAAACGCTGAGCAGGACGTCGACAAGCCCGCCATCCTTGCGTCGGCGCTTGGTCTCATAGGGCTCGACCTTCCGGCCGGTGCTGACCTGCCTGATGATCGCGGGCTCCTCTTCAATCCTGTCATCGGGAACCAGAATGATGACCGAGCGGCCGATCGCTTCCTCAGCCGAATAGCCGTAGAGCTTTTCTGCTCCGATATTCCAGCTCGTGATCCTCATGTTCAGGTCGGTGCCGAGAATGGCGTCGTCGGACGAAGCAATGATCGCGGCAAGGCGACGTTCCACCTCCTGGGCCCGCTTGCGTTCGGTGATATCGACGACAACCGCTGCGGTTTGCCGTATCTCTCCGTTCTTGTCGCGAAGAGGCGAGACGGAACTCGCTACCCATACGAGGCTGCCATCCTTGCGAACGTAGCGTTTCTCGATGTCGAAGCTTTCGCCGGTTTCCACCATCCTCCTGAACGATTGGACATAGTTGTCCAGATCCTTGGGAAAGGTGATGTCCTGCACGCGCATCTTCAGAAGCTCGGCTTCCGTGTATCCGACGATGTCGCAGAAACGGCTGTTGACCAAGAGCAGACGGCCCGCGAGATCAGACTGGCCTATGCCTGCGGCCGTTTGTGAGAATATGGCACGAAACCGCTCCTCGCTTTCCCGCAACGCGGTCTCGAACCTGACGCGTTGAGTGGTCTCGCTGACGATGCAGAAGACGCCGCCGACCTTTCCCGCTTCGTCCCTGATCGGCGAATAAGAGATGTCGAAATGTACAGTCTCGGGATAGCCGTGTCGCTCGATATAGAATGGACGGTCCTTGGCAACCACTGTCTCGCCGTGATCAAGAACACGTAGCAGGAGCGGTTCCAGATCGCTCCACAATTCGCTCCAATGCTCGCGGGCGGGGCGGCCGAGGGCCTGAGGATGCTTGCTCCCGATTGTAGGCGCATAGGCGTCATTATAGAGAGCGATGAAATCCCGGCCCCAGAATATGACGATCTGCGCCTTGGCGGGCAGCATGATGTCGACGGCCGATTTCAATCCGTCCGGCCACGAGGAAAAGGGACCGATGCCGCTTGCTTCCCAGTCGCGGTCGTAAATGCGACCGGCCATCTCGCCTGATCCGGAATATGTGTCGCTGCTGCGCAGGGGTGTGTCCTCTCTAGAGTGCCCTTGTAATTCAAAGGTTTGGCGCGCAGACGTCAAGAGGCAATGCAAGAGAGCAGTCAGTTATCGTTCGACGTGGCACCAGGCGGCCAGGAGCGGACGTGCGGTGCATCGCATCGCGACATTGTGCCCCGCTTCGTTGAAAAAAATCGAACCGATCGAACCGCGCTGCCAGCCCTTGTCATCGCAGGAGAACTCGCAGTCGGACAGCGCCAGAAAGACCCGGGAGCGATACTGTATGTGGTCAGGGAAACGGCTGTAAGGCGCCATGATGGTGAGGCCGAGAGCCACGTCGCTGCGCTCTTCCACGCCGGATATGCCGGCCACGACCGCATGCGCATGCGTATGTTCTATGTTGATGCTGGCAAACGGGCCGGTTTTGCTCGCAACCCATTCGAGGCTCTTGGCGACGTCGTTGATGGCCGCAGCGACCTCTGCGAAAGGTTCACCCGTCAAAGCCAAATTGCGCAGCGCAAATTGCAATTGCGGAGCCAGCGGCAGAGAGGTGGCCGGCTTGTTTGCGATGGCGCCCGGTTCCTGGAGCAGGTGGAATACTTTCCCCGCGACAAACTTCTCCATGAATGGAGCAGCGTCGGACAGCATGATGTTTCCCAACGCGCCGATCAGGCGTTGCACGGCGACAGGCCTGCGCGCGCGGCTCACTGGATAGTCGCCACTGGCAGCCCTGGTCCCACGATGCAGAAGGAGATCTGCTTCCCTTCTCAACCGGGGTTTCGACATCGGTATGGAACGCTCCTTGATCACATGAGGCGATCCTTATCCCGGCCGGATCAAAAAGCAAACTGTTCGAAGCACCATTTCGGAACATGTTGACCGCGGCCGCATGCGCTTGGCAGGAATCCTCACCCCAACGCCTTGCGTTTCTGCTCGGCGGTTGACCGCCAAACAGAAACGCGCCGAGCCGGTCCTATTCTGCTCGTTTCAGGGCATCTCCCAGAATCGAGACGATATTTCCGATTTCGCCGCTCTCAATGATCAGCGGCGGGGAAAGCGCGATCGTATCGCCCGTGACACGGATCAACAGCCCCTTCTGGAAGCAGTCGACGAAGACGTCATAGGCGCGCGCACCAGGCGCGCCGTCGCGGGATGCAAGTTCGATTGCGCCGACGAGCCCGAGGTTGCGGATGTCGACGACATGCCTCAGTCCCTTCAAGGAGTGAAGAGCCTCCTGCCAGGTGTCGGTCAAGGAGGCGGCTCGGGTCAGCAGTCCTTCCTCCTCGTAGATCTCCAATGTGGCAATGCCGGCAGCACTGGCAACCGGGTGACCGGAATAGGTATAGCCGTGGAAGAGTTCGATCTGGCTCTCGGGTCCCGCCATCAAGGCGTCGTACACCTTACGGCGCGCAAAGACCGCTCCCATCGGAATGGCGCCGTTCGTCAGACCCTTGGCTGTCGTGACAAGATCGGGAACAACACCGAAATAGTCGGTCGCAAATGGCGTCCCAAGCCGGCCAAAGCCGGTGATGACCTCGTCGAAGATCAGGAGGATGCCATGCTTGTCGGCAATAGCGCGCAGACGCTCCAGATATCCCTTCGGCGGCAGGATGACGCCGGCGGAGCCAGACATCGGCTCGACGATGACGGCGGCGATCGTTTCTGCGCCATGCAGCGCAACCAGCCGCTCCAGATCGTCGGCCAGCTCGACCCCATGCTGCGGGAGCCCCTTGGAGAAACCATTTCGCTCGATGTCGAGGGTATGGCGCATATGGTCGGCCGGTATCTGCGGGAAGACGCGTCGGTTGTTGACGAGACCGCCGACCGAGATGCCGCCGAAGCCGACGCCGTGATATCCCTTCTCGCGACCGATGATGCGGGTGCGGGTGCCCTGGCCGATGGCGCGCTGGTAGGCGATCGCAATCTTCAACGCCGTATCGACCGATTCCGAGCCGGAGCCGGTGAAGAACACGCGATCGAGTTTTGCGCCCGGGCCGCCCGGCGCGATCCTTGCGAGCCTTTCGGCAAAGTCGAAAGCGACGGGATGGCCCATCTGAAAGGTCGGTGCAAAGTCCATCGTCTGCAGCTGGCGAGCAACGGCATCCGCGATGCGCCGGCGACCGTGGCCGGCATTGACGCACCAGAGGCCAGCCGTGCCGTCCAGCACCTTGTTGCCGTCAATATCTCGGTAATACATGCCTTCGGCTGAGGCGAGCAGCCGGGGTGCGGTCTTGAATTGGCGGTTTGCCGTAAACGGCATCCAGAAATTATCGAGGGAAGGCCGGTTGGAAATGCTGATCTGGTCCACCGCTATAGTCTCCATTGTGCGTGGCGACATGTTGGGTGATTTGCGCCGACGGACAAGTCCTTTTCTTTGCTCATGTAAACGCTTGAAATCTATGGCTATGCGTTGAATATGTTCGATATTCGCAACAGGTGAAACGCGCCCCATGTCCGTCGATATCGGCAACCGCCTTCGTCATCTGAGGATGATGCACAATCTCTCTCAACGCGAACTGGCAAAGCGCGCCGGTGTCACGAATTCAACGATCTCGTTGATCGAGTCGAACTCCTCCAACCCCTCCGTCGGGGCATTGAAGCGTATTCTTGACGGCATCCCCATTGGTCTGGCGGAGTTTTTTGCCTTCGAACCGGAGCGGCCGCGAAAGGCATTCTACGCAGCAGAGGAACTCGTCGAGATCGGCAAGGGGCCGATCTCCTATCGTCAGGTTGGGGAAAGCCTGTTCGGGCGCAGCCTGCAGATCCTGAAGGAGTGCTACCAGCCGGGCTCCGACACCGGCAAGGTTTCCCTCGTCCACGAGGGGGAAGAGGGCGGTATCGTTCTTTCCGGGCGGCTCGAAGTGACTGTTGACGACGAGCGTCGGATCCTTGGGCCGGGCGATGCCTATTATTTCGAGAGCCGGCGACCGCACCGGTTCCGATGCGTCGGGCCGATTGCATGCGAGGTCATCAGCGCCTGCACACCCCCGACATTCTAATTTAGATCCTTCAGGCTTTGGCGCCCTTTATCCTCGCCAGGACGCGGTCAAGCGCCGAGATCAGGGCATCGCGCCCGCCGTTTTTCTGGAAGTCGGACAGCACCTGTTCGTTGAGGCCGCCCTTCGTCGCAAACTCGCTGCTGAGTTCTTCGAGTGGAACGGTTTCCGAGCGCAGCGCAGTCTGCGTGAGACTGGCAAACAGCGGCGCTATATAGGCGCGTCCCTTGCCTTTGGCGAGGCCACGCTGTTCCAGCCACGTGGCCGAGATATCCATGATTCCCATGACGGTCGACATCAGAGCGCTGGCCGCCGCCAAGAGGTCGTATTCCTCCTTCGTCTCGCATTCGACCGCCGTACCAAGAACGGAAAAGAGCGACGCAACATGAGGATCTGGCGGAAAAACGGCCGTCACCCCTTCGCGGTCGGCCACGAAAGGCAAGGGAATGGCCTGGACGAGGTGAACATCCGCCCCGATCCATTCAAGAAGTGCCTGGCGATCGGTTGCTGCAATGACGCTGAGAACGGATTGATCCTTTCGGAACGTCAGTCCGCCGAGAACCTCCTTCGCAATTTGCGGGCGTACCGCCAGGACAACCAGGTCGCTCGCGTCGATGACGGCCTGATTGTCGGCGGCAATCGAGACTTCCGCAAAGTCCGCAGCCAATTTCTGGGCGATCTCGGCGTTGCGAGGCGAAATCGTCACATGCGCGACGGCGGCGGGCTTCGTCAACAGCCCCCGGACCATGGCGTCGCTGATGGCTCCGGTTCCGATAAAGCCGATTTTTTCTGTCTGCACGCCACTCTCCCCATGCTGCGTGGTCAAGCCGGACATCGCCCGCACCGCGAAATAGCGTTCCGCGGGCGAGGTGGCAAGGCAGACAGGCCATTTGGCAAATCGACCCGCAAACCGAAATGACTACTCTCGCGCACGCATGGGTGCCAAGGACATGGAGTGCGAGTAGGCCTGGGGCGATCTGCTTCCGGGCATGTTTTCATCGAGTACGAGCGCCTGGAGATCGTCCGTCCTGACATCGAGTGTGACGGCACTTTGTCTTTTGTCCAATTGCCAGACATGGTAGCCAAGCGCCGGCGAGTAGCCGCAGTCACAGCCGCAATCGTCCCATGCGATCGGCTTTGGCATCTCCGGCAGCAGCATGATCACCGGTTTCGGCATTTTGTAGCAATGCCCTTCGTAGGCGTAGCCGTAGATAACGCCGATGCTCTTGAGATAGCCTTGGCAGCCGTCTCCATAGCCGCGCCATGGCAGCCCTATTGCTATCGGCAGGCACATTGTCTTGTGGCAATACTGCAGCGAAATGTTCACGCTCGGCGCGCTTTTGCTCTTGTCGGTGCAGTCCGTCCCCTCGTCAGGGGAAGGATCCTCAGGGACGTCAACCTTGGTGCAGTCGGTTGCAGGACGTCCGTATAGTCGCACCTCACTCGGGTCGTACGGGCCAGACTTTCCGACGTCTGGATTTCTGCAGCAGTCGCTCATTGCCCTCTCCTTTCGGGTTGCTTCAATAGATGATTTCACGCCATGCAAAATTTGCTCTGAGAGCTTCCGCAACGGCACCATCGGCGGCGTCAACGATCGACCTTGCGGCTTGGTTGAATGTCAAAGTCCGAGCGTCAAGTGTCTTTAGTGAAGCGCCGAGCGCACGTCCGACGTCGTCGCGAGCCTTCTCCAAGGCCAGCTGGAAGTACAGGGGTCTTGTCCGAAAAGACTGCGCCGTCAGCTCGCGGAAGCGATCAAACTCGTCGAGGGCCAGATTTCGCAAATCGTCGCGAAGAAGGCGCGGCTCGGCAGAACCATTGGCCACCAGATTGCGATGATAAAGCTCAACGATGGTGTCGAACATGGCGCCGACGAAAGGTAGCGCCCGATCATGCGGGTCGCGTGTGACTTCCGACATTCGCCTGAAATTGGTCGCGAGGCGGATCTGGGTTTCCGGGCTGGTTTCGGCGAAGCGATTGAGCTCGTTGTAGAGCAGCAAATTGCCCTTTGTCCTTCGCAAAAGACGGTCGATAGCGGAATCGAAGGAGAGAAAAGTAATCAGCGATACACAGTCGGAAAAGCCTTCCGAGAAGGGAAAGAAATCGCTCTCGCGGGAGGCTCCGACCGGAATGCCTATTTCCGAAAAGATGATCAGGTGGCCGACTTCATGGGCGATCGCATCGAAATTCAGCGCGTAAGGTCTTGGTGTACCACCGGCATCAGAGCGTCCGAGTTCCAGAAAGCCGTAGCCTGCCTGGGCGTTGTCCCAGTCGACCAAAGGGATGATCTCCAGTCTGGGGAGCGTGGCATCGAAAAACCAATGAACCGGATGGCCGAGGTAACTCTGCCAGATCTCGAGCACACGGTGAATGCAGGCATAGGCATGCACGCCGAGATAGGGCCGCGATAGTGGATCGAGATTGTCGAAATGACCGTCAGGCCCGGCATGCACGGGCGGGCGCGTGACGCCGATAAACGGTGGCAGGCGCGAAAACCCGTAGGGCTCCTTGCTGTAAAGCGGATCAGCCACATACATGCGGGCGTCGCTCGGGCCCGGGGAAATCTGGTCAGGTAGGATAGACAGCCAGACGCGATCTGGCTGCTCGTAGCCCGGGATGAAGGGAGGCTGCGGAAAAATCCAGAATCGCGTTCCTGTGCCGGCCTCGTTAGAGACCAGCGAAACATTCGGCTGAAAATCCATGCTGGCCTCGCCCTTAAAAGGTCGAAACAACTTTACGTTTAATTAGTAATAATTAATTAAGTCTATGTCAATATTGGTTGCTTGCAGATCACGAATGAAAGTATTCGTTGCAACCCAGGCTTCAGTTGGGTGATGGACGATAGATTCTGACGACAACCGGGGCGCGATTTTCAGAGCCAATAGTGCGTCAAGACCCTTCTGTCGGACAAATTGCTGACGCAGGCGGCCGATTTCTTCTCGCCCCCATCCCTCAGAGCGAAGTATCCTGTCAATGGATCGATCGCGAAAATTCATTCGCCGGGCAGTTGCGGTAAGGCTATCGCGTTGAGCGGCGCTTATATGGCCGAGCCGCATCAGATGGGAGAACGTTCTTTGCAGATCGATCAATGCGTCCGTCACCGGCGGGAACCCCAACTCGGCCGGCCCCGACTGAACGGCGACGGCATCGTCCGGGGTCAGCACCCAGCGCCTGTACCACCGGAAGATCAGTCCGACGCCGATCATGCCGTATGGACCCAACTCCGCAGCCCGAAGCGCTCCCATGCTTGCGGCTCCGATCACGACGATCCCCTGCGCAAGTGCCCACAAAATTTCCTTGTGTCGGACTGATGGGCGGTCTTCGAACTGTCCATCGATGATGACCATCGCTCTTGGACGAAATGCGTGGGCGGCAAGCAAAATGTCGCCCTGAGCCACCGGCTGCAGGTAAACGGCGTCAAGTGCCGCCTGAGCCTCAGGCAGTCGCAGTGTCGGCCCCAGAAAGACCAGTATCGGCCCCGCTTGATCTGCCGCACTCATTTTGACCTCCTAACGCACGACGCTGAACGGGCGGGCTCGGGGCATCAGCATTCTGACGCAACGAACAGGCCCGTCGGGATGCGAACCCAGGGGAACCGCAAGAACGGGACCAAGCTCGGTGTCCGCGATACGGTCGAGCAGATCCTGGAGGCTGGAAACAGGAGGGGCTTCAACGATTTGCGTGAAAGAACCCGGGTTGAGGATGAGCTGCCGGGCCTTTGCAACAATGCGGTCGACGCGCTTGTGATAGTGTCGCGTCGTCTGATCGTCGCGAGCGCCTGAGATAGCTCCGGCGCGGGCCGCCAGCGCCTCCCGCATGGCATTTTCTGCCGCTTCTGCGAGGTCTTGCCCCGCCGAATAGCCTTCCGTCGGCAATGCGAGCACGGGATGATCGCCACCGAGTTCGATCGTCTGACACCAGACGACGGCAACGCCAGTCGGGGAGGGAGCATGCCAGAACCCGGCCGATATATTGTGTTGTGCAAGAAGAGCGGTCAGGTGATCAACGGCGGGACCGAGGCTTTCGGGAGAAAGCCGGTATCTGTCGAAGAAGCCGTGCGTGTCGAACGCCCTGGCAATTGCGTCGCGTTCGATACACTCGAAGAGCGCATGTGCGGTCGCTTGATGCCAGGTCGAATGGCAGGCAAGCCCGGTGGTGGTGCGCAGGAAGAGCCCGTCGAAATCCGGGGGCGGATCCGTATAGCGTGTGTGCACAAGTTCAAGAGGAACCATTTGGGTGTTTCGGAGGCGGAGGTCATGGCCCATGATCCAGAGGGTTGGTGTCGACCGCCAGGCCGATGTTGCGTGGTCGTCAAGCTGACTATCGAAGAGGCCCTCCAGGATGGCTAACTCATCGGCGCTTCCAAGGACGGCGCTGGTGGCGGGAACCAACTCGGCGTAGTGGCGCTCAAGTGTCTCCATGATCGCGCCGATGGCGGCATGAGCTATGGATCGACCGCGGCCAAGCGAGGTCACCTCGGAAAGGGCAGCTGGACGGATTGCCTGGACCGTGGGAAGCCCCAACCGGTCAAGGCCGGTGAGGTCTGCGACGCGCGTTACTCCTGCATGCCGGCAGATTGGCAGGAGCCTTCGCAGGTACTCATCTGGCGGATCGACGTCAGCCCTGCCCAGCGATGCCCCCCTGTTGGCGGTGACCTCTGCCGCAAACTCGTCGAAGAGGTCACCCCCCTCAACAGCGCAGTCGGGTTCACCGGTCGACAACAAGGCCAAGCTCCTCGAGCGACTGCTCTATTCTCCGCTGGAGTGCGGCTGCCCCCTGCGTTCGGGCGGTCTCTGCAGCAACATGCAAATCTTCCATGACGAGGTTGCGCATTGCGCCGGAGCGGGCGCGCAGCATGGCCCGAACGCGGTACAATTCCGCAAGCCAATAGGCGTGACCGGTTTCCCTTGCCTCGAGTATCGCTTGGCTGGCAACCTCGATGGCGCGATCGACCTTGCCGTCAAGACCGAGCATGGCGGCCTGCATCGAAAGATAGATCGGCAGGTCGACGACCGTGCCGAGCTCTCCCAAAAGATCAAATCCCTTGCAAAACCTCTCATAGCCGCTTGCGACGTTTCCAAGATGGGCCTCGGCCCATCCGCCGAATAGGAGTGAAAGTCCGGCCAAAGACTGCATTTCGTGTTGTTGGGCAAATTCAGACATTTCTTCCGAAACGGCTGTCAAGCGGTTGTAATCATTGCGATAGAATGCCGCTACAGCTTCTACGTCGAGAGAGTGTGCCTTGCTAGGCAGGTGGGAAATGCCGTTCACGAACTGGATCATCTGCCTAAGTACGCGGTCTGATTCATGCGTTTGGCCGGTCAGCCACAGCGAGTGTGCCAGTTGGCCGAGTCCACAGGCACAGGCATCGTGACCGCCGTAGATCGTTCGCGCTTCGGTCGCCCTTTGTGTGTCGTAAAGAGCCAAGCCGTCGCATACAGCATTCTGCGTTTCCCTGTGACGTCCGAGGTTGAAGTCGATTGCCCAGATTCAATGGTTCATCTGCAGGCGCACCTCCGGGTCCTGGACGCCGGCCAGCATGATCTGAACCTCCATGGCGCGTTCGTGCATCGTCAAAAAATCGGAACCCGTCAGCCACCATCCCCAGTAGATAGGAAACCACCGCGACTTCTCTTCCAGCGGCTGGCGATTGGCGATTTCCACCCCGTCTTCGTAAAGCCTTCGCGCCGGTGGCGAATTCAGGCCGATCGCACCGGTAAGCACTGGTCCCAATGCCATGACGGTCGTCAGCCGAAGTCGATCAACCCGCTCGGTCGTATCCAGGTCGTCGCAGATTGAAAGGGCATGCTCGAGATGATGGCGAGCTTCAACCAGGGCCGAACGACGCGCGGCCTCCTGACCGGCCGCTATGAACAGTTCCACGGCCGTCTCCCTGAGACCAGCACGCTCGGCATGCTCGGCACGGGCACCAACATCGATCCATGGTGCAATCGTGGGATCTTCGGTCAGTGTGTCGAAGAGGCGCCGATGAAGTGCCCGGCTTTGTCGCCGCAGCAGCAGTTTGTATACCGTCTCCTGGATCAGAGAATGGCGAAAACCATAGGTAACGGTCCCGCCGGCTCGCACATGCGTTACGAAGCCGGTGTTGCACAGCGTATCTGCCGCGCTTGCCAGCGCCTTCTTGCCATAGTCTGGAAGCAGTCTCTGAAGAAGAGGCAAGGTAAAGCGGGAGCCGGCAACGGCTCCGGCGCGCGCCACATCCCTGATCGGACCGAGATTGCCGAGCCGCGCTTCGAGGATCTCTTCAAATGTCGAGATATGTGTCGACGATCCGGCTTGCGGCATCGTGACGCCCGTAATCGTGGTCTCGGACACCCATTGGCATATCTGCTCGATGAAGAGCGGCACGCCGCCCGAAATCCGCTCGGTCATCTCAACCAGCTCCGAGAAGTCAGCCACTCTGTGCTGCGGCCAGTTGCGCTCGATTGCAAGCCTCGTCTGGTCTGCATTGAGAGGTTTTAGAGGTAATCGAGTTGGGCGGGTGTCCTCTGGCCATTCCATCGTCGCCTCTGGACGCGCGGTCGCGATCAACAGGATCGGCAGTCCCAGGATGCTGCGGGCCGTCTCAATCAGAAAATCTCGAGAAGTCGGATCTATCCAATGAACATCCTCGACGACAAAGAGAACGGGCCCGTTTTCACAGAGCGCTCGCATCGCTCGCGAGATTGCTTGTCGCGCTCTTTCCCGGATCAGTTTGGGATTGCTGCCGGCGAGGTTTTGGCTGCGCCCCTCGGCTCCGAGCAGGTGGGAGAAGAGCTCGACGATGTCGTTGTCCCTTATGCCGTTGCGCCGAAACCGGCTGGCGACTGCGGAGGCCGTCAATTTCGACTGTCCACCTGTCTCGGGCATGCCGGTAAGGCTGTTGACCAAAGGATGCAGCGTCGAATGAAAGCCCCCGGGCACGCATTGGAAGAAGAAGGATTTCGATCGCTCTGCGCGGGTCAGTCTGCGGAACTCATGCAGAAGGCGGGATTTTCCGATGCCGGCGTCCCCCTCGATAATGACCGTCTGCCCGCTCCCGGCAACGACGCTTTTCCATGCTTTCGAAAGTGTGCTCAGCTCATCGGTGCGGCCCACGAAAGGACTGCCGAGTCTCCCGAAGGCATAGAACCTGTCCACTTCATTCTTGTGACCGAGTGCGCGCCATGCTCGTTCCGGTGCTTCGAACCCCTTGAGATTCCAGATGCCCTCGAAGGAGAACGCGTGCGAGCGACCCGCTAGCCTGCAGGTTTCGTCAGACACGAAGACGGTGTTTGGAGCAGCGACGGTCTCAAGACGGGTGGCGAGCGCAAGTGCTACGCCAACAACAGGCTCATGGGTCCAGCTTTGCTTCTGAGGCTCCTGAACGAGAGCAACGGAGGTGGCAATGCCGACGCGAACTTGCAGATCCGAACGACCGGCCGCCTCCCCAACGCGCCTGCAGGTCTCGGTGATTTGCAAGCCAGCCCGAATAGCAAGGGAAGCGGCATCCCGCGCTCCGATATCAATCGGAAACAAGGCGAGACCACCATCACCAGCCTCCACCCGAAGCACACCCGAATGCGCGACGATCGACTTGTTGGCGGCTGCCTGAAACGCGGACAACAACTCGCGATAATCTTCGAGATCCATACGGTGGAAAAGTTCAGTTGAATCGACCAGATCATAGCAAAGCGCAGTAACGATCCGGCGCTCGATCGCGCTGGATACGGCCTGGGGCTTCCCCCGGACGCTCCTGGCCGGTGGTTTTCTGGCGCCATTCGGATCTTTGTCCTGCATCGCGCTTCCCCCAGCCGCTGGGCCAAAGCCGCCTTCTCATGAGGCTAACACATTCTTGGCGCGTTGCGTGAGTGTGTCGTTGTGCTGCAATGACATTCTCAAGACGTGGCGAGATGGCGCTTGGCGCTCTGGACGTCGCATACGCCTGCCGACGTTGCTGCAAGACGCAATTCAGGGCAGATTGCGGGTTGTTCTGCGGCCGGAGGCTAGGCATTGCTGGAGAGGCTGATTGGCGAGTACGGCGTCTTGGCCGTTTTTATCGGCGCCGGTGTTGAAGGGGAAACGGCAGCGTTTCTCGGTGGTGTCCTCGCGCATCGGCACCTTATTGCCTACTGGCAGGTCGCTCTGGCCGCCTGTCTCGGATCCTTTGCTGCAGACCAGTTTTTCTTCTTGTCAGGTCGCTACGCCACCAAGTGGTCGCATGTTCAAAAGCTGCTGGGATCGGAACCGATCGCGAGAGTGAAGCAGCTCCTCGAAGCGCATCCGACGGGCTTTATCCTCGCCTTTCGTTTCATCTACGGCATGCGAACGATCAGCCCCGTTGCAATCGGCGTCTCGAACGTCTCGACACGGAAGTTCATTATCCTCAATGCGATCGCCGCACTGGTTTGGGGCGTTGCGATAACGGCGATCGGATTTCTGGCCGGACACGCCGTTGAGGTATTGATCGGACGCCTGGAACTTCATTTGCACTTGTTAATCGCGCTGGCTTTGATTGGGTTCCTCGTCGCCGTCAGTGCTTATGCCGCCAGGCGTGCAATGGCGCGACGCTCCGCGCGCTCGGGAGCTTGGAGACGCGGGTGACGGTCTCAGCCGAAAGGCTCGGCTTCGTCGACCCGCGTGGACCTTGCCTCGGCGCCGATATCCGTTGGCGATGCCTCACATCGCCGGCGGAGATGCAAGCTAAGTCTGGCTTGGGGTTCCCAGCAGTTTTTGCAGAACGAATGATCTTTTCGGCACCATTGGACGCGGCGGCCCCGGCTTCTGCAATCCAGCGATCCGGTAAGAAGCCAAGAAACCCTCATTCGCGAGTGGCTTACAGCTGGTGTTCTGTGGGAGAATGCCTATGTTTCGCGTAGTTTCGAAAATAACAGGGTTCCTTTTTTGCTTCTCGAGATTTCAATCGTTGCCATTCTCACCATCTTGAATGGCGTCCTTGCCATGTCGGAGCTCGCGGTCGTATCCTCGCGGCCCGCACGCCTCAAAGTGCTGGCCGACCAGGGAAGCCGGGGGGCCGCCATTGCTATCCGACTTGCCGAGGAGCCAGGGCGGTTTTTGTCGACCGTGCAGATTGGCATAACCCTCGTCGGCGTTCTGTCCGGTGCGTTCTCGGGTGCGACACTTGGTGCGAGACTGGCCGGCTGGCTCGGCACGCACGGCCTTTCACCGGCAGCGGCAGATGCGCTCGGGGTCGGCTCGGTCGTCGTCGCCATCACATACCTGTCACTGATCGTCGGTGAGTTGGTGCCGAAGCAGATCGCGCTTCGCGCACCCGAGACTGTGGCTAGCAAGGTCGCCCCGGCGATGATGTTCCTGTCTCGCCTGGCCGCCCCACTGGTCTGGTTCCTTGACGCCTCCGGCCGCATTATCCTTCGTGTTCTTGGTCAATCGGGCAAGTCGGCCGATATGGTCACCGACGAGGAAATCAAGACGGTGCTGGCGGAAGCGCAGAGCGCCGGCGTGATCGAGACGGAAGAGTCGGCGATGATTTCCGGCGTCATGAGGCTGGCGGACCGAAGTGCCAGAGCCTTGATGACCCCGCGCCGGGATGTAGAGGTGATCGACGTCGAGGATGGCTTCGATGAGATCCGGGATCAGCTCCGCCGGAGCGTTCAGGCGCGATTGCCGGTGCGCAGAAACAGCTCCGATGAGATCATCGGGGTGCTCTTGACCAAGGACTTCTACGACGCACTGGCTTCGTCCGGCCATGCCGACATCGCCGCGCTCACCAAGGAAGTGCCGATTGTGTCGGACTTGTCAGGCTCGCTTGATGTCATTCAAGCCATTCGTCGCTCACCCTGCCACATGGTGCTGGTCTATGACGAATATGGCCACTTCGAAGGCGTGATTACCTCTGGCGACATTCTGGAAGCAATCTTGGGCGCGGTTCAGGAGGACGCTTTCGGAGAGAAGGCCATCGTTCGCCGCCACGACGGCAGCTATCTCGTATCCGGCTGGACGCCGATCGACGAGTTTGCGGACTTCATGGGCTTCCGGGTCGAGGACGACCGGGAATATCAGACGGTTGCCGGACTCGTGCTGGAGGAGATGAAGCACCTGCCGGATGTGGGCGAAAGCTTTGTCATGAACGGCTGGCGATTCGAGGTCGTCGATCTTGACGGGCGCAGGATCGACAAGCTTCTCCTGACCGCCGAAGTGCCCCCTGGCGAGGCAAGCCGAACGCTTCAGTAATGCCGATCGGCTCTGCTCTTCGTGAGGGAACCTTCACGTGAAAGGGGAGTTCCCCTTTCCACACATGGAGGTAGATATGAAAGCTCTCATGACAGCGGCAATCACAGGACTTTTGTTGGCCGGTCCCGCTTCGGCTCAGACCACGGTCGTGACCGTGCCTGGCGAGGTGCGGACCTACATAACCGAACAAGAGGTTCCGTCGGTCGTTTATGATGGCGACATCGTCGTCGGGACGGAATTGCCGTCTTCGGTAGAAATCCACACCATCCCCAGCAACGATGCATACGGTTACACCGTGGTCAACAAGCGACGTGTGATCGTTGATCCGCATACCCATCGCGTGATCGAAGTCATCAGGTAATCAATCGGTTGGCGGCGACGGCTAACACCACACTTGCGCGCGGATGCATCGAGCCTGCCGTTACGCAATGTAGCCTTGGTCGATGTTGCCGTGTGCAAGTGATTTTCTTGGCAGAGTTGCAGCGCCGCAGCGACTTAGAGTGAGGCGAGCGGTGCCTTTCGACCGAGAAGCCAAAGAAGATATGGCCCTCCGATCAGCGCGGCGAACAGGCCGACGGGCACCTGGTAGGGGTATATGATAACGCGGGATAACCAGTCGGCCAGTACGAGTAGACCGGCGCCGATCAGCATGGCCGCGAGCAGATGGTCGCGGCTCCGGTGAAAGCCGATCAGCCGCGACAAGTGGGGTGCGATCAGGCCGGTCAGGCTCAGCGGTCCAATGAGGAAGGAAGAGATCGCCGTCATCGCAGCGGCAAGTGCCGCGAGCAGAAGCCGTGTCGACGTGACACGAAGTCCGACACCGCGCGCCAGCCCCGCGCCAAGCGGCAGGATGGCAAACCAGCGTGTCATCAGGAAGAGCGGTGCTGTCAGAACAGCCAGTGAGATGATCGCGGTCCAGGCTTCGAACGTGCCGGCGCGGTTGGTCGAGCCCGAAATCCAGGTCAGAAGAATGTAGCTTCGCATGTCGCCTTGCGAAAGCACCACGCTGATGATTGCAAGGCAAAAAGCGCTGATGGCGACGCCTGAAAGCAGGAGTACGTCCGCTGATAGGCCAGCGCGTCGCGCAACAGCGATCATGGCCAGGAACGAGACGAGTGCGCCAAGCGACATGCCTGCGATCATGATTGCCGGAGAAGGGAAGGCGAATACGAACAGTGTCACCGTCAGTCCAGCCCCGGCACCGGAAGAGACACCGAGCACTTCGGGGCTTGCGAGCGGATTGCCGGTCACGCGCTGCATGACGAAGCCGGCCGCGCCGAGCATTGCGCCTGTTCCGGCGGCCACGACAATCCGCGGCAGCCTGAACGGCAAAAGATCTGAGAGCAGCGAGCCGACGGCAATTTGCCAGCCGCCATCGGTCGGTCCAACGACAAGAACAGCCAGGAAGACAACCAGAAAGGCGACGCCGAGGAGCAGAAGCGCCAATGCCCGTCGCGACAGACGTCGTGCGGTCCCGTTCGACGTTGACGTGGGAACCGCCCGCCCGTGCACGCGCGGCAGCAAAAACAACAGCAGAGGGCCACCGATGAGGGCGGTAGCAGCTCCTGTCGGCGCAAGGTCGGAAAAGCCGGGACCAAGCAGCTGCGTCAGACAATCAGTCAGAAATAGCACAGCAGCACCGGCAAGGGGCGCCGTCGTCATCACCTGACGCGTGGTGCGAGCGCCGCAGAGCCGCGCAACCGCGGGTGCGGCAAGCCCGAGGAAACCGATGATGCCGACTGTGGCCGTAACGGAGGCCGAAAGCCATACGGCAATCATCAGGACCGCGAACCTTACGGCGTTGAGCGAAACGCCGAGACCCTTGGCGCTCTCATCGTCCAGGGCAAGCACATTGAGCGGCCTGAAGAGAAGCAGAGCGGCGAGCATGCCGGCAGCGAGCTGGGGTGCAAGCGAAGCCACGCCGGTCCAATCCTGCTGGTTGAGGGCACCGGCGCCCCAGATATGGATCGACATGGCATATTCGCCCCGCGCCAGTATCAGCGTGACGCTGAGCGAGGCTGCAACCATGCTGACGATCATGCCGCAGATTGCAACGGTGACCGGATCGAGACCGCGGCGCCAGCTCAAGGCGAGCACAAGGCCAACGGCGCAAAGGCCACCGGCGAAGGCGACAAGTTCGCGCGAGACACCGGCCAGGATGGGCGAGAAGCTCAAACCAAGCGTCAGAGCCAGTTGTGCGCCAGAAGCGATACCGAGCGTCGAGGCGTCGGCTATCGGGTTGCGCAGAATACGCTGCAGAAGTGCGCCTGCAAGACCGAGTGCTGCGCCCGAAACCAGCGCGATCGCAGCCCGCGGCATGAGGCTGCTCCAGAAAAGGATGGCATCAAGCGTCTTGGCTTGCTCGGGATCGCCAGGCACCTGAGGGCGCAAGATCAAAAGCAGGGCAAAAGCTGCAACGCATGCAAAGGCAAGCGCTAAGGCCGGGATGATCGCTTTGCGTGAATACAAATGCGGCATGGAAAGGCTAGCCGGTTCGGACACGGGAAAATCCTTCGGCGAGAAAGTCAGCGAAGCGACTTGCGGCTGGAAGCGCGCCATAGGGGTTGACCGAACCGAGGGTCAGGACGCGGTTCTCCCGCACGGCCGGAAGAGCCTTCCAGAATGCACTTCCGGTGAGGGCTTCGAACGCGTCTTGCGGATGCGGCGGAATGAGGATGATCCATGCGTCCGGCATGGATGCCAGGGTCTCGATGCCGACAGGTGCCGTAGCGGAGTAGCTGGTGGCACCGGCCCAGGCATTGGCAATGCCGACGCGCTGCAAGACCTCGCCGAACATGCTGTCGGAACCGAACACCCGGTAGTGGCGGGCATCGCCGAGATTGATCGGCAGGACGGAACGTCCATCGCCGTTGGCCGCGAATTGAGACTTGTAGCGATCGAGTTTTGCCGCGAGACCTTCCACCAGCTTTCCGGCCGCCGGAAGTGCCAGACGCTCTCCGATCGCGAGCGTTGCCTGTTCGGCCAGCCTGTACGGGCTCTTTCCCGGCATGTAAATCGCGTGGCTTTCGACCGTGGCGATACGGCTCATCAGCGCATCGGCCCAGGCGTAGAAGTTGGAATTGAAGATCACGTCGGGACGCGCGAAGCGCAGGACCTCCAGGTTCGGCGTCCCGCGAAGGCCGAGATCGGCGACTGTATCAGGCACTTCAGGCGTTACGGCGACCTGTCGGAACTGGCGCAGTTCCGTTGCCGCGACCACATTGGCACCGATCGCGAGCAGCGTTTCCAGGAGCGCCCAGTCGAGCGTGGCAACCCTCGGCTGGAACGGCTGACCTTGCGCTACGCCTCCGACAAGTGTGACTGCTCCGGCCAGAAAGGTCCTGCGTGTGAGCCGTGCTGCGCTCAATTTCATCTCCAGTCAGTAAAGGGAGGCCCAAGCCGGGCCTCCCTGAAAGCGATCATCAAAACAACCGGTTACCAGGTCTTGCTCAACTTGAACCATACGGTGCGCGCGTCGCCGTAGCCGCAGGTGAATTCGCCGCCGCAGCCCTTCACATATTCCTTGTCGAAAAGGTTGGTGACGTTGACGGAGCCTTCCCAGCCTTCCTTCTTGTAGCGGATCGCCGCGTCAAACACGGTTGCATCAGGAACCTTCAACGTGTTCAGCCGATCTGCCCAGCTTTCGCCCTGGTAACGCACGCCGCCTCCGACGCTGACACCCTCCAATGCGCCCTGCGTTACCGTATAGTCGACCCACAGTGCGGCGGTCGTATCGGGTACAAGATAGGGCTTCTTGCCAACATAGGCTGCGACAATGTCCTCCTTCACTTCGAGATCGGTGTAGGAGAACGAGCCGAGAAGCTTCCAATTGTCGTTGAGGTTGATCTTGGCCTCCAGCTCGATACCGCGGGATTCGACTTCGCCGATCTGATTGGCAAGGAAAGTCGCCGGGTCAGTCACGACGACGTTGCGACGGTTCAACTGGAAGAGCGAGGCCGTGAATGTGCCGTCGATAAAGGTCGGGTCGTACTTCAGGCCAATTTCGTACTGCTCGCCTTCTTCCGGTTCATTGTTCGGGGTGGCGCTCGGAGCGACCGTTGGATTGAAGAAGGTGCCGACGCTGGCGTAAGGCGTGAGACCATTGTCGAATTCGTAGGCGATGCCGATGCGACCGCTGGCCGCCGAGTTGTCGTAGCTATAGCTGCTATAGGTCGAACTGTAGGCCGTCGGGCGGTTGTCGGTGTCGGTATTGACGAAATCGTAGCGCCCGTTGAGCGTAATGAGCCAGCCATCGTCGAAGCGGATCTGGTCCTGGGCGTAGATGCCGAGCTGTTGCTGGGTGATCAGCTGGTTGCTGTAAATCCTGTTGATCGGCTGGGGGGCACCATAGACTGGGTTGACCGGGTCAATGGACGTGGCGAGTGTGGATGCCTGCACGTTGTCGAGCTGATAGTACTTGTAGTCGAGGCCGACCATGACCTCGTGATCGAGGGCGCCAGTCTGAAAGTCGCCTTCCAGATGGTTGTCGATTGCGAACGTGTCGACCTCGGAATGCCCTTCGAAGCCGAGACGATTGAGCTGGAAATAGCCCGGATCGAGAGGGTCCGTTGTATTGACATAGCCATAGGCGTAGGGACCCACCTCGTATTTCTGGAGGTGGCCATAGCGGGCATTCGATGAGAACTTGATGCCGCTGTCGAACTCGTGTTCAAACTCGTAGCCCCCCATCTGCTGGTCATATCTGCCGGTATCGATGTCCGGTTCACCAGGGAAGAAGGCGCGATCGATCTTGCCAAATGGAGCATCGACCACGGTCCCGACATAGGGGAAAAATCCGTTGCCGACGTGAACCTGATTAAGCGCTCCCGCATAGGCCCAGGCCGTGAGCGTCGTGCCATCGTCGGGCGAAACGGTCACCTGCGGCATGATGAATCCGCGCAGGTCGTGGGAGAAGTCCGAATAGTTGTCGCCACCCGCGATCTTGCCGGTGAGGCGATAGGTTACCGTGTCACTTTGGCCAAGCTTGTCCGATATATCGAAGCCGGTGAAGGCATTTCCGTCGGTGTTGATGCCGACGTCGGTGTAGTAGAAGGGCTCGTCCGTGGGGCGTTTGCGGATATAATTCACGATGCCGCCAGCGTTGCCTCCGCCATAGAGCACCGATGCCGGACCCTTCAGCACCTCAACCCGCTCCAGCATGAAGGGATCGATCTGGAAGCCACCGAAGCCATAGGTAAAGAGCTGCAGTCCGTCGAGATAGACGCCAGTCTGCGTCGCGTCGAAACCGCGAATGTAAATCCAGTCGGTGTCGGCATCGACACCGAAAGGAGCAGCCGTGACACCGGGCGTATAGCGCAACGCCTCGTCGACCTTGTTGACGACGCCGCGGTCGTCCATTTCCTGCCTTCCGATGACGGACACAGCCTGCGGGACTTCGTTGAGCGGCGTGTCGGTCTTGGATCCCGTCGTCGTTTCCCTGGCGACGTAGCCCTTTACCGGCCCGATAGCGCCGTTGCCGACGCTCTGGCCCTGAACGACGATCGGCGCAAGCGCTGTATCGGCGCTCTCTGCCTGCGCAGCCCCGGCGGCGCAAAGACCAATCATCGCTACGCTCGTGCCCAGAGCGCTTCGCATGCGCTGCAAACCTCTTACTTCATGCATTCCAAAGACCCCACTCATGCTATTCGTCGGCGGCCGTTAGGCGCCGGCTTAATAAGATGAGCGATTAACTCAAATTTAATGGCCAGGCTTGGCGCGATCGGTGGCGATTGAATGATTTTGGGCGTTTCCAAAATTCGTGGGCAGATCCTTGCAAAAATGCATCACTTGCACTGCGATCTTTGCCAGCGGGCCGGTGTCGTGCCGACATGTTTGCGAAAGACACGGGTGAAATGCGCCTGATCGGAAAAGCCGGTCTCTACCGCGATGGCTGTCAACGCCTGTGCCTCATTGCGGAGCAGCTGCTTGGCTCGCTCAAGCCTGGCATTCATTTGCCAATCATGCGGGCTCGTGCCCGTAGAGGCCTTGAACGAATGGCTGAAATGCGACTGTGATAGCCCCGTCAGTTCCGCCAGCTCGTAAAGACGTATGTTGCGGGCGCAGTTGTCCTCGATGAACTCGGTGGCGCGCCGCAATTGCCACGAAGCCAGGGCACCGCGTTTGCGCGGCGGTGTCTTTGCCATCTTCAGGACGTCGATCAGCAATGAAAGCGCCAGGCCGTCGCCATAGAGATCGTGGAGTGGAGCTGCGCTTGCTATCTCCGAAGCGATGAGCTCTGCGAGGGCCATGATCCGCTGGTCGAAGAAGAGCAACTGCGGATCTTTCAGCTTTTGCGGATCGATATCCTCCATCAGCCGCTGGCCGAGGACGTCGGCATCGAAATGGATATCGAGATGGCGCATCGATTGCACGTCCCTGATGTCTACCCAGAGCTCCATCTCCGCCGGGATATAGGAAATCGGGCTCGCCCGTCGGTCCTGGGGAGCGCCGGCGGCGGTCGAGGAAAGCTTGACGGAGGGGCGGCCGCGTCCGAGATGGTCGAGAAGGATGAAGAGGCGCGGATCGCGCGCCACGTAGTGACCACCTGCGTAAGCGCTGCACTCGACATCCCAGAGATCGGCGGTAATGCCGTTCCAGTTGCGACGCCTGAGCCCGCCAACGACCGAGAAACCCTCGATCGCGTTCTGCATGCGCGGCTGAAATGTCATGGCGATGTCCTGTCGGCGTAAAACATGTGTGTGATTATCAAGTTTATTGCATCGCATCAATCGCCACGTTTCTGTTTTTCAGTGGCCCCTCATCTGCGCGTCATGGAGACGGTTGTATGCGCCGCGTTTGGCGATGAGGTCCTGATGGGTGCCTTGCTCAACAATTCCGTTGGCGTCGACGACGACAATGCGATCCGCACCCTGGATGGTGGCAAGCCGATGAGCGATGACCAGCGTCGTGCGTCCCTCAGACAATTCGCTCAGCGATCGCTGTATTGCTCGTTCCGTCTCCGTATCGAGAGCAGACGTCGCTTCGTCGAGGATCAGGATCGGAGGGTTCTTCAGGAACATGCGGGCAATCGCGACGCGCTGCTTCTGGCCGCCTGAAAGCTTGACGCCGCGCTCGCCGATGACCGTATCGAGACCGGCGGGAAGGCCCGCAAGCATTTCTTCGAGCCTCGCCCGCCTGGCGGCTTCGAGGATGTCCCTTTCGCTGGCGCCCAGACGGCCGTAGGCGATGTTCTCGCGAATCGTGCCGCCGAAGAGGAAAACGTCCTGCTGTACGATGCCGATCTGTTGGCGCAGCGACACCTTTGTCATGTCCCTGATGTCGACGCCGTCAATCGTGATGCGGCCACCGCCGACCTCGTAGAAACGTGGCAACAGCGAACAGATAGTCGTCTTTCCGGCCCCCGAAGGGCCGACGAAGGCAATCGTTTCTCCGGCATGGATCGACAGATCGACATGCTCGAACACGGGCGCTTCCGGATTGTATCCAAAAGAGACATCCTCATAGGCGATGGCGCCCTTGAGGTGATCAACCGTAATGGCGTCCGGCGCATCGGCGATATCCGGCTCGGTATCGATAAGCTCGGTGAACCGGCGAAAACCGGCGATTCCCTTTGGATAGGTTTCAATGACCGAGTTGATCTTTTCGACAGGACGGAAAAAGACGCCAACCAGAAGCAGGAAGCCGATGAAGCCGCCGGCCGTCAGGGTACCGGAAAGCACGAAATAGGCTCCGGCGATCATCACCACCATCTGCGTCAGCCGCATGCTCATGTAGCTCAGCGAACTGCTCGCTGCCATGAGCTTGTAGGCGTCGAGCTTGACGCGCCGGTAGCTCTGATTGTCTTTTTCGAAAAGTGTGCGCTCGTGGTTCTCGTTGGCGAAGGCCTGCACCACGCGGATACCGCCGACATTTTCCTCGATGCGCGTGTTGAAGTCGCCAACCCGCTCAAAGAGGCGCCGGAAATTTTGGGTCATGCGGCTGCCGAAGTGGCTCGTCACCCAGGCCGTCAGCGGCACGACGACAGCCGTTATCAGCGCCAGTTGCCAGTTGACCGAGAACATCAGCAGCAAGGCGCCGGCAAAGGTCATCAGTGCGATGAACAGATCCTCAGGCCCGTGATGGGCGACTTCGCCAATCTCTTCAAGATCCTTCGTCAGCCGCCCGACGATGTGCCCGGTCTTCTGGTTGTCGAAATAGCTGAACGACAACTTCTGTATATGATTGAACGCCGCACGACGCATGTCGGTTTCGATATTGATACCGAGCATATGGCCCCAATAGGTGACGACCGCCATCAGACCGGTGTTGATCACATAGATCGCAAGAAGGGCCGCAGACGCCAGCAGGATCAGCAGCCATTCCTGGCTGAGCAAAAGCCGGTCGACGAACAACTTCACGGCCATGGGAAAGCCGAGTTCGAGCAGCCCCGAAACAATGGAACAGGAGAAATCGAGAATGAAAAGGCCTCGATAGGGCCGGTAATAGGAGAAGAAGCGACGCAGCATTCAAATACTCGCAAACGAACGGGGATTGGACTGGCCGGCCAAGAGCCCGCATCGTGAAAACATGACTGGATTTCTCCATATTGTGGAGCCGCCCGGCTGATAGAGCGTTGCGCGACCAAAAGCAATACGAAGCGGCTCGAGCCCACAAGAGGCCGGGCTAGAGAGGATTGATGTAGTTGGTGATCGCAACCTGGCGAAGCAAGACGCGGCGGATCACATGCGCTGCCTTGACGTGATCGGTAAAGATTGCGGCGTCACCGGTGCTGCCGGCAGGCAGGGCGGCAGCAAAAGCCGGATCATCGAGACGAATGCGAACGACAAACGGCAGGCTCTGGATGGCTGTGGGTGCGATTGCCGTGCCTGACGTGCGGGCCTGGCCGCTGGCGACGGCCTGGATCACGCTTTCGACCTTGCCGGTATAGACCTTACCTGGCGCGAACTTGAAAGTTGCCTCCACAATCTGGCCAGGCTCGATATAGCGCGCGTTGATCTGCGGAATCTCAACGCCGATGATCGTGTCCGAGGTGTCAATGAACGCCATGACTGGAGACAACGGCAGGCTGGTTACACGCGCTCCCTTGCTAAGCGCAAGATTGGTGACGTAGCCGTCAGCCGGCGCACGCACCACCGTCTTGTCAAGATCCCATTGAGCGCCCGCTATCTGGGCCGTCAGCTGTTCGACCTCGGCCTGGCGCTGCTCGACGTCGTAGGTTCGACCGGCACCGCTTGTCTGCAGCCGTGTCGTCTCTGCCAGTCGTTGCTTGTTGAGGTCCAGCTGCGCCTGAAAGGCGTCGAGCTTCGCTTGATAGGGCAATGGGTCGATCTTGAAGAGAATGTCGCCGGCCTTGAGTGGGGTATTGGCTACTACCGGCACTTCCGTGACTTCCCCGGCGACATCGGGGACGATTGCGACCGAATTGCGTACCACCAGCACCTTGCCCTGCGGCGCGCCCCAGCCCATTGGGACGAACAGGCCCATGAGGAGCAGCAGAAGGACCAGGACCGGCGAGACTTTCCAGAACAGATTGAACGGTACAATCCGGAATTTCACCAGGCAAAAGAGAATAGCAAGATAGACGTTGAGAAGTACGACGATCATCGCAGTGCCTCCGGCTTCGAGGCATGCGGAACGTCAACATAGGCCCAGATCAGGACGAGGGGCCAAAGCACGAAGCCGAGAAAGAGCGTAACCCAGCCGCCGACGGTGACCGCATCCTTCCAGGGATGGTTCCGGCGCTTGGCGATGATGCCGGGAAGCATCGCCATAAAGACGATAACGAAAGCAGTACTGGCCGTCAGCACGACGAGCACGATCCAGGCGAAGATATCTATGATCATGATGTCATCTCTTCTTGATCCTGGGGAAGCCTGATCTCGTTCAAGCCGTGACGGAAGTACACAACGGTAAACGCTCTCGTAAACGCTGCTCGCCTGACTATTGAGATGGGCGCCTGGACAAGCGCATTGGCTAGAGTCCTCGTGCGTCTGAAAAGCCGAACACGGCCTCGGATTTCGGAGCGGCTCTCCGTAGCCTCGACGTCGTCGACGGCGGCCAAACCAAGATGCTCGCCAGCCGACGCTAGAGCAAACGACGGACGTTGCGGTGCCTGTTCGCCCTCGTCGTGGTAATATCCCCTCGCTCCCCGTATCAAAAGGCGGGCAGAGGATGGAGAGGCGTCTCACCGCGATACTTTCCGCTGACGTGGTCGGCTATAGCCGTCTCATGGGGTTGGACGAGTCCGGCACGTTGGAACGGCTGAAGGCCTGCCGCCGGGAGCTGATCGATTCCACGATCGAGAAACACCATGGACGTATCATCAAGCTCATGGGCGATGGGGCACTCGTCGAATTCACCAGCGTCGTGGATGCAGTCCAATGCGCGGCCACTATCCAGCGCGAAATGTCCGATCGCGACCGCGGCGTTCCGGAGGACAAACGCATTCGGTTTCGCATCGGTGTCAATCTTGGCGACATCATCGTAGAAGGTGACGACATCTATGGCGACGGCGTCAACATAGCCGCCCGTCTACAGGGAAATGCGGAACCTGGCGGCATTCTCATATCAGGCACTGCGTTCGACCACGTAGCGCATAAGGTCGATGTCGGCTTCGCGGCTCTAGGCGAGCAGCGGTTGAGAAACATAGCAGACCCGGTTCGCGTCTATCGGGTTCTGCTTGACCCGGCCAAGACCGGCACGGTCATCCTCGCCCCTCGGCCGACGCGGGTCGTGATGTTGTCAGCACTCGCAGCGCTCGCAACGCTATTCATCGCTGTCGCTGCGGCTTTCGTCTGGCAATGGACCGCCTCAGCACAACGGCCATCTCTGGCAGTGCTGCCCTTTGCCAATTTGAGCGACGACCAGACTCAGGACTACTTCGCCGATGGCATCACGGACGATCTGATTACCGATCTCGCAACGCTTTCGAACCTTGACGTCATCTCCCAGAATTCCGTGTTTCCCTACAAAGGCAAGTCCCACGACCTGAAGCAGATACGGCATGACCTTGGCGTCCGCTTCGTCGTCGAGGGCAGCGTGCAGCGGAGCGGCGACCTGATCCGCGTCAACGCGCAACTGATCGATACCGCCAGCGGAAACCATCTGTGGGCGCATCGGTTTGACGGTGGCGCGGCCGACGTGTTTCAGGTGCAGGACGAGATGGGACGGCAGATCGCCGATGCCCTCGGATTGAAGCTCACCCGCAGCGAGAGCGAACGCATCTCCCGTCCTCCGACCGCAAATCTCGAAGCCTATGACTACTATCTGCGTGCCGAGCAGGCGGCCCGTACCGGACGCCGTTCTCGGATGCTCGAGGCCCTGGCGCTTTTTGACAAGGCGGAAAAATTGGACGGCAGCTTCGCGGAAGCGTTCGCGGCCGATGCGCACGCAAGCGCCTTCGTTTGGCGCATGACATACGACGACGTGCTTCAGAGCGCGCTGGCGCGCAAAAGGGCCTACGACAAGGCGAGCCGCGCTCTTGCGCTCGATCCCGAGCTT
The DNA here is from genome assembly GCF_001542405.1 of Rhizobium altiplani. Taxonomy (GTDB): domain Bacteria; phylum Pseudomonadota; class Alphaproteobacteria; order Rhizobiales; family Rhizobiaceae; genus Rhizobium; species Rhizobium altiplani. The sequence goes on from NZ_LNCD01000033.1 coordinate 201,036, forward strand.
CCGTCGCCTTACGCGGTCCTTGCCATAATGCAGGCTGTGGACCGACGATACGAGCAGGCGATCGCCTCGGCGCAGAAGGCCGTCGCCCTTGGACCGGCAAATTCCGAGGCCCATATGGCGGTCGCATATGTTCAATTGGTCTGGGGCAAGCACGCCGACGCCGCCGCTGCTGTCGAGACAGCTCTAAGGTACGATCCGAATCCCTCCGCCATCGACAGATACACATCCGGAATGGTGTATTTTCTCCAGCATGACTACGAGAAGGCGACCGACAGCTTCCAACGCGCCCGTGATAGCTCCGAGAACAACGGTGACTTCATCACTCCCCTCGTCATGGCATATGTCCGCGCCGGCCGCATCGAGGACGCCCGTGCGACTGTTAAGGAACTATCACGGCTACGGGGCGGCCGCGAGTGCCTGGCCGGATGGCGGCTCGCAAATGCCAATTTGAGGAGTGAGGATCTTGCGTTTACCCTGGACGCGCTGCGCGATGCCGGCCTGCCTGAGTGGCCGTTCGGCTTCCATGGAGACGAGCAATCGCGGCTGATGGGTGGAGAAATCGCTTCTACCGTCCTGGGCAAGGTCCTTCGCGGTAAGACCGAACCGTCTAAAGGCCCTGCGATCATGCAGGTCCAGATGGACGGCAAGGCCGCATTCCGCTCGCCAACCCAGATGATGACCGAGACGGTTTCCGTCAAAGGCGACTTCCTTTGCGAGCAAAGCGAAAACGCCTTCGGCCAGCCCGACTGCGGTCCGGTCTATAGACACGCCAATCCCGCCGACGGAACGAGCTACGCCTACGTGAACTCGTCCAAGGTCTTTTACTTTTCGGCCGCTGATTAGCTGTCGCTCGGTATCAGTGATACTGATCCCGCTCGAGATCGGCGGCGACCTTCGGCCATGCGGCATCTGCCTTTGCAACGATTTCCGCCGGATTGGCGGCAAAGCCCTCCGCGTCCGTCTTGTCATACATCAGGTAAAGCTTGCCGTCGACGATCTTAAAGGCCTCAGGGTCGACGTTGACTGTGACGGAGCCGTCGCTAACCTCGCCCGTGCAGTAGCCGCCGTACTGAGGTGCGTATTTAAGCGGCTCGCTCATGAACATCTCGCGGTGCTTTGAATTGGCGAAATGCCACGGGTGCCCAGCCAGTCGTAGGTGAATTTATCCGAGCCTTTTGTCGCTTTGCCTTCGGTGAAGTAGGCGACCGTGTCGTAACCCATGATGGCAACGCCGCCGAAGTAGCCCGTGTTCACCGAGTCGTCCGCCATCGCCGGAGATCCTCCAACAGCCCATGCGGCGAGGCCGACGGCTGCTAAAAAACGAAGGCATTGTTTTCCGCTTCCAGAGTGCATCTTCGCCTCCTCTTCAATCATGGATTTCCATGCATTTCTCATAAAATTTTTCTTCCCGAAGAACGCTGAGCGGAGGACACTCCACGCCATGCCGCTTGTAGAGCCTGACGATGTCGAAGTTGCCCTTCCAAATGGCCCTGGCGATTGGCGTGTAACCGTGGGACTCGGCGTGGGCTGCATCGGCCCCCTTGGCCAACAGGAACTCGGCAAGGGCGACGTGGTTCTGTTCGCCAGCAATCATCAGCGGAGTAACCCCCGCTTTGTTAGACGCATCGTCGAGAACCGCTCCGTGGTCGAGGAGCAGCTTGCTGATCGGTACGCTTCCCGAGTAGGCAGCAGCATGAAGAGCGGTGAAACCGCCAGCGTTCCGAGCCATGACGTCGGCGTGCTTGCCGATCAGCAAGCCCACGATAGCGAGCTGGTCGCCGAGCGCCGCGTTGATAAGGGGTGTTGCCTGGTCTCTCGTTCGGCTGTCGACATTAGCCCCTGCGGCCAGTGACCGCTCGACGGCCATGGCGTTTCCTTCCGAGACGGCGTCGAACAAGGGATCGGTCGCGGCCGTTACTGTCGCTGCGAAAAACAACGCTACCGATGCAAGCAACCGGCGCATGGCTTCACCTCGGAGTTTCGCGAAACAATACCACAGCGCCCACTCATAGGATAGGCGGACGCTCGTCGTGGTCGATTTCGAGCGATCGCAAGCCGCACGCTGTGGTTACCGCGTTTGGAAGTTTGCGCTGGTATATCGTGGGCGGAGATGGACGCACATGAAGCGCCGGACGTTTCAGAGACGGCGAGATAGGTGGCCGGCATGGCAGCCATGGCAACGCTGCCCTCCCTTGATGCCGAGGGGTTTGCGAGAGCGGCCCAAATCCAAAGCGACGTCCGGCGACTGCACACCGAAAGACCGGCTCTTGATACGGATTGGGGCCAACTTGATTGTTATCTTGCCCGCCCCGACGACACCGCGCCTCACCCTGGTGTAGTGGTGGTTCATGACAAGCTGGGTCTGACGCCGCACTTCGAGGAAGTCACCAGGCGTGCCGCGGCGCTGTCCGGTCCGACATTTCTATGAGAACAACTTGTCCCGAAATGTGGGCCCGGCGCTATTTCTGGCGCGCCCGCAGCTAGGGACGCAGCTCTTCCTTCACGAGCGTCGCCGCGTTAGATTGGCTCGACTAGATGAAATGTGTCCGCCCGGCCAAGGAGGCGTGATGCCCGCGAGGACGACCGTGATGTTTGCGCTTGTTGCGCTTCCGGCTTTCGCGGCCAGTCCAGGCCCGATCGAAGCGCACTACGAGTGCTCGACCGGTACGCGTCTCAGCGCAACGTTTTCCTCGCCCACCGTTTCGCCTGGAAGTGTCATCCTTGTCTTTGCGGGCGCACGACGCTTGATCATACTGCCGCAGGTCGTTTCGGCCGATGGCGGCCGTTACGCCAATAGCGATATGGAATTCTGGATCAAGGGCAAGGAAGCCACATTGACGCGCGAAGGGAAGCGAGAAACATGTCACACCGACTGAGCCTGTTGCTAGGCGTCGGGGAAGGTCGCCGCAGCGCATCGCACGGTGCTGGGTGAACTGAATATCCGGGAAAAGGAGGCAATCGTGAGTCTCAGGCCGCCACGATCAATCTCAGGACAGTCGAGCACCGGGTTGAGCCCCTTGGAATACGAACTCGCTTCCGCGCGGGCGGACGCATTGGGCCGCCAGGGCCGCAAGACGGAGGCCGCGTTGGCCAGGCTTGCCTCCTGGTCGCCGGAGACCAATTGCGGCACCGACAGGCAAACCCTCCTCGATGACGCTTCCGACGCCGTCTGGGCCTTGTTCATCCAGCGCGAGATGTGCGGCTTCCACAATGATAGGGATGTCATAAGGCTTTACCAGATACCCGGCGAGGTTCTTGCAAGGCTTGGCGCAGCCCACAAATGACAAGCATGTTGTCGAACCCTCATCGCGAAACCTGGCGTTGCGTCCTCGCGAGCTCTGCAATGGCCGGGGCTGCCGATGATGCTCCTTGTCGTTGCGCCGTATCCTAACATTCACAAGAATGTAACTGGCGGATTTCCCCGCTTTGCTGCTAGCTTGCCTGAGCTGCATGTGCGTTGGGGGACGGCTTTCAGCCGGTAGTTGTATGTCTTACGATCTCGAGGTGAATGGTAAGAAATACGCCGTCGATGTGGATGGCGATATCCCGCTTCTATGGGTCCTTCGCGACAGCATAGGTCTCACCGGAACGAAATTCGGCTGTGGCATTGCCATGTGCGGTGCTTGCACGGTGCATGTCGATGGCATGCCAGTCAGGTCGTGCGTGATGCCGGTTACAGATGCGGTGTCCAAGTCGATCACCACCATCGAGGCGATTGGCGAGACTGCCGAAGGCGCACGGATCCAGAAAGCCTGGCTCGACATCGATGTCGTTCAATGCGGTTATTGTCAGTCTGGACAGATCATGTCCGCGACAGCGCTGCTGGCGGCAAATCCGTCGCCGACAGACGATGATATCGATGCGGTCATGGCCGGAAATATCTGTCGATGTGGCACGTATCCGCGCATTCGAGCCGCGATCAAGCTGGCTGCGGCGGGGTGATGCGATGTCTCTTCACGACAAAATCAACCTTTCCGTCTCACGCCGGCACTTTCTGATCGGCGCATCGCTAACGGGAGCGGGCCTCGTCATTGGACTGCGGCCTTCGCCCTCATACGCAGCAGAGACGTTTGAGCCCAACGCCTTCATTCGGATCCCTGCCGAAGGCAAGATTGTCCTGGTCATGCCCTCCGTGGAGATGGGACAAGGGATCTACACTTCGGTTGCGATGCTGTTGGCCGAAGAGCTGGAGGTCCCTCTCGATCAGGTGGTTCTCGAGCATGCGCCTGCCGATCCCGCGCGGTATTCGAACCCCTTGCTGGGCGATCAGATCACTGGCGGTTCCCTTGCCATTCGCGCCGTTTACGACCAGATGCGCAAGGCGGGTGCCGCTGCACGCATCATGCTGGTGAATGCTGCTGCCCGTGGTTGGGGCGTGGAACCGGATAGCTGCAAAGCCGAGGCGGGACACGTCGTCCATACGGCGAGTGACCGCCGGAGTACCTATGGCACCCTGATTCAGTCTGCTGCGTTGCAGCCTGTTCCGCAGGAAATGCCGTTGAAGCCTGCGTCGAGCTTCAAGCTGATCGGCCAGTCTATCAAACGTCTGGACAGTCCGCAGAAGGTCAACGGTACCGCGAAGTTCGGTATCGATGCCCGTCCGGAAGGCGTGTCCTACGCCGCAATCACCATCTGTCCCCATTTTGGCGGCAAGCTGCGTTCGGTCGACGACGGACCGGCCATGGCGGTAAAGGGCGTCAAGCAGGTCGTGCGCATTGAGGATGCGGTCGCGGTCGTGGCCGACAACACGGGTGCCGCACGCAAGGGGCTGGCAGCACTTTCCCTTGAATGGGATCCAGGCGTCAGCGGGGATCTCTCGCTTGCCGATCTCGAGAAGCGCATGGAGGATGCCGTCAGCGGCAATGCTCTGCCACACATAAATGAAGGCGACGTCGCCAAGGCGGAGGCCGAGCACGGACCTCCCGTTGAGTTCATCTACCGCCTGCCGATCCTCACACATTCGGCGATGGAGCCAATGAACTGCACGCTCCACGTCCGAAGCGACGGTTGCGACGTGTGGGTCGGAACCCAGGTCCTAGGGCGTGCGCGGCAGGCCGTCGCCGATGTGACGGGGCTGCCCTTGGACAAAGTCATCGTACACAATCATCTGCTGGGCGGCGGCTTCGGGCGCCGGCTTGATGTCGACGGCGTCATTCTGGCGGCGAAGATCGCCAAGCAGGTGCGGGGCCCGGTCAAGGTCACCTGGAGCCGCGAGGAAGATATCCGCCACGACTGTTACCGCTATCTCAACTACAGCAAGGTCACGGCAACACTCGGTGCCGACGGCATGCCCGTTTCCTGGCGGCACCGGGTGATTGGACCGTCCGTCATGGCGCGCTGGCTGCCGGCCTTCACCCGCGACGGTATTGACCTCGATAGCATGGGCGGCGCGGAGTCGCCCTATGCAATCCCTAACAAATATACGGAATTCGCCCGACACGAGGCGCCTGATGGAATGCTGACGGGCAACTGGCGCGGCGTCGGCGCAACACGCAACATCCCCGTCATTGAAGGCGGGATTGACGAGTTGGCCCACGCCGCGAACATTGATCCGCTCGAATACCGCAGGCGGCTGCTTCAGCATAAGCCGCGTCTCCTCGCAGCGCTCAATCTCGCGGCAGAGAAGGCCGGTTGGTCAACCACCCTTCCGCAGGGAAAGGGAAGAGGTATCGCCATTTCGGAGGATTTTGGTAGCTTTGCTGCCACGATCTCGGAGGTAAGCGTCGGAGAGGACGGCACGCTCAAGACCGACCGTATCGTTTGTGCCGTCGATTGCGGCCAGGTGATCAATCCTGACACGGTGGAAGCCCAGATACAGAGCGGCATCATCTACGGGCTGAGTGCAGCCCTCTACGGTCGCATCACGGTCCGCAATGGTGCTGTCGTGGAAAGCAACTTCGATGACTCTCCGGTTCTCAGAATATACGAGACGCCGAAGATCGAGGTCCACATCGTGCCGAGTTCCGAGGCTCCAGGTGGCATAGGGGAGGTCGGCACACCCGGTGTCGCTCCATCGCTTTTCAATGCGATCTTCATGGCAACCGGCAAGCGGTTGCGGTCGCTGCCAATCGACCAGAACGAGTTGCGGAGGGTGTGATGGTGAAGAAGCGGATCGTCGCTGTGCCGTTAGCCGCCATTCTCGGCACGGCAGCTATCGCTGCCCTTGTCGGTCCCCTGAACGGCTACGCCGAAACATCGGACGGCGGAGCCCTCAAGGCCGTCTCCGACTTTGATGCCATCGCGGACACCAGCGCGCGCTCGAAGGCCATCTTTAAAGAGGCGAGCCGGGTCCTGACGCATCCGCGCTGCATTAACTGCCACCCGGCGACGCGTAGCCCGACGCAAGGTGAAGACAAACACCCGCATGTGCCATTGATGAACGCCAGCCAAAGTCCGTTGGGCCCGGCGGGGCTTGCCTGCAGCACGTGCCACGGTGCCGAGAACCGTCCGATCGTTGGCAGCCGCCTGAAATCCATTCCGGGTAACGCACACTGGTCGCTGGCACCGGCCAGTATGGCATGGCAAGGGCTGACGGTGGGTGAAATATGCAGGCAGGTGAAAGACACGAGCCGGAACGGCAATCGGTCTCATGCCGATCTCGTTCGCCACATGGGTGAAGACCATCTGGTAGGGTGGGCATGGCATCCGGGCGCGGGACGTAGCACACCTCCCGGCTCACAGGAGGCACTTGCGGCCCTGATCGCCGCGTGGACGAACACAGGTGCCGAATGTCCCGATTGATCTCTTGCCGCTCTTCGGCAATAGGGCCCGTTTCTGCTCTCCAGTTGCAGCGGTTTGCACCTGTTACTGGTTCCCGCGACAGCGTCCCTACGGAAGCTGTGCGATCGACCGCAGGTATTCTGCGCTTGTCGTGGGAAATCCAAAGAACTCCAGATAGGCCGGTATTTGCTCGAACAGCATGTCCGTCCCGACCTGAAAGGCGCACCCCCGTTCGCGGGCTGCCGCGAGAAACGGCGTGATTTCCTCCTTCATGACGACTTCGCCGACGAAAGTGGTGGGTGAAAGGCGCGATACGTCAAGCGGCAGGGGATCGTCCTTGCGCATCCCGAGGGGGGTCGCGTTGACGACGATGTCGAAACCGGCTGGATCGGCTGAACCCATGCTCACCTCGGTCATTGGATAGTGTGTCTTCAGCCGCTTGCCGAGTCCCGCTGACGTAGCCGGGTTGTCATCGCAAAGCGCAATCCGTCGCGCGCCGGCTCCTGCCAACGAGGCAGCGATCGCGGAGCCGACGCCGCCAGCACCCACGATCAGCACCTGGGCTCCCGCCACCCGTTGTCCCTTGCGCAACAAGCCGCGGACAAAGCCTTCACCATCGAACATATCGCCGATTAGCTTGCCATCCGGCTGGAGTCGGACGGCATTGCAGGAGCCGGCAACCTTGGCATTGGTCGAGACCCCATCGAGCAATCCGATCGTCGTAATCTTGTGCGGCATGGTGATGAGGGCACCATGGATGTTCGAGAGTCTGAAGATAAGCTTGAGAAACGAAGGATAGTCTTCCGGCTTGCAGCCCATTGGTACGACGACAGCGTCGATGCCGCTCTTTTCGAAATAGGGATTGTAGATGAGGGGCGCCTTGAAGGATTCTGTCGGATAGCCGAGGTGCGCGATAAGCTTTGTGGTTCCGGTGATCATATCAGGGGCCTCACGCTGCGTTCACCAAGCCGGATCGTTTCGCCCGAGCGCGCGGACGCCTTGATCGCCTCGATGACGCGCAAGGTGGCGAGACCTTCCGCTCCGCTGACAAGCGGTTCGGCCTCGCGGCGAATGACGTCGCAGAAGTGACGAAGCTGTATCGCCAGCGGGTCGGCTGGTTCAAATGGTACGCGCTCTTGGACAAGCGGCTCCAGCCAATCCGGTTTCGACGCATTGGTCCAAACCGCAAGCTGGGGAATGGCGAGCGATCCGCCGGTCCCACCGATCTGGTAGCAAGATTGATCCTGCTGCGGAAAGGCGGGGTTTTCTGCCGTCGTCATCTCAAAGCTCCAGGGAGACGGGACGGCGTCGGATGCATTTAACGTTCCAAGGACACCGCTCGCGAAACGAAGCAGGATAGCAATGCTATCCTCGACGGAGTGCATGCGGACCGAATTCGTTTCCATCGCATGGACAGCCTCCACCTCTCCGAAGAAATAACGGAAGAGATCAACGTCATGGATCAGGTTGATGAAGGCCGGTCCTGCACCTTCCGCCCGGCGCCAGGAGACATCGAAGTAACCGTCTGGCTTGGCAACCCAGAATGTTCCCTGAACGGTCAGGATCTTGCCGAGCCGACCACTGTCCAGGATTTGCTTTGCTTGTCGTATCATGGGGTTGTGGCGGCGATGATGACCAACGAGGATAGGGACACCTGCCTTTGAACCGGCATCGACAAGAGCCACCGCTGCTTGCGCCCTGTCAGCAATCGGCTTTTCGACAAGGACCGGAATTCCTGCGGCGATCACATTAAGGGCGTTGGTGACATGAAGCTGGTTCGGGGTGGCAACGATGACGCCGTCCGGTCGGACGCGTGCGATGGCTTCGGCAAACGTTGAAAACCATGCAGCACCCTTGCTTGTCGCAAAGTCGCGCCCGGCATCGGAGGGATCGATCACGGCCGATAGTGTCGTGCGCGGCTCGGCCAGAATGCCTTCGATATGGCGCCTTCCGATAAGACCGGCGCCCATCACCGCGATCTTCAGGGGAGGCGTCTGCGATCGTGCTGACATGAAAATTCCCTCATAGATCCTAGTTGCGCAGGATTTCACCGAGGAATTTGCGTGTGCGCTCATGTCGGGGGTTGGTGAAGAATTCCCCGGGTGGCGCTTCCTCGACGATTGCGCCGCTCGCCATGAAGATGACGCGGTTTGCAACTTGCCGGGCGAAGCCCATTTCATGCGTCACGCAGACCATCGTCATGCCTTCGTCAGCAAGGCTGATCATGGTGTCGAGGACTTCCTTGACCATCTCCGGATCGAGTGCCGAGGTTGGCTCATCGAAGAGCATGATCTTCGGCCGCATGCAGAGCGCCCGTGCAATCGCGACACGCTGCTGTTGGCCACCGGAAAGCTGCACAGGATATTTGCTGGCCTGTTCGAGGATTTTGACGCGGGCAAGCAGAGAGCGTGCGCGGTCCTCTGCCTCCGCCTTTCCGATGCCAAGCGCCCGCATCGGTGCCAGCATGCAGTTTTGCAGCACGGTGAGATGCGGAAAGAGATTGAACTGCTGGAAGACCATGCCGACTTCGCGGCGGATCGCATCGATCGCCTTTGCCTGGTTTCCGAGCAGGATGCCGCCGACGCGGATCTCGCCCTTCTGATAGGTCTCCAGATGGTTGACGCAGCGGATGAGCGTCGATTTTCCACTGCCGGAGGGGCCGCAGAGCACGATTCTCTCGCCCTTGCGAACGGACAGGTTGATGTCGTGCAGGGCCTGAAAGGCGCCATACCATTTCTCCACGTGGCTCATGGTGATCATGGTCTCGGCGGTCGATGCGGGCGAAGGACTGTTCATGGTTCCGTCTCTTTCGTGGTCGGCGCCGGAGATCACCGCGATGCCGCGGCGAACTTCCGTTCAAGACGGGCACCGAAGATCGTCAGCGGGCAGCACATCAGGAAATACAGTGCGCCTACGATCCCGAAGACCGTCAGCGGCTCGAAGATCTGGTTGGAAATGATGTTGCCGGCGCGGGTAAGCTCCGTGAAGCCGACGATGGAGGCGAGCGAGGTTCCCTTGATCAACTGCACCAGGAAACCGATCGTTGCCGGCAGCGAGATGCGCAGTGCCTGTGGCAGGATCACGTCCCTCATGCGCGAGACATATTTGAGGCTGAGCGCTCTTGCGGCCTCGCTCTGGCCGCGCGGAACCGCTTCGATCGAGCCGCGCCAGATTTCGCCCAGATAGGCGCTGGCATGCAGGGTCAGACCGATGGCAACTGCCACCCAGGCATCGAGCTTGAAGCCGATGAGGGCAAGACCGTAATAAACCACGAACAGCTGCATCAGGAGAGGAGTGCCTTGGAAGACCGCGATGTAGCCGGCCGTCACTCGTTCCAGCAGCGGAATTTCCGAAGTGCGGGCGAGCGCCACACCAAGCCCGGCAATGCATCCACAGACAAAGCCAACCGCGGACAAGACGACGGTCCATTTCAGACCGATCAGAAGGAAGACGAATTCTTCGCTGCCCATCGATTGCTCCTACTTGACCGGATAGGTGAAGTAACGTGCCGAAAAGAACGCAAAGAGGCGCATCATCAGCCAGGAAATGACGAGGTAGAAAACCGTCACCGTGAAATAGACCTCGAAGCTGCGGAAGCTTTCGGACTCGATGCGCTGCGAAACCGAGGTGAGCTCATAGGCCGAGATCGCCGAGGCAATGCTGGTCGACAGCGTCAGCAGTACGAACTGGCTCGTCAGCGAAGGATAGATCGCCCTGAGCGCCGGCTTGAGGATGATCAGCCGGAAAACCTGCGCCTTGTGCAGGCCAAGAGCGAGCCCGGCTTCCATCTGGCCCTTGGAGATAGACTGGACGCCGCCGCGGATAATCTCGATGGCGTAGGCGCCGCCGTTGATCCCAAGAGCAATGATCGCCGTTGGCGTCGGATCCAGCCTGATGCCTGCAAGCGGCAGGGCGAAATACAGGAAAAAAATCTGAACCAGGAACGGCGTGTTGCGGATGAGCTCGACAAAGCTGATCACCAGCCAGCGCAGCGGTTTGTGGCGAGAATCCCGCAAGGCCACGCCGCCTATGCCGATCACGATTGCCAGCAGCATGCCGCAGATGGCAAGCAGCAACGTGCCGAGACAGCCAAGCAGCAGGCTTGGCAGGCCGTCAATGACAGGCGTGAAATCCAGCGTGTAGTTCATCGCGTCTCCTCAATCGCGTCCGACCATGCCAGCCATGGCCTGGATCGCCAATTCATAACCAGCCGCTCCCAAGCCGATCATGATTGCCGTCGCGACGCGAGAGATAAGGGAATTATGGTAGATGCTCTCGCGCGCATGCACGTTTGAAATGTGGAGCTCGATCTTCGGGTGATCGAACGTCTTCAGCGCGTCGAGCAGCGCGATCGACGTGAACGTGTAGCCTGCCGGGTTGATGATGATGCCGCAGGCCCCGTTGCGGGCCTGATGCACGCTCTCCACCAGTTCGCCCTCGTAATTTGTCTGGCGAAAGTCGACGTCGAATCCGAGGTCGTTCGCCTTGGCGAGGCATTTTTCCTTGATGTCCGCAAGCGTTGTCGTGCCGTAGATGGTGGGCTCGCGCTGTCCGAGCAGGTTCAGGTTTGGCCCGTTGAGCACAAAAATCGTCTTGTTCATGATGCGCTCCTCGAAACGCGCAAAGCCGTGCTTTCGGCGTCGCGACACCGTCGGCGGGCATCGAAACGCCCGCCAGTTTGCTTTTCCTTCAGCGCTTGGGGCTCAGTTTGCGGTGAACGGAATGCCTTCGAGGCTCGCGGGGAATTCCGGAACCGGCACCTTCATCCACTTGTCGTAGATCTTCTTGAGCTCGCCATTGGCCTTGATCTTGTCGATGAAGGCATTGATCGAAGCGTTGATTTCCTTCTCGCCAAGCCGCGTGCAAGCGCCATTGTAGAGCTTCTGGAACTCAAGCTTGTTTTCGAACTCGCCTGGACGAGCCTTTTCGACACGGTCCATGTAGAAGATGTTGCCGCCAAGCGCCTGAACCTGGCCGGACACAAGCGCCTGGACGCTGGGCGCATCACCGTCGAAGCGGCGGATCGTGGCGCTCTGGGGTGCATTCTTGGTGACCTGGGTATCTTGAGCCGCACCCTTGGCAACGCCAATCGAAAGATTGGCCATGTCATCATTCGTCTTGACCGACATGGACTTCGGCGCAATCAGCACGATGGCGTTGGCAACGTAGGGCTTGCTGAACTGAACGGCTTTGGCACGCTCCGGCAGCATGGCCATCGTCGCGAAGAGAACATCGACACGACCAGTTGTCAGGGCGGGAATGCGGTTGTTGACTTCCAACGGCACGAACTCGACAGAGACGCCGAGTTCCTTTGCGTAAAGCGTTGCAATATCGGCATCGAGGCCGTCCTGCTTGCCGCCTGATGTCACGAAGCCCCATGGCGGGTTGTCGCCCTGGATGCCAACGACGAGCTTTCCTTTGGCCTTGATTTCTTCGGGGGTGACTGCGGCAGCGGGGTTGGCGAGCCCGATCGCAGCCACGACAGCAGCGACACCCAGCATCGCGTTTCGGCGCGTCAGCATCGACTTGAACATTGATTCCTCCTCCTTTGAACGGTCGCTTGGACCCAACAGTCTTCCTCTCCCGACTGCATGTTCAGCTTTTTGCCAGAGGATCGTGCGCAAATCAACCGAGTTTTTGAAAATCATATGAGACTTTTGATTTGACCAATTGATTTGAAATGCTCACGACATTTGACATAATGCCATGATAAGGGCGGAGCGTGAGGCGCAATCGGCTGCTCGCAGTGCTCTCGTGGCGCCAACGGAAAGGTATTGGGTTATGAAGACCTCGATTGCGACGGTGACGCTCAGCGGTGAACTGCCCGACAAGCTTGAGGCCATTGCACGAGCAGGGTTCGACGGCGTGGAAATTTTCGAGAACGACTTCCTTGCCTTTGATGGAAGCCCCGCCGATGTCGGCAGGATGGCGGGGGATCTGGGCCTCAAGATTACGCTCTTCCAGCCCTTTCGCGATTTCGAAGGCATGCCCGATCCACTTCGAAGCCGCACCTTCGATCGGGCGGAGCGTAAGTTCGACGTCATGCAGGAGCTCGGAACCGACATGGTTCTTGTCTGCTCGAATGTCTCGCAGGCGGCCCTTGGCGGCATTGATCGCGCGGCCGCCGACTTTCACGAACTGGGTGAACGCGCGGCCAGGCGCGGCCTAAAGGTGGGCTATGAAGCGCTTGCCTGGGGGCGCTATGTCAATGACCACCGTGATGCCTGGGAAATCGTGCGACGCGCCGATCATCCGAATGTGGGGCTGATCCTCGACAGCTTCCATTCGCTCTCGCGCAAGATCGACATCAACTCGATCCGCTCCATTCCAAAGGAGAAGATCTTCATCGTGCAGCTCGCCGATGCGCCGCTGATCGACATGGATCTGCTCTATTGGAGCCGCCATTTTCGCAACATGCCAGGCGAGGGCGATCTGCCGGTGACAGCGTTCACCGAGGCGGTCGCCTCGACCGGGTATGACGGCTATTTCTCGCTCGAGATCTTCAACGATCAATTCCGCGGCGGCTCGACGCGGGCAATCGCTGCCGATGGCCATCGTTCCCTGATCTATCTGGCAGATCAGGTTCGTCGCAATGTCCATACGCCGATCGGCGCCGCCATGCCGGAGCGGGCAGTGGTCAAGGGCGTCGGCTTCGTCGAATTCGCCACGGACATGGACGAGTCCGTCGAACTGGTCTCCCTCTTGCGGGCCCTTGGTTTCCGCAAGACGGCAATCCATCGGTCCAAGAAGGTCACGCTGTTCGAACAGGGCAGCATTCGCATTCTGGTCAACACAGATCCGCTTGGCTTTGCCAGCGCAGCCTATGCGGTCCACGGCACATTTGCTTATGCGATCGCACTCAATGTCGAGGATGCCGCAAAGGCCTATCAGCGTGCCCTTGCCCTGGACGCAGAACCATTCCGACAGCCCGTTGTCGATGGGGAGCTCGAATTTCCCACTGTCCGGGGTGTCGGCGGCGGCCTGATCTACCTCATCGACGACACGAGCCCGCTCGGCCGGTTCCCGGAGATCGACTTCGAGGCGGTTTCGGATGAAACCGGCATCGTTGGCGCCGGGCTGCTGCAGTTCGACCATGTCGCCCAGACGGTTGCCTATGACGAAATGCTGACCTGGCTGCTCTTCTACACATCGATCTTCGAAACCAGAAAAACACCGATGGTCGATATCATCGACCCGAGCGGCATCGTGCGTAGCCAGGTCGTCGAGAATGAGCCCGGAACGCTGCGGATTACCATGAATGGTACCGAAAACCGCCGTACGCTGGCGGGGCACTTCATCGCCGAGAAATTCGGTTCGGGCATTCAGCATCTGGCGTTTTCCACCGATGACATTTTCGTCACCGCCAGATCACTCCGTAGCCAGGGCTTCAAGCCACTCCATATCTCGCCCAACTATTATGATGATATTGAAGCCCGCTTCGGACTTGAGCCCGACCTGACCGAGCGCCTGAAAGCAGAAAACATCCTCTATGACCGTGACGAGCACGGAGACTATTTTCAGCTCTACAGCGGCACCTATGGTGAGGGCTTCTTCTTCGAAATCGTCGAACGACGCGGCTATCGGGGCTATGGGGCACCGAATGCCATTTTCCGCATCGCAGCACTCAAGAAGCAGATGCGGCCCGAGGGCATTCCGAAGGACGCCGTCTGAGCGGCGCCTCGTTACGGAATGCGCCCGCTCCCCAGAACGTGTGCCACGCCACTCTCTATATGTCGGCGGATGACAGAACGGGCGCCTTCGACGTCACGCTTCAAGGCGAGTTCGAAGAGGAGCTTGTGGTCTTCGACAACCGCCCGACCGCGAAAGCTCTGGGCAAGCATATGATAGCGCAGAAACCTGTCGAACACCGAAGATAGCGCCGCCATGAGCGTGGCCGAATTGCAGGCCGATACGATCGCCTGATGAAACTCCCAGTCATAGCGAACCCAGTCGATGGTACGCGAGGCATCGCCCGCAAGCAGCTTCTTTTCGGCAGCCGCCAGCTTATGGTGGGCGGCTACGATGCGTCCCTCCCACTCAAGATTTCCTGCCGAAAAGGACAATCCGATCGCATGCGTCTCCAGCACGGTGCGAAGATCGGCAAGCTCCTCGAGTTCCTTGCGGGTCGCGGGACTGACTTCGAACCCGCGCTGGCCCTCGGCCAACACCAGGTTCTCCGTGGTCAGGCGGCTCAATATCTCGCGCAGTGAAGAGACACTGATGGAATACCGCTCCTTGGCCTGCTCAAGCTTGATCTTTGCACCAGGCGCCAAGGTCCCCGAAATGATATCCTGACGGATCTGTCGAAAGACGATGTCGCTGACGGTCTCGGCGGTTTCAGCAGCAATTTTGAGCATGAGATCCTCTGCTTTGATCAAGCGCCAGGGTCGGCATCTATCACGTTTGTGACGGAAGGGCCGATAGCGATCCCTTTTCGAGCGCATGCTCGACGCCGCCTTGTATGTGACGCTGCAGGATTTTCTTTGCCGTCTTGCTGTCGCGTTGCAGGGCGGCCTCCAGGAGCTGCCTATGTTCCTGCTCGGCAACACGTCCACGGTAAGACAGCGCAACCATCTGATAACGCAGGTACTTGTCGAAGACGGCCGAATGGGTCTCCATGAGAAGGCGTGATCCACAGGCGGAAATCAGCGCTTGGTGAAACTCCCAGTCATAGCGCTTCCAGTCTTCCGCCCTGCTGGAATCGCCCGAAGCCATGACCTCTTCCATGCGTGCCAGCTTGTAGTGGGCAGATACCAGCCTCGCTTCCCACTCTACATCGCCCTGTTCGAACGACTGCTCAAGCGCATGCTCTTCGAGAAGCAAACGGAGAGCGGCGACCTCTTTCAGGTCAGCAACCGACACGCGGGCAACCTCAAAACCCCGCTGTCCTTCAGCCACGACGAGCCCCTCGGACGTCAGGCGGTTGAGAATTTCCCGCAGAGTGCTGACGCTCGTCTCGTAGGCACTCTTCAAATTCTCAAGCTTGAGCTTCAGGCCCGGCGCAAGGCGGCCGAAGATTATGTCCGCCCGTATCTGCCTGTAGCTGCTTTCAGCGACAGTTTCGTCCGCAGCCTCTCTCCGCACGCCTATCTCCGATATTTTTCCTTTCGTCATATATATCCGCATGACTAGGTCGAAGACAATGCCGATCGTCTGGCGTCGGAAATGCGCAATCAGTTGGCCGGCACGCAGCTGGTCAATACATGGCTCGAAGGAAGAAGCATTCTACATTGCCGGAACGGCAATGGCATCTTGCTGTAATTTAGCAACGCCTTAACGAAAATGGTGTGGCAATGTCGAGATTCGCGCGCTGGTTGGTGGTGCGCCGCCATGCCGCATTCTAGCTTTCTAGCAGGCTTCGGTTGAGGGAGTGAGATCGATCGAAGCTCGGCATACAGCAGGGGCATTCAACCGTGCCGAAAAGGTCGGGCCCCCTGGAAGTGTGCGAGGAGTTCGAAGGGTGGTTGGGAGTAAGTGCGTAGACATCAACATTTCCACTCTTCGAAAGCGGTCTATCGAGTTGCTGCGTAAGAGCGATATCGCCTGGCGACAAAGGCATATCTTAGCCGAGTGAGCGCTTCAACGCAGCGCGGTCGAGGAGGGGATGATGAGCGATCGTGCAATGGGCTTCTTGGTTGCGACAGAAGTGTGCCTGCTATTTTGGATAGCCGTCGCAATGTTTGCGGTTGGAGGGCTCCCCGTCTAAAGCTGTCTTGGCGATGGTGGCGATCTTTTCATATACGCTTCGGGGGATGGAGAATTCTCCTGATGTGTGAGTAGAATTAACTCCCGTAACGCCCGGCACGAATACGCTTTTTTCTTGCAGGCGTTCGACTTGGCGAAGTGCCCGCTCGATCCGTCCGTCGGCTCTCGGACCGGGCATGATTGCAATCACGCTGAGCCCCACCGCGGGCGACGTGGTCCCCGACCTGAAATCCGGTGTGTCCAGAGACCAGGGGCCACCGGAGAGGCCAGCAGACAGCATCTCCACCAGCAGCGCTACATTGGCTCCTTTGCGGCCGCCGAAGGGCAACAGAGCTCCCTTCAGCGCCTCTTCCGCATCCTCAGTCGCGTTGCCGCCTGAGTCGACTGCCCAGCCCTTCGGGATTGGCTCTTTCTCCTCGGCCGCTCTGACGACGTTGACGAAGGCGGTGGCGCTCGACGCCTGATCGATGATCACGGGCGGCGTGTGCTCGCCGAGCGGAAATCCGAATGCCATCGGATTTGTGCTGTAGACGACAGGTCCGCCGGCTTGCGCCACCATCATGGCATTTGCGTTGGTTGCCGCCAGTCCAATCACACCCTCATTGCAGAGTCTGCGGACGTAGTATCCGAGTTCGCCGGTGGTGTAGCTGTTGGTTTGCGTGAAGACAGCAACTCCAAGGCTGCGAACCGCGTCGAGCAGATCTTTAAAAGCGAGATCGAAGCCTAGCTGGGCGATGCCGCGATCTGCATCGGAAACGAGAAATGCTGGGAAGGCGCGGTCCAGTCGCGGCTTGGGCTCGCGATTTATTCGTCCCTCGCGAAATCCATCGAGATAATCCACGAAGTGCGGGAACCCGAGGGTAGGGGGACCGTGGCTTGCCGCCGAAAGCGTGGCGTCCACGAGGGAGCGTGCGCTCGCGCGAGCCGCGCCCGAGGCCAGGCATGCCTTCATTGCAAGTTCCTCGGCGTCCTTCCTTTTGAGCAAGATCTCCTCGGACATGTCAGATCTCCAGTCCCGCTTTTCTGCCTTCGTAGAAGGCGTAAGGAGCTTGCCGCGGCGCGGCGCAATCGCCGATCTGTCGCGCGGGAACACCCAGTTCGAGCAGGCCTGGCATCAGCCAGTCCATCGGATGATTTGTCGTTGCGGTGACCAGGCTGTCCGCCTCTACAAAATTGCGATCACCAGTGTTGTGATCCAGAACCGTTGCACCGTTTCCGTGCCATTCAGCGATGCTGACCTCCGTGATCCACTGCACGCCAAGCTTTTTCAAAGCCTGCCGCATCGGAACATCGGCAGCCGTTCTTTGAAGCTCCTTTCCGACGAACGGGTCGGGTGTGACGATCGTGACCTGATGGCCGTCCTCCGCCAGCTTCCAGGCCGTCCCGCAACCGCGCCAGCCGCCGCCCTCGTCCAGGAGAAGGACGTGCTTGCCTGGCCTTGCCTGCCTTGCCATGACTGCCTCGACGGTGAACACGCCGCCCTTGTCTAGCCCGGGCATCGCCGCAATCGTCGGCAAGGCCTTCTGGAACCCGGTCTCCGGAGAATAGGAGCCGGTCGCGACGATCACGACGTCCACCTGCGACGGGTCGATGTCATCTGCTTCCACATAGCTATTCAGTCTGACGTCAACGCCGAGCTTTTCCAGTTGGCGTTCATACCAGGCAAGCAGATCAAGGATCTGGGCACGTCTCGGCTGCAGGCCGGCGAGCAGAAAATTGCCACCGAGACGCGTTCCGGCTTCCGAGAGGACGACCCTGTGGCCGCGTTCAGCCGCCACCCTTGCCGCTTCGAGCCCCGCCGGGCCGCCACCGATGACAAATACGCGTTTTGGACTGGGTGTCTTGGTGAAACGATCGCCTTTCCATTCGAACTCTCGTCCCGCTGAAGGATTGATCAGACAGCTTATCCAGTAGTCCCGGGAACGGCGCCCCCAGCACATCTGGTTGCAGGATATGCAGCCGCGGATGTCTTCGGGGCGACCTTCACCGGCCTTGCGCGCCAGGTGAGGGTCGGCGATCTGTCCACGAACGATCGACACAAGGTCGCACGCGCCTTCGCCAAGAACTGTCTCCGCATTTTCAGGTGTTCGGATATGGCTTTCGGCAATGACGGCGGAATTTCTCACGACCTTCTTGAGGCAGGCGGCAAGATCGGCGCCGAGCTTTTCAGGATAAATGAATGTCGGCATGAGCTTGTAGAAGTCGAGGTATCCGCCAGACCCGCATGTGACATAGTCCATCAGGCCGAGCTCGTCGTGAAGCTTCACGATCTCCGCAAGCTCGTGTCGCTGCAGCGCGGCCTTCACATCCGGCTCGTCGCTCACTGCGAGGCCAATGATGAAATCTGGTCCGCATGTCTCTCTGATCCGAAAGAGAATCTCGCGAGACATGCGCGTGCGGTTTTCGAGCGAGCCTCCCCACTGGTCTTCGCGTCGATTGCTCCAAGGCGTCCAGAATTGGTCGACCATCCCCAGATAGGCTGCCCATACTTCGACACCGTCGAAGCCGGCCTCGCGACATCGGCGCGCCGCCTGAACAAACCCGTCGATGGTCTCCCAAATCTCGGCTTCCGTCATCGGATGCGAGCCGTCACTGTCGTGGTAGCTCGGCAGACCGGACGGCGACCAATGGGGATGGAAGGAGTTGTCGGAGTCGCCATGCGCCCCGACGTGGTAGAGTTGCTGGATCGCGACGGCTCCATTCTCCTTGATGGCGCGGACAAGCCTGGCAAAGTGCGGAATCACGGTATCGTCGCAATGACGGAAGTTCCTTTGCGTCAGAACCGCGGCAGCATGGACCGGCATCGGTTCGACGACAATCATCCCGGCGCCGCCGATAGCACGCTCGGCGTAGTAGGCGACATGGCGCTCCGTCGGCAGCCCGTCGACTGCCATGTTCGCGGTGTGAGCGCCAAACACGATGCGATTGCGAAGCGTGTGCCCGCGAATCTGAAGCGGACTGAAGAGGCGGGGGAACTTTTCGGGCATGGTCGCTCCCGGATGTGAGGTCGTTGCTGGGTTCTGGCTATGACGGTCTTATCGACGCCGTGGTCTTGGGCAGGATCCATTGACACCTGGCGGAGGGAGGCGCCACGCGACTTTGTCTGGACTGAACTTGCTTTGAGGGGGCCTGACGGGCAGAACGATTATCCCCTTGGGGACGTGTGAGCACGGAACTCGCGATGAATTCCGCGCACGCATTCAGCAGACATCAGGGCCGGACCTCTTCGCGGGAGCCTTACTGGGCGAGCGCAATGGCATCCTCGCGCGTTTGGGCCGTATCCGAATTGACCATCGCGGTCGCAAGCTGGCGGAAGGTGACCATCCCGACGGGACGAGATCCTTGCCCGATGACAGTCACATCGCCATCCGGAACCGACGCAAGCAGGCGAACGGCTTCCTCGACCGTCGTCGTAGCATCGACGGTGACACCGCTGACGGCAGCTCCTGGTCGCATCGGACTCATGATGGCGCTGACCTGAACCACGCGGCCGCGGTTGACCTCCTTGACGAAGTTGGCGACGTATTCGTCTGCCGGTCGCAACACGATGTCCTGACTGCTGCCTTGCTGGATGATTTCGCCATCGCGCAGGATGGCGATCTGGTCTCCCAGTCTCAGCGCCTCGTCGAGATCATGCGTGATGAAGACGATGGTCTTCTTGATCTCCCGCTGAATGTCGAGCAGCACCGTTTGCATGTCCGTGCGGATCAGCGGATCGAGCGCAGAATAGGCCTCATCCATCAAGAGAACGGGTGCGTCATTCGAAAGGGCGCGCGCAAGGCCGACGCGCTGCTGCATGCCGCCCGAAAGCTGGTTCGGGTATTTCTCCTCGAAGCCCTTCAATCCGACGCGCTCCAGCCATCGCATCGCCACGTCGACCGCCTTCGAACGCTCCACACCCTGGACTTCCAATCCGAATAGCGTGTTGTCGAGAACATTGCGATGCGGCAGGAGGGCGAACTTCTGAAACACCATCGCCGTCTGATGCCGGCGGAATGTGCGAAGCTCGGTCTCATCCATCTTGACCACGTCCACGCCGTCGACAAGCACCTCGCCGGCGGTCGGATCGATCAGTCGGTTGATGTGACGAATGAGCGTCGACTTCCCCGAGCCGGACAGGCCCATGATGACCTGGATGGAACCCGACGGCATTTCGATATTGATATCGCGAAGCCCAAGTACGTGACCGTGCTTCCGGTTCAACTCGGCCTTTGTCAGTCCGTTCTGGACTGCCTCGATGTGCGATCTCGCGTTCGGACCGAAGATCTTGAAGAGATGGCGGATCTTGATGCCGCCGAAATCGTGATCACCCATGAACGATCTCCCGATGCTTCTGGAGCCGCTTGCCATATGCCTGGCTGACCCGATCGAAGATGATAGCAATGCCGACAATGGCAAGGCCGTTGAAAATGCCCAGCGTGAAGTACTGATTGGCGATTGCCTTCAGGACCGGTTGTCCAAGTCCCTGGACGCCGATCATCGAGGCTATCACGACCATTGCCAGCGCCATCATGATGGTCTGGTTGATCCCGGCCATGATGGTTGGCAGGGCAAGCGGCATCTGCACCTTGAAAAGCTTCTGGGAATTTGAAACCCCGAAGGCGTCAGCTGCCTCAAGCACGTCCTTGTCGACCAGTCGAATGCCGAGGTCGGTCAACCGGATCATCGGCGGAATTGCATAGATCACGACGGCGATGAGACCGGGAACACGGCCAATCCCGAGCAGCATGACGACGGGGATGAGATAGACGAAACTCGGCATGGTCTGCATCACGTCGAGGATCGGATGGACGACGCGCTGGAACCGGTCGGATCGCGCCATCACGATCCCGATGGGCAAGCCGAGCGCGATGGACAAGACCGTGCAGACGAAGATCATCGACACGGTCCGCATCGTGTCTTCCCACATGTCGAAGTAGCCGATGAGCAGCAACGTCACGAGACAGCCCAGCACGATCTTCAAGCTGCGGCTTCCGAGCCACGCAACAACGAGGACCATCAGCGTTATGATCGGCCACGGCGTTTGGGTCATGAAGCGGTCGACGGCGATCAGGAAGTGTTGCAACGGAGAAAAGAAGCTCTCGATTGAATCGCCGTATGCCCTCGTGAAGGCTCGAAATCCGTCATCAATCATCTTCTTGAGGTCGCGAAGACTGTCGTCATTCATGTGCGGAAATTTGTAAAACCATTCCATTCGGTTCCCCTTTCTCTGAAAGAGCCGTGACAAGTCTTCTGGTTGTTTTCCGGCTTCTGAAGCGGCGGCGCGTTGTCAAAACGCGCCGCCCATTCAACAATCAAAGCGAGGCTTCGATTTTCTTCGCTGCGTCTTCCGACACCCACTTTGCCCAGATGTCTTTGTTTTCCTTCAGGAAGTGCTTGGCACCGTCCTCGCCGCTCGCCTGATTGTCCGTCATCCAGGCCATCAGCTTGTTGACAGTATCATTGCTCCACGAGCGCTTCTCGAGGTAGGCCATCACGTCAGGTCCGGCCTTTTCGGAGAAGGGCTTTGCAACGAGCGTGACAATCGTATCGACCGGCCATGCGTTCGGCTTCGGGTCGGCGCAGTCAGCAACAGTATTGCAGCGTTTCCACTCGGCAGCGTCAGCTGGGACGCCGGCTTCGAGCTTCACCATTTCATACTTGCCAAGCAAAGCCGTCGGGGCCCAGTAATAGCCGACCCAGCCCTGCTTGCGCTCGTATGCCTTTGCGATCGAGCCATCGAGGCCCGCGCCGGAACCAGTGTCCACGAGCTTGAAGCCTGCCTTTTCAGCTTCGAACGCCTTGAATAGCTGCGATGTGACCACCGTGCCGCCCCAGCCCTGCGGTCCGTTGTAAATTGCTCCCTTCGAGGCGTCTTCCGCGTCCGGGAACAATTCCGGGTGCTTGAGCATGTCAGGAATCGTTTTTACGTCAGGATGGGCGTCCGCCAGATATTTGGGGATCCACCAACCCTGGATGCCTCCATCGGGAAGCGGCGAACCGACCTTGACGATACGTCCCTCATCTGTGCCCTTCTTCACGACCTCAGGAAGAAGGTCTACCCAGGCTTCGGGAGCGATGTCGGGTTCGCCCTTCTCCGCCATCGACGTGATCGTTGGAACAGTATCACCCACAGTGATTTCCGCCTGGCAGCCATATCCCTCGTTCAGGATGATCTTATCCAGGTTCGACAGGACTTCGGCACTTTGCCAGTTCATGCTCGCGATTGTGACGCTGCCACACTCTGCTGCATTTGCGTACGAGGCCACTCCCAGCAGCCCAAATACCATGCACGTAGAAGCCAATAACTTGGTCATTATCGTTCCCTTTTTAGCGGCATGTATTCTTGAGCGGGACGCCGCGAAACCCGCTTCAACGGTCGTTAGGAAGCGTCTCCCATACTCACCGATTTCTTGAAGGCTGCGGCCAATCCATTGGAAACAGCATCGTCGAATCCCGAAGCGCGCATCTCTTGAATGCCCGCCGCAGTCACGCCGCGATATTCGAGAAAGCGATTGACGATCTCGGCCGGGTCGTCCTGCTGTCGTTCCAGCAGCCGTCCGGTTCCCGTCAGCATCGTCAGGACAGCGCGCCGGGCAATCTCCACAGGCAAACCTTGACTGATCGCGTGCTTCATCATTGCCGCGGCAAGGAGCGCGGGAAAGGCGGGGCCTGTGCCAGACATGCCCGTCAGGTAATCGATGTGCGTTTCGCTGCCCACTTCGTCTTCGACACCACAGGCGCCAAAGATCTTTC
Source organism: Rhizobium altiplani (assembly GCF_001542405.1). Lineage (GTDB taxonomy): Bacteria > Pseudomonadota > Alphaproteobacteria > Rhizobiales > Rhizobiaceae > Rhizobium > Rhizobium altiplani. Next base: position 224,196 of record NZ_LNCD01000033.1, read on the forward strand.
GCACCAGACTGCGATCATCCGTATCGACACCGGCCGATGCCATCCAGGGCGTGTAGGAACAGGAGACTTCGGCGGCAGCGTTGGGGAGGGCTCTGACCACTCTTTCGGTCGCATGCATTTCGATCAGCGCCGAGACGCGGATACCGGCCATGACCGAGATCAGGAGCTTCCCTTCCAGCTTTACAGGCACCGAACCCCAGTCTTCCGGGCGCACAGACAAGATCACCACATCCGAACGGTCTGCAAGGAGTTGATTGTCCGTTGTCCAGTGCGAGGCTGCGAAGCGGTCTGGCCGAGAGCGGCGATAGGAGAGCGTCAGATCGTCAGGATCGGCGAGGCCTGTGCGAAGGATCGCCTCTGCGATGGAACCGCCAAGCCAACCTGCGCCACCAATGATCCCGATCCTTGCTTTTCCGCTCATCTCATCCCTGGCCTGGCTTGTAGCTATGTCTCGCAAAGAAGCGGTCAAGCTCGCGCTGCTGCGGAGTTTCACCCGTGTAGATTGCGATATATTCGGGGATGCGCTTCATGCGGACGCTGATACTTTCGTTCGACTGCATCGAAATATAGCCGATCTGAACGAGGTAGGTTGTCCGTGCGCGAACATCCGCGCCGATTTCTGGATGGCCAAAGCGTTTGAACATGCTGGCAAGCGCGTCCATCCGCGTTCGATCGGCCTCTTGAACCTCCTGAAGGATCTCCTCCGACTGTAGCGCCCAGCTTCGCACGGCGAACTCGAACTTGCTGTCGAACAGCCGGCTGTCCAGCCAGCAGTCGAAGACGTTCAGCATCGCTTCCGCCAGGGTCTCCGCATAGGCTTCCGACTGCTTGACGATCGAACCTGTATTCTTCTCCCGCCAGCGCGAGACCAGCCCGTCCAGAAGCTCTTCGCGATCCTTGAAGAACCAATAGAAGCTGGTGCGCGACAGGTTGAGCTTCTTTGCCAGGGGCAGGATCTTCACGGAGTCTATCCCGGACTCCAGCAGGGAGTCGTAGGCTGCCTCGAGCCATCCCTCCTGCGATCCACGCCAGCCACTGTCGCTCAAATTCTGGTCCATGTTCAATCCCTAGCAAATCGTTAAGCTCCGCACAATCAAAATGTACATGACTGTCAATCAAATTTGACTGTCGTGTTTTCGCCGTTGACACATGTGTACATTCCGCCTAGCGTTCGGACCACTTCCTAATTCGGAGCATGACAGATGTCGAACGATCCCCTGCTGCAGCCGTATCAACTCAAGCATCTGACGCTACGCAACCGCATCATCGTGACATCCCATGAGCCGGCCTATCCCGAGGATGGCATGCCCAAGGAGCGCTACCGGGCCTATACGGTCGAGCGGGCCAAAGGCGGCGTCGCCATGACAATGACCGCGGGATCCGCAGCCGTGTCCAAGGACAGTCCACCGGTCTTCAACAATCTCCTGGCGTACAAGGACGAGATCGTACCCTGGGTCAGGGAGATGACCGACGCCGTCCACGAAGAGGGTGCTGCGATCATGATTCAGCTCACGCACCTCGGCAGGAGAACGCGCTGGGATAAGGGCGACTGGCTTCCCGTCGTCGCCCCGTCTCACCACCGCGAAGCCGCACATCGAGCATTTCCGAAGAAGCTGGAAGATTGGGACATCGAGCGCATCATCAAGGACTTTGCCGACGCGGCCGAGCGCATGAAAGCCGGCGGGATGGACGGCGTTGAACTCGAGGCCTACGGCCATCTGATCGACCAGTTCGCTTCGCCATTGACCAACGAACTCGAGGGCCCTTACGGCGGATCGCTCGAAAACCGCATGCGCTTCTGTCTCGATGTCTTCAAGGCGATGCGCGAGAGGGTCGGCAACGACTTCATCCTTGGTGTCCGCTACACCGCTGACGAACGTCTTCCTGGCGGCACCGGCAAGGAAGAGGGCATTGAAATCTCTCGCAGGCTACGCGACAGCGGCCTCATCGACTATTTGAACGTCATCCGTGGTCATATCGACACGGATCCGGGACTGACGGATGTCATTCCGATCCAGGGGATGGCCAATTCGCCCCACCTCGACTTTGCCGGGGAAATCAGGGCCGCGACCAACTTCCCAACCTTCCATGCCGCCAAGATCCCCGACGTTGCCACGGCTCGTCACGCAATTGCGGCCGGCAAGGTCGACATGGTCGGCATGACGCGTGCGCACATGACCGATCCTCATATCGTCCGCAAGATCATTGAAAAGCGGGAAGAGGACATTCGGCCATGCGTCGGCGCCAATTACTGTCTTGACCGCATTTATCAGGGCGGCATGGCGTTTTGCATTCACAACGCTGCCACCGGGCGAGAGGAGACGATGCCCCACGTCGTCCCAAAGGCCGAAGTCCGCAGGAAAGTTGTCGTGGTCGGCGCTGGCCCGGCCGGCCTCGAAGCGGCCCGGGTCGCCGCCGAGCGCGGTCACGAGGTGATCGTCTTCGAGGCGGCAAGCAATCCGGGCGGACAGATCCGGCTGACCGCCCAGAGCGAACGTCGCCGAGAGATGATCAGCATCATCGACTGGCGAATGGCACAGTGCGAAAAATACGGCGTCGTCTTCCATTTCAATACATGGGCCGAAGAAGACACGATCACCGCGGAGAAGCCAGACGTCGTCATCATCGCGACAGGCGGCCTTCCTCACACGGAGGTTCTGAACAAGGGCAACGATCTTGTCGTGTCCTCCTGGGATATCATCTCAGGAGACGTGAAGCCGGGTTCGAACGTTCTCGTCTTCGACGATGCCGGAGACCACGCGGGCCTGCAGGCCGCCGAGTTCCTGGCCAAGGCCGGAGCAAAGGTCGAGATCATGACGCCCGATCGTTCCTTCGCGCCCGAGGTCATGGCCATGAACCTTGTTCCTTACATGCGATCTCTTCAGAAGCTGGACGTGACATTCACAGTTACATTCCGCCTCGAGGCCGCCGAACGGAACGGAAACCAGATCGTTGCCAGCGTCGGAAGTGACTACGGCGGCGTATCGAAACAGCGCGTCGTCGACCAGATTGTCGTCAACCATGGCACGATCCCGCTCGACGACCTCTATTTCGACCTCAAGCCTCTGTCGAGCAATCTCGGCGAGACCTCGTACGACCAACTCCTGTCAGGCGAGCGCCAGTCCGTCGTCCGCAACGTGGAGGGAACGTTCCAGCTCTTCCGCATCGGCGATGCGGTCGCAGCGCGGAATACCCATGCGGCCATCTACGATGGCCTGCGCATCGCGAAGGATCTCTAGACCACGCAAGACGCATCCAAGCAGACGGAGGTTTGTCAGTGGCACAACGGGCCGAACAGCTACAGCTTCTAATCGACGCCGCCGATGTGGCATTCGATGAACATGCCAGGGATCCGGAAGCCCGCCGTTCGCTCGGTCAGGCATTTTCGGTGCTTCAGACGTCAGGCGGACAGCGGTCGGGAGAGGGACGCCGGTTACCCGTGTGCCAGTTCTTGTCGAAGATTTCAGTCGACGTCGGTTCGCCGGTGCTTGGGCAACTCCTCGCTCGCTTCCAGGCAGTTGAACCCCTCCTTATCTGGCGGCATCGCCAGGACATATCCGGCACCGCAAGTGAAAACTTTCAGGACGGGCATGCGAACGCGATGATCGTCGGGCCGGGAGGCTTGGAGGAGCGCAACGACGTCTGGTTTGGTGCCACATTGATGGCGCCGAATGTGCGATATCCCGATCACGACCATGCCCCCGAAGAAATCTATCTGGTGATGTCCGAGGGAGAGTTCCGGCATGGGGACTCTGGCTGGTTCTCACCCGGTATCGGCGGATCCTTCTACAACCCGCCAGGGATAAGGCATGCCATGCGATCGACGGATCAGCCGCTGTTTGCGTTCTGGGTGCTCCTGCCCGAACGAGGCGCTGGTTCGACCCCGAACTCTAACGGACAGGTGCAGCCATGAAAATTCTCGTCCCCGTCAAGCGGGTGGTTGATTACAACGTGAAGATCCGCGTGAAGCCGGATGGCACAGGCGTCGAGCTTTCGAATGTGAAGATGTCGATGAACCCGTTCGACGAGATCTCGGTCGAGGAAGCGCTGCGGCTGAAGGAAGCCGGCAAGGCCGAGGAGGTGATCGTCGTGTCGATCGGTCCGGCCAAGGCCGAAGAGACGCTGCGCACCGCACTTGCCATGGGCGCCGATCGCGCCATCCTGGTGGAGACCGACGACGCCGTCGAACCGCTCGCCGTCGCCAAGATCCTCAAGGGCGTCGTCGACGCCGAACAGCCGGGCCTGATCATCGCGGGCAAGCAGGCGATCGATGACGATTCCAACCAGACCGGCCAGATGCTGGCGGCGCTGCTCGGCGCGGCGCAGGCGACCTTCGCCTCGAAGATCGAAATCGAAGTTGCTGGCCCTGGGGGCAAGGCCCAGGTGACGCGCGAGGTCGATGGCGGCCTGCAGACGATCGAGGTCAAGCTTCCGGCCGTCGTCACATCAGATCTGCGCCTGAACGAGCCGCGCTACGCGTCGCTGCCGAACATCATGAAGGCGAAGAAGAAGCCGCTCGACAAGAAGACGCCGGCCGACTTCGGCGTTTCCACCGCGCCGCGTCTGAAGGTGCTGAAGACCGAGGAGCCGTCCGGCCGCAAGGCGGGCGTCAAGGTCAAGTCGGTTGCCGAGCTGGTCGAGAAGCTTAAAGTCGAAGCCGGCGTGCTTTAAAGGTTCGAGAAAGGGAGATATATCCATGGCCATTCTTCTTCTGGCTGATCACGACGGCAACCACCTTTCCGACCAGACCGCCAAGGCGCTGACGGCGGCGACACAGATCGCCAAGGAACAGGGAAGCGACGTCACCGTGCTTGTCGCCGGCGCCGGCGCCAAGGCCGCGGCCGAACAGGCTGCCAAGCTGTCGGGCGTGTCCAAGGTGCTGGTTGCCGAGGACGCAAGCCTTGCCAACAATCTGGCCGAGCCGCTGGCCGCCCTGATCGTTTCGCTGGCCGCAAGCTATGATACGATCATCGCCGCCGCCACCTCGACCGGCAAGAACGTCATGCCGCGCGTCGCCGCCCTGCTCGATGTCGCGCAGGTCTCCGAGATCATCGAGGTCGTCTCCGCAGACACGTTCAAGCGGCCGATCTATGCCGGCAACGCCATCCAGACGGTGCAGGCGACCGACGCTAGACGAGTCATCACCGTGCGCACCGCGTCGTTCGCCTCCGCTGCCGAAGGCGGTTCTGCCCCGGTCGAAGCTATTGCGGCCGCGGCCAACCCTGGCCTGTCGAGCTTCGTCAAGGACGCGCTGTCGGCCTCCGACCGTCCGGAACTGACGTCTGCGAAGATCATCATCTCCGGTGGCCGTGCCCTCGGCTCGGCCGAAAAGTTCAAGGAAGTCATCCTGCCGGTCGCCGACAAGCTCGGGGCTGCCGTCGGCGCCTCGCGCGCTGCCGTCGATGCCGGCTACGCCCCGAACGACTGGCAGGTCGGCCAGACCGGCAAGGTCGTCGCTCCTGATCTCTACATCGCCTGCGGCATCTCGGGTGCCATCCAGCACCTCGCCGGCATGAAGGATTCGAAGGTCATCGTCGCCATCAACAAGGACGAGGAGGCGCCGATCTTCCAGGT
>NZ_LNCD01000034.1 GCF_001542405.1 Rhizobium altiplani
GGAATGCGGATGCCGCCCTGGAAGGACAATAGCGAGGCGATATTGATGATCTTGCCGCCGCCTCGTTCGAGCATATGCCGGGCGGCAGCCTGCGACAGAAAGAAGACGCTCTTCAGGTTGATGTCCATGACCGCATCCCAATCGGCCTCCGTGAAGTCGATGGCGTCGGCGCGGCGGATGATGCCGGCATTGTTGACGAGGATGTCGAGCTTGCCAAAGGTCGCTACCGTTTCGTCGACGATTGCCTTTGTCGGTTCGATCGATCCAAGATCGGCCTTGATGGCGTGAAAACCGGCACCGATCTTGCGAACCGCAGCCTCGGTTTCGTCCATCGATGAGCGGCCGACGGCAACGATCGTGGCGCCAGCCGCAGCCAGCGCGACGGCGATTGCCTGACCAAGGCCGGTATTGGCACCGGTGACGACCGCCACCTGCCCGGAAAGATCGAACATGGTCATGGCGGGCCTCACTTGAGGAATTCGGCGCGATGTGGCGTAAACGTATCGATCAGGCGGCCCTTCTCGAGAGCCTTGACCCCATGCACCAGATCGGGGGGAACGATGAAGCTGCCTCCCTGGTGCAGGGTTTCCGTCCTGCCGTCGATCGTCACCTCGAAACTGCCCTCAGCCACATAGCTTGCCTGGATGTGGGGATGGGAATGAAGCGCACCGACGGCGTCCTTCTCGAAAACGACCTCGACCATCATCATCTCAGGCAGGTAGGCCATGATGCGACGGGTCACGCCCGGTTCCGGACTGGCCCACTCGGCATCCTTGGCCGGCACGAAAAGATCACTCACTGCCATAGTCCCCCTCCTCACCGAAGATCTTCGATGGCGACAAGGTCGACGTCGGTATAGTCGACATTGTCGCCGGCCATGGCCCAGATGAATGTGTAGCTTGATGTACCGACACCGGAATGGATCGACCAACCCGGCGACAGGATCGCCTCCTCGTTCTTGACGATGAGGTGGCGCGTTTCGTTCGGCTCTCCCATCAGATGCACGACGCGGGCCTTTTCCGGCAGATCGAAATAGAGATAGGCCTCCATGCGCCGGTCGTGCACGTGGCAGGGCATGGTGTTCCAGACGGAGCCGGCCGCAAGCGTCGTCATGCCGACGACGAGTTGGCAGGTTCTGACACCGTCCGGATGGATGAACTGGAAGATCGAGCGCTCGTTGCTGGTTGCCTGTGCCCCGAGATCGACGCGCTTGGCATCTGAAATGCCGATATGCTTCGCAGGGTGCCGAACATGCGCGGGGGCGCTGAGCAGGTAGAATTTTGCCGGCTGTTCGGCCGATACGGACCGAAATGTCACCGAAGCCCCCATGCCGGCATAGACCATGTCGCGGGTACCGGCCTGAAATTCTTCGCCATCGACGACGACGATGCCGGCACCGCCGATGTTGACCGCGATCAGTTCACGACGCGTCAGGAGGGTTTCTGTTCCCGCCGGCTTGATCGTTTCCAGGTCAAGCGCTTCCGAAGTCGGCATGGCGCCGCCGACGATCATCCGGTCGTAGTTGGTGTAGTGAAGCTGGATGCGGCCAGCCAGAAACAGTGGTGGCAGCAAGAAGTTTTCGCGAAGCTCGGCGGTCCCAAATCCCGCTGCGGCCCGCGGATCAATCGCGAAGCGATTGGTGTAGTCAGTGTGAGTCACGTTGCCTCCCATGTCATTCAGAGTCATCATACATATTGATCATACTTGAGCAACCGCAATCGCTTCATTCCGATCAACTGTCGGTAGCCGGAGAGATGTCAGAAACGCTGAACTATAAGGACTTTTCGTCGATCGGCTCGAATTCCGCAATTTTGTATGACAACATCCACAATTGTTGTCTTAATGGAGCACTGGCGGTATGCTCGGACATCATTTTGCAAAGGCGACAACACCCTTGAACGCAATTCCTCCTCCGGTCGATGGTGGTCCATCACGACGACAGAAGCTCTCTGAACGGATCGCCGACTCCCTCCGCCAGGACTTCCTTTCAGGCCAGATCTCCGTCGGACAGAAGTTGCCGACGGAGGCCCAACTCGCAGAATCCTTCGACGTCAGCAGGACCGTCATTCGCGAGGCGATCGCGGCTCTCTCGGCCGATGGGTTGCTGGAAACGCGACAAGGGGCAGGCATCTTCGTGATTGGTCACCAGTCGTCCGCTCCGATCATAAGACAGGACCGATCAAGCAACATATCGCACGCCCTGAACGTGCTTGAAGTTCGCATCGCGCTTGAAGCTGAAGGTGCGGCGCTGGCCGCCACCCGCAGAAACGCCTCGCAGGAGGCGCAGATTCAGGAGTGCTTTTTCGAGTTCGATCGGCTCCTGCAGCTTGGCAAGCCCACCGGCCAGGCCGACTTTGCATTCCACCGATCGATCGCCGAGGCAACCAACAACCCTTTTTATGTTGAAGTCCTCGACGCCCTCGGGGCGCGAACCATTCCTTGTGACGTCACCTCTCCTTACGCCACCGAAGAGGTTCTCTCGGTCAGCTACCAGGCCGGATTGCAACGGGAACACCTTGCCATCCTCAACGCAATTTCTGCAGGCGACGCCACGGGTGCGCGCGACGCCATGCGCGCTCATCTATCGGCAAGCCAGGAGCGATATCGCGAACGCCTGCGGGATCGGCGCACGCGATATCAAAGCATCGTCGAAGCAAGCTAACGGATAAGGATGCTCAACGGGCCTGGGACGACTGTCGTCATCATGACCCTACGACCTCATCCCGTTCGGCTTTCACCTCGTCAGATGTGCCAATCGTTGCTCGCAGTGGCTTCGGTGGCAGCGTGCAACGGGCTGTCCGCGAGGGTATAGGCCCTGATATAGTCGATGTGCATTTCCGAGCCGTTCGCCAGGCCGTTGGACGGCGTTCCAGCCGCGCCGCCGACGGCGAGGTTGACCAGCATGTACATGGGATCATGCATGTCTTCGGGTGTGTCCGCCTGCGCGACGGCGACGTCATCGAAGTACCAGGTGATGTGATCTTCGTCCCACAGAACGCCGTAGTTGTGGAAGCCTTCGGTACTTCCCACTTTGACCGGAAAAGACGTGATCGTATGTGCGCCGCCATGGTCGCTATGGACTGTGGCATTGACAACATTTGGCTCCTGACCGCGCATCTCGACAACGTCGAGTTCTGGTGGCCAGGAGCCGTCCTCCGGAAGGAGCCAGAAGGCCGGCCAAACGCCCTGCTCTGACGGCATATCGGCACGAATTTCAAAATAACCATAGGTCTGGGCAAAGGATGAATGTGTGGTCAGGAGACCAGATGTGTAGTCGTAGCCGTTGATCTGCGCCTGGATCGCCTGCGAGGCGGGTTCTGCCGAAATCGTCAATACGCCGTTGCTCACAGAGAATGGATTTGCCGATGCGGTCGGCGCGTAGGACGGGTTGATGTACCACTGCAGCTCGCCGTTCCCGGTCAACGGGCTGCCGCGGTCCGGCGCCCACCAGAACTTGGCATCCCACGTGCCCTGGTCGCCACTGCGCAGGGACAGGCTGTTGAACTCGTCATCGAAGCTCAGCGCGAGCTGTGAGCGGTCGAGCGTCAGCTGGAATTGGCTGGCGTGCAGATCCGACGCCTGGGTATTGGCGAAGACGAGGCTTTCACCGCTGCCGAGATCCAGCCGCAGGTTGGCGCCCTCCTGCGTGCTATGAGCCAGCACCTGCTCGAAAGACGAAAGCCCGTAGCTGTTCAGTCGCACCGTATCGTCACTGCTGAAATCGACGATCAGATCGCTCCCGTGGCCCTTGGTGACGAGGAATGTATCGGCTCCGCCTCCGCCGATCAGCACGTCGTTGCCGGCACCGCCGTCGATCGTCTGGCTTCCCGAGGCTCCAGAGATTATGTTGTCCTGAGCGTTGCCGAAAGCATAGCGCCCGGCGCCTGTTACGGTCAGGTTCTCGAAATTCTCAGGGAGCGTATAGCTCATCCAGGTGTTGATGGTGTCGGTTCCTCCGCCAGGCGCCTCCGCGGCACGGTTGATGGCGGAATAGAGATAGTAGATGTCATCGCCGGTTCCGCCGTGCATGGTCACGTTGACGGAACTGTCACCCCATATGGAGTCGTTGCCGGATGTACCATTCAGCACGGGGCCGGAACCGGTTGCGGAGAACCATGCGGTCGAGGCGCCACTGTAGAACAGCGGTTGGCCGACAGCGTTTTGTATAGATTTTGCCATTATCAACTCCTTCGGGTTTTCGTGCTTCTCATGGTCTCCCTCCTCCGATGGCTGTCGTCATTCCTCCCGAAATGCACGGACCAGCTGGTCCGTAAACGGCTTGGCGAGATAACCGAGCGCCGTGCGCTCGCCTGTCTCGATGAAGGCTTCGACGGGCATCCCGGCAACCGGTGCCAGCTTGCCAAGCCTTTGCCATTCGCTTTCGGGCACCGCGACCCGAAGCGTGTAGTAGGATTGGCCGGAATGCGTGTCCGTTGTCAGGTCAGCGGAGACAGATGCAACGCGTCCCTTCAATTCCGGTGTTGTCCTGTAGCTGAACGCGGAGAACCGCAGGCTGACCTCCTTGCCGACCGCGACCTGGTCGACGTCCTGTGGCGACAATTTCAGCTCGGGCGTGAGCATGTCGTGATCGGGCACGATCTGCATGACGGCCTCGCCTGGCGTAATCACGGCACCCTTCGCATGGACAGCAAGTTGATGGACGATGCCGTCTTGCGGCGCCCTTATGTCGACGTGTCGTAGCTCGTCCTCTATCGCAACACGCCGCTCGGCGTATTCGCCACTGTCGCCCTCCGCCTGCCTCAGCTGTTCGGAGACCTCGCTTCTGTGATCGTCACCCACCTGGATAATCTGCAGCTCCGTTTCGGCGATCTTGCCTTTGATTTCCGCGGTCGAGGCAACGAGGCTGCCGAGTTCTCCCGTCAAATCGGCCGCATCACGTTGCAGGGTGTAGACGCGGGTTGCGGGAATAACTCCCTGCCGAAGCAGCGGCTCCAGGCTTGCAAGCTCCTTGTCAATGATGCCGATGGCGCGACGCTTGCCCGCCTGCTGGGCCGACAGTCCTTCGGCCTGCTGGTCGAGCTGGCGGACGCGCTCACGCAGTTGCGCCGTCCTTCCACTGAGCGATGCGCGGCGGTCATCAAACAGCCGCAGCTCGGAGCTCATGAGGGCGGTAGCCTGAGTGGCATCGGCATCTCTGACGAGAGCTGGAAAAAGAATGGCGTTCCCGCCGTCGCGCTCTGCAGAAAGCCTGGCTGATCGCGCTGCAAGCTCTCGCAGCCGCCGCGATACGATCGCAAGATTCGCTTTCGTCTGGGTGTCGTCGAGATGAACGAGGATTTGGCCAGCCGTGACGCGATCGCCGTTGCGGACGAAGACCTGTCCCACAGTGCCGCCCTTCTGGTGCTGCACCGGCTTCACATAGCTGTCGACGACCAGTGTCCCCTGGGCAATCACCGCGCCGTTTATACGGATCGCAGAGGCAAGCCCGCCAAGAACCCCGACGAGCAGGGCAGCTGTCGCAAGGGCAAGCAACGTCAGTCGGCGGATTGCTCGTTCCGTCGATGTCACAGCCCCGGTCATGACGACAACTCCCCGCCGGCGCGAAGCAGTCGGACGAAGGAACCGGTGGCAGCGACTGACTTTGGTCCCGTCTTGAGAACATCGTTCTTCGGGCCGAACGCTTTGCCCCGACCGCCCTCAAGAACCAGCACCTTGTCGACCACGGAAAGCGCGCTTGCCCGGTGAGCGATGATCAACACCACCCCTTGCCGCGACCGAACGGACTCGATTGCCTGCGAGAGTGCCAGCTCGCCCTGAACATCGAGATTGGAATTCGGCTCGTCGAGCACAACGAGGAACGGATCTGCGTAGAGGGCCCTGGCCAACCCGATGCGTTGCCGCTGGCCCGCGGACAGCGTTCTGCCCTGCTCGCCGATCCGCGTATCGAAGCCATCGGCAAAGCTCACGATCATATCGTAGACACCCGCGGCCCTGGCGGCCGCGATGATCAACTCCGAAGAGGCCTCCGGATCGAACCGGGCAATGTTGTCGGCGATGGTTCCGTCAAACAGCGACACGTCCTGCGGCAGGTAACCGATGTTGCGGCCGAGTGCTTCCGCAGTCCATTGTGACAGCGACGCTCCATCAAGCCTGATATCCCCGGCAAGGGCCGGCCACAGGCCGACGATGCCCCGCGCCAGCGAAGACTTGCCCGAGGCGCTCGGACCGACGATGCCAACTGCCTCGCCGGCTTGGACCTCGAAGGACAGCCCGCGAATGATCGGTATCTTCGAGCCCGGAGCCGCCAGATGAAGGTTCTCCACTGCCAGTGATTGCCGCGCCGCCGGCAGCGCGACGTCGTGAAGCCGCCCGTCGGAGAGCTGGACCTCGCGGTCGAGGCGCGCCCATGCCTGGCGGGCAGCCGCAAATCCCCGCCAGTGCGCGATGGCAAGCTCGATCGGGGCGAGCGCGCGGCTCACGAGAATGGAGCTCGCAATCATGATGCCGCCAGTTGCTTCCTGTCGAATGACGAGTATGGCGCCCACGGCCAGTACGGCGGACTGCAGCAACATGCGCGCGGATCGCGACAGGGTTGAAAGCGAGTTGACGAACGTGGCCGTGCGCAAGTGACTGTCGAGGTGGCGCCGGTTGACTTCGGCCCAGCGCGCCGAGAGCATTCCACCAAAACCCATTGCGACGACCGCTTCCGAATTGCGCCTCGCGGTTTCGGCGAAAGCCATTCGCTCAGAAAGGATGGTGGCCGTCTCCCTCGTCGGACCGCGTGACTTCAGCTCCGCAAGCAGCGCCAGCCCCGTCAAGAGAAGCGCGCCAGCCACGGCCGTGAGGCCAATCCAGTGATGAAACAGGAAGCAGAGGGCGAGGTAGAAGGGCATCCAGGGCAGATCGAACAACGCTCCCGGGCCAGGGCCGGACAGAAATCCACGCACCGTATCGATATCGCGGATCGTTTGCAGACCGTCTCCCGGCGCCGGCTTGCGCGATGCCGACAGCGCGACTGAGAGGAAGGCCCGCCCTGAGAACCGCTCATCCACCGCCCGTCCGATCTGCCCCAGAAGCAGGGATCGCGTGAGATCCAGAAGCCATTGGAACGCAAAGAGGGACACAACGATGATGACCAGACCGACGAGGGTCGGCAGGCTCCGGCTGGGAATGACGCGGTCATAGACCTGGAGCATGAAGAACGAGCCGCTGAGCGCCAGGATGTTGACGAGGCAACTGGTTACACCAAGCCCCAGAGCGCCAACGCGCAACGACGAGAAGAGCCCAAAGAAGGGTCGCGGCTGCGAGAGGGATCCGGTTTCAGACAAATGGGCTCCTTGTGGTCGTAGCGCAGACACACCATCGCCGAGGCTTCGGTGGTCGAGAAATCGAGATCGCTTGCCTAGACTGAGGCAAAAGAGACCGAATGACGACCGCAAACAGCGGCGTCTCTTCATTCCGCGCTAAGTCGCCAAATCAGCCGTTAAGCGCGAAGTCGTGTTCCAGTCACGTCGTCGAATGACTGTCTTCTTTCGAACCGAGACAGCGCGATTGCTGAGCGATTCGGCAGTACTTGTGAGGGCATTTTATGACTTATATAAGATCCCGGTTGCAATTTGTGTCCGGATTTGCGTTTCCAGCCGCGTGCTCGAAAGCTCCGCAAGTCTCACCGGGTACGATCCACGTTCAAATGATCTGCGCTATGCATCGAACTGGTGATAGCAAGTGCGGGCACCAATCGATTGGACAAATCCAGCGACACTAGAGCGGCCGAACTCTGTCATAAACAATCCGGATCAGATTTGGGGCGGGAACAACTCGCTTGTGCGCAATCCCGGTCAGATCTGGGGCGGCGACAATTCATTCGTGAGGAATCCAAATCAGATCTGGGGCGGACCCAACTCGGTGTTCAACACCAGCCTGTCCAACTCGGCAAGATTGGAACACCGTATATGTCTGCCGTTTTAGACAGAGCGACTGAGTTCCTCCGGCACGGTGATCTGATAGGGTAGGGTCGAGACGTCCCCTTTTGAGGAGCATCCGCTTGCCGCTGCCGAGATCGACGCCTTTCCTGTCGATCTGCCTGAGCCAAGACGGGCTGTGGCGGTCGGCGAACCAGAAGAACAGGCGCTTGACCTTGATACTGCGGCAGTCCTTTTGCAGCAGGTTGAGGCGGCGCGGGCTCAGAGAGCTCCGCCACTCGGCGATCATATCGACGTTGTGGAAGCTCTGCCGGTCGGGAAGCTCGTCGAACAGCTCCAGGAAAGCGCTCGGGCGTCGAGACCGTCAAGGCGCGCTCGTCCTCACATAGCGCCCGTACTGTCCCCTTGTGCGCAAGCTGCTGGAATAGCCGTGCGCCTCCATCCAGGCCGCGTCGGCAAGCAGGCCCTCGGCCAGCGTTCTCCCCAATTGGTTCAGCTTCCGGCTTTTCGCTCAGTCATAAAAATAGCATATGATCAAACGAAGCCAGTTTGAAAAAAGCAGAAAATACTTAGTCTGACTTAGGAAAAATAAAGAGCCGCAAACCAAAAAGGCGAGGACTCCAGCGGCAGAGGGTCATAATGCGGAATTAGGTTTCTAGTTCTTCCTTCTGTGGCCATCGATCAGCAGGCTGCTGTGAGCTCTCGGTGGGGCAACGTCGGCTGGGAATAAGACTGGGACATCATAAGAAGCCTAAATTCCGCATCGACGTCGTGTGTAGCGTCGGAACATCAGCCGCCACAGTGGCGCCACAGATTTTCGCGGTTATCTTGCATCAAAACAAGCGGATAGCGGACAATGAAGTTCCTGGTTCTATTTGCAGCAGTGCTTTTGTTTGCGGCCTTTCAGGCCGAGGCGCAGATTTACGGACCGTATGACGGCTACGGTGACTATGGCGACTACGGCTATTACGATCCGTATGGTCCATATGGACCGCCGCCCGACTATGGCGAGCCGGTGCCGCAGCGCCAACCCCGAACGGAAAGGCGCGGGACAATCGTCATCGCCACACGCAAGCACACACTTGTCTATACGACGCCTCAAGGTGAACAGCTCGCCTATCCGATTGCGGTCGGGCGCCAGGGAAAACGATGGTACGGCACGACGCATGTCACGTCGAAGCGCAAATATCCCGAGTGGCGACCGACGGCCAGCATGCGCCAGAAGAATCCGAGACTGCCAATGGTCGTGCGCCCCGGCCCTTCCAATCCGCTCGGTACACGGGCCATTTATCTTGCGGACGGCCTGCTGCGCATCCATGGCACCAATGATCCGTCCTCGATCGGCACCAATGCGTCAAGCGGTTGCTTTCGCATGTACCGCGAGGACGTCGAGGAGCTCTACGAGATGGTCCGTCCGGGAACACGCGTGATCGTCCGGCGGTGATATAATAATCGCCCAGTTCGGGTGTCGGCCACACAAAATCTTTCAAGGGTCGCCGTCTGGCGTTTGGACGCGCCTTGATACGACCGCCAACGCTGGCGTCGACGTCCCGTCATCAAAGCTTCATGCGGCTCTGCCATCACCTCATGACGATGTCGAATCCAAATCCCGCCGAAATCCGTCCCGTGTCATCCCGCATCTCCCCGACTGCCTCACCGCGCCTTGCGGCATTGGCGGAAGCCGTTTTCCTTGGAGGCGCGAAAGCACGAACATCGCTGCGTCGCCGCCTTGATGGCGAATTGGTCGCAAAAGCGCCGAGGGACTATCAGACCGAGATCGACGTTGCCGTCGAGCGCATCATCGTCGATGAGTTGAACCGATCCTTTCCCACCTACGCGATCAAAGGCGAAGAAGCAGTCGGCAACCGGAACGCAAAGGTCGGCGTGCCGGTCATCTATATCGATCCCATTGACGGGACGACAAATTTCGCCTGGGGCATTCCGCATTTCGGCATGACAATCTCGATCGTCGAGGACGGCGAACTTGTCGCCGGCGTCGTTTACGATGCGATGCTGGATGAGCTTTTCAGCACGGAGCTCGGCGGCGGAGCCTATTTGAATGGCGAGCGGATCCGGTGTGTGAGCTCGAAGGGAGTTGAAGACGTGCTCGTAGGGGCCGGCCTGCCGATTCCCGGACAACTGAAGGCCGTGCCGGAAGACGTGTACTTCAACGCGCTCAAGCGGTTGATGGCCACAACCGCGGGCGTGCGGCGGCTGGGTTCGGCGGCCTTGTCGATCGCCTATGTCGCCTGTGGTCGCCTGGACGGTTTTTTTGAGGATGGCTTGTCACTGCACGACTACGGCGCCTCCGCCCTGTTGGTGCGCGAGGCAGGCGGTAGGATCTCGGCGTTTGATGGTGGACCCGTCACCGCGAACGGAGACATCGTTGCCGGCAATCCCGTCCTCCATCCCTGGCTTGTCAAAGGCTTTCAGGCCTGATCTTCGATCAGAAGCCGTTCCAGCCCGACCGGATCATCCGTCGTGATCTGGTCAGCCTTCAGTTCCAGGAGCCGTTTGACCCCCGGCAATGCGGAGGGGACGGCGGAGTTGATCGTATAGGCGTCGACGAGCCGCCCTGCCCCCTGAAATGCGCCGATCAGGTCGTAGCCCGCCTGATCCGCAAATAGCACCAGGCGGCGATCGAGATAGATCATTTGCGCGCGCGGCACGGCTCGTAGCGCACCGGCAACAAAACCCACGAAATCGCGTGTTTCCATCAGCCGCTCGATGGCGCCATCGTGGCAGGGGTCGTAGCCGATTGCCATGTCAGGCACCGCTTGCGAAAGCCGCTCGACGGCAAGCGAGTCACCGCCTGAAAGAATGACTGAGTCGGCAACAGGCGAAATAGCCGCCGCGAATGCGGCGATGTCGGCGTCGCGAATGACGTCCGAATTTTCTTTAAGGTCAAGCTGCAATCCCGCCCTCGGATCCCGGCCGACCTGAGCCAACAGGCGCCCGAGATCTGCAAGCATCATGACCTTGTGTTCGCTCGGCGCCCCGAAAGGATCGCGAAGATGCAAGCCACGCAGGTAAGCCTCGGATGCGGATCGAACCATCCCGGTGCCGGTTGTCGCGGCATCAAGCGTCTCGTCGTGCAGCACCGCAAAACCATCACCGGCAAAGCGCATCAGATCGACCTCGACGCTGGCGCCGAGTTCCATGCCTTCCACGATGCGCGCGCCGGTAAAGGAGATGTCGCCGGCAAATCGATGTCCCCGGTGCCACTTCAGCCAGGTACGATGCCCTGCTCTGTCGATCGCAATTCCACGGCCCTCAAGCATGACCAAACACCCGATTGTTCTCCTGTGTCGGGACCGCGACGGACTCGTGAACGAGCCGGTTGCCTCGGAACGCCCTGAAGGCGGCCGCCACCGGTTCCACCGACGTGCCCATGGTCCAGTCACTGTTGCTTGATGTCATTGCTTTCATTCTTGTTCCGTCGTTGAGATCGACGTCGACGATCTTGTGGGTGCCAAAATCGATGCTGCGGTGAACGATGCCGGCACCCATCTCCTTCGCGGCAACAAGTGACAATGCTTCCGGTCGAATCGCAAGTACGATTTCTCCGTCCGCCACGGGAACAGGGAGCGAAAAGGCTGCATGTTGGCTGATGCCATTCCTGACCGTGGTGCGAATGAAGTTCATCGAACCGATGAACCCGGCGACAAATTCGGTCTCTGGCTCGCGGTAGATGCGATCGGGCGGCGCGATTTGCTCGGTGTAGCCATCGCGCAACACGACGATCCGGTCGGCGAGCGCCAACGCTTCATCCTGTCCGTGCGTGACGAAGAGCGTCGTGATGCCAAGCCGCTGCTGGATGTCGCGCACCTCCTCACGCAACCGCTCGCGCAAGTGCTGGTCGAGGCTGGCGAAGGGCTCGTCGAGCAGGAGGATCTTGGGTTCGAGCACCAGCGAGCGGGCCAGCGCCACACGCTGCTGCTGGCCACCGGAAAGCTGCGTGGTGATGCGCCTGCCGTAGTCGGCAAGACCAACGAGCGCCAGCGCCTGTTCGACGCGCTCTTTTATCTCCGCTTTGGGAAGGCGGCGAAGCTTGAGGCCGAATGCAATATTGTTGAAGACGTCCATATGCGTCCACAGGGCATGGCTTTGGAACACCATGCCTGTCGGACGTTTTTCCGGCGGCAGTGACGTAACATCCTTTGCATCTATCAGAATGCTTCCCGCGGTCGGTCGTTCGAAGCCGCCAATCATGCGCAGCAATGTCGACTTGCCTGATCCGGAGGGACCAAGCAAACAGACCAGTTCACCATCCTCGACATCGAGGGAAACATCGCGGACCGCATAGGTGGCGCCGAAGCTCTTGGATATCCCTTTTATGGTCAAGCGTGCCATCTGAAGCCCTTCCTGGTGCCATCCGCCGCAATGAACATCATGCTCCCAGCCCCCTTGCGAAGGTACCGGTGCCGACCACTCTTCGGGCAAACATCAGTGCGACGAAAGAGGGAACCCACAGCATCACCGATAGGACCGCGCCATACTGAACGACGATCTGGTTGTTGATGAAGGTGACCATGAGGACCGGCATCGTGCGGATCTGCGGCGCGCCGATCAGCCACGCTCCTTCGGTTTCGTAGAACGTCCCGACAAAGGTCAGCAGGAGGGCAGCAGCGATCGTTGGCGCTGCCTGCGGAAGGGTAATCGACCAGAAGACACGCAAAGGGGTTGCCCCGGCATCGCGCGCGGCCTCTTCCATTCGCCGATCGACGTTCTTGAAAGCCGCCACGGGAATCCAGATCATTAGCATCAGCGTTCCGACCAGTTGAATGAGGACGACGCCCCAGAACGTGCTGATCAATCCGATCTGAAGAAAGATCCCGGCGATCGCCACCAGAAGCCCGAATTTCGGGAAGGCATGCGACGCCAGGAACGACAGAAAGAGAACGTCCCTGCCCGGGAATTTCATACGCGCAAAGGCATAGGCGGCCGGGAGACAGATTACCGCTGAAAGAATGGTCACCGTCGTCGCCAGACGAAGGCTGAGAAAAAGGGCGTCCCACACATCCGTTCGCGACAATGTCAGCGACCAGTAGCGCAGTCCGAACTCTTGGGGGATCACAGCCGGGTAGCGCCAGACCTCGCTGAAAGCCCAGGTTCCGACGACAACGAGCGGCAAAGCGATGAACAGCGTCAGCAGCAATGCCAGCAAGGCGCCGATCCAATCCATCTCCGCCATGGCAAGCCTTGCGTGCCGCATCACACGCCTCCCCTGTTGCGGGCGATTGAGCGCACGTAAAGCACTCCGAAGACAAGGCAGAAGCCGAAGGCGATGACAGCCTGCGTCAGAGCGTTGACGGGGTCGTTCATGTCCGAGAACGTCCGCTGCATGAAGGGCCCCATCATCTCCGGCGATGCCGGCCCGAGAAGATAAGGCAGCGTGAAGGACGAGAAGATGCCGAGGATTGCGAAAGAAGTGGTGACGAGCAGGGAATTGCCCATCCGCGGCATGATGATCGACAGGAAGACGCGCAGCGGCGAAGCGCCGACGTCCCGCGCGGCTTCAATGGAGCTCTTCGGAATATTTCCCAGTCCGGCCGTCAGCATGAGGACCGTGAGCGGCAGGTTATCCCAGACGAGACCGATGACCGGCCCCCACGGCGTCAGGTAGGGCGACGGCAGCTTCGGCAACCCAACGGCATTCAGCAGTACGTCGGCGGCGCCATTCGGACCAATCGTGCGGATCAGCGCGTACGACAGAATGATCGAGGGCACGAACATCGGAAAGATGGCAAGCCCTTGCACATAGGCCGAGAGCGACCCGCGGGAAAACCGGAGATAGAGCGCGATCGGCAGGCCGATCGCCAGAAGCAGCACTCCGCAAACCAGCGTCGTCCAGAGCGTGATCCAAAGGTTTGCACGACTGTACTGGTCGCTGAAAAAGAACTGGTAGGAGGCGAAGGATATCGCCGATGCGCCACCCGGCTGCGCGACGAAGATCGTGCTCGCGACCGCCGACAGGAACGGGTAGATGATCAGCCAAGCCAAGAGAAGCACAGGCAGGGCTACCAAACCAAGCCCCACCCAACCTTGGCTTCTCACCGACGCGGACCATCGCGCCAGCAGCGGAAGTGACATTGACCTGCGCATCAGGTGCGGCTGATACCCGGTGCGACGTTGCGATACCAACCGTCGTTGATGGTGGTTTCCCAATCACCGCCCGGGAAGGTGGGGATGGTCGCCGGAATGACATCGGCATACTTCTGTCGTAGCTCGTCCGAGATGTGCTCCCAGGATACGCCCGGGAAACCGCCGATCTCGGTGATGATCGCTTCCTGCATTTCCTTGGTCAGCAGGAAGGCGGCGAGCTTCATTGCTGCGTCCGTGTTGGCACCGTTCGAGAACACGGTCATGCGGGAGAAGCCGCCGCACAATGCGAGATCGCCCAGCTGAACGAGACCGGTCGTCTCCGGCAGAACACCTTGCGAGATCGCCTGCAGCACCTGGTCGGACCAGACGGGCGTCATCGTCACGACGCCTTGCGCCAGAAGCTGGATCGACTGCGTGTTGCCGGCCGTATAGGCGCCCTTCTCGAAAAGGGACGGCGCCAGATCGTTGAGAATCGCCCAGGCCGGCGTTACGGCTTGGTTGGCGTAATCGGCCGTGAAGTTGTCGATCGTGAACTTCTTCGGGTCACGACCGTTGGCTTCGTGGATGGCGCGGCGAACGAAGTTTCCGCCGGAGCCACCCTTGTCGGGACGATTATAGATGAACTGGCCCGGATTGGCCTTGATCCAAGCCGTCAGCTGTTCCCAGCTCCTGGGTGCGTCCTTCGGATCGAGCTTGGTCTTGTCGTAGGCCAGCAAGACCTGCGAGCCACGATAGGGAAGCGAATACTTGCTGTCGAATGCGAGCGGATTGACGTGGCCGAAGCCTTCGACGTTCTGCGCCGAGAATTCTACCCAGAGACCAGCTTCAGCGCCTGTCGGCGGAAGACGTGGATCGAAGCTCTCGAAGAGATCGGCCTGCGGATCCGTCTTCGTCTTGAGCGCTGCCAGAGCGCGGTCTGCAATCGCGCGCAAACCGGTGTTGTCACCGGCGTCGGTAATCTTCAGGGCCACATCCGGATGAGCCTTTTCGAAGGCGGGGCGGACGATGTTGTTCCAGAAGTCGATGATATTCGCGTCCGATCCGCTATAGAGATCGATCGTCTTTGTCGCGGCCGATGCCAGGCGTGGCAGCATCAGCATGCCGGCGGCGGCGGTTGTGGTGACAAGGAAGTCGCGTCTGTTCATAGCCCTCTCCATTGGCTCGCGTGTAGAAGGCCGTGCTACGCCCGGCGCGTCACAGACTCATGACAGCAGGGCCGATTTAGGAGAAATATTGCACAGCTGCGCAATCCATCTCGTCCCCTTTGGAAAGGGCAGTCATAGGAGCCAGCGCGAACAGTGGATGGGGATGCCTCTCTTGATCTGGCACGCGGAAACGTGTCGGCCGCGCTCGAAGGTTACGGGCAGCGCGGCGTGGTCCGGACCGGGTGACCGGGGACGACGCGATCACGACTTTGATCGCCGACTGGAACCGCGACTACGATCCCGCCAAATCCTCCCTGATCCCTGCGTATTGCCGTCGCGATGTCCGGATGCTGAATGAGATTGAACGGTCACGCGTTCAAGCCGGAAGACGGACCGCGGCATTTCGCGGCCGGGGACAGAGCTCCAAGTCATCGACAACATACGGTCGTTGGCACCGAGTACGAGGTAGTTGCCGCGCTCTATGCGATGCATGAGCAAAAGGTGGTAGAACTCCTCGACGGGAATCGTTTGAGGGTCCTATGAGATGCGACCGCATGCAATGGTAAGGCTGATCGAGTTCGGGCGTGAGCATTTCCCAACGGTCGCCAGTTGGCTTCGCAGCGAGCGCGACCTGGTGCAATGGGGCGGGCCTGATCTGACCTATCCACTAAGCGACCATCAACTTGAGCAGATGGTAGAGGAAGGGCAAACAACACCACCATCACGGCTGTGTTGGATGGCGGTTGACGTTGCTCAAACCTTGGTGGGCCATGTCCAGCTTGCTCTCGACTGGAAGAATGGCGTCGCGCGGGTGGCTCGGGTCATAATTGCGCCTGAGGTTCGCGGAAGGGGGCATGCGTCCGCTCTATTGGAGTCGGTGGTGAAGCAAGCTTTCTCCTACGACGAGATCGAGAGAACTGAACTCAACGTGTATAGCTGGAACACGGCAGCTGTCCGAACCTACAACAAAGTCGGCTTTTCTCATGAGGGAGTGAGGCGGTCATCCGTCCGGGTTGGCGATGAGAGGTGGGACACGGCAGTCATGGGCATATTGCGGCCCGAGTGGGAAGCGAGGCGATTATGACAGGAGTCCCTGCGGTATCGATCACTGGACAAGGTTCGGTGGCGGTGGGCTGCGCTCGATGGATCGTAGTTGTAGATCCTATGCAAGCTCGCCGCGGAGCTCGATAGTTCGCCTCCCCTTTTCCATGGAGGATGATCATGAGCGCTGTAGGTTTCAACGATTGCTATATCGCCCTTGAACTCAGCCACCGAACTTGGCTGATCGGCTACCTTCTGCCTGGCTCAGACAAGGTGCAGACGACCTCAGTTGCCGGCGGCAACGCCGAGGCTCTCGTGTTGGCTCTTTTGAGAATTCAAAGCACCATAGAGCGCTCTCCGGCCGGATGTGCCGCGGGGCCGCTGCGGGTTTGTTTCGAGGCCGGCTATGATGGTTTTTGGCTTGCCCGTTTTCTCCTCAACCGCGGCATCGATACAACCGTCGTCGAAGCAATGGTGTTCACTCTGAAGGCTTATCTGCTCGGAGACAGGTGGTTTGCCGCCCGTGCGGCTACAACTGTCGACGAAGAGGACGCCAAAAGCCTGTCCCGAGAACGCACCCAGTTGAAGAAGGAGCGCACGCACCACGTCAATCGCATCCGCGCATTGTTGGTACTCCACGGCGTTCGATCGGTTGCCGGTCTTTGGGGAGGGCGCTGGAGGGAAGCGCTTTCAAATATCCGAACTGGCGACGGCAGGGAGCTCGGTCGTTTCATCCTCCGTGAGCTTTGCCGCCAGTTCGAACGGCTTGACCTCGTGCACTCGCAGCTCAAGGCTCTGGCTTTCCCCAGCAAGCCCCTCTCTGGCGTCTCTTCGCAAAACTTTGGCACCTAAGCGCAAGTGTAGCGCATGTAGCTACCCCATCTTGCGATGCGACAGCCGTCACGATCAGTCGCGGAGCGCTTTGGAAGGCAGATGGGGAAGTTGAAAGACCGGATTATCGTTACGGCTATCGTCACGGCCGGATCTTGGTGGGCCTATGAGGCGTATCGCGCGGGCAACTTTGCAAGGCCGACGATGCCCGAGGGAGCGTTTTCACTCTCCTATCCAAGCGGATTGCGGGCAATCATGGTGAACATTCCCAACGAGAGGAAAACTCGCCGTTACATGGGATTTCCGTCGGACGTTCCATTTTACCTGGAGAAGGCGTGGTCGTTTTGCTCCCCGCCCAACACGAAAGAACAAAAGCAACTCGACGAAACGATGAAAGTGCGCGATTTGCCGGGCGCGAGAATTGAGGCAGTTTGCAAAATAAAAGTGGACGGCAACAGCGTCGTACGGGGCGTGATCACATCTGTTCCTAGGCTGTGACCGCAGTCGATTCATGCGTGACACAGCTTCCCGTCATGCGTCCACGCGCGGTACTCGATCTCGGCTATCAGCGTCGGCTGCACCCACGCGAGATTTTTTGCCTCTCCCTCATATTTGAGGGTGGCGTCTTGCGTTTTATCCGGCCCAGCGTCTTCCGCAGGTATTCGGCACTGCGCTCGTTGAAGCCCGTCCCGACCGAACCGACGTACACCCAGTCATCTCTCTTGCGCGCAGCGAGCAAAAGACTGCCGATACCCGACCGAGCCACCATGGAGTGCTCGCAGCCCACGACCAACAAGCTGTCGGACTGCGTGCACTTGACCTTGATCCACTCGCGGAACCGGCCAGAGCGATAAGGGGCATATTTGTACTTCGCGATAATGCCTTCGAGACCATGCTCACAGGCCGCTTCGAAGACATCGCGCCCGTCGCCGTCAATGGTTTCCGATAAGCGAATATCGTGGCCGTCGAAGTACAGCAGGTCGAAGGCGAACATGATAGCGTTGCCGACCGGCAGCTTCCCTCCCCGACCGCCAAGGGAGTTCTGGAGCATGATGTGCCAATGGGCGAGGCGTTCTGCTGTTCCCTTAGCTGCACCGGCCGGCATAAGCGCTGCCGACCACTCTTTGTGTGGTTGCCGGGATGGCATCCGGGGCTAGAAGTTAAAATACACGCCCACACCGGACCTGCGATGGTAGGGGTAGTAATCGCGATAGCCATATCGCGGATACCCGTAATACCGCTGATGGCCGTAGTACCGTGGACGGTAGCACGACCCGTAATACCGGCAATCGCGATAGGCGTAGCGCCGGTTCTTGTAGTGGCCGTACGCATGTCCATTCCCATGGCCGCGGTGGTCGACCTGCTCGACGTCAGTGGCTTGCATATGTACTGTATTCGGCACAACGATCGGCGCAGCGTTAAGCGGCAGGGCGAACGATCCAGCCATGATCATGGCGGCGAGTGCGGGTATGAGCTTCTTCATCATCGGAACATCCTTTCGGGATGCGAGTCTGGGGTAATGGGCATTAACCTCCGATGAACGGCTGCTTGTTGAACTCCGGCTTCTTGTGCTGGCGTTGGGGACAAGTGGTGAATGAACTTGACGCAGCGAGCACTCAACGCCATTTCATCTCCGCGCTCGGGCGGGTGCGAACCCCAAACCTGTCGGCATGCGGCTGTCGGCAACCTCTTCAAGGAGAGGCGCTGTGCGCATGGCCTATCACCCCTCCGACTTCATCGGGCATGAACTCCGGTACTCCTGCACCAAATGCCAACGCAGCGGATCGATGCCCGCCGCGGATGCCCTCGCCCGTTACGGGAACAAGGCGTTGCCTGAGCTTCGCTATGACTTCGCTCGGGAATTCGGATGCGAGCGCGGACCCGACGCACCATTCAATGACAAGTGCGCGATAATGTACGACAGCTCGACAGAGAAGATGCTGGGCATCGAGGTGCCGCCGCCTAAGGCCGATCACGAAAGAACGCTCGGCGAACTGGCGCAGCATGAGGCGCTGTTCGCACTATGTCTGGAGTGCAATCGCCGGAAGCCTATCGATCGCTGGGGGATACAGAAGAAGATCGGGAAGGGATTGACGCTCGGTCAACTCGCCGGCCTCATGCGCTGCAAGTGTGGGCACAAGGGCGCCCGCTTGATGGTGAGGCATTTGTCGCGAGACTGAAGGGAGGTTTGGGAATGTGCGGACGCATCTACATCAAGGCAACTCTCGAGGAGATGCTGCAGAACTTCGCGTTCGCCGACCGCGGTGACGTCCGGAGCCTCAGCAACCAGTTCCCGAGGTATAACGGCGCCCCTTCCCTCGACTATCCGATCATCATTCGCGACATGGTGCGCGAGCCTGATATCATGGGGCGGGTCTTCATTTCAGCTCGTTGGGGCCTCCAACCGTTTTGGATGAAGCCGGGAGGCCGACCGCCTCCGATCAACGCACGTCGCGAGGGCATCGCCACCAATGGCCTGTTCAAGTCGGCGTATCGATTATGTCGGTGCCTCGTGCCAATCAAGGGCTACTTCGAATGGAAGGACATCTCTGGGACGGGCAAGAACAAGCAGCCCTACGCGATTGCCATGGCCGATGACCGCCCATTCGCGCTCGCCGGCATATGGGACACATGGCGAGATCCAACCACCGGCGTTGAGATCCGCAATTTCGCTGCCATTACGTGCCCACCAAACGAGATGATGGCGGCAATCCATGACCGAATGCCCGTCATCCTGCATCGAGGCGATTACGACCGGTGGCTATCACCGGAGCCAGACCCGGACGACCTCATGAGGCCCTTCCCCGCCGAACTGATGAAGATGTGGCCGGTCGACAGAAAGGTCGGCTCGCCAAGGAACGATACGGCGGACATCATCGACGAGATCGACCCTGATCCCGAACCGACGGTGATCTGATCGAGGGGCCACGCCAGCGCCTAGTCGCAGACGTTCCTGTATCGCACAACCCGGTGGCCGTGGCGGTATCCGTAGTATCTCTGTGTCCAGCAGCGTTGGGCGTCGCGATATCCCGGGCCATCGTAGTCGTCATCGTACACGTAGCGTGGTGAATAGCGATAATACCGCGGCGCTGGCGGATCATCGTAGTAGCGAGGGCCGGTGCCATACTCAAAGTAGATCTGAGAGAATGCCGGCGACGCTGACAGCGTAGTCGCGAACGCCAGCGCTGCGATAGCGAGCTTCTTCATGTCTTATTCCCATTCCGGTTTGCGCATAGACGTTGGCAAGGCGGTGTCTCACGCTTCGGTCTTAATACGTCATTAGCGTTGTTCCTGAACATCGGACCTAAGTCCGAGATGGATCGGACTCCGGTCTGGTGGCTTCAGGACCTTTGTCCGACTGTTCAAGCCAGCCCTATCCCGCATAACTTGTGCCGTCCAACCCCACCGGACACCGGAATGCTCCGGCACGCCCCTCGTGTGTAAACCCCTCGGAGCTTCCGGAGCCGGCCTCATAGCGCAACCCGCAGCGAGAGCGCTCGAACCACAACACTGAGGTTCCGGCGTGTATTTTGTCGCTGACTGATTTTAGTGGTTGGTGTAATTTTTCTGTGTCTGCCTCCCATGGAGAGACAGGGAGGTTCCGTGGTCGGCTGGACCCCTTCCCGGAATCTCCCACTTCTGCCGGAATTTAGGTCGGGGCACCACAACGTCACGGCTGCGAAAGCATCCAATCAGCATGGACGCAAGCCTAGGGCATTTCGAGCTTCCACCGAAGCGGGACAAACGGAAGATGGGGCAATGATTTATACTAGCTGCTTAGTACTTTTGCGCGGATAGAAACCTTTGCGGGTAAGTGTATATTAGGAGCGTCGCAACCTGGGATGTGACGGAGCGAAGCCTTCGTCTCGCGGATCCCCGCCGCCAACGAGACTTCACTTCAGAAATAGTGGCAGGGAGGTTCGACCCTCTCATGAACCTCCCTGTTTTAATCGGCGCTCATGCCATAGGACACTCGGGGTCGCCGCTGATGTTAGCGCAAAGATGTAAATGAGACCTATCGACGATGCTACCGTGACGTGTTCTACCAGCTAGGTTGGACCGATCACCGGCCCCTTCGCCACATGAAGAGTTCGCAGAAGTGTCCAATCGTTTTCATCATCGAACATTGCCTCGATGGTCAACTTGCCCGGCTGCTCGATAAAAATTGGTGAGCCGAACCCCATAGGAGGCCAGTTTTCCAAGTCTACAATCTCCACCTCACCGTCGACTGACATGAGATCTGCCTCGTGCCCAGCATCCGTGCACGAAATTTGAATTTGATATTCCCAAGCTTCTCAGATTCAGGAAGCATCCACACACCCAGCGCAAAATGCGCTGGCATTTGCGGGAGAACGATTCCGTTGGTGTTCGGCATGTCTCCGGCCAAGCAGATCGCGCGGAGGCTCTCACCGTTCGAGAGACGTTCGCAAATCGCGTCCGCTATCTCCTGGGTGACTCAGCTTGGGCGCCCTATTGCTTTTGGGTGTTCTTCTTTGCCATAAGGTTTCGACGCCTTCATTGCCTCGAATTTTATTCATCGCCGAAGAGGACGCTTCACCCTTCGCACGACTTCCACTTGAGCAAGCGCCTGGATTCCGCTTTGCTAAAGCATGCCGACACACCGCTCGTTTCCACCGCCGCGATACCAGACGAAAAAGCAGCGACCGCCGTTGTTTGCCATGGAGACGTTCTACGCGGCGATTATTGCTGCAGGTATGGCTGGCTATATCGGCACTGAGGTGTTAACGACGTCAACGCCATTCGCGGCCTTCTCAAGCGCCTGCAACATCAAAGGCAACATCAGTCTCAACAACGGCGAGCGGATCTATCACGTCCCTGGTCAGGAATATTACGACGAGACCAGGGTATCGCGGAGCCACGGCGAGCGATGGTTCTGCAGCGAGGCCGATGCTCGTGCGGCTGGCTGGCGGAAGGCGATGCGATAAGCTGAGAAAATCAGAAGCCCGCTCACCGATGGAGGGTGGCGGGCTGTCATGCAAGCATGGACGACCGCTGTGCCGCTTATAGACGTTAGGTTGCTTAGATTACTGCTAGCCCGGGACTGTACCTAGCGTCATCGTCGGGTCGATCTGAAGAAACGACCGTCGACGTCTCAACGGGTGACCCGCGTGCGAGTGGTTAGTGGTATTGACGGCAGTCCAGTCCCGCGCATGTTCAAGACTCGCATTTTAGCCTTGGAGATAATGATGAACCTTACCCCACAAATGCTTCGGTCTTCTCTTGCCTCATTTATGCTTGCGCTTGCTGTAGTCGCCTCACCGGTAGCGGTCCCCCGGGAAGCAAGCGCTCAGATCATCATTGGAGGCGGCAGCAGCCTAAACCACGGACGACCGGTAACATGTAACCAGGGTGCGCGCCTGCTTCGTACTCGTGGTTTTCGGGATGTCACAATGGTCAACTGCCGTGGCAGGTACTACACCTATCGCGCAACGCGCAACGGCGCTCGCTACGAAGTCTCAATCCGCCAGGGGGATGGGCGTATTGTCGACACGCGACGCACCAGCTGGCGGCGGTAGACTCGCGCAGGACGGCACGGTCTTTCCGATCGATGGAGTCTGGCACTTGTCCGGGAATAAGTTTTGTCGAACTTGGAAAGGCGGGCGCGACGCCGGAAAAGAAATTTGCGAGACTTGGAATAAGGCTGGCAAAAATTCTGTTCACGTTATGAATGGCAAAAAGGATCTGAGCGTGAATTCGTGGTAGGGTGAGAGAAGGCGTCCTGGCCTTATTCAGATGCATTTCTTCCATCGTGCGGTTTGCTGGGGAACCGCGGTGGACCGCTGCTCTGCGCACTGTACATCCACCAAATCAGTGCGCAGATATTGCCATCTGGTTATGCGATTTCAGGCGGCTCAGCCGACCTACAACCGAGTTTCAATAATTGCTCCATTGTTTGCATAACCATAGCACGAGATGAAGGCGCCTTGAGGCTCCGGGTCAGGCCGCCGGCCAACTCGGAATACTGGGCGGCCCTCTGGATTTCTCATGTGTGCCTCCCAGTTCAATCTTCTCGAGACGCCCGTCTCGCGGCCGTTATTCCGCAGCTACGGCAGTGCGGTTGCTGTTCAATGCAATGAGACCCTTTGCGCGCTCAAGCGATGCGCTCTGCTCGTTGCGATAGCGGGCGCCGATTTCCATCATCAGAACGGTGCCGGGCAGGAACTCAAGCTCGCTGAAGATATCCTCCCAATCAATGTCACCCCAGCCAAGCGGCATGTGCAGGTCGCCGATGCCGAGCGCGGTCGATTCCTGAAGATGATAGGGCTTGTAGAAAGCCTGCGGACGACCGAAGGAATCATGGACGTGCAGGTGGCCGGCAACGGGCGCCATGGCGCGGATCTGTTCGCGGAAGTTCAGGCCGCGATAGGTCGCCTCTATATAGGCATGGCTGAAGTCGATCAGCGCCACCAGGTTCGGATGGCCGACCGCCTTGACCGTCTCGGCAACCTCGGCCGGCGTCTGACGGTACTGACCCGGTTCCGTGGTGAAGATGTTTTCGAAGGCGATACGCACGCCGTAGCGCTTGGCATGTTCAGCCAGCTCGAAAAGAGCCTCGCGTTCGCGCTGATCAGCCGTGGCGCGCTCGAACAGCTGGTCGGCGCGCAAGTGGCCGCCATGCTGTACGATCACCCTTGCACCGATCCGATCGCAGACCTCGACGAGCGCCTTGGCGGCATCGATCTGATAGCGCGCGGTTGCCGGATCCATGAAGTTGGACGATACGAGCCCATGGACCGTGTAGCGGAATGGGAACTGGGCGGTCAGTGCGGCCAGGCGTTCTGCGCGCTCCTTGACGACGCGGCCGCCGGCGATCAGGTCGATGGTCGTCAGGCCGAGTTCGACGGTCTCCACACCGAGGCCTGCAAGGCGGCGCAGATCGGCTTCGAGGCTGTCGAGTTCTCCGTCGGTGGAGCCGGAATTGAAGCCGGTCGAGATGATATTGCTCATGGGCATGTCCTTTATTGAGGGCGTGTGAACTGCGGCGGTGTCGCCGCAGAATGGAAAGGTCTGGCTTGCGGCACTTGAGCCCTAAGTCCGCCTCAGCTGACGGTCGGGTCCAGCTTGTCGCGAAGCCAGTCGCCGGCAAGCGAGATCGAAAGCGTTGTCAGCATGATGACGGTGGCCGGTGCCAGCATGATCCAGGGGGCGCGCGTCAGGTATTCCCGCCCGAAGCCGACCATGTTGCCAAGACTGGTCTCAGGCGGCTGGACACCCAGCCCGAGGAACGACAGGCCGCTTTCCATCAGGATGATCTCCGGAAAGGTCAGCGTCATCGAGACGATGAGGGTCGAAGCGACGTTGGGCAGGATGTGGCGGAGATAGACCCGCGTCGGGGTCGCGCCGAGATGCACAACTGCCGCCGCATATCCCTGCGCGCCAGCGGCAATGGCCAGGCCGCGAGCAATGCGGGCATAACGCTCCCAGCCATAGAAGCCCATGAGACAAACCAAGAGCACCATGG
This sequence comes from Rhizobium altiplani, assembly GCF_001542405.1. GTDB lineage: Bacteria > Pseudomonadota > Alphaproteobacteria > Rhizobiales > Rhizobiaceae > Rhizobium > Rhizobium altiplani. Next base: position 24,489 of record NZ_LNCD01000034.1, read on the forward strand.
ATGAGCCGAAAAAGGCGAGCACAGCAAGCGACATGATCAGGAAAGGCAAGGCCGCCTGGAAGTCCGCCAGCACGAGCACGACGTGCTCGACTGCACCGCGAAAACGGGCAGCGGCGAAGCCGAGAAGCGTGCCAAAGACCGCTGATAGAAGCGTCGCGCCAAAGGCGATGATCAACGAGAGGCGGATCGACTGGATCAGGCGCGAGAGAACGTCGCGACCAAGCTCGTCTGTGCCAAGCCAATGTTTGCTGGAGCCGGGCGCGGAAAGCCGGCTGGTGAGGTCCATGGCGGTAATATTGTAGGGCCGCATGTGGTCGGCAAAGACGGCAACCACCACCATTGTGAGAAGCCACAGAATGCCAAGGGAAACGAGCGGCGGTACGGTTTGCAGCAGCCGCGGCGTCCTGCCATTTGCCATTCGGACAGTCCGCGCTTGACCAAGTTCGGCAGTAGCCATGCTTCTTTCCTCAATGTCCTGTGTGAGAGCGCAACCGCGGATCGAGCCAGCCATAGAGCAGATCGACAACAAGATTGGAGACGACCATCGTGGCTGCGATGATCAGGAGAATGCATTGAACGACCGCCAGATCTCGATTGCTGACAGACACGACTAGCAAACGACCGATGCCCGGCCAGGAGAAGATCGACTCCACGACAACGGCACCCGCGATCAGCGATCCGACCATGAAGCCGACGATGGTAACGATTGGGACGGCGGCATTGGGGAGCGCGTGGCTCCAGACGACGTCGCTCCACTTCAGCCCCTTGGCGGACGCCGTCCGGATATAGGGCTGCCCCATCACCTCGATCATTGCGCTGCGCGAAAAGCGGGCAAGGATGCCGATCCCCCCAATGCTCATCGTGATCGTCGGCAGGATGCCATGCATCCACGTGTCCTGACCGCCGGATGGTAGAAGCCCGAGCATAACGGAGAAAATCAGAACCAGCACGAGCCCCATCACGAAGGAGGGAATTGTGAAGCCAAAGATCGCCAGAAGGATGACCCCGCGATCGGCAAAACTCTGCCGATGGAGCGCCGCGTAGACGCCCGCTGGAATGCCGATCACAAGTTTCAGGATCAACGCCGGCACTGTCAGTTGCAGGGTGGCCGGAACGCGCTCCATGACGAGACGCAGAGCTGACGCCTTATCGCGCATCGACACGCCAAAATCGCCGGTGAATATCGATCTTAGATAAGCGATATACTGAATCCAGAGCGGCTGATCGAGACCCCACGCCTTTCTGAAGGCGTCGATGGAATCCTGCGGCACGTCGGGTCCTAGCATGACCTGCGCCGGATCACCCGACATGCGCAAAACGACGAAGGCAAACGTCACGACAGCGAAGATCGTGATCAGCGCCCGGAACAGCCGCACGAGAACGAAGCGGATCATCTGAGCCTTCCCTATGCTGCAATCCGGGCGTCTTCGCCCGCTGTCACGTGGCACGCCACTGTCCGCCCGTGCCCGATGGTCTTCAGCTGGGGCGCGTCGATACGGCAGCGATCGCGCGCCAGCGGGCAGCGCGGATGAAAGGCACAGCCTGACGGTCGGTTTGCCGGATTGGGCGGCTCGCCCTGAAGGATCGTGCGTCCTTGCAGCGGTATGCCTGCACGCGGTACGCTCGATACCAGAGCGCGCGTGTAGGGATGCATCGGCGAGTGGAAGATCACGTCAGCCGATGCCTCTTCGACGACACGGCCGAGATACATGACGGCAACCTTATCGGCCATGTTGCGCACCACCTTGAGGTCATGGCTGATGAACACCATTGCGATGTTGTGCTGCTGCTGAAGATCGCGAAGCATGTTGATGATCTGGGCCTGGATGGAGACGTCGAGTGCCGAAACCGGTTCGTCGCACACCAGAAGCTTCGGGCGGGAAGCGATTGCGCGCGCGATCACGGCGCGCTGGCGTTGACCACCTGACAATTCGTGCGGGAAGCGTGTAGCCTGATCCGGCCGAAGGCCAACCGCGTTCATCAGTTCCGCAACCCGTGCGGCGCGATGTTCCCTTGGAATCAGCCGGTGGATTTCCAGCGGTTCGGACAGCTGCGTGGCAATCGTCAGGCGTCGGTCGAGGGCAGCGAGCGGATCCTGGTAGACAAGTTGCATCTTGGCCCGCAGCTTGCGCCATTCCGGGGTTCTGCTTGCCGGCATGTGCTTGCCATCAAACACGACCTCACCTTCCTGTGCGGCGTCGATCCCGAGCAGCATGCGGCCGAGCGTCGACTTTCCCGAGCCAGACTCTCCGACGATGCCGAGGGTCTCGCCGGGCATGACGGCCAGCGAGATACCGTCGACGGCGCGCACCGGTGTCGGGCGACCGAACAGTCCACGGCGGACATGGTAGATGCGAACGAGGTCGCGGACTTCAATCAACGGCGTCAATGCATCATCCCCTCTGCGATGCGGTCTCTCGTCTCGGCGGCAATCGCCGCTGGCGGGACCGGGCGAGCGCATGCGAGCTGGCGTCCACGGCCGATCGAAACAAGCGGTGGCAACTCGTGACTGCATGCCTCGACAGCGCGAGGGCAGCGCGGCGAAAAGGAGCATCCTTTGGGTAGGTTCCGTGGATCCGGCACAGTCCCTGTGATCGGGATCAAACGTTGCCGCGGACCATCGATACCTGGAATGGCGTCGAAGAGACCGCGGGTATAAGGATGGCGAGGCTCAGCGAAAAGCTCGGCCACCATCCCTTCCTCGACAATGCGCCCGGCATACATGACGCAGACTCGCTCGCAAACCTGCGACACCGCGCCGAGGTCGTGACTGATGAAAACGGTCGCCATACCCGTCTCGGTCCTGAGAGAGGTCAACAGGTCCAGGATTTGTGCCTGGATTGTCGCGTCGAGCGCTGTCGTCGGCTCGTCGGCGATCAGCAGATCCGGCTCGCCGGCAAGGGCCATCGCAATCATCAACCGCTGGCACTGTCCACCAGAGAATTCATGCGGATAAAGGTCAAAACGGCGCCGCACATCCGGGATGCCGACCATATCCATGAGCCGCCATGCTTCAGTCTTTGCCGCCTCGCCGCGAAGGCCGCGATGAATGAGAAGCGCCTCGGTGATCTGGCGCCCGATCTTCAGAACCGGATTGAGAGAGCTTGACGGGTCCTGGAAAATCATTGCGACGCGTCCGCCTCGGACTTGCTCCAGCGCGGAACGAGGCGCGGCGAGCAATTCCTGCCCGTCGATTTTGACCGATCCCATGACGCTCGCCTTGCCGGGCAACAGACCCAGCGCCGCAAGCCATGTCACCGACTTGCCGCAGCCAGATTCACCGACCAGGCCGACTGCCTCGCCTTTTGCAATGTCGAGATCGATCCCATGCAGTACCTGCACGCTATCGAAAGCGACTTTCAGCCCGCGCATTTCCACGAGCTTGGCGGCAGCTGTGCCCATCGGCTCACCCTTCCTGTCGGCGGTTGCGTTCGTAACAAACCAAATGGATCCGGCGGCTGGTTGCCGCCGGATCCGGTTCATCGCTGTGATCAGCTCGGCCAGTTGTTGGCGCGGAAATCCATTGCAAAGGCGGGAGCGGCCTTCCACTTGAGCGACGACTTCATGCCGGTGAAGACAGCGTTCTGATGCAAGACCTGGTAGACGGGGTCTTCGCGCTCGCAGATCTCGAGCATGCGGGCAAAGGCCTTCTTGCGCTGCGCTCGGTCGGTGCTGGTTTCCAGGATCTGAGACATCTGGTTGACCTCGGCATTCGACCAGTCCTTCTTCTGCTGGACTTCGCCGTTCGGGCCAAACTGGGCAACGATCGAGGAGACGGGATCGTTGAAGTTGGCTGAGGCGGACCAGTCGCGTACCCCCTTGATGCCTGCCGGATCGTGGATCTGGCCCCAGTTCTCCTTCATCTCGATCTCGACGTTGAGACCGACCTGCTTCCACATCTCCACCATGATCTGACCGTTGGCGGTCTGGTTGGTGTAGTAGTTGTTGAGCAGGCGGAAGGGGATCGCGTCGCCCTTGTAGTTCGCCTGCTTCAGGAGGTCCTGGGCGAGAGCCGGATTGTATTCCGGAACCGACCAGCCTTCGACGAACATGTCGCCGTAGAACGGAAACTGCAGGCCTGCCGGGATCTTCGTCTGGCCAGCCCACAGCGCGTCGACGATCGCCTGGCGGTCGATCGAATGCGTCATGGCGCGGCGGACCAGCGGGTTCTGCAGGATCGGATTCTGGATATTGAAGACCGAGATACGGTGATTGTTGATCGTCGAACCCTGCACCTCGAAGCCAGGAGCCGCCTGAACGGCTGCGATCTGGTCGGGCGGAAGGTCGCAGGCGAAATCATATTCGCCGGAAAGCAGGCCGTTGACGCGCGAGGCGACTTCTGGAACTTCAACAAAGCGGATCTGTTCGAGCGGCGGGCGACCGCCCCAATATTCGTCAAAGGCCACGAGTGTCAGTGACACATCGGGCTTGAACTCGGCGACCATGTAAGGACCTGTCGTGACCGGCTTGCGGGCCCAATCGACATAGGTCCCAGCTTCGTCCCAGGCACGACGATTGGCGATCTGGCTGCCGAAAGCGTAGAGGCGGCCTTCGAGCGTCACGTCAGGCGTCGCGTTGTGGAAGCGAACCGTGTACTTGTCGACGGCTTCGACGCCAGCGAGCGCCGGCCACAGACGACGGCCCACGCCCGGTACCGCTGCCGGCAATTCCTTGACGGAGGTCGGCTTGTTGTCGTTTTCGAAGATCGTCTTGCCGCCTGCCGGCTGCGTGCTGCCGAACACGCGCTGGGAGGAAAAGCTGAAGACGACATCGTCAGCAGTCAACTCGTCGCCGTTGTGGAACCTCACGCCGTGACGCAGCTTGAGTTCCAGCGTCTTGTCGTCGATGCGCTTCCACTCTGTGGCGAGACCGGCAACTGGACCCTGATTGCCCATCCAGTCACGCAGGATCAAACCTTCCCAGAGGTTGGGGAAGAAAACTCGCTCGCCGACATTCGACTGCTCGTTCCAGATATCAAGCGTGTTGTTATTGGTGATTTTCTGGACGGCGATCGTCACGGACGGCCGCTTGCCTTGGCTCAACGCGAAGCGTGGCAAAATCGCTGTGCCTGCAGTTGCGCCAAGCAGCCCCAGGACGCTGCGTCGATTGATAGAAAGCATGAAGGTCTCCCTTTGACGAAGTTTTGACGGAAATGGATCGGTCATAATGTCGCGGTGTTTTATGGCAGACTGCATGTCGGTTTCTTGATGAAACGATGAAGTTTACGTGACATTTAAGATGCTGTATTTGTTAACTTATATCGACTTGTCCAGGCATCGAATTCCGCCCCCAATCCGTCCGGATTTTGGTTCACGGGCTCTTCGTCGAGCCAAGGCGAGCGATGCACAATTCGCCGATCAAGTCGCCCTTTCGGGCGCCCCGACCGTTATGATCCCAGCAGGCTCTGCGCAGTAATCTCGTCGGTCATCAGACCGTTGATCAGGCGTCCCTTCAGGGCAGCCTGGATCGCCGCCAGTTTCTGTTGACCCTTCGCCACGCCGATCACCAATGTCCTGCTGCAGGATGGAATGGGCGCACTCGCGACGCGATCGTTGGTAATGCCTTCAATCAGCTTGCCGTCCTTGTCGAACGTCCACCCGACAATCTCTCCGACTGCGCCTGCCTGATGCAGGAGCTTCAGTTCGTCCTTCAGGATGAAACCATCAAGGAAAAGAGGCGCCTGAACGCCGACGTCCCCAATACCGACAAAGGCAACGTCAGCGCGTGCGGCAAGCGATAGCGTCTGGCGGATTACGGGCTGGTTGTGAAGGACCACCCGTTCCTGTCGCGACGAGGCGATAACCGGAACCGGCATCGGAAAGCATTTCGCCGTGATGAGGTCGGCAAGTTTGAAGACCACATTGTAGAACCAGACCGAGCCTTCGCGGGTGATATTGCCGGTCAAGGAAACGATCTTGTGCTGGTGTGCTTCCATGGGCACCATTTCCTCGATCGCGGCCTTCAACGTGTGACCGGTACCAATGGCGATCACGGCAGGCTTGTCGCAAGCCAGCCGGCGCTCCATTTCGGCAGCCGCCGCCTGGGCAAGGCCACCGCTCAAGCCCTGAGCCTGATCGCCGGACGGAATGACTTCCACGAACTGCAGCGAAAACTTGCTCTTCAGCCTTGCTGCCATACTCATGCAGTGGCCAACCGGATGATCGAGCCGGATCTTGATCAAGCCTTGCGAGACAGCGCGCGATACGAGACGCTGGGCGGTTTGCCGGGAAACGCCGAGCTTCTGCGCGATCTCGTCCTGGCTGTGCCCCCCTATGTAATAAAGCCAGCCAGCCTTGGCCGTGAAATCGAGCCGGCTGCCATGGTCATCTCGCCTCGCAATCATGTCGCCCGCCTCCCCGCTGGTTCATCCTCATCTGCGTCACGGCGTCGATCGAGGTCACGCCCCCACCTCGACCGATTGCCGGGCCGGGTGCTGGTTGCCGACTCGTCGGCACAGGACATGCAGCAGCTCTTTGGCACCGAGAACGACCTCCTCGGCTCCTGCCGCAAACAGCGCCTCGCGCCTGCCCGAACGCGGATCGTTTGGCGCCACGAAGCCGATTGCCGGTACGCCGGCAGCAACTGCCGCCTGAATACCCGCTGCGCTGTCATCGATGACGATGCTGCGCGCGCTGCTCGCGTTCATTTTGGACAGGCAGAACCGGATGAGATCTGGCGCGGGCTTTGGGGCGGCGACCATCTCGGCGCTGAATATGTTCGGGGCAAAGTGTGACCACAGATCGAGAAGGCCGAGGCTCTTTCTGAGGCGTTCGACCGTGCTGTTCGATGCGACACATTTTGCAACGTCGAGCCCATCGAGAACGGCGCTGATGCCCTCCATCGGCAGGAGGTCGCGGCGGAAAGCAGCAAATATTTCGGCATGCCATCCGGCAAAAACGGAATCGAGGTCGGCGCGGATGCGGTTGGCCAGAATCCGCCGCAAGTCAGCCTCCGACTTTCCGGTAAACTCGACGAGCACCTGGCGCGGCGTCATCTCCATGCCGGCCTGGGTTATGGCATGGGCAAGCGTGCGCGCCGCAATCGGTTCGCTATCGATCAGCACGCCATCGCAATCAAATATCAGAAGATCCAAACTACTCATAGGTTCGCTATTCAGGGTATTCCGTGGTTCGCACGTCTGCATGCACAGGCCGTTGCTGGGAGGGCCCCAAGTGATCAAGCGACCGAATCCTGCGATCCGGCGCACACCGCCAGGGCCAGGGCTGGATCATCGCTGGTGATCCAGCCGACGCCCTGCCCGAGCCAGTGTTCGATCTCCTCTTGCTCATTCAACACCCAGCAGCAGAGACGATCGCGTGAAATGACCGCGGCAACGTCGTGAAAGGTTGCGGCCAGCAGCGACTTCTCGATGGCAACGAGGCCGGCGACTTCCGCAGCTTTGGCGAAGGTCGCAGCCGCGCCCAGCGCCTCGGCGGACTTGGCATTGATCGAGCACAGGCGGCCGATTTCGGGAGCAACCTCTTGGCACCGCGCGAGAACCCCCAGATTGAAGCTTGTCAACAGGCTGCGCCCGGCAAGCCCGTGACGTCGAATGGCCGCCGCCGCCAAGGCCTCAAGCCCTTCATAGTGCGCTCCATCCGCGTCGGCTTTCAGCTCGACATGAAGCTCGACGGGTCTCGAGGAAGCAAACAGAGCAAGCACCTCGTCAAGGGTCGGGATTACCTCCTGCGATCCTTTGAGGCGGGTCGCCTGATGATCGGAAGGTGACAACGCCCGGACCTTGCCCGCTTTCTCGGTCGAACGCTCAAGCGTGGCGTCGTGAATGACGACAAGTTCCCCGGCGTCGGTCAAATGCACATCGAATTCGATCGCATCGACCGGGAGTTCCAAGGTCTTTCTGAAACCCTCAATCGAATTTTCGGGCCATTTATTTCGTGCTCCGCGATGGCCAACGATTTTCGTCATGGGAAATACCTTCCGTAAAGATCAACTGGTCGAAAGTGCCGCCTCCCGGAAGCGACGCTTGTCTGCCCGCAATGTGACAGGCACCGTCACGTCTTGCGGCCAAGGCGGCAGGAGCGAAGTATCGACGCTTCCAGAAGCTGGCATCGCGCGGGGCCCTCGGTCTGCGCTTTAGCCGCCTAACGGCAGCGTTAGCGGCCCGGTATAGTGAGCGCAGATAACCGTTGCGTGACATCTACCTCCACGGATGAGCAAATGCTCAATTCCGGGAACAAGGCGCGCTGATAGGGTTCAAAATTTGCGGGTGCGGTTAGCGGCATTGAAGCGGCTTCATGTACCTGAATGCCAATGGCTGCCGTCGATGCTGAGATATCGGCGAAGCCTTGTCATTCGACATCCTTACGGGAGATGCGAATTCACGACCGGCCAGGCACCAGGCACGCGGTCGCGGATGTATTTTTCCATAAGGGAATCATTCCCGCGCAATCCAATCACGGATGCGCGGGAACCCGCCATACGCACTTTACGCTGCACGGCCCGTCGCCTGCGAAGAACGCAAGCCGACGAAGCCACTCGTCACTGCAGCTTCTCAAGCGTTATCGGCAGGTCGCGAACCCGCTTTCCGGTGGCGTGATAGACGGCATTGGCGATTGCCGGCGCAACGCCGACAATGCCGACTTCGCCGACACCCTTGCCCCCGAGCACCGAGGCGTTGAGGTCGGGGATGCCAACGGAGATTACCTGGATCGGCGGAATGTCGGCATTGGTCGCAACGAGGTAGTCGCCGAGGTTGTTGTTGATGACGCGTCCGTTGCGCGGGTCAACCAGGCCTTCCTCGAGCAGCGCCTGACCGATCCCCATGATGATCCCACCACGCCATTGGCTTTCGGTAAGCTTGGGGTTGTAGATCCTGCCGCAATCGAAGGCCGAGACCATGCGGGAGACACGGACGGTACCGAAATCCTCATCCACCTTCACCTCCACAAAATGCGCGCACCAGCTGTGCATGGCGAACTCGCCCGCAGTCGGCCCCTTGATGCTTGTCATCGTGGTCCAGGCTTTCCGGTGACCTTCCGGCCCCTGCTCTCCGTCAGGAAGAGTGTTTCGCCGTGTCTCAACGCTGTCGCGGCCAAGAGCTGTCATCAGCTCCGGTATGGAGACCGAAAGCCCCCCGTCGCGAGGCACTGAAATCCGACCGCTCGCGAGTGTCAACGTATTGGCGCCGGTATCACGGAAAGGAGAGGCACTGTCGTTGAGGGCAAGCTCGATCAGTTCGTCGCGGGCAGCCGATGCTGCCTTGTGGACGGCCCCGGTGATTGCGCCGGCAAGCATTGAGCCGCCAGCAACCGTAGCGCCGGGAAGCGATGAGTCACCAAGCCGGACATTGATGCTTTCGACCGGAACACCGAGCACTTCAGCCGCGGTTTGGGCGAGGATCGTGTAAGTGCCCTGTCCCATGTCGATCGCGCCACTGACGACTTCCACCGAACCATCGGCGAGAATTCGGATCAGTGCCTCGCTCGAAGCGCGCAGAACCGGGAAGGTTCCGCACGCCACCCCCCAGCCGATGAGTTGTCTGCCATCTCGCATCGAGCGTGGCTCAAAGCTGCGGCGTGACCATCCAAACGCCTTGCCGCCCTCGGCAAGCGCCTCGCGCAAGCGGCGGGTCGACCACGGCTTGCCGGACTGTGGGTCCGCCTCGGCGTAATTGCGCAACCTGAGTTCTACAGGATCGATCCCGACCGCATAGGCGAGCTCATCCATGGCGCTTTCCAGGCCGAAGGCGCTTGGATTCTTGCCAGGAGCGCGCAGAGCTCCCGGCACAACCGTATTGACAGGAACGATGCTGTGTTTCGCGCTGAAATTCTCCACAGCGTACATCAGTGGTGTCGCCGCGTTTGTCTGCTCGGGAAAATCGGCGTAAGTCGCTGTCTCGCTGGCACCCCGATGCACGATGGACTGCAGCACGCCGTCGGCGTTGGCGCCAAGAGCGATTGTCTGCCTGGTCGCGGCACGACCACCATAGGCCGTAAAAGTCTGCGGGCGCGCAACAGCGAGCTTTACCGCGCGCCCAAGCTTGCGCGCTGCTGCGGTTGCAACGGCGCCGTAGGCATAGGCTGTTGCCTTTGAGCCGAAGCCACCACCGATAAAGGGCGAGACGATACGCACATTTTCAGGGGGCAGTCCGTACCACTCGGCATAGGTGCGGGCCATTCCGTGCGTCCATTGGCTCGGTTCCCAGATGGTCAGCTGATCACCGTCCCATTTGGCAATCAGGCCATGCGGCTCGATCGTCACGTGATATTCGCGTGGCGTTCGATACTCTGCCTCGACACGCACCGCGGAGGCGGCGAGCGCGGTCTCGGCATCGCCCCAGCTCACCGTTAGCGCATCGAGTAGCTTTCCTTCTCCGGCTTCGGGGTCATCGAGATCGACGAACGCCGGCCCTTCCTCGTAGGTGATGTCGACCAACCTTGCCGCTTCGGTTGCCTGCTCCAGTGTTTCCGCGATCACGGCAGCAACCGCCTGACCGTTGAAGCTGACATTGTGCGAAAGGGGATGGTAGGGCTGGTTGTCCGGCCGGTTTCCGTACCAATCGGACGCCACCTTTAGGCCGAGATCGATATCGGGTGTCAGCACCAGTAGCGTGCCTGGAGCAGCCTCTGCCCGCGTCGTGTCGACCTGTACAACCCGACCGGCAGCAATCCGGCTCTGCACCAGGACAGCATAGGCCAAGCCCTCGACTGGCTGTTCCAAAGCATAGGTAGCGCTACCGGTGATCTTCAGCTTTCCATCGAAGCGCGAGAGGCGACCGCCGATCGTACCGTCGGAAGCATCACCACGTTTGTTTCGGGGTTCCATGATGGTCATGCAAGACCTCCCAGATTGAGGATGGCGCGCGCAATGACGCGCGGCGCGAGTTCGATCTTGTAGCGATTGGCGCCATGCGCGATGGCGCCATCCATTGCCAGTCGGCTTGCCTTCTCGATGATACCGGCATCGAGGGACTTCCCAATCAAAGCCTCCTCGACAGCTCGTGCACGCCAGGGCTTGGTGGCAACGCCACCCAACGCGACGCGGATGTCGCGGACCGTCCTGCCGTCTGGCTCCATCTCGAGACCGACGGCAGCGCTTGCGGCTGCGAATTCATAGGACTGGCGGTCCCGGATCTTGAGGTAGGTCGAATGTCTGGCGACTGGCGACGCCGGAATGAGGACCGCAACCACCATCTCGCCGCGCTCAAGGATCGTTTCACGATCGGGTGTGTCGCCGGGAAGCACGAAGAATTCGACAGCAGTCACCTTTCGGCCACCGAGGTCGATCGTGGCGTCCAGTGCAACCAGCGCAACGGCGAGATCCCCCGGATAGACAGCAATGCAAGCCTCGCTCGTTCCCAGCACCGCATGATTTCGGGTCACTCCCCCGATCGCCGCGCAGCCGGAACCGGGGTTGCGCTTGTTGCAGGCAGAAAACGTCGCAGGGTCACGGAAATAGGGGCACCGCGTCCGCTGCAGAAGATTGCCGCCTATCGTCGCCATATTTCGCAACTGTGGAGAGGCCGCCAGCAAGAGCGACTGCGAAACGGCCGGATAGTCGGCGCGTATCCCTGGGCTGCGGGCCACATCTTCCATTTTCGCCAGCGCGCCGATGGTAACCCCATCAGCATCCGCCGCAATCTGCGACAGACCCGAAAGGTGACTGATATCGACGACTGAATCGGGTTCCGCAACACCACATTTTGCCAGGTCGAGAAGCGTCGTGCCGCCGGCAAGCAGCATCGCGCCTGGTTGCGTGGCGTGCTGGCGGGCGTCGTCGAGCGAACCTGCCCGGAAATAGCTGAAGTCCCTCATCACACCATCTCCGCCGCTTCGCGGACCGCCGCCACGATATGATTATAGGCGCCGCACCGACAGAGATTGCCGGCCATGTATTCCCGGATCTCGTCGTCCGAGCCCGCTCGCCCCTCGCGGATGCAGGCGACGGCCGACATGATCTGGCCCGGCGTGCAATAGCCGCACTGGAAGGCGTCATGTTCCAGGAAGGCGGTCTGTACCGGATGCAGGTCGCCGCTTTCGGCCGCAAGTCCTTCGATCGTCGTGATGCTTCGCCCTTCGACCTGGGCGGCGAGCGTCAGACAGGCGAGCACGCGCTTGCCGTCGACGTGGACGGTGCATGCGCCGCACTGCCCCTGGTCGCAACCCTTCTTCGTGCCAGTAAGGCCAAGTTGCTCCCGCAGTGCGTCGAGCAACATCACGCGCGGTTCGACATCGAGATCATGCCGCCGTCCGTTGATGTCCAGGGAAAGATGAACCGTTCGTGTCATGATAAGCTCCTGCTATCGTCACGAGATTGGATGTAAATCCAGAAAGAGGGTGGCCGCCGGGAATAGGAGCGCTACCTAAACTCGCGGGAAGCAAGTCTGGGCACGTTTCGACATGACATCCTGCTCCCTTCTGGATTAAGAGGTAAAAGGCACCTCCTCACAAACGGAGGAGCCTCCGTTTAATCTAGTGACTTGCCGGTTGCCGTCAAGTCCGGAATGCGCTTGGAGCTTATTTTGGCCTCGGCACCGCCGAAGACAGCACACTCGACACCGCCACCACTGCGCGCCGACGCCCGCCGTAATCGTGAGAAGCTCGTCGAAGTCGCCGCCGCAGTCTTTGCGGAAGCTGGCGTTGAAACATCGCTGGAAGACATTGCCCGCCGGGCCGGCGTCGGCATTGGAACGCTCTACCGGCATTTTCCAACGCGCGAGCATCTTGTTGAGGTGGTCTATCGGCGGGAACTGGAAAGCCTCGCCGCGGCGGCGGAGGATCTCGCGGCAAGCCACGCGCCTGACGCTGCGCTGGAAGAATGGATGCGCCGCTTTGTTGGCTACATTGCCGCAAAGCGGGGGATGGCAAGCAGCTTGAAAATCCTGATGGACTCCAACGCCTCGCTGTTTGCCGAAGGCAGCGGCATCCTGCGCGGCGCCGTTGAACGGCTCCTGAGAGCGGCAGCCGATCAGGGCTTCATTCGAAACGATATCGACACGAGCGACCTTCTGCACGCCCTTTCGAGCATCTATTCGCTACCGGCATCTGCGGAGTGGCGGGATCGCTCGAACCGGCTTATCGGTCTCTTGATGGATGGGTTGCGGACGAAAAGGTAATGCCCTTGCCAGGCTTTGCGCCAGGCGGGAGGCGGCGCTCGTGGCGCCGCCCCTTGCTCATGCTGCCCGGACGGTCGCGCCCAGTGGGATTTCGACGTCGATCTCGAGGATCGACATATGCTCGTCGCGATCCATCGTCACACGAACCCGCTCGCTGTCGACCTGCACGTGTTTGGCGATAACGGCGAGGATCTCCTCGCGCAGCAACGATACGAGATCGGATCCTGCCGAAACGCGCTCATGCGCGAGTAGAATCTGTAGTCGTTCCCGGGCCGCTGGCGCGGTCCTTTGCTTGCCAAAGATGCTGAAGATGCTCATGCAGCGGCCCTCCGTCCGAAGATTTTACCGAAGATGCCCCGCCTTTCTCCCGGAACTACGACTGGAAGCTCCTCGCCCGCCAGCCTGCGCGCAGCATCGAAATAGGCCATCGCCGGCGCGCTGCGACTATCGGCCAGGGTCACGGGGGCACCGATGTTGGATGCGCGAAGCACATCCGAGCTTTCTGGGATGATGCCGAGAAGTGGGATGGAGAGGATCTCCAGCACGTCATCGACTTTCAGCATGTCACCGCGTTCTGCACGGTTGGGGTCGTAGCGCGTCAGGAGCAGATGTTTTTCCATCCGTTCTCCGCTTTCGGCCTTCGCGGTCTTCGAGTCGAGCAGCCCGATGATGCGGTCGGAATCACGCACTGAAGAGACTTCGGGATTGGTCACGACGACGGCGACGTCGGCGTGGCGCATGGCAAGCGTTGCACCGCGCTCGATCCCGGCCGGGCTGTCGCAGATGATCCAGTCGAAATGACGCTTCAGGTCGTTGATAACGCGCTCCACGCCTTCGGCGGTCAGGTTGTCCTTGTCGCGCGTCTGGGATGCCGGCAGCAGGAAGAGCGTCTCAAGTCTCTTGTCACGGATCAGCGCCTGCGAAAGCTTCGCGTCCCCCTGGATGACGTTGATCAGATCGTAAACAACCCTTCGTTCAGCGCCCATGACGAGATCGAGATTGCGCAGTCCGACGTCAAAGTCGACAACAACGACTTTCTCGTTTCTTTGAGCCAAGGCTGCTCCGAGGGCTGCGGTGGATGTGGTCTTGCCCACTCCGCCCTTGCCCGAAGTGACGACGATGACTTTCCCCATCTTTCTCTCCTGTGTGATAGCCAGCTTCGGGCCTAGATAAGTTTCTCTGCCTTGATCGATTCGCCTTCCAGCCAAAGCTGAACGGGCTGTCCGCGAAGGTTCGGCGCAATGTCTTCCGCCATCTTGTAGATGCCATCTATCGCCACCAACTCTGCCTCAAGCTTGCGGCAGAAGATTCGGGCCGATGTATTTCCGACGGAGCCCGCCATGGCCCGCCCCCTCAGTGTCCCGTAGATATGAACCGAGCCACCGGCGATGATTTCCGAACCGGAAGCGACTGACCCGATGACCGTGACATCGCCTTCTGGAAAGATCAGCGACTGGCCTGAACGGATAGGCTCGCGGATGACGATCGACTGCAGCGCAGGTCGGGCCTCGACGGCTTCGGGCTGGGTGGCGCGAACATCGATGACCGGCTCCTGCTGCGGAACCTCGAAATCCGAGACCGGGCGCCCGCCCTTGAGGGCTGGGGGCATGCCGGGGCCAATCAGCGACGGGCGGCAGCCCTCGATGCCCATGATGCTGACGTTGCGCTGCGCCAGCTCGGCAATCAGGCCCTTCAGCTGCGCCCGGTCGATCTGGAGATCGCCGACGTCAAGCACGACCGGTCGCCCCAGGAAGAAGCCGGCGGAGCGCGCGGCAAGATCATCTAGTCTTACGAGCCAGTCATCGAAGGGAAGATCTGGCGAAAGCATGACCGCCAGAAAAGAGCGGCCCTTGATACGGATCGAGCGAGCGTCAGTTAGCACTTTGGTCATCTATGTTAAGAAATCGTTGACTATTTCTATGTCTGATTTGGTTAACAAATAGTTAATTTCGGGCGCCCAGATCATTAACAGATCGCAAATCCTCTCACCGCAAATTCGAAGCCACTAGCCCCTGATGCGCTGACAGCAGGCATCTTGGATCGCCACTCTGGGGTAAGCGAGGATGCCTTCTCACAAAGGGGGGCTGGTGTCGCTGGCAGCGGACGCCAAGAACCTGCCAGGCAATCCCTGAAACAATAAAGGCCCGCTTGGGCGGGCCTTGAGGTCTGGATCTCGTTCGGCGCCTTAGCGACCGTAAACCAGCCGCTTGATGTCGCCACGGCTGACGCCGATGTCCTTCAGCGCCGAGTCGTCAAGTCTGGAAAGATCTCTGTATGCCTTGCGGAGCTGAAGGAACTCTCCGATCTTGTTGCCGATTTTCATGTCATATCTCCTTGTGCGATGCACAATTATATAGCTCATTGCTTCATGAATGAGCATTTCGAAAAGTGCATATGAGGCATCTGGAATTTGCAGCCTCGAGATGCAGGTTGCGAAGGAAACTTGCACGATCCCCTCGGCGACACGCACATCTGCCCGGCGATTCGATACGCAGCCACCGGCAATACCGGCCAAATCGGAACCTTATCGAGAGTGCCGAATTGATGGTGTGAAATATCGCCGTCTGGTGAAATGAATGTTTCACATCACCGTTCCCTTCGTGGAAAGCTGAAACGAAATTTCTCCAAGGCTGTACTAACCTCCCCGTGGATCAGAGATTTGGGAGGATCGAAGATGGCACAGGCGACCGCGCTTCTGATGCATGGCAGGAACGCACCCGATGAGGGAATAGACTGGAAACGCGTCACCTATCTCCTGCATCTCTCGCGCATCCTTGATGAGATGGAGGAAACACGGCTCGTTCCCGAGAAAAAGATCCTCTATCAGTTTTCCGCCCGCGGCCACGACATGGCGCAGATCATGCTCGGGCTGCAGCTGACGAACCGCCACGATGCTACCTGCGGCTACTATCGGTCACGGCCGCTGCTTTTGTCGCTCGGCGTCGATCCGGCCGATGCGCTCGGCTCGGCGATGGCGCGCGCCGGCGGCTATTCGGACGGTCGCGATATCGGCGTCGTCTTCAACTATCCGAACCGCGACGGCGCCTCTGCTCTGCCGATGTGCGGCGGTGTCGGAGCCCAGTACACCCCGACCGCGGGCTGGGCCCAGGCTATTCACTACCATGCAACGGTCCTCGGGGAGCATGACTACAGTGACGCGGTAGCGGTCGTCCTTGGTGGAGATGGTTCGGTCGCTTCGAATGGCTTCTGGTCGGCGCTGACAATCGCTACAACGCAGAAGCTGCCGATGTTGTTTTACGTCGAGGATAACGGCTTCGGCATCTCAGTTCCCTCCGATATGCAAACGCCGGGCGGAAACATTGCAGCCAATCTCGCGAGCTGGCGCGGCCTTGCCATATTTGAAGGTGATGGCTGCGATCCCGCTGACGTGGCTCGCCTCACGCAAAACGCCGTCGGTTTCGTCCGCGAGCAGAGAATGCCGGCTCTCCTGCGGCTGACGGTTCCGCGGCTGGAGGGTCATAGCTTCCAGGACACCCAGTCCTACAAGAGTGAAGAGCTGGTAAAGGCGGAATGGGCCCGCGATCCGTTGCCCCGTCTGCGAGACTATCTGGTTCCCTTGGCAATCAGCGCTGACGAGTGGGAAGCCTGCAGGCTTGAGGCCGGCGACACCGCGGAAAAGGCACGCGCCGAGGCTGAAAGCCGCGCCTTTTCGTCTCCCGAAACCGTCACCCGTCATGTGTTTTTCGACGGGGAAATGCAGTCGATGGGCGGTCAGCACTGCGACGGCTACCAGGCTCCGGAATGCAGCAACGAGGCCGCGCCAGATGGCCAACGCATCAATATGGTCACCGCGATCAGGCGCACACTGGACCACGAATTGGCCACCAACCCACGCGTGGTGCTGTTTGGCGAGGACATTGGTCCGAAGGGCGGCGTTCACGCGGTCACGCTTGGACTCCAGGAGAAATTCGGCAAGGACCGTGTCTTTGACACATCGCTGTCGGAAGAAGGCATCGTCGGTCGCGCCGTCGGGATGGCGCTCGCGGGCCTCGTTCCCGTTCCCGAGATCCAGTTCCGCAAATACGCCGAGCCCGCGACGGAACAGATCAACGATTGCGGCACGATCCGCTGGCGCACCAATAACCGGTTCGCCGCGCCGGTCGTGCTGCGCGTGCCCGGCGGCTTTTTCAAATGTGGGGATCCGTGGCACAGCCAGACGAACGAGGTCGCCTTCGTCCATCAACCAGGCTGGCAGGTTGCCGTTCCCTCGAACGCCGAAGACGCCGTCGGGCTGTTGCGAACGGCCCTGCGCGGGAACGATCCGGTGATCTACTTCGAGCATCGCGCCATGCTCGACCATCCATGGGCCCGTCGCCCCTACCCCGGCGACAACTTCGCGCTTCCCTTTGGCAAGGCACGCTTTACACAAAGGGGCGACGCAATCACGATCGTGACCTGGGGTGCCATGGTTCCACGCTGCGAGGAAGCGGCAGAAGGCATATCCGCCGATGTCATTGATCTGCGTACATTGATGCCGTGGGACCGCGAGAGCGTCATCTCGTCGGTTCGTCGCACACGACGCTGCCTTGTCGTCCATGAGGATCTTGGAACAGCCGGCTTCGGCGCAGAAATCGCCGCCGTCGTTGCTGACGAGGCTTTCCTGGATCTCGACGCCCCGGTCTCGCGGTTGACGATGCCTGACATCCCAAGCCCGCACAATCCGTCCCTGCTCGAATGGGCACTGCCGTCCGTGGACCGCATCCGGCAGAAGATCACCGCCCTGGTGGAGTACTAGATCATGGTCGATTTCGCCGAAGTCCTCGTTCCCGTCGAACAGGAGGGCACGAAGACGGTCGTTCGCAACTGGCTGAAGCAACCGGGTGAGACTGTCGCCCTGGATGATCCCCTCGTCGAGCTTGAGACGGACAAGGTGACGCAGGAGATTTCCGCACCCGCAGCCGGGATACTTGACGAGATCGTCATGGGATCGGGCACGGATGCGACGCCTGGCGCAGTTCTCGGCCGTATTCGCCTGATAGCTACCGCTCCCGGTGATGACCGTGCGCGGGATGCTCCACGCTTTCCGTCCCGCGAGACAAGCGATGCAGGCGGGGACCGGTTCTCGCCGGCGGTTCGCAGTGCCGGCGAGCAATACGGCATCGACCCGGCTGCGGTGCTTGGCACCGGCAGGGACGGACGTGTCACGCGTACGGATATGGATGCCGCGTTCGAAAAAAAACAGCGACGCGACGGGGTACCGTCGTCCGTGAACACACCGACCGGCTCCGAGCCGACCATTCTCGCCCGCGATCAGATCAGTCACGGATCGCGTATGGTCGCCCATACGCCCATGCGGCTTTCCATCGCCCGGCACATGCTGGAGTCGCTTACGGCCGCCCCCCATGTCACGTCGATCTTCGAGGCCGATTTCACGGCAGTCATCAGGCATCGCGAAAGGAACAAGGCGGCAATGGCCGCCGATGGCATCAATCTTTCCTATACGGCCTACATCATCGTCGCCTGCGTCGTGGCGATGCGGGCAGTGCCGGAGATCAACAGCCGCTGGCATGAGGATCATCTGGAGGTCTTCGACGATATCAACATCGGCGTCGGCATGGCCCTCGGCGACAGGGGCCTGGTCGTCCCGGTGATCCAGAAAGCGCAGAGCCTCGCGTTACCGGCTGTCGCCGCCAGACTTCAAGACCTGACCAATCGCGGGCGTTCGGGTGGCCTGACCAACGCCGACATGCGCGGCGGCACCTTCACCATCTCAAACCATGGCGTGTCTGGCTCGCTGGTCGCTACGCCCATCGTCATCAATCAGCCGCAGTCGGCAATTCTTGGCGTCGGAAAAATGGAGAAGCGCGTCGTCGTACGAGAGATCGACGGCGTCGACACCATCCAGATTCGACCAATGGCTTATGTCTCGTTGACTATCGATCATCGCGCGCTGGACGCCCACCAGACAAATGCCTGGTTGACGTCTTTCGTTCAGACCCTGGAGGGCTGGCAGGAATAGCGCAGGCGGCTCGCAAATAGCCGCGCCCGTCAGCTCGACTGGCGTCCCCCACGTATCACCGAAACGGCACCGTTGTATGCAGCACGCATCCACAATCGCGCGAGTGTGCATAACAGCGTCCTATGGTAGCGTTTTCATTGACTACAACGCGGCATGCGCTAGCTTTGACGCAAACAGTTGATTCAATTCTGGTGGGATAGCTAGGCCGTGCTCCCTGATCCGCTATGGAGACCGAATTGCCGGACGATGAACGATCTCGCCCCTTCCCTCCACACGCTGATGGCGGCAAGCACGACGATAGCAAGACCGTGCAGGTGGAACGCCGTCGCTTTCCTCGCGAAACCAAACCGTCGGACGAGCACCCTGCGCCTCCTCCGGCATTGAAACCTCTGCGATTTTCCACGCGCGACCTTGAGCCGGCACAGCAATTTTCCGCCTGGCAGTCTTATGTCGCGCCACTTGTCGATATCAGGCGCCCGGACAGCATTCCCACCGATACGGGTTTTGTGGCCGACCATGCAGTCTGGAACCTCGGCGGCATGCTTGTCGTTCAGCAAAGCACGCCCGCCCATAGCTATATGCGTTCGGAAGCGAAGGTTCGATCAAGCCCGATCGATCACTGGCATATCTCTGTATTGCGCGGCGGCCGAACATGGACGGAAGTTGGCGGACATGTTTCCGAGGGCGAGCCTGGAAATGTCGAATTGCGCAGTCTGGGGCATCCCTTTCGCGGTCGATCGACGGACGCCCAAACCCTGTCCCTCTACCTGCCTCGCGAATTGCTCCATCCCGCCTCCGCTGTCGAAATCAAGAACAACATCGCGCTCGTCGGAACACGCGCCAAACTGCTGATCGACTATCTGGATGGCGTCGAGACGAAGCTGGCGCTGCTTGCTGAGGCGGATCTTTCTCACGTGGTACAGACCGTCCGCGATCTGATCCTGGCCTGTGTTGCATCATCGTCAGCACATGTCTCGTCGCCAGAACAAAGCAGCGCCTTGCCACTGAAGGAACGCGTCCACCGCTTCGTCCAGCACAATCTGATGTCACCCGACCTGACGACCGACCGTTTGTGCCGGGAACTGGGCGTTTCCCGCACGCGGCTCTACCAGGCATTCGAGACAGACGGCGGTGTGCATCACTATATCCAGCGACGCCGGCTCTTGTCCGCGCACGCCGCATTGAGCGATACCTCCAACCGGCAACAAATCGGCGATATCGCCTTCGCGGCTGGCTTTTCCTCAGCCGCACATTTCAGCCGCGCCTTCAGCAAGGAATTCGGCTACAGCCCGCGTGAGGCGAGGACTTCGGGCATGCCGTCCAATATTGGCTATTCCGTCGAGCCGGTAGCCGAGGCTGAAACTGGTCAGTCCTTCGACACATGGCTGAGAACGCTTGGGCACAACCGTCGAGCCTGAGCGCGGTCCTCGCGTTAACGCCTTTCGTCGATCGCCACCCTTTCGCGCTGAATGCCCGCTACCGCAAATTCCCGCGTTCTTGGGTCATGCCTCGTGCAAGGCGAGCACCCACGGCTGTGCCAATATCGCTCAAGAGCGAGAGCACCTGGGAGTCCCTTGAGCCCGCAGAAATGTACGCTGCTGCAAGTTTCCGGATGCGTAGCTAACGACAAGATCCCGGTAACCCCTTAATAAAGAAGCATAATCGCAGTGCAGGCAGTGAGACGGAACGCACAAGGAAATGCGCCCGTCATCAGATGGGGCAACTTTCAGGGGCATATCATGGAACCGACCAACCCTACGATCCAGATCAGCAACCCTCAATATTCTACGAATGATCCGTACCGCGTCGTCGAGCGTGAGGAAGTCCTTGCACAGGCTTTTCGAGCTTTCGTGCAACGAGCCGTTGCTGCGGGATGGAAGGAAACCGAGGTCGCTCTGACCTTGGCCGATATCGCCGACGATTACGTAATGGCTCTCGCGCGAAGGGTTAAGGCGAACTAGCATCGAGTACCTTTCGCGTGCAGCACCACCTGAACGCGAAATGCCAGCATCTCTTCAGCGTGTCCGGGGCCCACCGCTTTGCACTGTTGCAAGCGGTGGGCCTCGGTCGTTGAGCCGACGCTAAGCGCTCCTGACGACTTGTCAGACTCGCTTGGCGTCACAATCCATCAGTTTCTTTTCAAAGACTTCAGCCTGCTTTGGCAATGTTCCTGGCTGCCCGTCGGTCCTCGGGGTAGCACCGGGCTCGACAATTGAGCTCCATCATTTGCTTTACTGATGCGACGCTGTACAGTCGCGAGCGGCCCGATTGGCTGCGGCTTATCAAACACGAGCGCCAGCATAGAAGGAGGAATGATGTTTCATCATGTTTCTATCGGCGTGTCCGATCTCGAGCGTGCACGAAAATTCTACGACGCAGCACTTGAGCCGCTGGGCTATACGAGGCTTTCAACGAGTGACAGATGGCTGGGCTACGGTGCTGAACAGCCCCAGCTCTGGATAAAGCTCGCCGAGCGGCCTGTCGTTCCCGACATGGAGTCGGGCCTGCATTTCTGTTTTGTTGCCCCCAACGAGGAAGGCGTCAGGACCTTCCACGCAAACGCCATGGCCGGCGGCGGGACGGACAACGGAGAACCGGGAATACGCCCCGAGTACGGATCATTCTATTACGCGGCATTTGTCATCGATCCGGACGGCTATCGCCTGGAAGCGTTTTTCCGCCGCCCTGAGTGAAGGCCCGCAGCGCGGGCCGTCTTGAACCATCCCGATCCCAAGGCAACCGCATGTCGCAACACCTTGAGCCCGCCTCCTCTCATCCGCCTTCGGCGGTGATCTGGGTGGGCTTCATTGCGATGTGCATCGGGATGTTCATGGGGATCCTGGACATCCAGGTGGTCGCGACATCCCTGCCGACAATTCAGCAGGCCATCAATATCGATCCTGACCAGATGAGCTGGATCCAGACCGTCTATCTGATCGCAGAGGTGATCGCGATACCGTTGACCGGCTTGCTGACGCGTGTCCTGACCATGAGATGGCTGTTCGTCGCCTCCATAGGCTTGTTTGTCGTCGCTTCCACTGGCTGTGCGGCAAGCAACGACTTTGGCGAACTGGTGGCCTGGAGGGTCGTACAGGGCTTTTCCGGTGGAACGCTGATCCCGGCGGTTTTTTCGGCCGTTTTCATCCTCTTTCCCAATGAGCGGCAGGCACTCGCCACGACAATCGCTGGCGTGCTGGCGGTCTTGGCACCGACGGTTGGACCGATCATCGGCGGCTGGCTGACGTCAACCTATTCGTGGCATTGGCTGTTCCTCATCAATATCGTTCCCGGCATTGTCTCGGCGCTGGTGGCGTGGCAGTTCCTGCCCCGGCAGAAGGGCGACGTGTCCGAACTGCGGCACCTCGATGGTCTGTCGCTCCTTATGATGGCGCTGGCGCTGGCGAGCCTGGAACTGGGATTGAAGGAGGCGCCGACGAGTGGCTGGATCTCGCCTTACGTCCTGAGCTTGCTGGCATTCAGCCTGGTATCGGGGTCCGCATTCGCATCCCGGTCGCTGCGCAGAACGCGTCCCATCGTCGACCTGCATCATTTCCGAGATCGGAATTTCTTGGTCGGGTCGGCCCTCAGCTTCGTGCTCGGGATCGGCCTGTTCGGCTCGGTCTATCTCATGCCGGTGTTCCTTGCCTTCGTCAGGGGGCACAATGCCCTGGAAATCGGGATGACGATGCTGGTCACAGGCATAACGCAGCTACTCACTGCACCGATCGCCGTTGCGCTGGAAAAGCGGACCGATCCGCGTCTGCTCTCGGCCGCAGGCTTCGGGTTGTTTGCGATCGGACTGGGGATGAGCGCATTCCATGATCCGCGCTCCGACTTCGATGCCATGTTCTGGCCGCAGGTCGTGCGCGGTGCCGCGATCATGTTCTGCCTTTTGCCGCCGACACGCCTCGCCCTCGGAACCTTGCCGGCATCGCGGGTGCCCGACGCAAGCGGCCTCTTCAATCTGATGCGCAATCTGGGCGGGGCGATCGGCATCGCCATGATCGATACGATCATCTACACGAGGTCGGAACCGCTTGGGCAGAGACTATGGGATCAACTGCGGGCCGGCGATGCAGCCACGGCGGCGTTTATCGGGGCTCCGGCGGGAACGATCACCGGCAGCACCGGCGAATTCGCACCGGACACGATCGCTGCGCTGGATCCGCTCGTACAGACGGCAGCAAGCGTCCAGGCGATCAACCAGGCTTGGCTGATCGTCGCCATACTGACAGGCTGCGCGTTGCTCTTCCTGCCTTTTGCAAGACGGCTGACCGCATCGCAGCCGTAGCGGCCGCTCATTTGGTGGACGTCAATCTTAAAGGATGAACAGAGCGTTCAATCGTCTTTTCGTGGCAGACGCTGCTCCCCATGTTATGCCCATCAAAATTCCCACCGCAAACCGCGATATCCAACGGGTAAAATCATGAAGAAAATCGGCTTTCTCTCCTTCGGCCACTGGGCGCCCTCGCCTCAATCAAAAACCCGCTCCGCGGGTGATGCGCTGCTCCAATCCATCGATCTTGCCGTTGCCGCCGAAGAACTCGGTGCGGACGGCGCGTATTTCCGCGTCCACCATTTTGCGCGGCAGCTGGCGTCGCCTTTTCCGCTCCTGGCGGCAGTCGGCGCGAAGACGAAGACCATAGAGACCGGCACCGCGGTCATCGACATGCGTTACGAGAACCCTCTCTACATGGCTGAGGACGCCGGTGCTGCCGATCTCATTGCCGGTGGCCGCCTGCAACTGGGGATCAGCCGCGGCTCTCCGGAGCAGGTCATCGATGGCTGGCGCTATTTCGGCTACCAGCCACAGGATGGTTCGAGCGATGCAGACATGGGCCGTGGCCATGCCGAGGTGTTCCTGGAAGCACTTAAAGGCGAAGGTTTTGCCCAACCGAACCCGCGTCCGATGTTTCCTAACCCACCCGGCCTGCTGCGCCTTGAACCCTATTCGGAAGGATTGCGCGAGCGCATCTGGTGGGGCGCGGGGTCCAATGCAACTGCAATCTGGGCAGCCAAGCTCGGCATGAACCTGCAGAGTTCGACGCTGAAGGACGACGAAACCGGCGAACCCTTCCATGTCCAGCAGGCCGCCCAAATCCGCGCCTACAGGGAGGCATGGAAGGCAGCCGGCCATACTCGCACCCCACGCGTGTCAGTCAGCCGCAGCATCTTCGCGCTCGTCGACGATCGCGACCGTGCCTACTTTGGCCGCGGCGGCAAGGAACAGGATTCGATCGGCTATATCGACGAAAACACCAAGGCGATCTTTGGTCGCTCCTATGCGGCCGAACCTGAGGCTCTGGTCAAGCAGCTCTCCGAAGACGAAGCCATTGCCGAAGCCGACACCCTGTTGCTGACAGTCCCCAATCAACTCGGCGTCGAATACAACGCTCATGTGATCGAGGCGATCCTCAAATATGTGGCACCGGCGCTAGGCTGGCGTTAAGTCAGGCACCGGATTGCTTGCTCGAGCGCTTACGCGATGCTGACCTGAAGGCTCGCGCTCGCCCTATTGCTTGAGGGCGAGCGCGCTGCGTCCGCTTGTGGTGTCGGCAATCAAACGGGAAATCTCATCCGACCGTGCTTGCGGAAAGCTCACCGCGATCTCCGCGCCAGCCTCGAAGAAAACCTCGCTCAGGACGTGCACCCCTTCGAAGGCGGCGAGCCTTGCCCTGAGGATCGCAAGGTCGGAAAATCCAGCGCGGATCGTTCCTTCCAAAGTTGGAACGAGTTCGATGAGATCGCCGGACCGGAGGCAGGCGGCCGCCGCACCGCCATAGGCGCGGATCAAACCACCGGTGCCAAGAAGCACACCTCCGAACCAGCGCGTCACGATGACAATGACCTTGTCGAGTGATTGGCCATCGATCGCCTGCAGTATGGGTTTTCCTGCTGTTCCGCTTGGCTCGCCGTCATCACTGAAACGGTAGGTCTGGCCGATGCGCCAGGCCCAACAATTATGGTTGGCGTCGCCATGGCTGCGTACAGCAAGCGCCTCCTTCGCGTCGAGCTCGCTGGCGATCGGAACACCAATCGCCAGAAACCGGCTCTTCTTCACGATTTGCTCAAGGGCTACAGGGCGTTCCAGCGAATACATGAAAGCTGTATAGGGCAGCGCGAAGGCCGAGCGAAGACGGATTCTATCCGCCGATTGTCGGATATGGCGGCGGAGGGTGTCTCCACGCAGCGCTGCGCCGCCTTACTATTGAGAGGGTATCGAGATACGACCCTTCATGTTCGGATGAAAGCGACAATAGTAATCAACCGACGTGGTCGCCTTCAGCACGGCACTTGCGGATTTCCCGGGAGGAATGACCACCTCCCAGTCACCCTTCACGGTCGCCGTATGGGCAAGAAGATCCTTGTTGATCCATTCGATCGTGTCGCCTGGCCTTGCGCTGATCTCCGCGGGCGAAAACATCATCTTCTCGATTGTTACCGTGACTGTTTCCGCCCGTACCGGAACGACACCGATGGTCAACGCAGGTACCGCAACGATCCACAGATGCCGTCTCAGCATGCTGGTATCTCCTATTTAAGCTCGGCAGCGACATGCTCGGCATGCTGCTGATGGCCCTGGAAGACCTTGAGGCCGGTTTGGAGCAACTCCTTGAGCTCCGCGTTGCTCGCCGACGGGATCAATAGCGTCTCGAGCGCGCCATTGACCTGTTTGTGGTAGGCGACCTCGTTGTCGACATAGGCCTTGTCGAAGCTCGCTCCGCTGAGTTTGGCAAGTTTTGCTCGCTCATCGGTTGCAGCCTTGGTCAACGTCTTGCTCGTTTCGTTGTCCTCCGGCGTAACCTTGAGCTTCTTGACCAGTGCAAGAGCCTGCTTGTTCACAGCCTCGTGGTCTCGCACCATGTCCTGCGCGAAGGCGACGACGTTCTTGTTCTTGGATTTCGAGATCGCGAGTTTTGCGGCCTCGATATCGATGGTACCGGCCGTGTAGGCGATATGCGCGATCTGCGGGTCCGTCGGCTTGTCCGCCGCCCATGCGGATGGCGCAAGTCCGAACAGGCAAAGCGCGGTCAGGGTCGCAATCTGTCGAGTCTGCATAGGAACCTCCTTTGCCCGAACCGGCATGGCCGGGCATTGTTTTTCTGGAACAGACATTGGATGTCAGCCGAATGAGAAGGTTCCCGGATTCAGTCGAGAAACCCGAGACGGCTCATCACCGCCGTCGTCAGGCGTTCGCAACGGCGGCCCGCGAAGGGAAATGCGGAAAGGAGCACGGGACCGATCTGCTCGTCGAGGCGCTCCCTTACCAGGCGCCTGGCTCGATGCAGCCGGCTCTTGACGGTCTCGGCCCGCAGGCCGAGCAACGCCGCGGTCTCATCCACATTCAGCCCCTCGATCACTCTTGCGACAAAGACGGTTCGGTAGATATCCGGCAGGGCGTCGGTCGCCTGCTCGACCAATTGCAGAATTTGCCGCTGTGCCATGGTGCGCTCCGGATCGCCGGTGTTGTCGACAGGAAATCGGAGGATCATCGCTCCTCTGTTTTCGTCGGCAGAACGCGCGACGTTCGCCGCCCGCCGTTTCTTGCGCAGACGTCCGAGAGCTTCGTTGATTACGATGCGCGAAAGCCAGGTCCCGAGCGAGGACTCTCCCCGGAAACGATCGAGATGCGCAAATCCGAGCACATAGGCCTCCTGAACAACGTCCTCCGCCTCGCTGTCATTGCGAACAATGCTTCTTGCCAGACGGTAGAGCCTCTGATTGTGAGCCTTCATGATCGCGCGAAAAGCGTGGCGATCGCGGGCGACCGCGCGGCGCGCCAGCTCGACATCGGCGAGCGTATCGAGTGCTTCGGCCCCATCTGCTTGAATCTGCGACATCGTCACCTCTTTCATGTCATTTCCTCGGCATTGATATAGATGGAGCTCGACGGCAAAGGTTCCCGAAAATTGCGCGCCGGTGTTGGAAACCTCCAACCATTTTCGAGATTGCGCCTCGGCACTGTCCGCGACCTTTTACCACAACGCGTTTGACAGGGCGGAAGAGGATGGCGACATTGTCGTAAGGCTTGGCCGAGGCGGCCGCGGAGATGCGGAACGGCACAATTTCTCGATGGGATGGACAACATGAACCTCAAGGACCCCACACTCTTTCGGCAGGCAGCCCTGATCGGCGACAGATGGATCGAGGCCGATCCGGCGAATGCGATCGAAGTCAACAATCCGGCGACCGGTGAAATCATCGGCCGCGTGCCCAAGCTGGGAGCGCCCGAGACAAAAGCCGCGATCGAGGCGGCACGCATCGCCCAAAAGGGTTGGGCAGCACGCACCGCCAAGGAACGCTCGGGCATTCTTCGCAAATGGTTCGAGCTGATGGTCGAAAACAAGGACGATCTCGGCCGTATCCTGACGCTTGAACAGGGCAAACCGGTTGCCGAAGCGACCGGAGAGATTGTCTATGGCGCAAGCTTCGTCGAATGGTTCGCAGAGGAAGGACGGCGGGTCTATGGCGACCTGGTTCCCGGCCACCAGCCCGACAAGCGCATCATGGTCATGAAGCAGC
Organism: Rhizobium altiplani; assembly: GCF_001542405.1. Lineage (GTDB taxonomy): Bacteria > Pseudomonadota > Alphaproteobacteria > Rhizobiales > Rhizobiaceae > Rhizobium > Rhizobium altiplani. The sequence continues at coordinate 52,067 of NZ_LNCD01000034.1, forward strand.
CTATCGGCGTGGTTGCCGCGATCACCCCCTGGAACTTCCCGAACGCCATGATCACGCGAAAAGCGGGGCCTGCCTTTGCTGCCGGTTGCGCCATGGTGCTGAAGCCGGCCAGCCAGACGCCCTTCTCGGCCATTGCGATTGCCGTGCTTGCGGAACGCGCTGGGCTTCCGAAGGGCCTGTTTTCGGTTGTCACCGGCTCGGCACGCGAGATTGGCGCCGAAATGACCGCCAATCCGACCGTCCGCAAATTGACCTTCACCGGTTCCACGGAAATCGGCGCCGAGCTCTACAAGCAGAGTGCTCCGACAATCAAGAAACTTGGCCTGGAACTCGGCGGCAATGCACCCTTCATCGTCTTCGACGACGCTGATCTTGATGCCGCTGTCGAAGGTGCGCTGATCGCCAAGTTCCGCAACAATGGCCAGACTTGTGTGTGCGCAAACCGGTTGTACGTGCAGGAAGGTGTCTATGATGCTTTCTCACAGAAGCTTGCGGCAGCCGTCGGCAAATTGAAGACCGGCAATGGCTTCGACGAGGGTGTCATTCTGGGACCGCTGATCGACCAGCCAGCGCTGGAGAAGGTCGAGGAACACGTTGCCGATGCGCTCGCCAAGGGTGCGAGCGTCGTACAGGGCGGAAAGCGCCACGTGCTCGGCGGCACTTTCTACGAGGCGACCGTGCTTTCAAATGTCACGCGGGAGATGGCCGTTGCCCGCGAGGAGACCTTCGGGCCGGTGGCGCCGCTGTTCCGCTTCAAGGATGAGGCCGATGTCATCCAGCAGGCAAACGATACCGAGTTTGGCCTGGCCTCTTACTTCTACGCGAAGGATCTCGCTCGCGTTTTCCGCGTCGCCGAGGCCCTCGAATACGGCATGGTTGGTGTCAACACAGGATTGATCTCGACGGCGGAAGCTCCCTTCGGCGGCGTCAAACTCTCCGGCCTTGGCCGTGAGGGTTCCAAATACGGGATCGAAGAATTTATGGAAATTAAATACGTCTGCCTCGGCGGCATCAGCTAGCGCCCGACGGGGGCCAGCTCGCAATTTCCTTTACCGCTCCTTCGCCATGGGCGGCACGGGTTCTGGAGCAGCCGTCCATCGGCGCATGATCGCTCAGCGCTGCGATTTTGTTCGCCGACATAGCATTGGCTCGGGATGAAATGCGCTGTTCATAGCGATAGCGTGATTACCTTAGCCATGGTTATTGCACGTCTTTCGTGCCATATTAGCAATCAGCACAGTTCAACATTTGAGTCGCAATCTGGCGCAAGAATGGAGACGATGAGATGCTACATGGCCTACTCGAGCCAAATTCGAATTCCTGTAAGTATTTGAAGGAACGAATGCTAGTTTGTGCCGTTGTCTCAATGAGCGCGCCGACGGGGCGGCAATCCCGCCTCAACCGACAGGCCGCGGGAGAGCATCATGCAAAAAGGTGAAAGTGACGTCTTTGATCTTTTCTCGGAGATTTACACAAGCGCCGCGCAAGAAGAACTAAGTCTACAGGAATACCTGCTAGCCTGCCGTGATGACAAAAGCCTTTATGCGACCGCGCAAGAGCGAATGGTCGAAGCGATCGGCGAGCCGACATTAATCGATACGAGCGCCGATGAGCGGCTAGGGCGGATTTTCGCCAACCGCACAGTCAAGATTTACCCGTCCTTCGCCGACTTCTATGGAATGGAAGATACAATCGAGCGGATTGTCGGCTACTTCAGATACGCCGCGCAAGGGCTCGAGGAGCGAAAGCAGATCCTCTATCTTCTCGGTCCTGTGGGAGGCGGCAAATCGTCGCTCGCCGAGCGCCTCAAGAGACTGATGGAGCAGCGCCCGATCTACACTTTGGCCGTCAATGGCAAGGTCAGCCCCGTCTTCGAGTCCCCTCTCGGCCTGTTCCACCCGGAACGGATGGCGGGTCTCTTGGAAGACAAGTACGGGATTGCGCCGCGAAGGCTTACGGGCCTTATCTCGCCCTGGGCGACGAAACGGCTCGACGAGATCGGCGGCGACATTTCGAAATTCAGTGTGGTCAAACTGACGCCCTCGCGTCTGCGACAAATAGCAATTGCGAAGACCGAGCCGGGTGACGAAAACAACCAGGATGTGTCTGCGCTCGTCGGCAAAGTGGACATCCGTCAACTTGAAAACTTCAGTCAGGCCGATCCTGATGCCTACTCCTACAGTGGCGGGCTGAACAGAACGACGCAAGGGCTTCTTGAGTTCGTCGAAATGTTCAAGGCGCCTATCAAGGTGCTGCATCCCCTGCTGACCGCCACCCAGGAGGGCAGCTATAACGGTACGGAGAACTTCGGCGCCTTCCCCTTCCAGGGCATTGTCGTCGCTCACTCCAACGAATCCGAGTGGCTGCAATTCAAGAACAACAAGAACAACGAGGCATTCCTCGACCGCATTCTCGTGGTCAAGGTGCCCTATTGCCTGAGGGTCACCGAAGAACGGCAAATCTATGAAAAGCTGCTTCGCGAAAGCGAGCTGGCAAAGAGCCCATGCGCCCCTGAAGTGCTCGAGAATCTTAGCCGGTTCACTGTTGCGACACGCCTCCATGTTCATGAAAATTCGCCGCTCTACACGAAGATGCGCGTCTATGACGGCGAGAACCTGAAGGACACCGATCCCAAGGCCAAATCTGTGCAGGAGTATCGCGACGCTGCCGGTGTTGATGAGGGCATGACAGGCGTCAGCACGCGTTTTGCCTTCAAGGTGCTGTCGGAAACCTTCAACTACGATACAAAGGAGGTCGCCGCCGACCCGGTACACCTGATGTACATCATGGAGCAGGCAATTCGGCGCGAACAGTTCCCGAAGGAAACCGAAGCGCGCTACCTGGATTTCATCAAGTCCGAGCTTGCAGCACGCTATGCCGAATTCATCGGTCATGAAATCCAGAAAGCCTATCTGGAATCCTACAGCGAGTATGGACAAAACCTGTTCGACCGGTACATCGCCTATGCCGATGCCTGGCTGGAAGACCAGGACTTCAAGGACTACGACACAGGCCAGATCCTCAACCGCGAAATTCTCGACAGCGAGTTGTCGCAAATCGAGAAGCCGGCGGGTATTGCCAACCCCAAGGACTTCCGAAATGAGGTTGTGAAGTTCACCTTGCGTGCCCGCGCCAAGAACCATGGGCGCAACCCGTCATGGACGAGCTATGAAAAGCTTCGCGAAGTGATCGAGAAGCGCATGTTTGGCCAGGTCGAAGACCTCCTGCCCGTCATCAGCTTTGGCTCCAAGAAGGACAGCTCAACGGAAAAACAGCACGCGGAATTCGTCGAGCGCATGACGGAACGCGGCTACACCGTTCGCCAGGTCCGGCGGCTCGTCGATTGGTATATGCGGGTCAACAAGGCCGGCTGACGATGCCGAACCGGGGGATTGGCAGATGGCGAATTTTATCGACCGCCGGCTCAACCCGAAGGATAAGAGCCTCGGCAACCGGCAGCGTTTCCTGAACCGCGCCCGCGAGGAGCTCAAGCGGGCGATCAAGGAGCAGGTCAAATCGGATAGGATTGCCGACGTGGACGCCGCCCATGGCGTTCCGATGCCGAAACGCGGCGCCGGCGAGCCGACTTTTCAGCCTGCCTCCGGGAGTGGATCGCGCGAGTATATTCTGCCCGGAAACAAGGAATATATGGCGGGCGACAAGCTCTCGCGACCGCAAGGCGGTGGCGGTGGAAGTGGCAAGGGCGCCGGCCGCGGCGAGAGCGAGGATGACTTTCAGTTCATCCTGTCCCGCGACGAGGTTCTCGACCTTTTCTTCGAGGATCTGGAACTGCCCGACATGGTCAAGTTGAACCTGAAGGAGACGGTGACCTACAAGCCTCACCGCGTCGGCTTCAGCACGGCCGGCACCCCCACGAACATCAATGTCGGGCGCACGATGCGCAACAGCTTCGGCCGCCGGATCGCGCTGCAACGCCCGAGCGAAGCGGCGGTGAAGGCGATTGCGGACCAGATCGCCATCTTGGAGGCCGAACCGAACCTGTCGGCACAGGAGCGGCGGCGCCTGCAGGCATTGCGCGAGGAGCTCGAACAATTGGAACGCAGGCGTCGGCGCATCTCCTATGTCGATCCGGTTGATATTCGCTTCAACCGTTTCGAGCGCCAGCCGCTTCCCAATGCCAGCGCGGTGATGTTCTGCCTGATGGACGTGTCAGCCTCGATGGGCGAACGCGAAAAGGACCTCGCTAAACGCTTCTTCGTGCTGCTCCACCTCTTCCTGACCCGCCGTTACGAGCGGATCGATATCGTTTTCATCCGTCATACCGACGAGGCGCGCGAGGTCGACGAAGAGACGTTCTTCTACAGCAAGCAGAGCGGCGGCACGGTCGTTTCCACTGCCCTCGAGGAAATGCTTCGTGTCATCGAGGAACGCTATCCGGCACATCTGTGGAACATCTACGCCGCTCAAGCGTCCGACGGCGACAACATCAGTGGGGATTCCGAACGGTGCGCGGCGCTGCTTCGCGACCACCTGATGCGCCTGTGCCAATATTATGCCTATGTCGAGATCATCGACGAGCGTGAAACCGAAATCTTTGGAGCGACCGACAACGGCACGTCGCTGTGGCGCGCCTATCGCACGGTCGATGGCGAAGTGCCCAACTTCCAGATGACGCGGATCTCCAGACCGGCAGACATCTACCCCGTGTTCCGCAAGCTCTTTACCCGACAGCCTGCCATGCGCACGCGTAAGTAAGGGACGACCGAATGGCGAGACGTTCGAGTTCAGGCCTGCTGTTTGATGGTTCCGACTGGAATTTCACCACCCTTTCGCGCGCCTACGATGCGATAGAGACCGTTGCGCTCGATGAGATGGGACTGGACGTCTATCCCAACCAGTTGGAGATCATTTCCTCCGAGCAGATGCTCGATGCCTATTCGTCGGTTGGAATGCCGCTGATGTATCAGCACTGGTCCTTCGGCAAGCGCTTCATCTTCGAGGATCACTTGTATCGGAAGGGACAGCGCGGCCTCGCCTACGAGTTGGTCATCAACTCCAACCCCTGCATCACCTATCTCATGGAAGAAAACACCATGCCGATGCAGGCGTTGGTGACCGCGCATGCAGCCTTCGGTCACAATCATTTCTTCAAGAACAACTACTTGTTCCGCCAGTGGACGGACGCCGGCTCCATCCTGAGTTATATGGACTTCGCCAAGAAATACATCGCCAAGTGCGAGGAGCGGCATGGATTGAGCGCCGTGGAGGCGATCCTCGATTCAGCGCACGCCCTGATGGACCAGGGCGTCTTCCGCTACCGCCGCCCGCCCCGCCTTTCCTCCGAAAAAGTCCGAGAACGCGCCCGAGAGCGATTGGAATATGAAGAGCAGACCTACAGCGATCTGTGGCGCACGCTGCCGCTGGCAACGGAAATCCGCAATCCGGAAGAGGCCGAACGTGACGCGTCCGAACGCAAAAAGGTTCTCAATCTTCCGGAGGAGAACCTGCTCTACTTCCTGGAAAAGCACAGCCTCATCCTCGATCCATGGCAGCGCGAACTTCTCCGGATCGTTCGCGTCATTGCGCAATATTTCTATCCACAGCGCCAAACCAAGGTGATGAACGAGGGCTGCGCGACCTTCGTTCACTACACGATCATCAACCGCCTCTTCGATCAGGGCCGGATCAGCGAAGGGGCGATGCTGGAATTGCTCAAAAGCCACTCCAACGTCGTTTTTCAACCGGCCTTCGATGATTCGCGCTTCCCGGGCATCAACCCTTACGCACTGGGATTCGCGATGATGCAGGACATCGAGCGCATCTGCATGGAACCGACGGCGGAAGATCGCGACTGGTTTCCGTCGTTTGCCGGCAACGGCGATTGGCAGGGGACGCTGCTCGACGCCTGGGCAAACCACCGCGACGAGTCCTTCATGCTCCAATATCTGAGCCCGGCGATGATCCGCAAGTTCCGGCTGTTCCTGCTCTCCGATCGCGCCACCGACAGCTATTGCGAAGTATCCGCAATCCATAATGAGCGCGGCTATTCCAGGATCCGCTCTGCGCTTGCCCACAGTTACGACGTCGGGGCCAGACAGCCCGATATCCAGGTTATCGACGTGGACTTGCTGGGTGACCGGCAACTTCGGCTGCAGCATAATGTGAAGAACGGCATCCTCCTGGAAGAGAGCACCCGTGATGCCACGCTCGGCCATATTCGCCACCTCTGGGGTTACGACGTGAGCCTGAGTGGTGTCGATGCTGGAACGGGCGCGGCGCTCTACGAGTGTTCGACAGCGCAACTCTGAAGCCAGCTGGGATTAGCGGAATGGTGACGTCCATGACAGACTTCCTGGCATCGTCTGGCCGGCCGGCGCGTGCTGACAGGGCAGTGGCAGCCTACGACGCCAAACGTCAACGCTTGTCCTCTTCGGCATGTCTTCGCCGGATGCTTCGCACGACAAGCCACATGCCGGCAACCACGATCGGTACCGAGAGACCTGTCAGCGTCTCGGGGGACACCTCGAAGCCGACATTGTGCGCACCCTTTGCCACATAACCGAAGAGCCCGACGACGTAGTAAGAGATGGCCGCCACCGACAGGCCTTCAACGGTCTGCTGCAAACGCAGCTGCAGTTGCGCCCGGCGATCCATCGAATTCAGCACCGTCGTATTGATACGCTCGAGTTCGACGTCGATCCAGCTTCGCAGCAGGGCCGTGGCCCGGGCAAGCTTGCGCGAAAGATTCGCCTGGCGCTCCTCGACCGACTGACAGGTTCGCATGGCCGGCGCCAGTCGTCGTTCCAGGAATGAGCCGAGTGTTTCGCTGCCTGGTATTGCCGTCTCGGCAAGAGCCCGAATGCGCTCCTGAACGATCTCGTAGTAGGCGCGGCTTGCCCCGAACCGATAGAGGCTGAGCGCTGCATTCGCCTCGAGTTCGGCCGCAAGGCGCGTGATCTCGGACAGCATCTGGTCCGCTTCATCCCGTGCATGCAGCTTCATCCGCTGCGTAATGGCCGTCAGGCCGGACTCGATCTGGCGGATTTCGGGCGAGAGTGACTGCGCAAGCGGCAGGCCCATCATCGCCAGCGTGCGGTAGGTCTCGATATCCAGGAGGCGCTGGACCAGCGCGCCGCGTGCGCTGTCGGACATGCCGCGATCGATCACCAGAAACTTCGTCAATCCGTCGCCATCCTGGCGGAAATCGGTGAGGATCGTTGCCTGACCGTTTCTGAGCTCGCTTCGACACAGGCTGGTCGGATCGAAAACGGCAATTTCCTGCACTGTCTCGGGCGTGTCGGGGCGTATTTCCAGGCGAATGCCCGATATGAACGGACCTGGTGGCGAGAAGCTGTCGCCGAAAGGATGAACGGCGATCGGGGCGCCAAACTTCTCTGGTGCGGGGCAATCCCAGAAGTAGGTCGAAAATTCGGTGTGCCGTTCCCAGCGCAACGTGCCCTGGCCCCAGCTTATCGCATGATGGCTGGTCTCGCGGGTCGGCGGAGCAACACCGCTGGATCGGGAAAGATCGGCAAGCATCTCATGGTCATTGTCACCGGCACTCTCCGTCAGGAAAGCGAGCTGGAAGATGACGCGTCGCGCCTGAACGAGCGCATAGGGTCGCGCGTGAATTTCCCCCAAGGCGCGTAATCGAAGATCCGCAGGTGGAAAGCCGAAGCTTCCTTGCGTCATGCGTGCGCTCCTTTCGGTGTGTGTTTCCCGCTCGTCGCTATCGATACTGTGATTCGGCTGAGCCCGGGAGCGCGACTGAACAACCTCGATTGGTTCACCTCTGATCGGCGACACGTTCAAGTTCTTTTTGCCATTCGCAAAAAGATTTCGAATGTCCATGGTCTTATCCCTACATCGGCCCCTCAGCTGACGGCATGCAAGCATCTCCTCATATGCCTGTCTAGCACGATCGGTCCGCGCGACCGTTTGCCACAGCCACTCCAACCAGCAAGCAACTCATGCTTGAATAGCACCCTATGCGGACAGTGCGGCACCGCTCGCCACAAAATCGTGATGGAACAATTCCCGACCATTGGATTTCAACCTTAGGCGCGAATGTGCTGAACGCGAAAGGCTGTGGAAAGTCAACTTGCGGCACCCTGCCTGGCGCGCAGATCGGGTTTCTGACGGCTGCTGTTGTGGTATTGCCCGATCTTACTCGGGAGAGATTCGATGGCCGTAATCGATATTCTGGCGTCCGTGGCTTTTGCCGCAACTATGACTGCGTCCATTTCACCGTCCGAGACAAATGTTCCTGCCTTCCGGCCGCTCGGCGTTTCGCAGGATACGCTGCCGTCAGCGCTCGGCTGCAAATCGATCAATGGCGAGCAGCCGGATACGACAGGCCAGTACTCGTGCAACGTTCTGCCTGGCGGAAGCGACCTCTTTGACCAATATGTGCTCGCCTATGTCCACGGCATGGGAATATGCAACGTCGTCGCGATTTCCCGTTACATCGACGATGACCAGCGCGGCACGACGACACGGCAGGTTTACAAGGAGGCGGCTTCGCTGCTCGCTTCCCAGTTCGGGCCAGCGGACGAGAAGGTCGACCATGTCGCCACGTCCAAATTCGGAAAGGACGGCATGTTCCGGCAGGCGGTCATCGCTCAGGAGCGGCAGGTGTTCGAGCAATGGGACAATCTGAGCACAAAGTTTCAGAATGCCCAGTCGGCCAGCGTCACGATTTCTGGAAGTGAGGACTGGGGACTGGCGGTCTACAGCATTTTCCGCTTTGCCCATAACGATGCCTGCCTGAGCAGTCTGGAGCAGCAGACCGGACTGTCTGGCGCGGATGGTGAGTGATCAGCTAGCTGGCGATCGCAAGCCAAAAGCCGGCGACCGCCGGAGCGGCGGCTTGAAGACGGGAGCAGTGATCAGGTGTTCGAATGGCGCCTGGTCTCGTTCCAGTCAAGATGTGAACAGTGCCCGCAGGCGAGCGAATAAACCTGGGCGATCCACGCCAAGAATACCGCGTACATAGTGGGCGGCTGTGGCGGCGCTGACCGTCGCGCCGAAATGGCAGTAGCAAAGAACGTTATGCAGTTCGCCGTCGGTGAGACTGAAGAACTTCTTGGCCTGGCCATAAGTATCGTTCTCAAGCCCCGCTGCTCGCAGGATCGGGTCCTCAAAGGCGACCGAGATCGGCGAGTTATCGCTACGCAGGAGCGATAGCACTGAGGTCGGCTGATGTTCGGTCTGGTAGAGGGTAGCCAGTCGTCGATGCGGGCTCAACTCGAGAAGCTCCACCCAGCGCTCGAGACGCTCGCTTCGGGACATGACGCGGTGCGGAAATGCCTGGTCGATATCCGCAATATTCTGCAGTTGCTCCAATGTCTGATGTTTCATGGTGGGCTCCATTCGGCTGAAATTTGCGCAGCCCCATTGCCGCGTACGCCCTGAATAATTGAGCTAGGGGACAGCGAGGCCCAATCAAGATCATTACGAAAGGATTTATGCAGGTCGGAAACAAGTTGAACGACGGACTGCATTCTGCCTGCAGAGCTTGCTGAACAGCGTTGCTTCGCGTCGGCGACCGCGGCCGAACCCGAACTCAGCGACAGTTTTGTTTTAGTTAAGCGCGGCGGACGTGAACTGGCCCAAGATCGTCTCAGGAATCTCATCATTTTGTCCGGAGACACCTGCAGCTATACGCAAGGCTGGGTCGACCCGAGTACTGCGGGAACTACCATGGGATCCCGAAGCGGAATTGTACTGCTGCTGTCGCAATATCCAGCCCCGCGCTCTCTGCTATCCGATGCGCGAGAGCCACGCCCAGCCTCAATAGGCTCGACTCGAATGACCGCGCTTTTGCCCGGTTACAGGCTCCGACGGACCCTCGAAGAGGGGGCCTGGGTGGCGCTTAGCTAACTTTCCCTTCCGCGTACATTTCGACAATTGCAGTCTGGTGGAGGGACAATACTGCCCTATGGTAGCGTTTTTTATTGACTGCAACACGGCATACGCTAGCTTTCTTAGAGATTGCTGATTCAGCATGTGTGGGATGCATCGGAAAAACCTAGGCGCAGGCACAACGTGGAGGCCCACCCATATGCCGGAAAATCGTGAGAATTGGCCTACGCTAGTTCCACATGGATCCGAATTCTTCCGCCGTGTCGCAGCTGTTTTCTCGCTATGGGATCTCGACCTCGTTCTTATTGATTGGTCTGAGACACTCGCGAAACGCTCGGGCTTCAACAGGCAGCAACCCACGAGGCTGGGCGACATTTACCCCATGTTGAAAGCCGCTCCCTCAGCGGACCTCGTACAACTCGTCATCAAGAACGGCACGCCACAATCGCTACGGATAGGTGTGTCGACCGACAACGGTTATGACCTCCTGCTACTGCCGGCAAAGGAGGGATTGGCAGTTATCGAGATCGCCGTTGCTGACCGTATTGAACCGACACCTGCGCATGAACAGGAACGGGCTCTCCTCTTGCATCAGGCAACCCATGACGCCCTGACCGGGCTTCCCAACCGCCGGCAGTTCAGCGACCAGTTGGGGCGCTTTCTTCCGACCGGCGGCGGATGCGGTCTCGCCCTGATGCAGATTGATCTGGACGACTTCAAGCCGGTGAACGATACCTTGGGACACGGCGCCGGAGACATCGTTCTGAAGCTTGCAGCAGCCAGAATCCGAAGCGTGCTCGGTAGTGGCGAAACAGCCTTCCGACTTGCTGGCGACGAATTTGCCGTCATTCAAACTTCTCAAGAGCAGCCCGCAGAGGCAGAACGACTGGCAGATGCGCTTGTTGGCGAATTCAAGAAACCATTCGTGGTGGACGGCATCACTGTCTTTGTGGGAGCCAGTATCGGCATTGCGATTGCGCCCCGCGATGGCGATGAGGGCGAGCAATTGATGAAAGCAGCCGACGTCGCCCTCTATGCTGCCAAAAAGGAAGGACGCCGTCGCGCACGAACCTTTGATCCCAGTATGTTGGTGGTCCTGGAACAACGGGAGTTGCTGAGGCGCAGCCTCAGGGTCGCGCTCCAGCATGGCGAGTTCTTCCTCGAATATCAGCCTCTTGTTGACCGCTCACGCACCGTAACCGGCTTCGAGGCTCTCCTGCGCTGGCGCCATCCGAGGCTCGGCGTGATTCCTCCGATTGCCTTTATCCCAATGGCAGAGGCCGATGGGCTGATGAGCGAAATCGGCCAATGGGTGCTGGAACAGGCCTGTCGGGAAGCTCTGAGCTGGCCGGACCATTACACCGTTGCCGTCAACTTATCCCCGGCGGAATTCTTGACAGCAGGTTTCACAGATCGCGTGTCGCAAACTCTCGACCTTATCGGTCTTCCCGCCGAACGCCTGGAACTCGAGATTACGGAAACCGTCCTTCTGGAGCGCACGACCAACAATCTCGATACTTTGAACACCCTGAACGTGCTTGGCATCCAGATCTCGCTCGACGACTTCGGGACGGAGTACTCATCCCTGAGTTACCTGAAGAATTTTCCTTTCGATAACATCAAGATCGACAAATACTTCGTCAACGACCTCCTAAGCGACGAAAAGAGCCGGACGATTGTACGTTCCGTCATTGCGCTCTCGCATGGGCTCGGCATGCGCGTCACTGCCGAAGGCGTGGAGACTGGCGAACAGGCCGCGTGGCTCCTGGAGGAAGGCTGCGACAGACTGCAGGGGCATTTCCTGAGCCCGCCGATGCATGTCGATGACATTCGCCAATTCATCGCCCCCCGCAAAGGACGGCGGGGAAACGGCGGCAGGGGCCGGGATGCAACTGGGATGGCGATCGGCCAGGGAGGTGCAGGTTGAAAAGGCAGGAGGCGATGGCAGACGCAGCTTTTGAGCAGCTCCTCAATCTTGAAATGGAGATGGCAACGTTCACGTCCGACTGGCTGCATTGCGACCAGCTCTCGAACTACGTCGCCCAAATGGTCAGCCATGACCGCCGTGATCCACTGCGCCATTCCAACCTTCTGTCCTCCGCCCTCAACGAACTCCTCGAGATGTCGTTTCGCTCGGCCGCGCAAGAGGGGGAACTAGCATGCGTCTTCTATCGTCATGAACAAATCGAGCGGATCGAGCTGAGTTTTCCGTGCCCATCGCAACAGCACCGCTTTTACGCTGAACTCGTCCGGGGTCTGAAACACGGTGGAAAACTGGCGAACTACGTGAAGGTCATCGCCGACGAGACGGCTCCCCTGGAACAAGCGATCCTGTTGGGATTGGCGGTCAACTATGATGCGGAGATAGAGCTGCGCGCTTCGGCAGCCGAGGCGCTCACCTTCGTTGTCGACCTGCCTCTTGAAAGGCTCCTCACTTGACCGCGAACAACCCCTCCCCCGCCTTTACAACGCAATTCGACACAAGCAACCAGGAATTCGTGGCAACCGGCGTCTTCCGGCCTCGTTCGATCGCAGACATTGCGGACGATCTGCTTCTGCTGCGCGACAAAATCGAAAAGGTGCACGGCGTCTTCTACGTCAATCTGAAACGCGTCACCCACATGAACAGCACGGCGTTCGGCGCTCTGGTGCGTGTTCTCGTCGATGCCTCGTACTCCCGACCCGAACTCAAGATTGTCGTGCTCGCATCAAGTGTCGTCACATGGGCGACGCAGATGTTTCGGCACCTTGGGGAACTTTCGCCCAACATTTCCATGGAGATTTATGACTCTGCTTTCTATCCTGGTCAGGCGTTCGTCGAGGATAAGAGCTTCATACCGATTCTCCGGACCCAGACGAAAATGACCTGGCGTCACGAACGGACGATTTTACCACGGCACGGTCTGCGCGGCGGCATGGCGATTGCCGACATTTGCTGCGGCATCGGTGATTTCGCTATGCTTGTCAGGAAAGAATTCGACCCCGCCAGGATTGTCGCGCTAGATCATTCCGTGGCCAGCCTCGACTATGCGCGCTCCGTAGCGGAAGACTTCTGCGTTCGCGATATCGAATATACCTTTGGCGATGCATCACAGATGCTGTTCGAAAGCGACCAGTTTGATTTTGTGACGTGCCGCCACTCGTTACAGATCTTCGATCGGCCCGAGCTCCTTCTGAGAGAACTCTATCGGATCTGCAAGCCGGGTGGCCGGGTCTACATCACAAACGAAAAGAACTCTCACTGCCTGGGTGAACCGCGCGCCGAAAGTATCCAATGGACCTATAACGAGGTCGCCAAGCTCTTTCGCCATTTCGACATGGACGTCGAAATGGGACCAAAGGGTTCTCGCCTCTTGCTGGATACCGGTTTCGAGGATGTAAGGATCGAAAGTTTCATGGTCACCAACCACGACGGCGACCCGCAGGAGTTCGCCGATGTCATTGAAGCCTGGGAAGATGTCTACGCGGGCGAGATGTCCGCTAGACGCGGGGACTCTCCCGAGTTCGTCGCACGGTTCAGGCAGGGCTTCAGGGATCATATCTTTGCCGCGCTTCACCCGAGAGGCTATGCCGGCTGGCCGATCTGGGCGGCGTCGGGGCAGAAACCGCTATGAGCGCTGCGCCAAAGAAGCCAAGCCTCGGATTACGCTCCTTTCGGACGAAATTCATTCTTGTCGTCGGCGGCGCCGTGCTTTTCGATCTTCTTGTCAGCGGCAGCCTGGCGCTCTGGAACGTGCAACGGCTATCGCGTGACGCGACCACTCAAGTCGGAGAAGGGCTTGAAAAGGCAAGCCAAGACTATATTCGCTCGTCCACCGAGTCCACAGTTGCACAGGTTGGGCTGCTTCTTAATCAGGTGCATTCCGACGTTAAGGCGCTCGCTGGCGTGTTGCAATCGCAGATAGATCGGCCGACGAGGAACAATAAGGTTGGGGCCGCAATGGCCAAAGCTGATCCTAACGCCGTGACGGTCACTTTCGACAGCGGCGGCGGTTGGGCGCAGAACGCACCCGGGTCACCATCCGTCGTTAGTGTCTGGGGTTACCTTCTCGACAAGGATCATCGTCCGCTGCCGCAAGTGCAGACAGACATCGAAACCAGCGCCGTTCTTGATCTGGTTGCTCCTAACCTCCTGCAAAACGGGGCCTCCAAACTTCAAATGTACTATATCGGTCCGAAAGAGCGGCCGATCTTTAGAACGGCTCCCTATACGGTCCAGGCGCAGACGTTCGACAGGCTCTACCCCGGCCACAATAAAGAAAACTTCTGGACCTTCTTCTTTCCGGGCATCTACGAGTCGTGGCAGCAGTGGGCGCGAAATCCAGCCTCACGCCCGGTTCCTGAAGACATTACCCAGACTGCACCGTACACAGACGCGATAACGGGAAAGCTGATCGTCAGCTTTTTCCATCCTCTCTGGACGGCAGATCGCCGCGACGTTGCCGGGATAGCCGGCGCCGACATAACGCTCGACCAGCTGGCCGAAATCGTCGAACACGTGAAGGTCGCCGAAACCGGTTTCGGCTTCCTTGCCATGTCCAACGGCAATGTTGCCGCAATTAGCCGGACGGGGGAGAAGATCATCGGCTTGCGCGCGGCAAGCGACGCGACCAACCAGGGCGTGACCGGCCTTGACCGCTCGCTGCGAAACAGTTCGCAGAAAGCTATTGCCTCGCTTCCACTCGACGCCGACGGCGTCATTCACCACATTTCACTGAGAGAGAATGGCGAGGATGTGCCCTATCTGGTGGTCACCAAACAGCTCCTCCCATCGAATCTTTGGGTCAACGGTCCGGTTCAACGCGAGGTCATGTCGCTTGGTATCGTCGTACGGGAGCACGAAATTTATGCGTCGCTTATCGCTGCTCGAGAGCAGATAGCGAGTGCCACCAATCGTATCCTGCTTTACCAGATTCTTGCGGTTCTGGTGTCGTTGCTCATCGTTGCGGCCGCAGTATTTGCGGCGTCGAAGCGCATCACTGGCGGGATCAGCGCCTTGGCGGCCGCTGCAAGGAGCATTGAGGCGAAGGACTATTCCGTTCGGGTGGCGATTACCAGCAAGGATGAGGTGGCGCAGGCTGGGCTTGCCTTCAATCGCATGGCCGAGCAGATCAGCTTCCATACGGAGAATCTTGAAAAGCTGGTCGATGAACGGACGAAGGAAATCGAGGCGGCGAAGGAAGAAATCGAGGCGTTGAATACGCAGCTGAAGAGCGAGAACCTGCGCCTCGGCGCAGAGCTCGATGTAGCACGCCACATCCAGATGATGGTTTTGCCACGGCCCGCTGAGCTTGGAGCGGTCGAACACGTCGAGATTGCCGCCTATATGCGTCCGGCCGACGAGGTTGGTGGCGACTATTATGATGTCCTGCAAAACGGCCGAAGCCTGAAGATCGGCATTGGCGATGTAACGGGTCACGGGCTGGAAAGCGGCGTGCTGATGCTGATGGTGCAGTCGGTCGCCCGTGCCCTCCAGGAAGCCGGAGAAACCGATCCTTCGAAATTCCTCGCACATCTCAATCGGGCGATATTCAAGAATATCGAGAGGACAAAAACCGACAAGCACCTCACTTTGTCATTTCTTGACTATGACGGCGATCGCCTCACCATTTCAGGACAGCATGAAGACCTTATCGTCATCCGCAAGACAGGTGAAGTCGAGCGGATCGATACCGGTGACCTCGGTCTGCCGGTTGGGCTTGAATCCGATATTTCGCCTTTTGTTGATACTCGCGAGATATCGTTCAAGCAGGGCGACCTTATCGTGCTCCATACGGATGGTGTTACGGAAGCCGAAAATCCGCGTGGCGAGCTGTTCGGCATCGACCGGCTCTGTCAGAGTGCGCGGCTTCTGCATGGCCAGACCGCGGAGGAAGTGAAGGATGGTATCGTCGAAGGTTTGATGGCCTACATCGGAACTCAAAAAATACATGATGACATCACGCTGGTCGTGATGCGGCATAGGTGATGACATGGCAGTCGTACTCTATGGGCAGGAGCACCTCGCCTCCTCCACTGCAGCCCACGCAATTCGGCTTAGGTTGCTTGATGGCCCACTTGATCTTGCCTGGAAGCACTCCGGCATGACGTCTGATTTCATTGCAGAAATGATGGTCTCAAGATTTCGGCCGCCGAAACGGATCTACAACCAGCTCAAACAGGACATCGGTTACCTTGCAAACGAGCTGATAGAGAACGCTATTAAGTTTCGCATTCGCGGCGAAGTGGTTGTCGAAGCCTTGGCGCAAGCCGATTGTTTGCGGCTTAGGGTGTCCAATTTCGTTGACCGTGAAACGGCTGGTAGATTCAAGCAACTGCTCCGCAAGGTAACGAGCGGTGATCCGAGCGAGCTGCTTATCAGGCAGATCGAAGCAAACGCCACGGCCACGACAGGCAATGCATCGGGCCTCGGATTGTTGACCCTGATGAGCGACTACGAAGTGCAATTGGCCTGGCTCTTCCAGGAGGACGACCCTTACGACCGAACAAGGCTTGAAACCTATGCAGCTATGTCAATTCCGGCATGAAACAGCAAGAGGTGCGCGATGGAAATTAGAGAAGAAGCCTACCGCGTCTGGTCCGAAGGCAGCACCGTCTATTTCGATGGGACAATGCGGTTATCGGGGCCTGACGCTTACGCCCCGGTCCAAGAACTCGCCATGAAGGCGCTCGAAAATGGCAGCGGCAAAACCACTTTGGACCTAACGGGGTTGGAGTTCCTCAATTCCTCCGGCATAAATCTGCTTGCCAAGCTGACAATCGAAGCGCGCAAACGCCCGGAGATCCATTTGACCGTTCTGGGTTCCTCCCAAATTTCGTGGCAGACGAAATCGCTACCCAATCTGAAGAAGCTGCACCCCGGCGTCGATCTGAGGATGACCTGACAGCCGCCTGTGCCGCCGCGCAGAACGGACGGCGGGTCTCCCTCTGGCCCGCTTGGTACTCTGGTGCTCCCTTCGAAAGTAATCCCGTTGCAACCACTTGCGCTGGCAGTTCTGGTCTCATTTCCAGCAATTCACCGGCCAAACCAGTCGCAGACGGCACCGTCAACGCACGCTTGGCTCTCGTCAACGCTCCCATCGATGGCGCAATTGCAGAGAAGACGACCGCCCAGTGCTTGCCTCGCTTGACGCGGAGCGCGACCGCGTTCGCTTGTCGGAAATCATTGATCTCAACCCGCAAATCAGCGGACATGGCAGGCAGCTGCTCTTCCAACCAACTCGCAAGCCTTAGGATGCAACTTGACGAGCTCGATTTCGGCCGCTGTTTGCGAATGCACGGAAAGTGTCAACCTCTTTAAGACGGCGTCCGGGGCAACCAGTCTCAAGGCGGCCAAGCTTCATCTCGAAATAATTGCTCGCCAGAGAATATATAAGTTGACAGTAACGGTAAAGTTTTGCACGAGCGCGTACA
Source organism: Rhizobium altiplani (assembly GCF_001542405.1). Lineage (GTDB taxonomy): Bacteria > Pseudomonadota > Alphaproteobacteria > Rhizobiales > Rhizobiaceae > Rhizobium > Rhizobium altiplani. The sequence goes on from NZ_LNCD01000034.1 coordinate 69,305, forward strand.
GAGCCGCGATCGCTATCTGATGCAAGCAAAGAGAAGCCGCATGTCGACACCCTTCCTGACAACGTCACAGATTGCCTATCACGCGGCAGGAAAGAGCATCCTTTCCGGGATAGACCTGACATTGAAGAGCGGACGCATCTACGGTCTGGTTGGGCAGAACGGTAGCGGCAAGAGTACACTTCTGAAAATCATGGCCCGACAGATTGCCCCGACATCCGGTGGGGTCGAGCTGAAAGGCGAGGCGATTTCGCGCTGGGGCGCCAGACCCTTCGCCCGGCAGGTTGCCTACATGCCGCAGTTCACACCAGCGACCGATTTCATGACGGTTCGTGAACTGGTGGCGCTTGGCCGATTCCCGTGGCACGGCACGCTCGGCCGTTTCACCAGCGCCGATCAGAAACTTGTCGACGAGGCCATAGAGCGAACCGATCTCGAGCGTTTTGCAGACAGCCCGGTCGCAAGCATGTCCGGCGGCGAGCGGCAACGCGCCTGGATCGCCATGATGCTGGCGCAGAATGCGCAGTGCCTGCTTCTTGATGAGCCGACCTCCGCGCTGGATCTGCTACACCAGGACAGCGTGCTGGCACTGCTGCGCGAACTCAGCCACGAGCGCCGGCTAACGATCGTCGTCGTCCTCCACGATATCAATCTGGCCGCCCGCTATTGCGACGAGATCGTGGCCTTGAGGAAAGGCCGCATCTCGGCACACGGCACGCCAGCCGACATCGTAAGGTCCGATGTGCTCAAGTCGGTCTTCGATCTGGAAATGGGCGTCTTTCCGCATCCGGTCAGCAACGATCCGATCAGCTACGTTCTCTAAAGACGCAGTCTTGCAATCTGGCTGACGTGTGACCTGCAGTGACCGCGTGAGAGCTTTCTGCTTAACATTTGATGACACTGGACTGGCGACTGCCTCAACGGACGCCGCCGTTGGAACAACTTGGCCGGTCGTAGATTTCACACTCATGAAAACAACGATCTTTCTCGTCGTGTCGCTGATCCTTGGCCTGCTTGGCAACGCAAGCGCCCAGGATCTTCGTGCGGAAACCATCAACGGTGCCTCGCTCGACTCCATTCCAGCAGAGCGACCAGCCAAAGCCTCCCCTCAACCAGAGCCTGCTGTCACACGTTTGCAGGTGCTTCTGGATCGCTTGGGGTCGTCTCCCGGGGTGATAGACGGGCATTACGGCGAGAACGTCACCAAGGCGATCGCTGGCCTCGAAGCCATGCGGGGCATCCCGACCGATGGAAAGCTGGATCCTGAGGTCATTCGCCTCTTGCTTGACGACCAGCCAGTCATCGGGACCTATGTAATCTCCCCGGAAGACACACAAGATCTCGTCGACCGCATTCCCAAAGACTACGCCAGGCAAGCCAAGATGAGGTATCTCGGATACACAAGTGTTGCCGAGAAACTGTCCGAGCGGTTCCACATGGACATCGATCTTCTGAAGGCGCTGAACGCCGGCACGCCGTTTACGGTCGGAAAGACAATACTGGTGGCGATGCCCGGCAACGCGAAAGAAGATACGGTCAAGAGGATTGAAGTGCGACGACGAATTGGGCAAGTCTTGGCGTTTGCCAAGGATGGCTCCCTGCTGGCCGTTTATCCCGCCACGATCGGCAGCAGGCAAACGCCTTCGCCCTCAGGAACCCACAAGGTCAAGGGCGTCGCGCGAATGCCGCCATACAGTTACGATCCGAAAATCAACTTTCAGCAGGGCAAGAACACCAGGCCCCTAACGCTGCCCAAAGGTCCCAACGGCCCGGTTGGAACCATCTGGATCGATCTGACAGAGCCGACGTATGGAATTCACGGCACACCGGAACCCTCCCTTATCGACAAGATCGGATCACATGGATGCGTCCGCCTGACCAACTGGGACGCCGAGGAATTGGCCGCGATGGTAAAACCAGGCGTGACTGTCGAGTTTGTCGACTGACGCGAGCCCGTCAGCTGTCTTGCTGACAAGGCTCAGCGCTTTCTTGTCAAATAGGACACCACGTCCCTGGATGAGGTGTTCGACAGCCGTCACGGCTGGCCGGCGACCAGGCCTCTATATGCTGTCCCTTTGCCGCAGGCGCCAGCGACAGTCTACGGTATCAGCTCGACAGTTCCCTGGCGCGGGCGTTGATCTTCTCGCAAGCCTCTTCGTATGGGTCACGCATCGGGATCAAACGCGACGCACCAAGCAGCAAAAGCGATTTCAAATGCTTCCAACCGCCTTCCTCGCCGGCAACCGGGGCATAAGACGTCATTGCAGTGCGGCCCTAATTCAATCAAGCCGCGACAGACAGCCTCACCCTGTGATTGTCGGCGATTTCGACCAGTTCCGACGGGGTCGGCGCGGCAAAGACATCCGGTGCCGGGCTACCGTCCGATCCGAAACCGCGTCCGGCCGGGAGCTGGGCATCATGGAAGCGTTTCGCCTTCGGCTGCCCGCTCATGGCGATTTCGGGATCGGGAATGGCCCCTATGAGGCGGCGCGTGTAGGGATGGGCCGGCGTCTCGAAGATCTGTCGCCACCCCCCTTCCTCGACGACCTGGCCGAAGAACATCACCAGCACACGATCGCTCATGTGCTCCACCACGCTTAGGTCATGGCTGATCATCAGATAGGAAAGACCAAGCTTTTCCTGCAGATCCAGAAGAAGATTGATGATCTGGGCTCGGATCGAGACGTCGAGGGCCGATACCGGTTCGTCCAATACGACGATCTCGGGCTCGAGGATGAGTGCGCGGGCAATGCCGATGCGCTGGCGCTGCCCACCCGAGAACTCGTGCGGGTAGCGACTGGCCTGTTCCGGCTTCAACCCGACATCGATCAGCATCGCCTCGATCCTGTCGGAAACCTCCGATGCCGTTGTGATACCATGAAGGCGCAGGGGTGCGGCGAGCGAAGTCCTTATCGATTGGCGGGGGTTCAGCGAGGCGTAAGGATCCTGAAACACCATCTGCACCGCCTTGGCGCGCTGCATGCGCCCCGGCGCACCAGGTCCGGTCAGCGGTTGACCCCGGTAGCGGATCGTTCCTGAGGTCGGCGCCTGCAGACCGAGGATCGACAGCGCCGTCGTGGATTTGCCGCAGCCTGATTCGCCAACGATCGACAGACACTCACCCTTGCCCAATTCGAAGCTGATGCCGTTTACGGCGTAAAGCGTCCGCCGTCCGGTTCCCAAAATCCCGCCGCCAGACACCGGAAAGCGCACATGCAGGTCGTCCACTTGCAGCAAAGACCCGGTCACGGCTTTCCTCCTTCGTCGCGGCGTGGCGCAATGAAGCGCGTCTCGGTCAACTTCGAGCGATCGGCGATGATGCTGTCGATGTCCACCAGGCGCTGGCGTCCATGCAGGCTGCGACTCCCCAGCCGCGGCAGCGCTCCGAGAAGCCCGCGCGTGTACTCGTGCCTCGGATCGGAAAACAGCAGAGCGGTATCGTTCTCCTCCACCAGGCAACCGGCATACATCACTCCCACCCGCTGGCAAACACTGGCGATCACGCCGAGATCGTGGCTGATGAACAGGACCGCAGTGCCGCGCGCGGCGCAGAGTTCCTTGATCAACCGTAACACCTCGGCCTGAACGGTCACGTCCAACGCCGTTGTCGGCTCATCCGCGATCAAGAGGTCGGGATTGCACGCGAGCGCCATGGCGATCATCACGCGCTGGCGCAAGCCGCCCGACATCTGGTGCGGATAGTTCGTGGCGCGTCGGTCCGGATTGGGCACGCGCACGCTTGCGAGCGCGTCTACGGCAAGTTTCACCGCTTCGCCCCAGTCCTTGCCCTGGTGCAGGACGAACATCTCGGCGATCTGGCGCCCGACCGTGGAGAGCGGATTGAGCGCCGTCATCGGCTCCTGGAAGATCATGGCGATGCGGTTTCCCCGTAGCCGCCTCATCTCCCGCTTCGGCAGGGCGAGCAGGTTCTGGCCCTTAAAGACGACTTCACCGCCCGAAACGCGCAATGGCTTTTTCAGGAGACCCATCACGGCAAGCGACGTCACCGATTTACCGGAACCGGATTCGCCCACGAGCCCATAGGCCTCACCCGGCATGATCTGGAACGAGACGCCCTTGAGGATCGGAAGAAGAGAGCGCCCGGCCGAAACATCGAGCTTGAGTTCCTTGATGTCGAGAAGCGGAGCGGTCATGGCGTGCGCGTCCTCATATGCGGATCGAGCCTGTCGCGCAGCCCATCGCCCAGAAGGTTGAAGCCCAGCACCGAGAGAAAGATGGCGAGCCCCGGAAACACCGCGACCCAGGGCGCGGTCCGGATCAACTGGCGCGCATCCGTCAGCATCGAGCCCCAGCTCGGAAAGGGCGGCTGGACGCCAAGTCCGAGGAAGGAGAGAGCCGCCTCTGAAAGCACCGCCGAGCCCATGCCCAGCGTCGCCATGACAAGGATCGGACCCATCATGTTGGGCAGGATCTGCGTGAACATGATGCGCAGATCGCCGTAGCCGAGCGTCTGTGCAGCCTGCACGTATCCCTGCGACTTGAGCGACAGGGTGGAGGAGCGCGCAATGCGGCACGTCCAGCTCCAGTTCGTGAGCCCCAGGGCAATCAGCAGTGATGGCAGGCCCGGGCCAAGTACGGCCATGACCGCCAGCGCGAAGATCAAGGAGGGGATGGCAAGCATGACGTTTGTGAGACCGTTTACGAGATCGTCCCACCAGCCGCCCCAGTAGCCGGCAGTCATGCCGAGCGTGCAGCCGATGATGGAGTTGATGACCTGCGAGACGATCCCGACGGTCAGCGAGATCTGCGCGCCAAAGAGGATGCGGGTAAAGACGTCGCGGCCCTGAGCGTCCGTACCAAACCAGAACGTGGCATCGGGCGGCAATTCGGCATTCATCAGATCGGCATTCAACACCGGATCGAACGGCGCGATCCAGGGAGCAAAGATGCCGGCGAGGATGACGAGCACCGTGAGAAGCGCGCCGAGGATGAAATTGAAACCAAAGCGCATCGCCTCACCCCTGCTTGATGCGCGGGTCGATCGCCGCGTAGATCACGTCGACAAGGGTGTTGATGACGAGGAACCAGAGGACGATGACCAGGATCGTTCCCTGCACCGCGGGAATGTCGCGGATCGCCACGCTGTCCACCAGGAGCGAGCCGATGCCAGGCCAGGCGAAAAGTTTCTCGATCACCACGGCCTGCCCGATCAGCGAACCGAATTGCAGGCCGACTGTTGTCACGATCAGCACGAGAGCGTTGCGCATCACGTGCCAGCGCACGACCTTGGCTTCGCTCATGCCCTTCGAATGCGCGGTGCGAATGAAATCGGCGTTCAGCACGTCGAGAACCCCTGCCCGCGTGGTGCGTGCCAGAAGTGCCAGCGGCGTAACGCCGAGCGTGACGGCGGGCAGGATCAGGTTACGGAACGATCCGTCGCCATAGCCGAAGCTTGGCAGCCAGTTCAGATGAAGCGCAAAGACGTACATCATCAGGAGCCCGAGCCAGAACTGGGGCATGGAAAGACCCGAGACCGCGCCGATCATCGTCGTCGTGTCGAGAATCGATCCGGGACGGAGAGCGGCGAGAAAGCCGAGGGGCACGCCGACCACGACCGCGAACGCCATGGCGGCGAGCGCTAATTCCAGCGAAGCCCACATGCGGTCGCCGATCAGATCGATCACCGGCTGGCGACTTCGAAAGCTGGTCCCGAGGTCGAGCCGCGCAAGGTCGGTGACGTATTTCACGAACCGCTCCGTCAGCGGCTTGTCGAGGCCGAATTCCTGGTTGAGGTGGGCAATCAGCTGTGGGTCAGCGGTGCGTTTGCCATCGGCAAGAAGGCTGGTGGCAAAGCTGCCCGGCACAACGCTGAAGATGACGAATATCAACAACGCCACGACGATCACCGTCGGCACGATCTGCAGGACGCGGCGCAGAGTGAAGCGAAGCATGAACAAACCCGTTTTGGTCGCCCTTTAGGGAGGCGCGCGGCAATGCGAATTCGAGTGGCCGCGGGAAATCCCGTGGCCACCGGCATGAACTCTTGGATTAACTGCGCGAGTCCGGCGCCGTGTCGTCGATCCAGATTTCATCGTAAGGCTGGATGGCCAGTTCCGTCGCATTCGGAACAAGCCCGTGGATCCACGGCTGGTATGCCATCACCGCCTTGTTGTAGTTGAAGAACCAGACCGGCGCTTCGTCCTGGATCAGGTTGTTCGCCTGGCGTAGCAGTTCGTTCTGCTTGGCCGGGTCGCGTTCCTGCTGCGCTGCTTCGTAGAGTTTGTCGAAATCGGCGTTCGAGAAGCTCTCGTAATTGCAGGCCGACTGCGGCGTCTTGGAATAGTAGCAGCGAAGCGCCTGCAGCGGATCCGGGCCGGAGAGGTTCGACCAGATGAAGGCCTGGAAATTGTTCGACGTCACCGCATCGCCGAGTGCCGAGCTTTCGACCGGCTTCGGCTTCACCGTGATGCCGACCTTCTGCAGCATCGGCAGGACGGCTTCAACGATCGGCACGCCCCAGCTTTCGTTCGGGCTGGCGGTCACTTCGAAGGAGAAGCCTTTGGCGTAACCGGCTTCGGCGAGAAGCGCCTTGGCCTTTTCCGGGTCGTAAGCATAGGCAGGCTTTTCCTTGTCGAACGCCGGCGAGGAGAGCGGCAGCCAGCCGGAAGCCGGGTAGGCCTTGTTCTTGACCAGGCGCTCGACGATCAGCGGCGTGTTGATTGCGTAGTTGATGGCCTGGCGCACCCGCTTGTCCTTGAACGGCTCGAAGGCCGGGTTGAAGCCGATGTTGCGGGTGTAGACCTCGGCGACCTCCAGCAGATGGTCCTTCAGGGCATCCTCACCCTGGTAAGCTTGATACTGGGTAGGCCCAAGGATCGACACGTCGATTTCCTTGTTGCGGAAGGCCACGTCGCGGGCGGAATCCTCACCCATCAGCACGATCTTCACGCGGTCGAGATAGGGCTTGCCCTTCTCGTAGTACTTGTCGAACTTCTCCACGACGACCTGCGAGCCAGGCGTGTATTCCTTGAAGGCGAAGGCGCCGAGACCGATCGGATTTTTGCCGAAGGTCGACTCGTCCGTGACGTTCGAGGGATAGATCACCGTCGTGTTCTGCATCAACGAGAAGCCGGGATTGATTGGCCCGGTATAGGTGACCTGCAGCGTGTGATCATCGATCTTCTTCAGGCCGCTGATGTCTTGCGCCTTGCCGGCGATATAGTCGTCGGCCCCCTTGATGATGGCGATATAGCTGGCACCGGGGAACGCGTTCTTCGGGTTGCCGATGCGCTTGTAGCTGTAGATGATGTCATCGGCCGTCAGCGGCTTGCCATTGTGAAAGACGGCGTTGTCGCGCAGATGATAGGTGTAAGTCGTCCCGTCCTCGGAAACATCAGCCGAGGTCGCCAATTCCAGAACCGGCTTGTTGTTGATCGAGTCCCAGCTGTACAGCGCCCGGTGAATGGCCTGGGTGATGAATTCTTCCTGTGTGTTGGGGCTCGACTGAACATCCAGCGTCGCGAAGCTGGAGCCATAAGGCGCGGTGAATACAAGTGTACCGCCATGACGCTCGCCTTCCGCAAACGCCATGGTCGCGACGCCCAGGCTGAGCATCGCAGCGATTGAAAGTCTCTTCAGCATTTCGTTCTCCCTCAATGTGCCGGGTTCCCTTTTCGGCATCGTGTCAGTCATTTTTTGAGTGGCTCAGCCTCGCGCGTCGTGCACAACGCGGCCCGCCAGCAGCGTCAGCAGGCAGCGCGTATCCGACAGGATCGCCTCGGGCGATGCGGTGAGAAGATCATTGTCGAAGACCGCGATGTCAGCCCACTGACCAGCGACCAGCCGCCCCTTCACGTTTTCAGCCTTCTGCGAATGGGCACCGTATTCCGTGTAGGCCTGGAGCGCCTCCTCGCGACTAAGCTTCTCGGAGGCATCCATGACGGTGCCCTTGCCGGTCTGGCGGGTGATCATCGCGTAGAGGTCGGGGAAAGGATTGGGCGAGCAGACCGGTGAGTCGGAGCCGGTGGAGGGTTTGAGCCCCATGCGCGCCCACGTGCCGATCGGGTAGGACTTAACGCCGCGCTCCTCGCCGAGGACGGAGATATAGCTGTCGCCGAAATCGTGAATGAAGGCCATCTGCGGCGCCGGCAGAATGCCCGCCGCCTTCATGCGTGCGTTTTGCTCCGCAGACGGATAGCCGCAATGCTCCACACGGTGGCGGCGATCCGGATCAGGATTGGCAGCAAGCGCCTTCTCGTAAGCCGTGATCAACTGCTCGATAGCGCCGTCGCCGATTGCATGGCAGGCCATTTGGTAGCCGCGGTCATGGCAGGACTGCACAATCTCCTCGACGACCGCGTCGGGAAGCATCTGCACGCCGAGGTTTTCCGGCTCGTCCTTGTAAGGCTTGGTCATCCAGGCCGTGCGTCCGCCGGCCGATCCATCAAGGAATATTTTCACCGCGCCAACGCGCAGCATGTCGTCGCCGGCGCCGGAGATGAGGCCCGCGCGCCAGCAATCCTCGACGATCGACACGCCGGGATCACCAAGAAGGGTCAGCCAGACGCGCACGGGCAAGCGACCCGCGATCTTGGCCATTTCATAGGCCTGAATTTCCTCAAAGCCGGAAAGCTGCCCGACGGCGGCGTCCATGCAGCTCGTAATGCCGAGGGACAAGAGATATTGGCCGGCGCGCTCGATCCCATCGATCAGTTCGGCGGTCGTGGCCGACGGGATCACGGCCCTGACGAGGTTCATGGCGTTCTCCGCCAGTAGGCCGTTCAGTTTGCCGTCCGTCAGGCCGATGACGCCGCCATCCGGCACCGGTGTCGCCTCGGTCACGCCTGCCAGCATCAGAGCTTTCGAATTGGCGATCGCCACATGGCCGCACGCCCGCGTCACCAGAACCGGATGATCTGGCGCAGCGAGATCAAGGTCCGCGCGTGTCGGATGCCGGCCCGTATCGAGCTTGACCTGATCATAACCACGTGCGCGAACCCACTCGCCCTTCGGCGTCACCGCCGCGCGTTCGGCGATCTGGCGCATCAGCGCGGCGTGGGTGGGGGCCGCGGCAGGCGTCGCGTCCACCCAGCCCATGACGATGCCGGTCGAAATCAGGTGCAGATGGTTGTCGATCAGCCCCGGGCTGGCAAAACGGCCGTCCAGATCGATGACCTCGGTGCGCGATCCCTTAAGGCTCAGCATTTCTGCATTACTGCCGGTTGCGAGAACCTTTCCCTGCCAGACGGCCACCGCCTCGCAGGATCCTTCCTCGCGACCGCACCATATGCGGCCGTTGTGAAGGATGAGATCGGCTTCAATTCTGACTGCCATTAACTGCTCCGTTGTCACGACCCGGACGAACCCGGCATTAAGGACAGGCGATGCGAAGCGCTCGCGCCGTCCATGAATTTCTGTCGTGTGACAAGGTGAAAGCTTGTGGCAGGCTTGGCCAATTCGGTTTTGGCACAACCTCATGCGAATTTGGCATATCTATTCAAGATGAATGACTTATGCTGAATTGGGCGAGGAGCATTGGGGAGGAGAATGGAATGGAAATCAAATGGCTGGAGGACTTCGTAACCCTTGCGGACACCTCCAGTTTCTCGAGAGCGGCTGAACTGCGCAACGTGACACAACCGGCCTTCAGCCGCCGAATCAAGCAGCTCGAGGGGTGGCTGGGCGCGACCTTGATCAGCCGTGCGGCGATGCCTGCCGAGCTGACGCCGGCGGGCCGGAATTTCCTGCCCGTCGCACAGGAAACGATCCGGTCATGCTATGCGGCGCGAGAGGCCCTGCGTCCGTCACATGAACCCGGCCTCATTCGCTTCGCGGCACTGCACACGCTGACGGTTACATTCTTTCCGCAATGGTTAAGGGCGTTGGAGAAAGCAGGGGGAGCGTTCAACACCTCGCTGATACCGGACCGAGGTGGCATCGAGGCGAACCTGGATGCGCTCGTTGGCGACGAGGCCGATTTCTTCCTGACCTATGCCCATCCGGAGGTGCCATTCCATCTCGACCGCGGCAAGTTCGCGTGGCTGACCGTCGCCCACGACCGGCTGATCCCTCTGGTGGCGCCGAACGTCATCGTTTCCGGCAACTCGCAAGCCGGAAGAAATTTGCTGGATCGGGCCGTCGAGCAGCAGCGGCTGGCAATCCCCTATCTCAGCTACGGCTTCAATTCCTTCTTCGGCGTAGCTCTCTCGCGTCTTCTGCTTCGCCGCCCACCATTTCGCCGCCGGACGACACATGAGAATACGATCAGTGCCGGTTTGATGAACATGGCGCTTGCGGGAGCCGGCGTCTGCTGGCTGCCTGAAAGCCTCGCACGCGACGAGATGGAGTCAGGGCGCCTCGTGCCCGCCTCGAAGGACGAGGGATGGAATCTCGATCTCGAAATCCGCCTCTACCGCCATGCGGCGAGCCGCAATCGCAAGGTCGACGAACTCTGGCGCATGTCCAGGCAACTGCTGGAGCGCGAGCCGGCCTGACGACCGGCTCACGAAACGGCAGGCTCAGACCTTCATGAATACGAGTGCACGCAGGATTTCGGCAAAATCCGCATTGGCGAAAGCAACGGCGCGCGGGCCATGGGCTCGTGCGCCGGGGTACCAGCCGGCACGATAGGCGTCGGTCGGATTGTTGAACTCGATCACCACTTCGTAGCGCTCGGCCCGGTCGGGGAGCGTCTGGCTGAAATCCGCCGACAGCGCGGACGCCACACCTTCGCGGATAAGCCGGCGCGACCAAGCGGGCGAGATCGACGTGGAGGCACGGCCTTTACCCTCAAGTGTCTCCACCGTGGACATACCGGGCACCATCGCGCGCGCTTCCGCGCACATTGCCGCGTCGCCGGACAGGAAGACGGAAGGCACCCCATATCCCGCCGCGCAGAGCGCGTTCACGGTGAATTCGGAAGCCACCTCCCCGTTCAGAAGCAGGCGCGATATGCGCAGGTTGGACGTGTGAGCGAGCGGATTGGCCTCGCTGCCTGCCTTGGAATGGTAGCCGGTGTAGATCGCCGCCGCAAAACCGGCATCGAGACCGAACATCATCGCATCGGGATGCCCCGACCAGCCACGCACGATCCGGACATAGTCTGGCAACCGATCGAGGATGAGATTGCGCCCGCTGTCATGAGCATCCTTTATCACGACCTCGGTCGCTCCCGCAGCGCGAGCCCCGTCGCAGGCAGCAACGACCTCGGCAGTCATCAGTGCGCGGAACTCGTTCCAGTCGGCATGCGTGCGCTCGGCCTCGTCCCAATGAACGATACCTGCGGTACCTTCGATATCGGCAGAGATGAAAACTTTCATTGCAGCGGGTTCTCCTGTAGCCAGTCGGCAAGGGCGGGATAAGGGCGGCCGTTGCGGCCGGGCGTTGCAGGCGCCATGCAGAGCGCGTTCAGTACCGCCTCCTGTGTGGTTTCAGCGGCAGCGCGGAAGGCGGTGTCGATGAACGCGTCGGAAAGCCGGTCCTGGGCGGTAATGGGTGACGCCGGTTCATGATCGACCGGATCGGCGGTGGTGAAGCACAGGCAGATATCGCCGCTACCATTGCCCCAGAAGGCACCGAGTCGCGCCAGCCCCGCACCGCCGCGTTTGGCGACGCGCTGCAGCTGGCGATCGCCGAGCGGCAAATCCGTCGCCATAACGACGATGACGGAGCCCCGCTCCGGGCTGGCTGGACGGCGAGGATCCGGACGGCGACCATCGGGCAGAATGAGATCGCCGGCAGCGCCGAAATTGGCAAGAACCAGTGTTCCCAAGGTGAAATCACGCTTCGCAATCCGCAGTCGCCGCGACGCGGTACCAATGCCAGCCTTGAAGCCGAACGCCGTCATGCCGGATCCGGCTCCGACCGCACCCTGCTCCACCTCACCCGTCCGTGCGTCGTCAAGCGCCGCACAGGCGTCGGCGGGCGTTACCGCCATGGCCTGGATGTCGCTGATGCTACCGTCATTGCATTCGAAGACGAGGCCATTGACCGTTGAGGTCTTGCGCCCGATGGCCGGATTTGCCGCGATCGCACGGCGAATCAGCGCTTCGGTACAGGCGGCCACACCAAACGTATTGGTCAGGAGAATCGGTGTCTCGATCGTGCCGAGTTCGGCGACCTGCATCAGTCCCGCCGACTTGCCGAAGCCGTTTATCACCTCGACCGCCGCACGCGGCTTCCTGCGAAAGATGTCGCCTGGATGAGGAACAATGGCGGTTACGCCCGTATGAATGCCTTCGGCGCGGAGCGAGCGGTGCCCAACCGCCACGCCAGGCACATCGGTAATGGCGTTTTCCGGTCCGGGAGCCATCGCTCCCTCCACTATCAGTCCGAGTTCCCGCGCTGTTTTCATCTCTGTTCTCTCGTCTATGCCTTAACGCCAGCCGCCTCCAGATAGAGCGTCTGGAGGTGACGCGTCATCGGGCCAGGCTTGCCGTCTCCGATCGACTTGTCGGCAATGCGCACGACCGGCATGACCAGGCTCGAGGCTGAGGTCTGGAACGCTTCGGCGGCGCCCTGTGCTTCCTCGGGCGTAAAGGCACGCTCTTCGAAGAGCAATCCCTGTTCGGCACATAAACGTGCAACGGCGCGCTGCGTGCAGCCCGGCAGCGTGGCACGGGAAGCGGGACGGGTGAGGATTCGTCGATCCGCGGTGATGATATGCGCAGTCGAAGACGCGCCTTCCGTCACCAGCCCGTCCTCGACCAGCCAGACATCGTCGAAGCCTCGCGCGCGTGCAGCCTGTTTGGCCATGACCTGTGCGAGCAGCATTGCCGTCTTGATGTCCCGCCTCTGCCAGCGCTGATCCGGAGCCAGGTCGACGGAGATTCCGTCGCGCTGCGCCGCGGTTCCCGTAAGCCGCTTCGCCTGGGTGAAGCCGACGAGCTTCGGCTCCATCTTGTCGCTGTACAGGAAGTCGCGATCAGCCTCGCCGCGCGAAACCTGAAGATAGACTGTGCCGTGCTGCAGGTCATTGCGTTCGATCAGCTCCAACTGGATCGAGACGATGCGATCCAGTGACAAGGCCAGGGGAATGTTCATCTCCTTCAGAGAACGGGCGAACCGAGCCAGATGCAGATCGTTGTCGATCATCCGGCCATCAATCACGGCCGTGACCTCGTAGACCGCGTCGCCGAACAGGAAGCCGCGATCGAAAAGACTGATGCGCGCCTCCTCCTCGGGGACGAAAGACCCGTGAACAAAGACGATCCTGCTCATGCAACCCTCATTTCGACTGTTTGGCCCAGGCCGGCACATTGACGCTAACTTGCGCCGGCTGACCAATTCAATTTCGGCAAAGGGTCATGCAGAAATAGCCTCGACTTTGGTTTGCAACATCGCGCCTCGATGAGGGCCTGATGACTTCTCCCCTCCCCGCAATGAGAGCGCAATTCACGCGCTCGCAGCGAGCACCGGATAGCTTTCGTGCATCTGGGCCAGCGGCTCGTCTGATGTCAGCTGGCAATCGACAAGCCGTTATGTTCCGGGTGCCCGCGAGCGGTTTTTGGAACCCGATCTGGGCTGCAGAATTGGAGGATCAGTGCCGACACGCGAAGCACCGAGATCGAGGCAAGCCTTGTCGCGGAGGCATCGGACCAAAGTCTGATCACACGCCAGGGTCACAGTTTGGCCCGATTCCGCCAGAATTTTCGCGCCTGCGTCGATACTTCAGTTCGTCTCGTCCGGGACGGCACAATCAGCAGCAATGCGAGCTGCAAGAATGCCATCGAGGAAGGCTCTCGCAAGGAGCGGGTCCCGATCGGCCAAGGAGATTCATGTCTCGCGACCGGCAACTGGACGGACTTCGGACTCTCGCAGTCACAATGGTCCTCTATCACCATTTCTTTGCGGTCAATGGATCAGTCCTGGGCCATCTCGGCGTACGCCTGTTCTTCGTCCTCAGCGGCTTTCTGATAACCCGGCTCCTGCTGGACGCACGTTCCTTTGCCGACTACCAGCCGCGTGCGGCGCTGAAGGCATTCTACATTCGCCGCGCACTGCGCATATTTCCTCCTTACTTCGCGATGTTGGCCTTCATATGGTTTGTCAACCTTGAGGGCGCCCGGGGCAGCCTCAAGTGGCACGCGCTGTATCTGTCGAACTTCTGGTATGCGCTTCGAAACGAATGGACGCCCTGGGTGTTGTGTCACGCCTGGAGCTTGAGCATCGAGGAACAGTTCTATATCGCCTGGCCTCTGGTGATCCTGCTGGCTCCGCGCCGGCTGATTGCGTCTGTTTGCGTCGCCGTCATAGCGTTCTCGCTGGCCTATCGCCTCTATTGGCCATTTACGGGTACACCATCTCTGGCGCGAGACCTCCTTCCTCCAGCGTCCGTCGATGCGCTGGTGGCCGGCGCTCTCCTTGCCGTCTACCGCAGGAAAACCGAGGCTTGGCCCCGGTGGATTGGGCCCCGATGGATTGGGCCCCGATGGATTGGGGTAAGTGTCGTGCCCTTAACCATAGCCTCGATCACGGTCCTGTGGTTGAAGTCGGTGTCCATGACACCGACCCTGGAATGGGTGACATGGATCGGCGGGGAAGTGTTCCCCCTCATCCCCCTCGTCATGCTGGTCGGGTGCTGCTCCTCGGGCATGCAGGGGGCATTCGGCCGGATGCTGGAAAGCCCGACGAATACGGCCATCGGACGTATGAGCTACGGGGTTTACCTATTTCATCCGGTTGTGCTGTCGCTGGTCGTCAAGGCTCAGTCCTGGATCCCGGTCAATGTCTCAGAGCAGGGGCCCGGTCGTTTTGTGGTTGCGACCGCAGCGACATTGATGCTGGCTTCGATTTCCTGGCTGGCATTCGAGAGGCCGCTCAACCAGCTCAAGCGCTATTTCCCCTACGTCAGCTCCGCCAGGCCGAGCACGCCGTCGTCCCGGCCGAGCATTGCCGGCGAGCGGGGGTATGAGGCTTCGGCCTATCGCCCGAGCTACGCCAACCCTGATGAACGCGGGAGCTGAAGGATGTCTGATCCACTGATCTCCGTCGTGCTGCCGGTCTATAACGGTGAACCTCATGTTGCCGCCGCACTCGAAAGCATTCTGCGCCAGGACTACACCCGCTTCGAGGTCATCGCTCTTGACGACGGATCGACCGATGGCTCGCTGGCGGTCCTCCAACGATATCAAAACGCCGACAATCGCATCCGGATCGTCTCGCGGGAAAATCGTGGGCTGATTGCGACGCTGAATGAGGGAATAGCCTTGGCGAAAGGCGATCTCATCGCCAGAATGGATGCGGACGATATTTCCTACCCGTCGCGCTTCTCGCGTCAGGTCGCGCTCTTTGCCCGACAGCCTCAGCTCGCCATCAGCGGCACCGGCATCGATCAGCTTCTCGGCAACCGGGTGGTCCGCGGCAGGCCAAATCCAATCTATCAGACCGGCGATTGGCACATCTTGTCGATGTTTTTTACCATCTTCTTGCATTCGACAGTGATGTACAACCGCAATGTCATTCCCGAAGACATGCTGGTGTACGATGCAGGCTATGTCCATGCCGAGGATTTCGATCTCTTCGGACGCATTGCACGGCAATTTCCAGCAGCGATGATCGATGAGAGCCTGGTCGCCTATCGCATTCATAGCGACAGCGTCTCAAGCAGGCACAAGCGGCAAATGCGGCGAACCCACCTGAAGATCGTGGCCGAGAACCTTGAACGACAGTCTCTCTGCGACGATCCCGGCGCCCTTCACGATATTGGTGCTGCCGTCACCCATGACACCGTGCGCCGCGCTGCGGATTGCATACTCACGATCGAAAGAAAAATCGCCGAGCAGGCAGGCCGCGCGTCCTCGAGTTATGCGCATGGAACCTTGTGCTTCTTCTATTTCCTCTATCAGCTCATTATCGATGAGCAGCGCCCGGAGCTGACACACGCCTTTCTCACGCAGACGGGAAAGTGGCGGCTGATCCGGCGTCGAGAGCGATACGGCCTTCTTTCCGCCGCTTATGCACCGTGGCTGTGCCGTTTCTCGGACGGTGCAACCCGGCGCATGGATCTCATGACGCGGTACTATCAATCGGTGCCCGCCAAGTCCGTACAGCCGCTTCAGGGGCTAGCATGATGGCCGGAAAGTATCGCGAATTCCCGCGCGCACGCGTTCATCACTTGCCGGGGTCACAGCCATGCTAGAGTTCGCCAAGTTGAGCTTTCGGCTATTGCGTCAGGCACTCGGCCGGCGGGTCGGTCTGCTGGTGGTCGTCGTCATACTGGGACTAAGCACCGCCGTTCTCGAAGGTACGGGCATCGGTCTCATCATCCCAATGCTCAGCATTATCGCCGGCGGGGCGGAACCGTCGGGAATGGCGGGGCTCTCAGCGGTCTTTCAGCAAGTCGGTGCCGGGTTGGATGAGCGGGCAAGGCTGATTGTGATTGCCGCCGCCATCCTCGGATTGATCACCCTGAAGAATGTGCTCGCCTTCGCCAACGCTGTGCTCACCAATTTGATCTACGGCAGGGCCGGCCATGCCATGCGAAGCTCTCTTGCCCGCCAGCTTTTGACGGTTGGATACTCATTCTTCCTCCAGCAAAGTCCGGGGCGATTGCTCAACATCATATCAAACGAGTCCTGGCGTGCTTCGGACGCAATCCAGACCACACTTGCAGCGATCGTAAACGCATCGGCTGTGGTCATTCTGCTCGCCTTTCTCCTGCTTCTTTCATGGCAGATGACGCTTGGCGTTGCACTTGGGCTGGTAATAATCCAGGCCCTGCACGCGCTTCTTTCAGCCAGCCTCAGAGCCCCGAGCCGCAAAGTCACGTCGTTCAACGGTGAACTTGCCGCCAAGATGCTTCATCTCGTTCACGCCGGGCGGCTTATCCGCGCCTTCGGACAAGAACAGCGCGAGAAAGCAGTCTTCGATACCTCTTCGGATGCGGTCAGAGAGGCTGGCTTCGATCTCCAATCCCGCCAGGCGGTATTGCCGCCACTGACAGAGGTGCTGCATTCGGCTCTCTTTTTGACTGTCGTCGTCAGTGCCTGGCTTTGGGGTATAAGCTTTCCTGTTATCGTGGCCTTCGTTGTCTTGCTTTACAGGCTGCAGCCGCATGTTCGCGCGCTGCAAATGGCATGGAGCGCCGTGCAAGGCTGGAGCGGGTCCCTGGAAGAGGTCAGATGGTTACTGGATCCGTCCGACAAGCCGAACCCACCGGCAGGCGATGCTCCGGTTCAGGCCCTCCGTCAGCACATCAAATTCGATGGCGTGACGTTCAAGTATCCGGGCTCCGGCTCGCGACCCGTCGTGCTGCGCGCTGCGTCCTTCGATCTTCCCAAAGGTCATTCAACCGCCATAATTGGACGATCCGGCGCCGGAAAGACGACGATCGTCAATCTCCTATGTCGCTTTGTCGAACCTGACGGAGGAAACATTCTGGTCGACGGCACCCCACTCAATCAAATCGATCCGATGCAGTGGCGGGGACAAATTGCGCTCGCCAGCCAGGATCTCGAGCTGATTGACGGCACCATTCTCGAAAATATCACCTATGGCCACAGCGCTTCGCTTGAAGAGGTCAAGAACGCAGCCAGACTTGCTGAAGCGCACGAATTCATCGAGAAGCTGCCAGATGGATATGAGACCGTTGTCGGCTACCGGGGAGCCACCGTTTCGGCGGGACAGCGACAGCGCATCGCGCTGGCAAGGGCCCTGGTGCGCGATCCGGAAATCCTCATTCTGGACGAGGCCACGAATGCAATGGACGGACTGTCGGAGGCGGCGATTGTCGAAACCTTGAAATCAAGAGCCGGTCGGCGCACGACAATCGTCATCAGCCATCATCGCAGCACCATCTCGTTCTGCGACGAAGTCGTCATACTTCAAGATGGCCGCGTCAAGAACCAGACCTCCTTTGCCAAGATCGCGACATTGAGCATGGACCAGCTCTACGAGCTTGAAAAGGCTTCCTCTTAGGTGTTGGCGCATGCCCACCACCGCGGCCAGCAGGTCACCAGAAGCTCGCATTCCCCGATAACGTCGCCAGTGGACGGTCTCCACCAAAGGCGAACCATCCTATGGCTTCCGATCAAGGATTGAGCGGCGGAAGCACGGGGGACGCGTCCAGGCGCGCTGGTCGGCGGTAGTCAACGACCGCGGCCAGTCGCTCCCTGTCGATTTCAGCACGCCCCGATCGGAACAGCTTTTGAGAAAGAATGTCGACCTGGCGCTGTAGGTCGGCGGGGCCGAAACGAACCCATTCCTCCAGCGTGCCATTCCCCAGACTTCGGCTCCAGGTTTGGAGACCATTATAGATCTCTTGCTCGCTCCCCGAGCGGATGAGTTGGCGGAGCCGCTTCAAGCGGTAGCCGTGCGATGCCTGGTGTTTCAGGCCTGCATTCTGCAGCAGACTGTTGATCACCGGCCAAAAGCGTAAGCCAGCCCACAACACTCCCATCGCCGCCAACAGCCCCATGATAGCCAGGGCGACTTTCTGTCTGATGACGTGGGGCGCCTGGCGTCGTACGTCATCCAGTACAGGCTTGATCGGCGTCATGGCGACGGCGGGAGCGACGGCAACCATTACCGACGGCAGCGAAGCGGATGTCTGCTCATGGCGCGCGATATCGAACCAATCATAGGAAACCGCAGGGATTGTAAACGACCCTTCCCTGTCCGCGGTGTACACATATGTTTCGGTTCGGCGGCTTGCCGTCTCGCGCCCGACGGGGATGCCGTCTTCGATCTTCGGTTGCTTCTGGTATTGACGCAGCCCCGAAACGGTCCCGCCCCCAACCGGGGGTATCATCATGGCTTGCGTGTTTTCCGCCGTCACCGTGATTGTTCTGACAAGAGCATCGCCGACCTTGAGCGACGGGGCGCTCGGGTCGAAAACCTGTTCGATCGTTAGATCGCTGGCTGCGAAGACAACCCTTTGCCCAGCGGCCCCGGATGCCTCTCCGGCGTTGAACGAAACAGAAGGCATTTTTACCGTTGCCTTTGTCGGCTTTCCATCGACCGAATAGCCCAACCCGATGTCGATCTCAGGCAGAACAAACTTTCCCGGCGCCTGCGGCACGACGGCATAGGATTTCCGAATTCCGGAATATTGAACGCCGTCTTTGGTTTCACTGATGTTCTGCGTCCGCTCTTCTGGAAGAGTGACAAGAGCGTCTGGAACATCAAAAAGAGGAAACTGCGGAGGCGAGGTAAAGAAATCAGGCGCGAACACATCGACATCAACTCGCACCTGCTGCCCGGGCACTATGTTGCCGTTGTCTTCGACCGTGGCGCGCGCAAAGGGTTCCGCTCCCCAGGCCAGGGCCGGTAAAAGCAAAAGAAAGACACCCGGCAGAAACGTCATCATGGCTTGGTCTCACCCGCCTCGATGGCAAATTTTCGCGCCATGAGATCGGCGGGGCTCACCTGAATGTTCTTCATCCACATCTCCGACGTCTGTTCGACGGTCTGGACCTCGCCTGCCTTGCCCTTGTCGGCTTTATTGTCAAATTGAACGCTGTCGGGCTTCTCGTTCGGATCCTGCTGCTGCTCCTGCTCCTTGTCTTTCTGTATCTTCAGCAGTCGCTGCGCGATTGTCAGGTTTCCTTGCGCGTCGGACCAGTCCTTCCGTTTTTCCAAGGCCTTTTGGTAGGCCGAAACCGCCTCCTCCAGATCTCCCAGATGAAAGAACGCGTTTCCCTGATTGTACCAGCTCTCCGCGCTGTCGATCGACGCAAACGCATCGATGGCATCCTGATAGTGGCCGGCACGATAGAGCGCCGTCCCCTTCCACATGGGATCGCGGAAGTGCGCGGAGGCCGATGCATAGTCTCCTCTCTCATACGCAAGACGGCCCTGCTGATCGGGTGTCAGCCAAAGGTCCATGAACCCGGCTGCTCCCGCGGACGAAGGTTGAAGCAGTTGAAAGCAGAGCCCGATCGCTGCGAACTTGACCAACCAGCCTCGCCGAAACGAAAGCGCTGATAGCGCCGCCGCCGGTGCGATGAACCACCATCCGACGTCGTGCCAGCGATCTCCCTGGGATGTCGTTTGTTGAGCGAAATTCGTCCTTACGCGCTGCCCGACCCACCTGATGTCGGTGTCATCGTCCGTCATCGTCGCGACATCCGCTCCAGCGTCATTCGCGAACTTCTTCAGAGCTTCCACATCCAACTTGGCATTGATCCGAGCGCCACCCGCGTCATTGACGAAGCTACCGTCGGAGCGCTTGACGACGCCACCCTCCGGGGTGCCGACACCGAGAATGACAATTGCGCTATGCAGCCCGTCGGACGCGACTGTCGCTCGCGCCTCGACGCCGTCGGTAACGAGGAGGGTTGTTCCGGGAGCTCCATCCCGTTGAAGCAGCCCATCCGCGAGTTTCAGGGCCGCAGGGGTATTCCTACCGGACTTTGGCATAATGTCTGTGGCGAGCGCATCGGTATAGGTCTCGATGAGGTCGGTGTCATCGGTCAGAGGGACCACCAGGTGCGCCGTACCCGCGTAGGCGACGACAGCAGTTCGTGCGCCATTCCGGCCAGCCAGAATGTCGTGGATCTTCAGCTTGACCCGTTCAAGCCTGCTGGGGGAGACGTCGATGGCGTCCATCGTCGGCGAAAGATCAATGGCAATGACCAGGGAAGCCGTGTCGGCAACGAAGGGAGGGGCTTCGCGTTTCCAGGTCGGTCCGGCAGCGCCTAACACCGCTATCGAAATCACGGCGGCCAACATCCAGGCTGGCATATACCGACGTCGCCCGTCGGGCTCGATCACGAGGCTGTCGAGCAGGTGCGGCGCGATCATGCCCTTCCAGCGATTGCGAATATCTCCTGAACGGGATGCCATCCAGACGATTGCCGGCGGCGCCAGAAGAGCGAGCAGCCACAGAGGGCGCAGGAAATGAAAGTCGGAGATCATGCCGGCAATCTCCTGCGAACAAGGCTATACAATCCGGTTAGACCATACCAGGCGAGCATCGTGGCGATCGCTCCGCCCAGCGGCCAGAAGAACAGCTCGGTTCTGGGACGCCAGGACAGCTGCTTTTGGTCCTCAGGCGTGATCCGATCAAGCTCGTCGTAAATCTCCTGAAGCTGGCTTTGATCACCCCCAAAGAAGTAGCGGCCTCCAGTATCAGTGGCGATCTTCTCGAGCGACGCGGTGTCGAGTTTGTCCTCCCCCGTCGCCGCAGGGTCGCCAATACCGACCGTGTGGATGACAATCTGCTTGCTTTTGGCGATGCCGGCAGCTTTCAGAGGCGGCATCTTGCTGGCTGTATCGTTCCCGTCGGTCAGTAGTATCAGGACCTTTTGCGGCACCGTTGTCTTCTCAAACATTCGGATGGCGAGCCCAAGCGAATCCCCCATTGCCGTGCGCGGACCGGCAATGCCGGGCAAAAGGCTCTCCACGAGGTTTTTGACAAGGGCGTGGTCCATCGTGAAGGGAGCAAGGGGATACGGCGCGTCTCCGAAGGCGATCAGCCCGAGGCGATCCCCAGGTCGTCTGGATACGAAATCGGAAACAACGGTTCGAACTGCCTCGACGCGCGCCTTTGACGTACCGTCGGGCGCGGCGAAATCGCGCGTATCCATCGATTGCGAGAGATCGAGCGCGAGCAGGATGTCTCGCTGCGGTTCGGTCTTCACGACCGGTGGCTCGACATATTGCGGCCGGGCCAGAGCGAGAACGATGAGGCACCAGGCGATCAGATCGACCGCGACCTGCATCCAGGACCTCTTCGGCACGACGGAGCCCTCGGTGGGCTCCACGCCGGCGGCGCGTGCGACCTCGTTGAAAAATGGGAGGCGGATCGAGGCGGACGTTTCACGATGCGGGGGCAACAACCACCACACGATCAGGGGAGCCGGCAAGATCAGGAGCAGCCAGGGGAAATCAAGCTGGTACATGGTGCCCCTCGATCCAGCGTCGAGCGTCGCGAACAAGTCCGTCTGCAACCTCTGTGGAAACCAGCGTAGCCGCCTGGTATTCAAGATCGTCAAAGAACCGCTGAAATGCTTCCCCATTCTTCATATTGCCATGCTCGACAAGAAACGCTGCCCAAGCCAGCCCGGAGGTCGCGGCAACATCCGGTCGCGGCCAAGCCGCCAGAGCTGTACGCTTGAGCAATTCACCAAGGTCGCAGAGTGCCCGCGCGCGTTTATCGGCGTCACGAACCGCGACCTCTATTGCTTCAAGGTGCTTCAAGGCTTCTCGGCGGTAGGCATTTTTCCGCCACCGACGATAGGCGAGCGCGCACCACAGCAAGGTTGCAAAGAGCAGGAGCAGCGCGACAATCAGCCAGCCCCAGGTTTGAGGCATCCAGGAAACCGGCGCGGGAACCGCGATGTCCTTCAGCGAACGAAGCGCCATTTCGGTGATGGGGTCGAGTTTGGGTTCGGAGTCCATCAGCGCCTCCGCTGACGCCAGGCGGATTGCTCAAGCAGGCTTCTCAACTGTGGAGCGACCTCTTCTGCGGTGGAAATCGGAAGCATCGGAAGGCCGAGTTGCCGTTGCCATTCCCGCAATTCGCGACCGCGATCACGGGCAAAGGTGTCGATGGATTGGCGCACGGCTGCTTGTCTGAACGAGAGCTCCGCCTGCAGCGCACCGCCGCTCACCACAATATCTCCGGTTGTCGGCAATTCGAGCATGAACGGATCGTAGATCAACAGGCAGATGACATCGTTGCGGCTTGAAAGCTCGAGAAGGAGCTGCCGCGTTGTGTCCCCATGGCCATCGTAGTCGCTGACCACAACCAAGAGAAAATCGTGATGTGCGACGCCCGCGACCTGCCGGAGAACGTTGTCCAATGCCTCGGGTGATGGCACCCCCGCATAGGTGGACTTCAACATCCCGTTCTTTTCGGCGATCCTGTCCGCCAGCGCAATCACGGCATTCCGGCTGCGGTGCGGCTTGATCTCGCTGATGTCTTCATCATTAAACACGAAGCCGCCGACGCGGTCACCGGACCCCAGGATGCGCCAGGCCGCGAGCATCGCCGCTTGCGCGGCTGCTACCGATTTCATCGCGAAGCGACTGCCAAAGAACATGTTGATGCGCTGGTCCACGACAACAATTGCAGGACGCTCCTTTTCCTCGCCGTAGACCCTAACGACAGGCTTCCTCGTTCGGGCGGTGACGCGCCAATCGATCGCGCGGACGTCGTCACCGGGGAGGTACTCTCGCAGCTCTTCGAAAATCAAACCCCGGCCACGCACCGAGGACTGCATGCGCCCCGCAAGCTGCTGATGGCTACGCGCACGCTGTATGAAAGCCAGGTCGCGCGCGCGTCCCTCCAGGGCAACAAGTTCCTGGGTCGTGACATGTATGCCGTTCCCGATGCTCGGTGTCGGGGCCTTCATGAGACTGCCACCAATTCAGTGATGCGATTGATCACCTCATCCGCGCTCGTATTAGAGGCATGCGCCTCATAGGACAGAATAAGGCGATGGCGCAGGACGTCGTTGACGACCGCCTTGACGTCGTCAGGCGTCACATAGTCGCGCCCCTTGAGCCAGGCATGCGATCGTGAAACCTTGTCTAGGCTGATGACGCCGCGCGGGCTCGCCCCGACATGCAATAGCTTGGCGAGATCCTTGTCGTAGCGATCCGGGTACCTCGTGGCTATCACCAGAGCGACGATGTATTTCTCCACCGGCTCTGAAACCGCAGTGGCACCGATTTCCTTCCGCGCGTCGAATATTGCCTGGGGATTGAGTCTCGGGGCATCGGCGTGCTTGTCTTTGTTCTGCCCTGCATTCTCCTCGTCGCGATTGAGGCGCATGATTGCGGCCTCGGACGTCTCGTCGGGGTAGCCGACTTCGACATGCATCAGGAAGCGGTCAAGCTGAGCTTCCGGCAAGGGATAGGTGCCTTCCTGCTCGATAGGGTTCTGCGTCGCCATCACCATGAAAAGGTCGGGCAGCGGATAGCTTGTGCCGCCGACGGTCACCTGCCGCTCCTCCATCGCTTCCAAAAGCGCGGATTGGACCTTGGCTGGCGCGCGGTTTATCTCGTCGGCGAGGATAAGGTTTGCGAAGATCGGTCCCTGCTGAAATTTGAACTCGCCCTTTCCACCTTCGGAAAAATACACCTCCGAACCCGTGATGTCGGCGGGAAGCAGATCCGGCGTGAACTGCACGCGTGACAGCTCTGAATCGAGGTTCTTCGCCAGGCTCTTGATCGCTCGCGTCTTGGCAAGCCCCGGAAGACCTTCGACAAGCAGGTGCCCGTTTGCAAGGAGACCGATGATCAGCCGCTCGACCATTGTGTTTTGACCAATGATGGATTGGCTGACCCGTTTGCCAAGCTCGAAAATATCGTCACGCGCCGTCATTCAGACTTCCTCCGATATCCGGCGGCGAGGGAGCCGACCTCCCCCACCACCATCCGTATCGAGTTTTGCCTTCAATTCGTTGCGACTGAAGTACGCAACGGTAAATCCACCGGAACCGGGCGTAACATTCCAACCCTTGTGCAGGTGGATGGCCATTGGCTCCGCCTGCCGGCAACGCGGATCGGTTGCGGCGCAAATCCGCGGCTGCTAGGTGGCGCTTGCCCATGCCTGACGAAGGTTGCACGGCAACGTTGACACGGCTGTAACGCAAGAAATAAGCAACAATCATGCTGTTTGACTTTTGTCAGCGCGCATGAATAATGTCGAAATCAATCATTCTGGAACGATCCGCATGCCAATACGCTCTACCGACCAGGTCCTTCACAAGGCCGCCTGGCTCTACTACACACACGGCATGCGGCAGGATGAGGTAGCAAAGCATCTTGACATCTCCCGCGCCTCTGTTGCGACCTACCTGCGGCGCGCGAGGGAAACCGGCATCGTCAACATCGCGACATCAACGCAACTCTTCGCAGACGACGTGTTGGCCCGGCAGTTGGAAGACGCAGCTGGACTGAAGGCAGTCTGGATTGTTCCAGAAGACAGGCATGCCCTCGACCCAACGGCGGAAATGCCTGTCGTCGCCGCGGCGGTATTCCTGGAACTGATCGGCAAGGATGACAGAATTGGTGTTGCCTGGGGCCGGACCGTCTATCACATCGCCGACGTCATGCCTTTTGCGGACCTGCAGGGGGTGACCGTCGTCCAGCTCTGCGGCAATCTTGGAGCGCCTTATTCATACCGACCGGATCAATGCACCACGGAAATAGCAAGGCGGCTGAACGCCCAGGGTATCAACTTCTATGCACCGCTCGTTCTCAGTTCGGAAAGGCTGGCGCAGGAGTTGCGTCAAGAGCCCGTGATTCAGGAACAACTCGCGACCATCCCCCACTGCACACTTGCCCTTTATTCAGTCGGCGGGATTGAGGCCGATAGCCATTTGGTAAAGTGCGGTGCGTTGACGGCTGAGGAGTTGCGAGTGCTCGGAGAGGCGGGCGCGGCAGGCGTGATCGCCGGCCAGGTGATCGATCGAGACGGGCAATTGATGGATTGCGCCCACAACCGTCGCTGCATCTCGGCCGACCTCGATTCGATCCGGTCCATTCCGAAGCGGATGATGGTGGTTCAGGAAGATGAAAAGCTCGAGCCGCTTGTAGCCGCCATCAAGGGCGGATTTGCGTCACATCTCATCGTCACAGCCTCCATGGCTCGCCGCCTGCTCGAGCGCTTGGGCAGCGCCACTGTGGCCGCCAAAACGGAGTGATTTCAGCTTATGTCAGACAAGGCGGCGCCTTGGCGCCTGCTTTGCGCGAGTGGAGGAGGACATGATGGAAAATCTTTGGCGCGACAGTGATGCCGAAGCAATGGTCGAAGCTTACGGTCGGAGGGGCGTCAACCGTGACCTGGCGCTCCGGACCTATACGACGCGACTGCTTGGCAGCGAACCTCGGTTGGTATTGCATGGCGGTGGCAATACATCCGTGAAAACGGCCGTCCGCGATCTGATCGGCGAGGACTGGGACGTCCTTTGCGTCAAGGGCAGTGGTTGGGATATGGGAACGATCGAACCCGAGGGATTGCCCGCCGTCAAAATCGCACCGCTGCTGAAAGCGCGCAAGCTGCAGAAACTGTCCGACGAGGACATGGTCACGCTACAGCGGGCCAATCTTATCGATCCCGCCTCCCCCAACCCCTCTGTCGAGGCGCTCCTGCATGCGTTCCTGCCGCATAAATTCGTCGATCACACCCATTCGACGGCAATCCTTGCCATTGCCGACCAGGCAAGAAGCAAGGAGATGAGCTCAGAGGTTTT
Source organism: Rhizobium altiplani (assembly GCF_001542405.1). Taxonomy (GTDB): domain Bacteria; phylum Pseudomonadota; class Alphaproteobacteria; order Rhizobiales; family Rhizobiaceae; genus Rhizobium; species Rhizobium altiplani. The sequence goes on from NZ_LNCD01000034.1 coordinate 95,407, forward strand.
TGGCAAGAAGATGGGCTTCGTGCCTTACATCATGCCTGGCTTCGCGCTGGCCAAGGCCGCTGCCGAGGTCTTCGATCGCGATCCGAGCGTGGAGGGCCTGATCCTCGACAAGCACGGCATATTCACCTTCGCCGACACGGCAAAACAAGCCTATGACCGGATGATCCACTATGTGACGTTGGCTGAGGACTACGTCCGTCGTCGCGGCAAGACTCCATTCACGTCTGGACGCCTACCGCAACAGACGGCGGCGGCCAATGAGATCGCTGCAATGTTACGCGGCGCAGTCGCTGTCGCCCGCGGCGAAGGCCGGTTCGACCGGATGATAAGCGAGTTTCGTGTGTCCCCGGCGATCCTTGATTTCGTCAATGCGGCAGAAGTTAAGGACATGGCGGCGCGCGGCGTTTCAACACCGGACCTCTCCATCCGGATAAAGACCGGCCCGCTTGTGCTGCCGCCTCCAGCGGCAGGCAAGCTCGCGGAGTTCCGGTCGGTGATCGATGAGCGCGTCGCCGCGTTTGTCGCCGCCTACACCGCGTACTTTCGCGAGAACGATGCTCGCGACGACGTGAAGCGCACCATGATCGACCCTATGCCGCGGCTGACTTTGGTTCCCGGCGTCGGGTTGTTCGGCCACGGTCGCACGCTCAGGGATGCACAGATCGCAGCAGATGTCGGTGAAATGTGGATCGAGGCCGCGCGCGACGCGGAATCCATCGGCCGCTTCGAGCCGGTCAGCCGGCCGGATCTCTTCGATCTCGAATACTGGTCCTTGGAACAGGCCAAGCTTGCCGGCGCCAAGCCGAAGCCTCTCACAGGGCAGGTGGCCCTCGTTACCGGGGGGGCCGGCGCGATCGGCGCGGCGACTGCAAAGCTTTTCGCGCGTGAGGGTGCCCACGTCGTGGTCGCCGATCTCGATGCGGCCAAAGCCGGCGACGTCGCCAGGGCGATCGGTAACCAGTCCATCGGCGTCGCCTGCGACGTGACCGATCCGGCTTCGGTTCGCGGCGCCTTCGATAGGGCCATCTCGACCTTCGGCGGCGTCGATATTGTCGTCTCCAATGCCGGCGCGGCCTGGGAGGGAGCGATCGCGACGCTCGATGACAGCCTCCTGCGCAAGAGCTTCGAACTCAATTTCTTCTCACACCAGCTCGTTGCGCAAAATGCGGTCCGGATCATGAAAGAACAGAGGACTGGCGGTGCACTGCTCTTCAACGCCAGCAAGCAGGCGGTCAATCCAGGCTCCAAATTCGGTGCGTACGGATTGCCCAAGGCGGCTACGTTGTTTCTGTCGCGGCAGTATGCTCTGGAACATGGAGCCGATGGAATCCGCTCCAACGCCGTCAACGCCGATCGCATTCGTTCCGGTCTACTGAACGATGAGATGATTGCCAACCGGGCGGCAGCGCGCGGTCTGTCGGCGCAGGATTACATGGGCGGCAACCTTCTCGGCCAGGAAGTAACTGCCGATGACGTGGCGCAGGCATTCCTGCACCACGCGTTGGCCGACCGGACAACGGCCGATGTGACAACCGTCGACGGCGGCAATATCGCCGCAGCGCTGCGTTGACGCGATTTGCTCTCCTGCTTCAAACAGGAGAGCAAATGGCCCGCCGAGGCTTTTGCTGACCCTAACAACACGTAAGACGGCCCGAAGGCCGCCTCGCATTTCCTCAGGTGTCTTATTACTTCTTGTTCGGCAGCGGCATCCAGGCTGGAACGGCCACATCAGCATGAGCGAACTGCGGCAACTTGGCGCCAAGTTCTTCCATATTCTTGATATCTGCGTCCTTCAGGTCCTTCTGCGTGATCAGCGTCGGCGGGACAATCACATTGTGGCCCGGATCTTCGCCGGCAAGCAGCATGGCAAGCGCGCGTACCGAGACCTGGCCAACGACGGCGGGGTTGGTAGCGGCTGTAGCTGCCCAGGCGCTGTCCTGCTCGCGCATAGCGGCGATATCAGACGTCGAAATATCGGCCGAATAGATCTTCACGCTGGTTGAAAGACCAGCTTCGTCCACCGCGATCTTCACGCCCTTGGCGAACTCGTCGTAGGGTGCGAACATCACCTGGACGTCAGGATTGGCCGACAGCACGGAGCGTGCCTGGTTGGCGACGGAGTTTGCGATCGGATTATCCATTGTTCCGAACATCGCCGCTTCATTGATGCCCGGGTACTTTGTCTTGAACTCCTTCCAGGTTTCGTCGCGACGATCGAGCGGCGCAATGCCAGCGACGTAGACGTAGCCGGCCTTCCAGGCGTCGCCATTGTCCTTGACCGCCTGCTCAAGCGCGAGGCGCGCCAGATCGCGGTCCGATTGCTCGATCTGCGGGATCTTCGGGTTCTCGACGTTGACATCGAAGGCAACGACCTTGATGCCAGCGTCAACAGCACGCTTGGCGGCTTCCTTCATCGACTCCGTAAGGCCATGCTGGATGATAATGCCATCGACCTTCAATGCAATTGCCTGATCGACCATATCAGCCTGCAGCGCCGCATCCTGGCGGCTATCCAGCACGCGCAGATCGACACCCAGGGCCTTGGCCTGCGCCTCAACGCCAGACAGGTACGACTGGAAGAAATCGCCGGTCGACAGATAGCGCACGAGAGCGATCTTGACTTGGCCAGGGTTGTCGAAGGGCTTGGGCATGTCGGCCGAAAGGGCAAAGCCCGAGAAGGCTGTCGCTCCCATGAGGCCTATTGTCAGCTTGCCGAGTGTTCTACGCGTAATCTTCATTCCTGTCTCCTCCACAGTAGACGCTTTGTTGTTCATGCGTATGCGCGAAGGGCCTCCCAGCCCTATCGTTTGCCTCTCTCCGAAAGAGCAAAGGTAAAGACCAGCGCGATGACGAGCACCGCGCCCTTGACGAAGTCCTGCGTATAGTAAGGCGCGTTCATCATCGTGAGGCCCTGCAGCAGGACACCGACGAAAAGGGCCCCTACTGCAGTCCCAAAGGCATTCGGCTTGGCGACTCCGAGCACGGCAAAGCCAATCAGGGCGGCGGCGACCGCGTCGAGCAAAAGATTGTTGCCGGAGGCGATGTCACCACGACCCAGACGCGCAGCAAGCAGAATGCCACCGATCGAAGCGAAGACGCCTGAGATGACGTAGGCAAACATCTTGTAGGCATTGACAGGCGCACCAGCGAGTTCCGCAGCACGCTCGTTCGAGCCGACGGCATACATCATCCGACCGAAGCGGGTATATTCCAGAAAAAACCAGATAAGGATGGCGAGCACGATCAGGACGACGACCGAAACTGGCACCAGATTCGGAAGAAGGAAGTCAAACTTGTGACGTCCAAGTGCCAAAAAGGCCGGGCTGAAGCTGCCAGTTGCGGTACTGCCATCGGGCAGGCTCATCCCGGTCGCGATCGACCGACCCTCGGTCGGAATGCGCTGCAGCCCGACAAGAAGGAACATCATTCCGAGCGTTGCCAGCAAGTCGGGAACGCGCATGTAGACGACTAGGAAACCATTGACCAACCCGATCACTATGCCGATCAGCAGGCAGACGGCGATCGCCGTCAAAGCATCGCCGTTCAAGATCACCATGATGTATGACGACGCCATCATTGCTGTCGTTGCGACCGAACCAATCGACAGATCGAAGCCACCGACGACCATGGTCGCTGTGACACCAAGCGCCAGAATGCCTGTGATCGATACCGACTGCAGGATGAAGACGGCGCTTTGCGGCGAAGCAAACCCGCTCGTAGCTATAGAGAAGTAGACGAGCATCACAGCAAGCAGCAGCAGAAAGCCATAGCGGATAGCGAGCTCGCGAATATTGGCGCCCATTGCTTGCGGTGGAACGATTTTTGCCGGCTGCGCTGCCGCGATCGGCGTGTCGTGATCAGTCATCAATTCACCATTTCATGCTGGCCCGCGATCTCGGCCAGGAGTTTACTGACATCGATACCGGCGTTTAGATGCTCGCCGGCCAGCGTCTGTTCGGACATCACCAGAATGCGGTCGGCAATTTCGAAGGCCTCATCGAGCTCCGTCAGGAACACAACAGTGGCTCTTCCTTGCGCCGATGCTCGAAGCTTCTCGGCAATGTCGCGGCGCGCGGCAATATCGACGCCCTGGAAAGGTTCATCGAGAACCAGCAATCGACAGGGTTGGCTTAGCCAGCGGGCCACCATCACCTTTTGCTGATTGCCACCGGAGAGCGTGTGCATCTCATCTCGTTCCGATCGGCAAACGATGCCGAGAGCGGAAATCTGCCGTTTAGCTTCGCCGCGCTCCGAACCGCGGCTGGAGATGCCGCCGACACGGGCGAGCCGCTTCAGGAAAGGAAGGCTGATATTCTCGTAAATATTGAAATCGGGGACGATGCCATTGTCCGCGCGGTCCTTGGCGACGAGGAAAACTCCTTCGGCAATGGCCTCTTGAGGTGTGCGCGGCTGATATCGCCTGCCATCAAGCGACATGCGTCCTGCAAACGGCTGTCTGGCGCCGAAAAGCGTCTCGGCAAGCGCGGTCTTGCCAACACCGACGAGACCGGTGACGGCAACGACTTCTCCCTCACGCAGCACGAAATCAAAAGGACGTGCGCTCGGCGAGAGCATGAGCTCTTCGGCGCCGAGGACTGTCGCCCCGCCGTCGCGAACGGCAATGCCGTCATGGCTGATCGCTTTGCCGAGCATCGCATTCACCGCACCCTCATAGTCGAGGTCAGGTCCCGTGAAGGTGCCGGTAATACGTCCGTCACGCAGGCTGACGATACTGTCTGCCAGGCGCCGGATATCCGACATGCGGTGCGAAATATAGAGGATGGCGACACCCCGTGCGCGCAAGCGATCGACAAGCTGGAAGAGTCGCTCGGCCTCGGCGCTTGACAACGAAGACGTCGGTTCATCGAGGATAAGTACCTTTGGCTCGTGGGCCATCGCACGGGCGATGGCCACCATCTGCCGGTCGGCAAGAGATAGGCCCGAGATGCCAACGCCGAGATCAAGGGAAAGGCCCATGCGATCGGCCACTGCCTTGGCTTCGCGCCGCACGCGCCTCAGATTGAAAAACCAGCGCGCGGAACGCCCGTTCAGCCGGTCAAGCGTCAGGTTTGTTGCGACATCCAGATCAGCTACCACCCCATCGTTTATATTCTGATGAACGGTAACGACGCCGGCGCGGATGGCTTCAGCCGGTGACGACGGCGAAAAAATCTGCCCCGCCAGCGAAATATGGCCGGCGTCACGCGTGTAGACACCGCTTACGATGCGCACGAGCGTAGACTTGCCAGCACCGTTTGCACCCATAAGTGCGGTTACAGAACCGGCGCGAAGCGACAGATCGACTCCGCCGAGCACCTGGATACGACCAAAAGATTTCCGCAATCCCTCGACGCGGAACACAGGTTCTTCGTTCATCTCCGTCCTCCCACGGTGATGCTAGGCCGGGGCGTCATCATTTGTCAAGCTCGTTGACATTTGACAAATCGACCCATATCAAATGTCATCACGATCGAAGAGTGCAAGATCGCTGACTGCCCAAAGAGGAGGGAAGTCAGCCGCGCGGAGGGAGTTGGCACCGCGAAAACGGTCCGGGGAGGAAGAAATGACGGATACGAAGCCGTTCGTGGCCCTGTGCCCCGAAACGTTGCCGCAGCGGCTGGGAGGCCTAGCGGCACTCATTGAAAAATTGGGCGAGAACCAGGGTAGCTGGCGCGTCAAGGAAGTCGGAGACGGCAACCTTAATCTCGTCTTCATCGTGGAAGGCGAGCGAGGAAAGGTGATCGTCAAGCAGGCGTTGCCCTATGTCCGCCTTGTCGGCGAGAGTTGGCCGCTGCCGCTCAAGCGCTCTTACTTTGAGTATCATGCGCTGATGCGCCAATCGGACCGCGATCCCGGAATGGTACCGGAGATTTTCCATTTCGACGTCGATCAGGCGATCATCGTCATGGAATTCCTGTCACCCCATATCATTCTGAGGCGTGCTCTCATCGAGGGCCAGCGACTGCCCAGGATCGGCCGTGATCTCGGTCTATTTGCTGCACGCACGCTTTTCCGCGGCTCCGATCTCGCCATGACCGCCCGCGAGCGAAAACAGGATCTGGCGCTGTTTTCCGACAATGTCGAACTGTGCGACATCACGGAGAATCTCGTCTTTTCAGACCCCTATTTCGAGGCGTCGCTCAATCGTCACACATCACCACAGCTCGATGGGATCGTGGCCGAACTGAGGGCGGATCGCGATTTGAAGGTCGAGGCACAAAAGCTGAAGCACCTTTTCGCCACCAAGGCCGAGACCTTGCTGCATGGCGATCTTCATACCGGCTCCGTGATGGTGACGATGGATGAAACCCGCGTCATCGATCCGGAATTCGCCTTCTATGGCCCAATCGCCTTCGACGTCGGCATGATGATCGCCAATTTCTGGATGAGCTATTTCTCGCAGGCGGGCCACGAACAGAACGGCAATCGCGAGGCTATGCGGGACTATCTGCTCAACGTCATCGAAACTATCTGGGCAACCTTCTGCGAGGAGTTTTCGGACCTGTGGCGTAGCGAGCGCAACGGCATCCTCTATCAGCGCTCGCTCTTCGAAGATCGCGGCGACCTGCTCGGCGCCGAACAGGCACTCGATCACGTCTTGCACGAGATCTGGACCGACATGCTCGGCTTTGCCGGCGTCGAGATCCACCGTCGCATCCTTGGCCTCGCCCATAATGCCGATTTCGAAACCATCGCGGATTTGGATTTGCGAGCACGCTGCGAGTGCAAGGCATTGAAACTCGGCCGCCATCTCGCCGTCAATCGCCGGCATATTCACAGCCTCGCGGAGATCAACTCGCTCGCCAAACGACTCGAGAAGGAGACAGTCATTTGAAAGTTGGAGCGCGTCACTACCACACCATCTGGCTGAATGACGACGGCGCATCAGTCGACATTATTGACCAGCGGTGGCTGCCGCACGAGTTTCGCGTGGTTACGCTGAAGAGCGTCGATGACGTCGCAGTAGCGATCAGGGACATGTGGGTGCGCGGAGCACCACTGATCGGCGTGACAGCAGCCTACGGGGTCGCGCTTGCCATGGCCGCCGACAGCAGGAACACCTCCCTCGACGCAGTGTGGAATACACTCCATGAAACGCGACCGACCGCAATCAACTTGCGCTGGGCACTGGATACGATGCGCAGCTTCCTGCTCGAGCTCCCGGAGAGTCAGCGCGCTGAAGCCGCCTACAGGCGTGCTGCCGCCATCGCCGACGAGGATGTCGACCTCAACCGCAGCATCGGCATGAACGGCCTCACAGTCATTCGCGAGATCGCCGCTCGCAAGAAGCCCGGCGAGCCCGTGAATATTCTCACTCACTGTAATGCCGGCTGGCTTGCGACGGTTGACTACGGCACGGCGACGGCTCCGATCTATCTCGCGGCTGAAGAGGGGATTCCTGTCCATGTCTATGTCGATGAGACACGCCCCCGCAACCAGGGCGCTCAGCTAACGGCCTGGGAACTGAAGGGCCACGGCATTCCCCATACACTCATCGTCGACAATGCCGGCGGCCATCTGATGCAGCATGGCGAGGTCGACATGGTAATCGTCGGCACCGACAGGACCACGGCCAGCGGCGACGTCTGCAACAAGATCGGCACCTATCTGAAGGCGCTCGCCGCAAAGGACAACAACGTACCATTCTATGTTGCCCTCCCCTCACCGACGATCGACTGGACGGTGCAGGACGGTGTACGCGAAATCCCGATCGAGGAACGTAGCGGCGACGAGGTCACCTTCGTGCAAGGACGTGGTGCGGGCGGCGAAATTGCGAGCGTACGGGTTTCGCCGGAAGGAAGCCCCGCAGCCAATCCTGCTTTCGACGTTACTCCGGCGCGTCTGATCACTGGCCTTATCACCGAACGCGGCATTGCAGAAGCATCGCCCGCCGGTTTGAAGGCGCTTTTTCCCGAACGGAGATAACTCATGACCATCGCGAACAAGCAGACGACGGAGGATGTCGCCGCCGGCATTCGCAGGCGTGTCTTCGTGCACACGATGCGCAACAACGGTGGCTACCTCAGCCAGGCCTGTTCCGCGGCCGAGAGTCTGGCGTTCCTTTATAACGAAGCGCTCGTCCTTGGCGAACCGACGCTGCCGAAGACCCCTCTGCCCTTCGCGGGCGTGCCGTCGTCCAAAAATCCCGACGCATTTACCGGCGCCGGCTATCATGGCGCCTTTGCTCCGGAATACGACCGCTTCATCGTCTCGCCCGCCCACTATGCGCTGGTCATATACTCGGCGTTGATTCAGGTCGGCCGGATGGACGAGAACGCGCTTGATCATTTCAATCGGGACGGAGGGTCAGTCGAAATGATCGGCGCCGAGCACAGCCCAGGCATGGAAGTGACAACCGGATCGCTTGCGCAAGGGCTATCGATGGCATCGGGCATAGCCTGGGCGCGCAAGCGCCGCGGCGAACCAGGCAAGGTCTGGGTCTACATGTCCGATGGCGAATTCCAGGAGGGGCAGACGTGGGAATGCCTGGCGGCAATGAGCTATCACGGCATCGACAACATCCGCGTCGTCGTCGATGTCAATCGGCAGCAATGCGATGGGGCGATGTCCTCGGTTCTTGATCTCGGCGACCTGCCGGCGCGCATCGCTTCCTTCGGCGCTACCTGTCGATCGATTGACGGACATGATCTGCAGGCATTTCGGGCTGCAGCCAATAGCTCAGAGGCACGCAGGCCTCTGGTCATCCTTGCCAATACATCGCCCTACGAGGGCATGCCGTTCTTAAAGAAGCGCTTCCCTCGCCTTCACTACGTCCGTTTCAAATCGGCGGAAGAGCGCGAAGAAATGCAGACGGCAATCGGCACCGAGCTTCGCGTCGATCCCGCTGAAATCGCGAGGGCCTGATCATGGTCGAAATCGTCAACCGCCCCTATGCCAGAGCCTTCGAGGACTTCGCTTCCTCGCGCCCGGAAGTGCTTTGCCTGTCCGCCGATCTGACATCATCCTGCGAAGTCGACGGCTTTCGCGACCGCTATCCCGATCAGTTTCTGTCGCTCGGCATGGCCGAACAGAACATGCTGTCTTTTGCCGGCGGCCTTGCAATGCAGGGTTTCCGACCCTTCGTCCATACCTTCTCCGTCTTTCTCTATCGCCGCCCTTACGACCAACTGATCAACTCCATCGCTTACTCCAACCGCAAGGTTCGAATGATGGGTTTCCTGCCCGGAATTACGACACCGGGCGGCATCACCCATCAGGCGATCGAAGACATATCGGTCATGCGCGCCATCCCGAACATGACGGTCCTCGAAACCGGCGATGCCACCGAAGTGGAGAGCGTTCTTGAGGTGGCAGACAGCATCGACGGCCCGGTGTACGTCCGAGTTCTGCGCGGCGAGGTCCCGCGGCTTTTTTCGACACCTTTCGAATTCAACCGACTGCGGACGCTGAGCGAGGGAGGCGATATCCTCGTCGTCTCTTCGGGCGTGTGCACCGAAGAGGCCTTACGTGCTGCCGGGCCGCTGAAAAACCGCGGGATCGGCATCCACCACCTGCATGCCTCGACGCTGAAGCCGTTTGATCGCGACGGCCTGCTGAAGGCGGCACGCGGCAAGAAAGGTATAGTCACGCTCGAGAACCACACAATCAATGGCGGACTCGGATCGCTGGTCGCCGAAATTCTTGCCGAGGAAGGGCTTGGCATCCGCCTTCGCCGACTGGGACTGGAAGACACCTTCGCGCATGGCGCCTCCAAACCCTATCTTATGAAGAAGTACGGGCTCGATGCCAGCGCACTGACGCAGGCGATCGGCAATCTCCTGGGGCGCGCCCTCGACATAGCCGATCCTGAGTTCGAAGCGGTCCGCCTCGACACGGTTCATTCGGTACAGAAGGCAGAGGCGCTCTGATGGCATCGCGTTTTTCCGTCAGCTACTGGCTCGACGCCACCGGCGAAAAAGAAGCGCGAGCGCGAGCCTTGGATATCGCAGTCGAACAGACGGTGGAAATCCCAAGAGAGATCGTGCCGCGTGGCTACGTTGAGGACGAGATTCTCGGCCGGTTGGAAAACCTGAAATCCGCCGACGCCGAGCGCGGCGGCTTCCTGGCTGAAATTTCCTACAGCGAGGACGATGTGGGTGGCGATTTCCTGCAGCTTCTGAACATCGTCTTTGGCAACTCCTCGATCAAAACCGGTACGCGCGTCGAATCTCTGCAGCTGTCGGACGGCTTGCGCAAGCTTTGCCCTGGACCACGTTTCGGCGCTGCCGGATTGCGCGCCCGAACAGAGGTCAATTCTGGTCCGCTCATCATGTCGGCGATCAAACCCGTGGGTCTATCGACGTCCGAACTCGCCGATCTCACTCACCGCTTTGCCTTGGGTGGCACGCATCTTATCAAGGACGACCACGGGCTCGTTGATCAGCCGACCTCACCTTATCCCGAGCGCCTTAAGGCCTGCGTCGAAGCCGTTGCCGAGGCAAATGCCAGCACCGGATTTCAATGCGCATACGTGCCCAACATCACAGGACCGGCGTCGCAGATCTTCGAGCGCGCCTTCTTGGCAAAGGAAGCGGGCGCGGGTGCGGTTATGCTGGCACCGTCACTCGTCGGCTTTGACGTGTCCCGTACGCTTGCCGCCGACCCCGGTTTCTGTCTGCCGATCATCTCGCATCCGACTTTTGCCGGCGCCAATGTCATCACGCCAACGACGGGTTTTTCGCACCGCTTCTACTTCGGAACGCTGCAAAGGCTCATGGGTGTCGATGCGGTCGTGTTTCCGAATTTCGGCGGGCGGTTCGGCTTCTCGCGCGAAGAGTGTCTGTCCATCCTCCACGGTTGCACGGAGGATCTTGGCGAGCTGAAGCCCATTTTTCCTGCGCCTGGAGGCGGCATGACGTTCGAGCGGATAGCCGACATGCAGCAGGTTTACGGGAACCATGTGATTTATCTGATCGGCGGCGCGCTTTTGCGCGAGAGCGATCTCGCATCCGCGTGCCGGGCGTTGCGAGCGCGCATCGCTGACCTATCTCTCCCGGCCAACTAACGCCCTCCGCTGCGCACGCCTCCGCGAGACCGCTCGCAGGGCAAACTCCGTGTCGATCAGATGGCCGAGATCGCCGTTGTCCGACTAGTCGTCGACCCGCCGCGCACACTCGCTTTGGACAATTGAGTAATAGAGACGAAGCGATGGAAAGGCCGCGGTGAGCGTCTCAAACATGGCATCGAGGGGAAGCAACGTTCTATTGTACTTAGCGGCCAGGAAAGCTTTATGCACTTCCACCAGCTCCGCGCTCGCGTCCTCAACAATCGTATACACAGGCGACGGCGTCGTTCGTCCCTTCACGACGATTTGGTCGAGCTCCATCACGTTATAAAACCCGCCTACGAGACGTGCAGTTTCCTCCCCAAGCAAGATAGCGACGCCGTAGTTTTTTGACGCCCCTTCCAGGCGCGAGGCGAGATTGACGGAATCCCCGAGGCAGGAATAGTCGAAACGCCGGCTCGAGCCCATGTTGCCGACGACACATTCGCCTGTATTGATCCCAACGCCCATCTTGAGAACATGCTGTGGTGACCCGCTTGCTCGCGCTTCTATCTCGAGTTCCTTGTTGAGCCTCCCGATGGCCGTCTGCATTGCAATCGATGCCTGAACAGCGCGGAGCGCGTGCTCAGGGTCATCGAGGGGAGCGTTCCAGAATGCCATGATGCAGTCGCCCATGTACTTATCGATTGTCCCTCCGTGATCCATGACGATATCGGAGAGCGGCGTCAGCAGGCGGTTGATCAGACCGGTTAGCTTTTCCGGATCATCCTTCATCGTTTCGGCGATTGTCGTAAAGCCACGAACGTCGGAAAATAGCACCGACAACGTTCGTCTTTCGCCGCCGAGTTTCAGCTGCGAAGGGTCATCCGATAGCCTTTTGACAAGATCGGGTGAAATGTATTGAGAAAATGCGCGGGTAATGCGTTGCTTGTTTCGGCGCTCTTCCGCAAAGTCGAAAGCGGCCTGGCCGAAGGCGACCGAGGCAAATGCAACGGTCGGCCCAAGCGGTGATACGAAGAAATGGCCGAAACGCAGGCCTGCGTAGGACAGCAGTGCGAATAAGCAGATGGCGACAACAGTTGCCAGGAGGGTGAGCCAGCCAGTCGATTTCCAGACGGTTGCAGCAGCGAATGCGGCTGCGAGCAGAACAAATCCAATAAAAGGCACCAGGCTCGTGCGATTGATCGACAGCCGCTGCCGAAGATTGTCATAGATCGTTGCCTGGATCTCGACGCCGGCCGTTAGCTTCCCCGTGTGCATCGTGTATGGGGTGGCAAAGGCATCAGCACCTCCCTTGTCGATCTCCGGGGCGTTCTGGAGACTAAGACCCACCAGGACAACGCGGTTATTGAACGTTCCTTCGGGCAGGAACGTCTTCGGGTCGAGTGCCTGATAATATGAGACCGTCTGATAGCTCCGTGCCGGGCCAAAGGACTGGATCATCGCGTCCTGCGGGACCGGCACTCCATCGTGGCCAGCGGCTCGCAAAAGCGTGGCGGCAAAGCCGTCTTCGTAGATCGGGATGGTCCGGAAGACACCGTCCCCACCAAGTTCGATTGAGGCAATGCCCGTGCGAGCACCGGCCGCGGTGAGTTGCGGCAAAGGTGTAGCCCGCACGAGTTGGTCGGCTTGCGGCGTTTCGATCAAGGTTTCGTCGCCTGCAAGCACGATGTCAGGGCCGACCGCGGCGGCAATTGCAGTATCGTTCTCCGGTGTCGAGGGCTCTGCCATGATGATATCGAGGCCGACTGCCTTTGCGCCGGCTTCTCGCAATTGCCGGATCAACTGAGCATGCAGGCTGCGCGGCCACGGCCATTGTGCGTTGATCGCAGCAAGCGAAGGCTCGTCGATGGCAACGATCACCGGCCCCTCCCCCGGCGGCACCAGGCCATCGATCGTCGACAGATAGTCGAAGGATTTGAGCTCCAGCAGCGGCCAAGCTGGCAGGCGCGAGAGTAGCGAGATCCCGATCAATGTCAGGAGAATAAGGACGAGCAGCCGGAGGCTGCGGTTGCTGAACAGCCAACCGGCAGATCCTGAAGCCGGACCAAGGGTCGGTGTCTTGTTCATCAGAAACGAACTTTGAATGTGCCCTTCACGGCACGTCCCCAACCAGGAACACCCGGCGTTATTTCAAATTTCTCATCGAGGAGGTTGAACGCAGCCACTTCAAGAGCAAAGCGCTTGTCGAACGGCTCCCATATCATATTGGCATCAAGCGTCCAGAAGTCATCAAGCTCCGTCCCGATGTCGTCTCCGTCCCGTTTGCCGATATAATTCGCAGCGATCGTCGCTTTCACCTTCGCTTCGTTAACCCAGGTTAGAGCGACCTGACCCGAGTTGCGTGGCACGAACGGAAGCGCACCGCCAAAGTTGACGCTTGCTTCATCCTTATTCTCCGAGTCCATACGAGCATAGGTCGCGGAAAGGCCAAACCCGTTCCCCAACGCAAAATTTGCCGTGACGCTTGCGCGGTCGAGGCTTGCTCGTTCCAAAGTCAAGCTATCGAAGGCGGGAAGCGCCGTCAGCGGCAGCCCGATCGTCATGTCGTGCAATTCCTGGTGCTGATAGCTCATGGACGTGAAGAACCTGTCCGTCCACTGGGAATCCCATTGTAGTTGAGCCGTGTCGACGTAGCCATCGACTCCAACCGCAATCTGATTGGGCTGCAGCCCGACAATACCGATCGGGGCAAGTGTCGGAACGCCGATCTCGACGCTCTGACGCATGAATGCGGCGCGCAACCATTGATCTTCGACCGGCGCCCAGGCCACGCCCAATCGCGGCTCCAGCCGGCTGACATCCGTACCGTCTCCATCCAGCCACGTGGCATGGAGCGCGTATTCAGCCTTCAGGTCCGGAGTGATCTCGTGCAGCAAGTCTACGTAGGCGCGCGTCAGGTTTGTTCGATTGGATGCTTCTTCAGGGTCGATCGTCACATCCGGGACAAAAAGGGAAAACAGCTCGAAGAACTCGGCAAAGCCGCTGGCACGCGTGTCGATCCATCCTCCCTCAAGTCCGTAGCGCCAGGTCAAGCCGTTGTCAGTGCCAAGGCTGTGACTGATGGCTGCGACATAGCTTTTGGACGATAGGCTTTCATTTGTGTGCCCGAAGGGAACGAGGTCCGGCGGGGGCCCTCCGAGGAAAGGCACAGCTGACTGATCGAACACGAAGTCATTCGTACTCTGCGACTTAACTTCAGAATAAAGCAGTGCCGCATTAACGATATTTCGGTAGCCGAATGTATGGCTCCAGCCTACGCCACTGTTGAGATTATCGAGACTGTTGTGTTCGCTGCGATAGAAGGGCAGTTCGGGCGGAGCGAGGTCAAATCCGAGAAGAGGAAAGAAGAGTTCGTCATTGAACCGGGCCGAAGGCGATGGATCAAGTGTCAGCGAATTCAGGTCGAAGTCGCTTCGGCTTTGATTGATGAAGGCAACCAGCCGATCCTCAGGGGTTAGAGTGGCCGTGATATAGCCGTTGGCGCTCAGCAGCTTGTTCTCGGTAGAGAAGTTTCCGAAGTTGGCATAATCTCCCTCGGCTGGAATTTCCTCCCACTCGAAATTGCCGAAAAAGCTGATCGGGATCGTCTCGTTGGCAAAGCCCTGAATCTCGGCTTCACCGACACGCCCGGTGTGGCCGCCAACGCTGTTTATGCCGCCACCGATAGAACCTTCGATAAATGGCGTGCGAAGGAGCGTGGCCGATCTCGACCGACCTGACAACATGTGCGGATCGAGCAGCAGTCCCTGGAACAGGGAGGAAAAGCTCGTTGCGTTGGCGGTGTTTTCAATCACGCTGTCGCCAAAGGTAATGGCGTTCTTGAACGGGTTGATACTTCCCTTGAGGGCCTGGTCAGTAAACCCGCTACCTTCAAACGGATCAAAGACCGCGTCGCCGTAATATCGGCCCCAGGCGTCGAGGCCCTGCAAGCGAAACGCGTTGTTGAGCGTAGATCCGGCGTCCTGGTTGGCTCCAAGCGCGCTGAAATCCCCGCCGCGGGCACGCGCGCGCCTCAGAAACTCCTGAGCGTTTGCTATCGCGCCGTCGGCATCGTAGTCGTCAATGGCAACGGCGGTTCGGAATGCTGCAATAACGGGATCATTCTTGTCCAGTCGGTCGGCATTCTCGAGCGCCTGATTTGAAGGGTCCCTGTTGCCACGCTCATAGTGGCCTGCGGCCAGCATGAGCTGCGCTTGCGAGTAGCTCGGATTGGCGGTGGATGCCGCCAGCAGGTCTTCGATCGCCTTTTCTCGTTCACCCGTCTGGAGATAGTAGCGTCCACGCGCAAGCAGTGCGACGTCGAAGGCTGGATCGGCGGCCAATGCCAGGTCGATCTCCCGCTTGGCTTCCTTCATGCGCGATTGGTCGAGATAAAGGATCGCAAGATTGGCGTGGCTGATCGGATCGTCGGGATCGAGTTCGATCGCCTTTTTAAAGGCAACCTCCGCCTCACGGCTGGCACCGCGAGCGTCCTGCAGCAGGCCGAGATCATTCCATGCCATCGCGGAGCCTGGCGCAATCTCGATCGCTTTGTTCAGGTCTGCAAGCGCTGCATCGAGATTTCCCTCGAAGTCGGCGCGCATACGAGCGCGGGCCTGCAAGCCATCAGGATCCATGGGGTCGATCGAAAGTGACCGTTCGATCGCCTCCCGCATCTGGGCGCGGTCATTGATCAGAAGGGCCAGCTGTGCGCGCAGTGCCGGCAGCCGCGAATCCGTCGGATAACGCGCTTCTGCTTCCTTCATCGTCCTGATGGCCGCGGGAATATCTTCGAGGAAGCCGGCCGTATAGGCCTTCATAGCCGCAGCATAGGGACCTGTGATCGATGCGGGGGGCGTCTCCACATGATCGGGGTCGCGTAGCGAGCGGGAATAGTAGCCACCGTAGGCGGCAATGCTCCGGCGCTGCGGATCGAGTGCAGGCTCGGCCCGTGAAAACAGTCGTGCTGCATCGTCATAGCGTTTTTCAGCACCGGCGATCAGGGCTTCGATCAAATCTGCACGGGCGCTTTGGGTAACCGACAACTTGAGCGCCCGAGCTCTCGCCAACGACTTGAGTGCCTCCCGGCGACCATCAAATGACAACTGTACTTCGGCGAGCGTCAACCAGTCTTCCGCGGTTCTTGCTTCCGGTGTCCTGGCCTCGATGCGGCCGCGCTCGGACCTCATTTTCTCCATCGGCAGGGGCGAGGCAGGCATGAAGGTAAAACCACCGCGCAGCGTTAGATAGAACAGCATCTGCTCGCGATCGTCTGGTGTCACAATGACCAGCTTGCGCGGTGCCTGTCCGATCGTCGCAACTGCCGCTTCGCCCTGTGCGACTTCGACGCTACCGTGCTCGTTTTTAAGCTCTACCCGGCCCTCGAGCACGATCAGCGAGGTCTGGTCGCCCTTGACCGTCATTGTCCAGTCGGTGCCACGAATGGCAGCGGCTGCGGCCGGTGTCTCGACCGTCAGGCCCTGGCCACCGCGCTGAGCGCGTGCCCAGATCGTACCAGATTGCAAATTGAGAATCGTGTCACCGTCGGCAGCCATCTGCTTGACCTGCAGCGCAGAATTGCGGCCCAGGCGCACCTGCGTGTGATCGGCAAACAGGATCGCCAATTGACCATTGGCATTGGTGCGCAGCACGTCGCCGCCGAGCAAGTCCTGATGAAGAGCGACGTTCTGCCAATCGGAAAGATCGACGAAACGAACCTCTTCTCCCGTCTTGCGGTCAATCACCGAGCCGGCAGCTCGCGCGGTTCGCTGGATAGGCTCTGCTGCGGCGGGATGCGTCAAATATAACGCAATCACCGCGATCGCTGTGCCCCCGCACGCGTATCTCGTAAATCTACCCCACATATTGGAAGGATTTGTCTGCCTATAGTTGAAAAGTCAAGCGCGAGGACCACAGGGATTTGCTTTGTTGCCGGAGTGTAATATTAGGGAAACACTTCAGCATGGGGATGCAATGTGAGTGACGTCGAGAACACCACGGACTTTTTGAGTAGTTCGCCATCAAATACTGATATCAGTTCAGAGTACTTCGATCACATCAAGAAGATAAACGATATATTCTACGATCAAATCAAGATTTCAGACCAAAAAGCTGCGTATATTTTTACATTCATGCTCGCGTTTCTTGTTACATCGAGCGAGGGACGTGAGGTTTTTGCCTGGAGCCGCTACGCCCACGGGACGCCGGTAGGCATTCTTTTCTCCGGCGCGCTTGCTCTGGCTTCAATCTTTTCGATTCTTTCTGCGATTCTCGTCGTCCTGCCTCGGCACTTGAATTCGTCAACATCCCTGTTCTGGGGCACCTGGCACAAGCACCGAGGACACTTTTGTGAAGCCGCGGGCAAGCGCGACGCCGGCTATCTGTTTGAACAATACCTCGAAAACGCCGACATTCTTTCGACCATCGCGCGTGGAAAATACCGGTGCGTCGTCTGCGCATTCCGGGGGCTGATGGTGACCGTCGTGGCTTACATTCTCTTGCTTGCAGCGACGTAAGAGGCTCTGTCTTTTGGCATCCCTCGCATGGCACGGCCCCGCTTTGGCCATGTCGTAATGCGGAGCTCTCAGGTTTCACGGGCTTTTGGGCGCCCCCGCACGCGGAACCTTATGCCGATACCTGAACCCCGCCAATGGCGAGTGCCGTGTTCAGGGCGAGACGGTCATAGAATTATGTGAAGCATCGATGTTTCCTCGAGTTCCAGAGTGTTGATGGGCGGCCTTTTCAGGCCGCCTTGTTATGACCAATCGCCTGGATCTTTTCCCAGACCCGTCCGAGGTGGGGAACGTCGAGGTCGAAAAAGGTTTCGAACGTGTCCGCGAGATGGTCCGCGCTTGTGATGCGCAGCTCGCGAACGCTGTTTGGCGTTACGCTGCGCAAACGATCGTTCTGCAGGGCGACATAGCCGTCCGTGGTATGACGCAGAACGGCAAGCGCATTTGTGAACGGCGACCCCGGGTCCTGCGTCAACCAGGCATGCGTCGCTGCCATGGCCGCCTCGTCGCTGTGGTCCGCCCGGAAATCGAAGCTGGGCGCTATACCCCGCATGTGATTGTTGAAGCGCAACCAGCCGTCATCTGTCGGCATGATCGAAAAATCGAAACCGCGCTGGCTGATGGGTCCGACGGCAAGCGGGACGGGTTCGATGATGGCGTCGGCCACGCCCACTTCAGCGAGATAAGGTCGATGAAGATCGACCCGCAGCGTCAGGTGATTCCCGATCGCGATGTCCCCCAGTTTTTCACGGTCGACGCCGCCGCAAAGGCGGGTCACCCGAAAGCCGAGTGCATCGAGAGCCGCACCGAAGAGGCCATTCATCTCGTAGCACCAACCGCCGCGCCTTCCTTCCACCATCTTGGCGAAAGCCGATCTTGGTGTGATCGAGGACGGCCACTCCATGAAGGCATCCAGCGCTTCCCATGTGAATGTCATGAGGTGGGCGCGATGCAGTCTCGACAGGCTCTGAAGGTCGAGAGAAATAGGCCGGGAGACCCCGATCTTAGCAAGATAGGCATCCAGCTGATTGGCTGTCAGCGTCATTTCGTTTTCGTTTGAAGGCGCGCGTGTCATCCTTCGGTCTCCTTTCGATGGACCGTTATTGAATTCTCGATGCTGTATTTCAGGGTGGCTTGTCGCCGGATCAGGCGACCTTGCGGCCTTCGACGGGCAGGAAGGTCAGGCCGAAATCCATCGCGACAGAGGCGATTTGCTCGGGCGTTTCGGGCTTGCAAAGCTCGATGATCGGAAAGAAATTCTCGAACCCGCCGGGCGTCACAACGACCATGATATGGCCTTCGCTTTCGCCGACATTCCGGAAGCGATGCGGAACGCCGCGTGGCAGCGCGATGCAGCCCCCTTCCGTCAGTTCGACATAGTCACCGGCACACCAGAAACCGAAGCGGCCCGACAGGACACGGAAGAATTCATCCTCGCGCTCGTGCATATGAAGCGGCGGACCTTCTCCGGGCGGAACGGTGGCCTCAAACATACCGAACGAACCGCCGGTGTTGGCCGCCATCATGCGTATGACATGCTTGCCGAACGCCATTGCCGGCGTTCCATGGTTCGGCGGCGATACCGCCGCATGCGTAAACTTCTCCATCATTCACTCCAGGCTTCAGCCGTTTCGGTTGCGACTAATTCGTGCACGGACGGGTTCGGATGCCGTGCCGGTCCGACATGCCGGCATGATCTCGGCGTTTGCAGCTTCGGTGGCATAGATCCACAAACGACCGGGCAGATGGTTATCCAGACGGTCCAATCCGTGCGGCGTTTCTATAGCGCGCAGGAAAAACGCGCGTTCCTAAAAGAATGTGCAAACCGTGCCGAATATCCTAAAAGGATGCTAAAGAGGGTTAGGACACGCAGGGGGGCGGCGGTGCAGGTCGACGACAAGCTTCTCGATTTCTTCAAGCGACCGCTTATGTGCATCATCGCCGCCGCCGACGAAACGGGGCACCCATCCGCTGGACGCGGAGTCGGCTTCCACATTTTCGACGACCGGGAGACGATCGACGTCATCTTCTCGTCCTGGCAATGGCCTCGGCTCGAAACCTCCGTCCGGCAGACGGGCCGGATTGCCGCCACCTTCGTCAGTCCATCTGACTATGTAAGCTTTCAGCTCAAGGGGGCCGCCTCGATGCGGGAAACTGAGGCACATGATATCGATTGTGCCGACCGCTTCATCGCGGCAGCCACGGGCGAGCTTGAAGCCCTTGGAGTGCCCGGACGCATCATTACGCCGTGGCTTACTGCTCGCGAGGCCAAGGTCGTCAGGCTTTCCGTGAGTGAAATATACATCCAGACGCCCGGCCCGCTTGCCGGCATGCTGGCTTTCGCGAGGCCCAGATGAGCTTGCGTCTCAGCGACCTGTCAGCCTGCTTCGAAGGTGTCATTCCCTCCATCATCGCCACTGCCGCGGCCGACGGAACGCCGAACATCTCCTATCTTTCTCATGTGGTGCGGGTCGACGAAGACCACGTTGCCCTCTCCAATCAGTTCTTTGCCAAGACGGCGGCGAACGTGCGCGCCAACCCTCAGGTCGCGCTGATCCTCGTCGATGGCTTCACGGGCGACCAATTCCTGCTCGACATCGGTTTCGTGCGCTCCGTCGATGCCGGCCAGCTGTTCGACAAGATAGCGCTCCAGCTCAAGGCGAGCAGCGCGCAGGTCGGCATGTCGGAGGTAATGCGGCTGCGGAGCGCTGATATCTTCCGTGTGCGCCGGATCGAGAAGGTCCCCTCCCCGGTGGAAACCGCGCGTAGCCCGACAGGCCGTGATCCCGTCAGCCTTCCCGCTCTCTCGGACGCAATCCGGGCCATCGAACGGCAGGGAGAAGCGGACGAGATCATCGATAGCCTCCTCGCCGGTATTCAGCGCGTTCTCGGATATCGAAATGCGGTCGTGCTCATCCATGATAGCCATCGCGGCTGCCTGATCACGACCGGCAGCCTCGGCTACGACCGCTCGGGACTGGGATCCGAAATCGCCGGGAGCGAGGGGCTGATCGGCGCGGCGGCAACGAGCGGGCAAACGATCAAGGTCAGCGACATGAGCCGCGTGCGCCGGCTCGGGGAAGCGATCGGCATGGAGGCAGAGGCATCGGAAAACGCCACGCGTATCGTCGCCTTTCCGCAATTGCCCATGGTAATGAGCCAGATCGCCGTTCCCATGTCAGCTCGAGGCACCGTGACCGGAGTACTTTTCGTCGAAAGCGCGGAACGGCTGGCCTTTCGCGAGGAAGATGAGGCAGCCCTTGAAATTCTGGCGGGACAGGCCGCCAGCGCCTTAAGGGCGAGCGAACGGGAGGCGGCGTCGGCCGAGCCGGCGCAGGGTGCACCCGCGCTTGCATCCGAACCTGCGGCCAGCGGCCGGGATATCCGTGTTGTCCATCATCGCGTGGACGACAGCGTGTTCGTCGACGGTACCTATATCGTGAAGGGCATTGCCGGTACGCTGCTTCGTCTGATGCTCGAATGGCACCTGAGCGAGGGCCGCAACGAGTTCACCAACAGGGAGATGCGGCTGGCCGTTGGCGGCCGGATGCCGGAGATCAAGGACAATCTCGAGACCCGGCTGTTGCTGCTGCGCCGGCGGCTCGAAGAGAAGCGGGCCCCAATCCGGATTGTCAGGGTCGGAAGGGGCCGCGTTCGTCTGGAAGCGGAAGGAGCACTCAGGTTCGACGGCGCTTGAAAAGCGCTGCCGACGACGAGGCGTCGCGCTATCGGGCGAATTTGCGGGCAGCCGCCACGCAGGCAATCACCGCTGCGGTTACCGCAAACATCGTCCAGGTCACCGTTTCATGCAGCAGCGTTGCGGCAAGCGTCAGGCCGAGGAAGGGCTGAAGCAATTGCAGTTGACCGACGCTCGCGATTCCGCCTTGTGCCAGGCCCCGATACCAGAAAACAAAGCCGATCAGCATGCTGAATAAAGAGACATAGACGAGGCCCGCCAACGCAGGGGCATTGATGCCCGAGAAGCTTGTCGGCATGAACCAGATCGATGCAAGGATCATCAGCGGCAGCGACAGAACGAGCGCCCAGGAAATGACCTGCCATCCCCCGAGTTTCCGCGAGAGCTTCGCCCCCTCGGCGTAACCAAGCCCGCAGACGACGATCGCCGCCATCATCAAGGCGTCTCCTAGGGGCGCAGCACTCAGTCCTTGCGCCACGGCGAAACTGCAGACCAGCGCACTTCCCATCACTGCAAAGAGCCAGAATGCCAACTTCGGACGTTCCCCGCCGCGGATCACGCCAAAGATGGCGGTGGCAAGTGGCAGGAGCCCGATAAAGACCACCGAATGTGCCGAGGTAACATGCTGCAGGGCAAGCGCAGTCAACAATGGAAAGCCGACCACCACGCCTGCGGCAACCACCACCAGCGATATCAGATCATCTCTTGCCGGACGCTTCTCCTTGAACAGCAGCAACAGCAAAAGCGCCAGTGCTCCTGCAATTCCCGCTCGCGCCACTGTCAGAAACACCGGATCAAACTGCATGACCGCCACACGCGTGGCGGGCAGGGAGCCGCTGAAAATCACTACGCCAATAAGGCCGTTAAGCCACCCAGATGCGGTGCGGTCCATGTATACACTGCCTTTCTCACATGCCGTTCTTATCGGCCCAAAGCCATGGCAGCGCCAGCGACAATCTGGTACAGTTCAACAAAACTGTTATGCCTGAGGTAGCAGTACAGATGGATGTAAATACGGAGCTCAACACCAGCCGGGTGGCGACGGTCATGGCCACGATCCGGCAACGGATCGCCGGCCGCAACCTGACGCCGGGCGCAAAATTGCCATCCGTTCGGGCAATGGCCAAAGCATCCGGCGTCTCCACGTCGACGGTCGTCGACGCCTATGAGCGCCTGGTTGCCGAAGGCGTGATCCTGTCTCGACCAGGTTCCGGTTTCTACGTCGCAAACCAGGCCGCTCCATTTTCCCTCTCCGACATCGGCCCCAAGCTGGACCGAGCCGTCGATCCGTTCTGGGTTTCCCGGCAGTCGCTTGAAGCCGATGACGGAGATCTGAAGCCAGGTTGCGGCTGGCTCCCACCGTCCTGGCTTCCGGAAACCGGCATTCGACGGGCCTTGCGAACACTGTCGCGTGCCGACAACAGGGCGTTCGCCGACTACGGCTCGCCCCTCGGATTACCGCCGTTACGCCAGCATATTGCGCGACGCATGGCGGAGCGAGGCGTGGAGGCCTCCCCGGATCAAATCATGCTGACGGAATCGGGCACACAGGCGATCGATCTTCTCTGCCGTTTCCTTCTCGAACCTGATGACGTCGTGCTGGTGGATGATCCCTGCTACTTCAATTTCCAGGCGCTGCTGCGGGCCCATCGCGCAAGGATCGTCAGTGTCCCCTATACGCCCTCAGGTCCGAACATCGAACTGTTCAGCCAGGTTGTGGCTGAACACCGACCACGCCTCTACATCACCAACTCGGCAATCCACAACCCGACAGGCGCGACGCTTTCTCCTGTTGCGGCCCACAAGGTCTTGAAGATCGCTGATCAATTCGAACTCACCATCGTCGAGGACGATATTTTCGCCGATTTCGAGCACACGCCGGCGCCCCGTCTTGCGGCGTTTGATGGCTTGGACAGGGTCATCCATATAGGAAGCTTCTCCAAAACCCTGTCGGCCTCGGCCCGCTGCGGTTTCATCGCCGCAAAGCCGGAATGGGTCGATGCACTGATCGATCTCAAGATCGCCACCACATTCGGCGGCGGGCGGCTTTCGTCCGAACTTGTTTATAAGGTCCTCAGTGATGGCAGCTACCGCAAGCATGTCGAGGCTCTGCGCAGCCGGCTCTCGGAGGCGATGTTTAACGTCTCGGCGAAGCTGAAGAACCTCGGCATCGTTCCCTGGCTGGAACCCTCGGCAGGCATGTTCCTTTGGTGCCGGTTGCCCGGAGACGTCAACGCTGCCGATGTTGCACGCGCTGCCCTGGAACGGAAAATTGTCCTCGCCCCAGGAAACGCGTTCAGCCTTTCACAATCAGCCCAGAACTTTATGCGCTTCAATGTTTCCCAGACGTTGGATGCCCGCGTCTTCGATGTGCTGCGCGACACATTGAGGGGCTGAGAGGGCGGCAGCCGGTTCGCGATCATCGCTCGAACATGTCCTGCCATTGCCGCTCGCCGATCATGCAGTCGGTCGCGGGTTGGCCGGCGATCCGCTGTGTCGCCGGCGGCGGAGGAAGACCACTGACCTCAAGCACAAGTTTCCGCCGCACCGCGACGGCGAAATCCTCGATCTTGTAGACTGGCAAGACAAAAGAACCGGGGCCACCGATCACGCAATCCGCATAATACCTGTCGAGACCGCCTGGAGCCCCGGACGGGCGCAGCATGAGCGCAAGTCCATTGATGACCATGCCCGTCTCCACTGCCTTGTCGCGAGTTGGCGCAACCGGACTGCCGGAATTGTTCGTACCGTCTCCCGAGACGTCGATCACCTGTCGCATACCGGTGTAGGGGCTGGAGACGATCATCGCAGCCCCTTGCGCAATCGCGGTGGAGATCGACGTGCGGCGCTGCGTGGCGATCGGACGCTGCTCGAGCTTGTTGGCAAAGTCGATCGCGTCCTGTTCCGTCGCGATCACATGCCAGTCGATGACGGAATCCGGCACCACATAGCCCGCCCATTCGAAGTAACTGATCGCAATGCGTCCTGTGAGCCCCCCGGTCACCGCATCGATGAATTCTCTGTGCTTGAGAGCCTCGACATAGCCTTCGCGCTGGATGCGAGCCTCTTCCTGATCCATGGATCGAGAGGTATCGACTGCGAGGACGAGTTTTACGTCAACCTCGCCTCCCCCGGGTTCCGCCACAGCGGGGGTTGCACCGGAGAGGCTGATCAGCATCGCGAGCGTCGCAAACATGGCATTCCAATCCCCTTATCCAAGCAGTCAAAAATGTAGCACAGCTTCACATGCAGGCGACGTTGCCTTGCATCCCCTGGGTCAAATTTCAGTGATGGGCCGGCTCGATGCTGGTGTCTTTGAAACCTGCCAAACATAGCAGCTTGGACACCCCTTGATTTGAGTTGCGCGCAATCTCATCTGAATAGACACTATTTCAACCTGTCGAACCGACAGCCCCTCGCCTTTGCAGCCGCTGCCGTTCCTCAAAGCGACGCTTGCGCGTCGGAGGAGTTTTCATGGGATTCCTGGATCGTGACATCCAACCGTCTCAGGACGCTAGCCTGTTGGATGCCTATTCTCATTCTGTATCGAACGCGGTCGACCTCGTCGGCCCCGCGGTCAGTCGCATTGAAAGGGTGGGCGGCCGCGCCGGACACGGTTCCGGCTTCGCGATCTCTCCCGATGGTCTTGTCGTGACGAACAACCATGTCGTCGACGATGCCAAGACCGTTCGCATCAAAACGCCAGATGGCGCTGTGATCGAGGGCAAGGTGCTGGGCCGGGATCCGGACAGCGACCTCGCCCTCATTCGAGCGAACGACTGGCCGGGCGCCTGGGCCAAGCTTGGGGACTCGAAGAGCTTGAAGCGCGGCCACATCGCAATCGCAATTGGCAATCCGCTCGGTTTCGAGTGGACGGTGACGGCTGGCATCGTATCCGCGCTCGGCCGATCGATGCGCGCCGCCAGCGGACGCTTGATGGATGACATCATCCAGACCGATGCGGCGCTCAATCCGGGAAATTCCGGAGGCCCGCTCGTGTCCTCGGCAGGCGAGGTCATTGGCGTCAACACGGCCGTGATCCAAGGTGCGCAAAGCATCGCCTTCTCTGTCGCTTCCAACACCGCCAAGCATGTTGTGTCGGAACTCCTGAGGTTCGGCCATGTGCGGCGCGCCTACATCGGCATCGCGGCGGATACCGTGGAACTGCAACGCCGCGTGGCCCTGGAAGCCGGGCTTGTCCAGACAACAGCAGTGCGACTGCGCCGGGTCGAAATTGACAGTCCCGCAGCGCGAGCCGGGCTTCGGGAAGGTGACTATCTGCTTGCGATTGATGGCCACCCGACCTCGGGTATCGACGACGTGGTCAGGCTCATGGATGGCGACAGGATCGACATGGACGTCGAGGTGCTGATCTTTTCAGTCGCGGGGCGGATCGAACGCCACACGGTCCGTCCGACCCATCGACCGAAGTCGGCTTAACCGTCAGGCCGTGTAGCCCTCGACCTCGCCCAATCTTACACGCGGTCTCAAGCAGTGAAGGAACGACCGACCGCCCGCGATTGTTTCCTAGTTGAAAGGGAGACGTCATGAGAGAAGAGTTACGCGAGATATCGTATTCACCGGCCATGTTGCAGAGACAGTATTGCCTCGACAAGGGAGAAGCGCGGCGGCTGCTGACCAGTTTCGGCAGCTCCCGGCATGAAATGGATAGGCTGCTTGCCGCGCGAGGCAGAACAACATTGCATCGAAGGCGCGAAATTCATACGCCTCTGTCAAGAGTTCCCTTTGGCATCGGATAGCCACCGATCGTGAACATCGTACAAAATCACGGTCGGTCAGGAACCCGACGGCTGCCTCGAGGGAGCGGTAGTCGAAAGGTCATTCGTCAGCCTTAAGCTTGTGCTTTCCGCTAACGGCCCCCGCGCCGAAAGATAGCACCGCCACCATAATCTCGGCAGCCGCCAGCGTTGCGATGACCGCGGGGCGCTTATCTTTTATTGCGGTGCCGCCGATCGGGCAGACGAGGCGATCAAGGAGCTCTGGCCTACCCTCTTCGCGTGATAGCCAATTCCTGAAGGTCGCACGCTTCGTCTTCGAGCCGATCATCCCGACATAGGCGGCATCGTCCCGACGCAGTGCTTCCGTGGTAATCAAAAAGTCGAGCGCGTGATCGTGGGTGAGGATGACAAACGCGCTTCCTGCCGGTGCATTGCGCACGATCGCCTCGGGCATTGCGGTCAGGCACGTTTCGATCCCCGAAGCACGTGAGGCGGAAAGCTCGTCTTCACGGGTATCGACCAGTATTGTGCGCAATGGGGCCAGTGACAGTGCAAGGGCCAATGCGTCGCCGACGTGACCGGCTCCAAAGACATAGACATGGGGCCGTTGGGCAATCTCGTCATCGGCCCGAGCAATCAACTCATCGGCCAGTTCGCTTGTGACCGCGGTGAAGGAAAGGCCAACGCGACCACCGCAGCATTGGCCGATCTCCGGTCCGAGAGGAATGCTCATCGTCGCTACCGATTGGGACTGGCGGAGCGCCCGTCGTGCCTGGTCGATCGCCATGTATTCCAGTTGGCCGCCGCCGATCGTTGAAAAGGAACGGCTCCTGGACACCAGCATCCAGGCATCGGTATCGCGCGGCGTCGAGCCGACTGCTCCCGTCACTTCGACGAGTATGCAATCCGGTTCTCCGCGCAAAAAGTCCCGCAAATCCTCGCGAGCGGCAGGCATACCGATCAACCTTTCCTTTCAAGAACACGCATGCGCTCGATGGCCCTCAACACACGTTCCGGCGTGGCCGAAGCACGATGCACGAAGGAACATGATAGTCCGCAATGCTCGCTGCCGCCACATCCCTGGTTGCCCTCCCCTGACAGCGGCCCCTCGTACTCGGCACGGCAATGGTGCGCCGTCTAATTACTATCGTCAGCCGGGTATTTTCATGCGCCGAGTGACGGACTTTTGAAACGTTCAGGGCTAGATCCGGGAGATGTGACGCATCGTCCGCGAACTGCGCCCGTCCTGCCCGGCCGCGCCACTGCCTTCGCGCCTGAACGCGTCGGGGCTTTTCGACATCCATTTGCGGAAGGCTCGGAAGAAGGCGCTGGGCTCCGAATAGCCAAGCTGGGCGGCGATATCGCCTGTTGTCTTCGACGTGTTGAGCAGCAGATCGACGGCAAGATCGCGGCGTATGTCATCCTTGATGCCGGCGTAACTCTGGCCTTCGTCACGCAAGCGGTGACGCAAGGTTGAGGGCGGTATCCGCATTTCAACAGCGAGATCCGAGAATGTCTTCCATGCTGCCGGAGGCACCTTGTCCAGGCGCCGCCTGACGCTGGAGGCGAGCCCCGCATCGTAGCGATAGCGCACGAGGATATTGGCCGGTGCGCCCCGCAAAAACTGCTTCAGCGCCTGTTCCGTGCGCGTGACCGGCAAATCCAGCATTGCGCTGTCGAAACCGAGGCGACTGGTTGGTTGTCCAAACCTGACGGGCGCTCCGAAGAAGAGCCGATAGTCAGCCCCCTGCGTCGGCTCGGCGCAACGGAAATCGACAAGCCGAATCGGAATGCGTCTGCCGACCAGCCAGCAGGTTATCCCATGGATAAGGATCCAATAGGTGCGATAGGCGAAGGCCGACCGTGCTTCACAGGCGTCCGTCAATTCGATCTGGGCAAGCCCGTCTCTGACAACAAGCTTGCCACGCGGATCGTCCAGCACCACGTCGAGGAAACGCAGTGCCCGTCGCAGCGCATGGCCGAGCGTCGGCGCGTGCAGAACACAATGGCAAAGCAGCGTAAAGCTGCCGCTGCGCATCGGACGCCCGCCCATCCCGAAAAACTCGTCATCAAGCTCCCTGGCAATCGCAAGCCAGAGAGCGCCATAGCTCTCGGCGGATACGGGCTCATCGATAACCTCGGGCAGCCCCAGCGACACAAGAATTGGCGCTGTCGGCCGCCCTGTTCGGCGCAAGCTGTCAAGCGCCTCCTCGACGAAGCCGCGCGCGATCATGCGTCTCTCAATGTCAGCCACCAGCTCCTCCACCTATGGCAAAACTGTCCGAAACAATGCAGCATTTTTGTCATCGCTTGCAATATGGCGACGGAATAGAATCCGTCGGCTTGGGTTGGGCCGGGGAGGGTGGCACGGTTCGGGCAGACGATCGCGAGGTGATGGGAGCAAACCGATGCTGATCCGTGAAGGAAGCTTTATCGTTACCGGTGGAGGTTCTGGCCTGGGCGCTGCCACGGCGCGCATGCTGGCTGAGAACGGCGCGCGCGTCATCATCGCCGACCTCAACGAGACTGCCGGCGAAGCGATCGCCGCGGAACTCGGGGGGGACGCAAGATACGTCAAGGCCGATGTGACAAGCGCCGGGGATGCTGCAGCTGTCGTAGCCGCTGCGATGGAGGCCTTTGGCGGCCTGAGCGGGCTGGTGAACTGCGCCGGCGTGGCGCCGGGCGAGAAGATCATCGGTCGCAACGGCCCCCACGACCTCGACAGCTTCGTGCGCACGATCACCATCAACCTCGTTGGCACATTCAATATGATCCGATTGGCAGCATCTGCCATGCAGCAGCAGGACCCGGACGCTGAGGGGGAGCGCGGCGTCATCGTCAACACCGCATCGATCGCGGCCTTCGATGGACAGGTTGGACAGGCCGCATACGCAGCGTCCAAGGGTGGCATTGCCTCGATGACGCTTCCGATTGCACGCGAGCTTGCCCGCCATGGAATTCGGGTCGTGTCGATCGCCCCGGGCATCTTCGAGACGCCGATGATGGCCGGCATGCCACATGAGGTGCAGGAAGCGCTCGGCAAGAGCGTGCCCTTCCCGCCGCGCCTCGGAAGGCCTGCGGAATTTGCGGCGCTGGTGCGCCATATATGTGAAAACAGCATGCTGAACGGCGAGGTCATTCGCCTCGACGGCGCACTGCGCATGAGCGCGCGCTAGCGCGTTTTGACCAGGAGACTTGAACATGGCTTTGCAGGACCCTGTCGTCATTGTCGGAACGGCGCGCACGCCGATCGGCGGCTTCCAAGGCGAACTCAAAGGGGCAACGGCGCCCGACCTCGGTGCCACCGCGATCCGCGCGGCACTTCAACGAAGCCGCGTGGAGCTGGATGCCGTCGACGAGGTCGTCTTCGGCTGCGTGCTCCCGGCCGGCCTCGGCCAGGCGCCTGCCCGGCAGGCGGCGATCGGCGCCGGCCTGCCTTTCTCGACCGGTGCAACCACCGTCAACAAGATGTGTGGCTCCGGCATGAAAGCCGTCATGCTGACACATGATCTCCTGGCAGCAGGCAGCGCCACGATCGGCGTCGCCGGCGGCATGGAAAGCATGACCAACGCGCCCTATCTTCTCGATCGTGCCCGTGGCGGTTACAGGCTCGGCCACGGACGCGTCATCGATCATATGTTCCTCGACGGGCTGGAGGATGCTTATGACAAGGGACGTTTGATGGGCACCTTCGCCGAGGACTGCGCCGAAGCTTACCAGTTCACGCGCGAGGCGCAGGACCATTATGCGGTGACATCATTGACCCGAGCGCAAGAGGCGATCCACACCGGTTGCTTCGACGCCGAGATCACGCCAGTCACGATCGCTGCGGGAAAGAGCGAACAAACGGTCAGCCGGGACGAGCAGCCGGGCAAGGCGAAGATCGACAAGATCCCTCTCCTCAAGCCCGCCTTTCGCGACGGCGGGACCGTGACGGCTGCCAATTCCAGCTCGATTTCCGACGGTGCGGCCGCCCTCGTGCTGATGCGTCGTTCCGAGGCCGAGCGCAGGGGACTGGCACCGCTCGCGACCATTACTGGACACGCCACGCACTCGCAGGCGCCCAATCTCTTTGCTACGGCTCCGATCGGCGCCTTGCAGAAGCTCTCCGATCGCACCGGCTGGCCGCTCGAGACCGTCGATCTCTTCGAGATCAACGAAGCCTTTGCGGTTGTCGCCATGGCTGCGATGCGCGACCTCAGGCTGCCGGAGGAAAAGGTTAACGTGCACGGCGGAGCCTGCGCTCTTGGCCACCCGATCGGCGCATCCGGCGCGCGTATCCTGGTCACGTTGCTTGCCGCCCTCAAGCGCTACGACCTGAAGCGCGGGATGGCAGCTCTGTGCATTGGCGGCGGCGAAGCGACCGCCGTTGCCATCGAGCGGCACTAGAGCGGACAGCAAGGAGGCAAGCATGGTTCTTTCCGATCTCCAGCAGCAAATTCGCGATCTGGCACGGGATTTTGCCCGCGAGCAACTTGCCCCTGGTGCGGCAGCACGTGATCGGGAACACAGGTTTCCGCGCGCAGAGCTGAGCGAGATGGGCGAACTCGGCCTGCTTGGCATGCTGGTTCCCGAGGAATATGGCGGTTCCAATACCGGAACGCTCGCTTATGCAGCAGCTCTCGAGGAGATCGCTGCAGGCGACGGGCCATGCTCGACCATCATGAGCGTCCACAGTTCGGTCGCATGCGTGCCGATCCTGAAGTTCGGCACCGAGGAGCAAAAGCAGCGTTTCCTGCCGAAGCTTGCCAGCGGCGAATGGATTGGCGGCTTTGCGCTGACGGAGCCGCAAGCAGGTTCGGAAGCGTCCAACCTGCGCAGCCGCGCGCGCCTCGATGGCGATCACTACGTGCTCGACGGCGCCAAGCAATTCATCACGTCGGGCAAGAACGGTCAGATGATCATCGTTTTTGCGGTGACCGATCCGGATGCCGGCAAGAAGGGGATTACCGCCTTCATCGTACCGACCGACACGCCGGGCTACGAAGTCGTCCGCGTCGAGGAAAAGCTTGGCCTGCATTCGACCGACACCTGTCAGATCGCCTTCAGCAGCATGCGCGTCCCGGCCGAATTGCGGTTGGGCGCAGAGGGTGAGGGATACCGGATCGCACTTGCGAACCTCGAAGGCGGTCGCATCGGCATCGGCGCTCAGGCTGTCGGCATGGCACGCGCCGCTTTTGAGGCAGCGCGCGACTATGCACGCGAACGCACGGCTTTCGGCAAGGCGATCATCGAGCACCAGGCCGTCGCCTTTCGCCTCGCCGATATGGCGACCCAGATCGAAGCAGCGCGCCAACTCGTCTTTCACGCTGCGGCGCTGCGCGACAATGGCCTGCCGTGCCTCTCCGAAGCATCGATGGCCAAGCTCTTCGCGTCCGAGATGGCAGAGCGGGTCTGTTCGGATGCGATCCAAATCCATGGGGGCTACGGTTATATGGCGGACTATCCGGTCGAGCGCATCTATCGGGATGTGCGCATCTGCCAGATTTATGAAGGCACGAGCGACGTGCAGAGAATGGTGATCGCGCGCAATCTATAAGAACAAGAACTGCGGCGTTCCTCTTTGAGGAGAGAAGCGAACATCGCAGTTGGGAGGGAAAATACGATATGACGGACACAGCTCAACTGAGCCTTCATGTGCCGGAACCTGCCGTCCGGCCGGGCGGCCTACCCGATTTCTCCAACGTGAAGATAGCCAAGGCAGGCGTGGTGCCGCGCCCCGAGATCGACGTTGCGCCGGAAGAGATCCGCGACCTCGCCTACTCGATCATTCGTGTCCTCAACCGCGAGGGAGAGGCTGTCGGCCCATGGTCGGGCATGCTCTCCGACGAAGAGTTGCTGACCGGCCTGCGCAACATGATGAAGCTTCGCGCCTTCGATGCTCGAATGCTCATGGCACAGCGGCAGGGCAAGACGTCCTTCTACATGCAGCATCTCGGCGAGGAAGCCGTCAGTTGCGCCTTCCGTAAGGCGCTTCGCAAGGGCGACATGAACTTCCCGACCTACCGCCAGGCAGGTCTCCTGATCGCCGACGACTATCCGATGGTCGAGATGATGAACCAGATCTTCTCGAACGAAAGCGATCCGTTGCGAGGGCGCCAGCTGCCGATCATGTATTCGTCGAAGGAACACGGCTTTTTCACCATCTCGGGCAACCTCGCCACCCAATATGTCCAGGCGGTCGGCTGGGCCATGGCGTCGGCCATCAAGAACGACAGCAGGATCGCGGCTGCCTGGATCGGCGACGGCTCGACGGCGGAGTCTGATTTTCATTCCGCTCTGGTGTTCGCCTCTACCTACAAAGCCCCGGTCATCCTCAATATCGTCAACAATCAGTGGGCGATTTCGACATTCCAGGGGATCGCCCGCGGCGGCTCCGGCACGTTTGCAGCGCGCGGACTTGGTTTCGGCATTCCGGCCTTGCGCGTCGATGGCAACGACTATCTTGCGGTCTACGCCGTCGCACGTTGGGCAACCGAGCGGGCGCGGCGAAACCTCGGACCTACCCTGATCGAATATGTCACCTACCGCGTTGGCGCCCATTCGACATCTGATGATCCGAGCGCCTATCGGCCAAAGACGGAGTCCGAAGCCTGGCCACTGGGCGATCCGGTGCTGCGCTTGAAAAAGCACCTGATCATCAGGGGCGCATGGTCGGAAGAGCGGCATGTCCAGGCCGAAGCGGAAATCATGGATGAGGTGATTGAAGCCCAGAAGCAGGCCGAGCACCACGGCACGCTGCATGCAGGGGGCAAGCCCTCGGTGCGAGACATCTTCGAAGGCGTCTACGCGGAAATGCCGCCACACATTCGTCGCCAGCGGCAGAAGGCAGGTTTCTGACATGGCCAGGATGACGATGATTGAAGCGGTGCGCAGCGCCATGGACGTTTCAATGGCGCGCGACGACAACGTGGTGGTGTTCGGCGAGGACGTCGGATACTTCGGCGGCGTGTTTCGTTGTACCCAAGGACTGCAGGCGAAGTACGGTAAGACAAGATGCTTCGATACGCCGATCAGCGAGTCCGGCATTGTCGGTACCGCTATCGGCATGGCGGCCTATGGCCTGAAGCCCTGTGTCGAGATCCAGTTCGCCGATTACATGTATCCGGCCTACGATCAGATCACCCAGGAGGCCGCCCGCATCCGCTATCGCTCGAACGGCGACTTCACATGTCCGATCGTGTTGCGAATGCCAACTGGCGGCGGCATTTTCGGCGGCCAGACCCACAGCCAGAGCCCGGAAGCACTGTTCACACATGTCTGCGGCTTGAAGGTCGTCGTACCCTCCAATCCC
Organism: Rhizobium altiplani; assembly: GCF_001542405.1. Classification (GTDB taxonomy): domain Bacteria; phylum Pseudomonadota; class Alphaproteobacteria; order Rhizobiales; family Rhizobiaceae; genus Rhizobium; species Rhizobium altiplani. The sequence continues at coordinate 128,636 of NZ_LNCD01000034.1, forward strand.
TATGACGCGAAGGGGCTGCTCATTTCCTCGATCGAGGATCCGGATCCGGTGATGTTCCTGGAACCGAAGCGGCTCTACAACGGGCCATTTGATGGCCACCACGAGCGTCCGGTCACGCCATGGTCGAAGCACGACCTCGGAGAGGTGCCCGAGGGCCATTACTCGATCCCGATCGGCAAGGCCGACATTCGGCGCTCAGGCTCAGCCGTGACGGTCATCGCCTACGGCACGATGGTGCACGTGGCGCTTGCTGCCGCCGAAGACACGGGCATCGATGCCGAGGTGATCGATCTGCGCAGCCTCTTGCCGCTCGACCTCGATAGCATCGTGCAGTCCGTCAACAAGACCGGGCGCTGCGTCGTCGTCCACGAGGCCACCCTGACGTCGGGGTTCGGCGCAGAGATCGCATCTCTCGTGCAGGAGCACTGCTTCTACCATCTCGAAGCGCCGGTCATGCGCGTTGCCGGCTGGGATACGCCCTATCCGCATGCGCAGGAATGGGACTACTTCCCCGGCCCCGGACGGGTTGGACGGGCGCTAGCCGAAGTCATGGAGGCCTGACACATGGGCGAATTCACGATCAAGATGCCCGATGTCGGCGAAGGTGTGGCGGAAGCCGAGCTTGTTGAATGGCACGTCAAGGCGGGCGACCCGGTCAAGGAGGATATGGTCATCGCCGCCGTCATGACCGACAAGGCGACGGTCGAGATCCCTTCGCCCGTTACGGGGACCGTCGTCTGGTTGGGCGCTGAAATTGGCGACAAGATCGCCGTCAAGGCGCCGCTTGTCAGGATCGAGACTGGCGATGGCGAGACGTCAGGCGACGTGAAGGCACCTCCTGCCGAGGCACCGGCGAAAGCTGCCGACAGTCCACCCCCTGCCGTCGAGACGGACACCCGGCCTGTCACCAAGGCCGCGAGTGTGCTTCGCCACGAGGCTCCGGCGCCGGCAGAAAAGCCGCTGGCATCACCATCCGTGCGGCTCTTTGCAAGGGAAAGTGGTGTCGACCTGCGCCAACTCAAGGGATCGGGACCCGCCGGCCGCATTCTTCGCGATGATGTCGAGCTATTCATCGCGCGCGGCGAAGTGCCGTCCCAACCGGTGGCGATCGCGAAAAGGACGTCGACCGAAGAGATCAAGCTCACCGGCCTCAGGCGCCGCATCGCCGAAAAGATGTCGTTGTCGACTTCTCGCATTCCCCACATCACCTATGTCGAGGAAGTCGACATGACGGCCCTGGAGGAATTGCGGGCCACCATGAACCGCGACCGCAAGCCGGAGCAGCCGAAGCTCACTGTCCTGCCGTTCCTGATGCGGGCAATCGTGAAGGCCGTCGCCGAACAACCGAACGTGAACGCGACCTTCGACGACGACAAGGGCATCCTCACCCGGCATGGCGGTGTCCATATCGGCATTGCCGCGCAGACGCCCGCCGGGCTAGTCGTCCCTGTGGTCAAGAACGCGGAGGCGCGTGGGATCTGGGATTGCGCGACCGAGATGGGCCGCCTGGCGGATGCTGCGCGCGCGGGCACCGCAACCCGCGATGAATTGAGCGGGTCGACCATCACCATCAGCTCGCTTGGGGCGCTTGGCGGCATCGTCTCGACGCCTGTCATCAACCACCCTGAGGTCGCGATCGTTGGCGTCAACAAGATCGCTGTGCGCCCGGCCTGGGACGGCACCCAATTCGTGCCGCGCAAGATGATGAATCTCTCCTCGAGTTTCGACCACCGCATCATCGACGGATGGGATGCCGCCACCTTCGTCCAACGTGTTCGGGTCCTTCTCGAGACGCCCGCCCTTATCTTCATCGAAGGCTAACATCCATGAAAGAGATCGTCTGCAAGCTTCTCGTCATCGGCGCCGGGCCGGGCGGCTATGTCTGCGCTATCAGGGCCGGACAACTCGGCCTTGATACCGTCATCGTCGAGGCGGGCAAGCCCGGCGGCACTTGCCTGAATGTCGGATGTATTCCGTCAAAGGCGCTCATCCATGCGGCCGAGGAGTTTGGGGCCACAAGACAGATGCTTGCTGGCAAGAACGCAATGGGCATTCGTGTCGAGGCAGCTTCGATCGACCTTGGAAAAACCATCGCCTGGAAGGATGGGATCGTCGGCCGGCTGAATGGAGGCGTCTCCGCCCTGCTGCAGAAGGCCAGGGTCAAGATCGTTCACGGCCGCGCGGCCTTCCGCGACGGCAAAACCGTGGAGGTCGAAACCGAGGTCGGCATGCAGGTCGTTCGTGCCGAGACGGTGGTGATTGCTACGGGTTCCGAACCTGTGGAACTCGCAGCCCTGCCGTTCAGAGGTCGGGTCATCTCGTCCACGGAGGCGCTCTCGCTGGCCGAACTGCCGAAGCAACTTGTCGTCGTGGGTGGTGGCTATATCGGCCTCGAACTCGGCACGGCATTTGCGAAGCTGGGGTCGGAGGTAACGATCGTCGAGGCGATGCAGCAGATACTGCCGCAATATGATGCCGATCTCGTGCGGCCGGTTGCACGACGGCTTGGCGAACTTGGCCTTCGGGTCCTGACAGGCGCAAAAGCGAAGGGCCTTTCGGACGACGGCAATGCGCTGGCCATCGAGACGTCGGACGGCGAAGAACAACTGCTTCCCGCCGACCGCGTGCTGGTGACCGTCGGTCGCCGCCCCAAAATATCGGGATCGGGTATCGAGGAACTCGATCTCGATCGTACAGGACCATATCTGCGTATCGACGATCGCTGCCGCACCTCGATGCGGGGCGTCTATGCGATCGGTGATATTACCGGCGAGCCAATGCTGGCCCATCGCGCCATGGCGCAGGGCGAAATGGTTGCGGAGATCGTTGCCGGCAAGCAGCGTGCCTGGGACAAGCGTTGCATCCCGGCGATCTGCTTTACCGATCCGGAAATCGTAACGGCAGGACTTTCGCCGGAGGAGGCACGCGCCCAAGGCTACGCGATCCGGGTCGGTCAATTCCCGTTCAGCGCAAACGGCCGCGCAATGACGATGGTGTCTGAGGAAGGCTTCGTGCGGGTCGTGGCGCGTGCGGATACCGGTCTCGTTCTTGGCCTGCAGGCCGTCGGTGCGGGTGTCTCAGAACTGTCGGCGAACTTTGCGCTGGCAATCGAGATGGGCGCACGGCTGGAGGACCTCGCGGGCACAATCCACGCGCATCCGACACGGAGCGAGGCCGTGCAGGAAGCAGCACTGAAGGCGTTGGGGCACGCGCTGCACATCTGATACGATTTTTCCGCAGGAACGGCTTGGGAGGCGCGATATCGGTTTGGCCACGCCGCACAATCTGATAGCAAGCGCGCTCCACCGTCACCGGAGCAGTTGAGATGGCCGCCGCATTGTATCGAGACTACATCGTTGACCTGAAAGCCAGGATCGATGACCTGCACACCAACGCGGAGAGCTATCAGAGCTACGCGTTGACGATGGAACTGCTGGCCCAAAAGAACCTTGTCAGCTACTCCGCAAAAAAAGCGAAGGGGCAAACGGAAGGCCTCTCCTATCGACGGGACTTTACGACGGGGCAAGCTGTCCGGATGCAGCAGGAAAGCGCCTATGCGCTGTTCAGCGGGTTCTTCAATCTTGGCCAGTTTCTGGCCTTCACCGGACAGGGGCGCGAGCAGGATGCCAAACAGTTCGCCGAGCTTCTAACCGATAATTGGCAGTACCCGACCTGTGCGGTACATTTTGACTACCGTCGGAAGGGACAACCAAAGACGGCGTCCACCCGGATGCACTTTGTCGGTTTAAATGGGGAGGCGGAAGCCACATCCTACGAGCAGACGGCTCGAACGGACAGTTTGGTGCTGCGCAGGCCTTTTGCATCTGCTCTGTTCTGGGAATGGAAATAACGCGGCCGGGCAGATCGACTTAGCCGCCCCGAATCGAGCCGCGCCAAACCAGTTCGGCATGAAGTCTGATCGACTGCTCGTGGACGGCGCCATCATTGTCCGGCTGCGAATGCGAGAGCCAGTCGATCGCCTTGGAAGCCATCGCTGAAACCGGCTGGGCGAAGGTCGTCAGGTCATACGAGGACCATGAGGCCTGCTCGATATTGTCAAAGCCTGCAATGCACAGCTGGTCTGGCACCGATATCGAAAACTGGTGGCGGGCGGCGTCCATGAACCCGCATGCGAGGAGGTCGGTCGCGCAGAAGACGGCATCCGGGCGTTGCGGGCGCGTCAACATTCGCTGTGCGAGGACTTTTCCCGCGTCGTAACCCGTCCACCCATGACGTTCGACAGAAACCGCCATTCCGAGCGCATTCGCCGCCGCGACGAATCCCCGCTCACGAGCCATCAAGCTTGGTGTTCCGGCTTCCGAGTTGGCAAAAGCCAGCTTCCGGCATCCAGCTCTGACGAAGGCTGTCACCACCTGCCCAGCCGCCTCGCGATCATCAAGATTGATCCGCAAGGGACCTGGCTGTTCGTCATCGCGATTGATGAGGACAAGCCGCTGTCCGCTTCGCAGACAGAGTTGTGCGATGGATTTGTCCGGCATTCCGGACAGGATGATCGAAGCATCTGCGCGATAGCGGATCGCTTGGCGAAGGGCCTGGTCCACGCTGCCGTCCGAGCGGTCCGTGTTGATCAACATCGCCACCTTGCCGGCATTCTGCAGCAACATTGTCAGTTCGCGTAGCAAAGCAGAACGATTGGGTGTCGCCACGTCGGACACGATGAGGCAAACAATGCCGCTTTCATTGCGCATGAGACCGCGGGCAAGAGCATTTACGTGGTAGCCGAGCGTTTCGGCTGCCTCGAGCACCCGTCGCCGGGTCTCGGGTGAGACGCTGGCACCCGGCGTAAACGTCCGCGACACAGCGGATCGTGAAACCCCCGCTCTGTCAGCGACTTCCTGCGCACTTACGAATACCTTCTCCGACACGCGATTCCGTCTCCCACCCACATGAAATCTGCACATTGCTGAACGGCGCACAAGTCGAGTTTTTGCCTTCCGCCATGACCACCTGATGACAGCCATGCGTTCGGCATTGTCGACGCTACATCCCCAATCGCAACCCCTTCCTCCGTGAAAGCGAGCGCTTCATCTCACTCTGCCGAGTGAGTTCGGCCCGATGGCTACGATCGGCGAGGCGCACGACGTCGCGGATGCGCTCGATATCGCCAGTCTGATCAAGCCCAGCCCTCCTCAGCTGCCCGGCGAGATCAGACGGATTGGCGCGGCCGAAGCGTTTTTCGACCGCACTCGCCGTCTCCCTTGCTTCGTCGAGCGCCTTGGAGCCCTCGATCGTCGCCTTTAGCTGTGCAACGAACGCCCCCTTTTCCGCGTAAGGCAGATCATCGAGCTTCCGTAGCAGCGCTTCGGCATGGTTGCTGAGACCAGGCACGTCGATCACATCCTCCTTTTCTCGCCTCCATTGCTCGGAATTGCATTCCGCCTCAAAACGGCGTTGCCAAGTCTTTCCGGACTGTTCGACACGAAACGCAAGCGCGTTGACGAGGCCAAGTGCCTGTCGGCGCTCAGTGTTCTCTCCGAATGTTCCTGTCCTTCCCACGAGAGTGCCGACTGTCTCCGGTGTGGAGCGAAGCTGTTTCCCGAGTTCAGCAGGGTCTGCGTTTCCTTCGACAATGCGGCCCCGCAACCCGTCAATGGCGGCATGTGCGTCGGAGTATATCCGTCGGGCAAGCAACTTCGCGGATTCCCAATCGCGTTCAAATACCGGCATCGCTTTCAAGCGTGCTACGTCATCCACGCTGTTCTCATACTTGGCGATTGCCGGGACTAGCACCGGACGATCATGACCGTGGTCAAGCCTCTCAGGACCGATGCCTTCACACACATTATGACCACTCAGCGACGGCGTTTGGTGCGTGGGCGCGACAGTGTTTCCTGCCGGAACGGACCGCTCCTCCTTCTCGGCCTCACCGCCCTTGCCATGGTGATCACCTATGCCGTGTCGGCCGGCAACCGATGGGGCATAGTCGAGCGTGGTCTCCTTGGCCCCTGACCTGCTGAGTGTCTCACTCAAGGACCGCACCGTCTTGAACTCGTCCAACCCCGCATAAAGCTGTGCCTTCTCACGATGACGGGTCATTGCGACGTAGGCCAGATGTCGGTCCATGGTCCTCGATGCCAGAACGAAACTGCAATCCACCGTCGACCCTTGGGTCTTGTGGATTGTTGTCGCGTAGCCGTGATCAAACGCCCGATAGCTATTGACCGGCATGGTCACACAGCGTTGGCCTTTTGCCGCCTGTGCGCTTCCATCAAGCCGGACTTGTATTGCATCCGGCGCGACAGACATCACTTCACCCAAGATGCCGTTCTTGACGCCGAGGTCGCGATCGTTTTCCAGGAAAACGATCCGATCGCCCCGGGCGAAGGCGCGTATCCCGTTGTTCGTGCGGTAAGTGAGTTCATGACCCTGGACGTCCGATCCTTTAGCGCCTTTCGCAAGGCCACCACACTCCTGTAATGCTGCCCGTATTCCAGCATTGATTGAAGCCACGTCCTTGCGACTGTGCGCCATCGCAATGCGTGTACCATCAGGGTTTGCCGATCGGTCAGCAACATAATCCGCAATGATCGCCTTCAAAGCATCCTCGCGGCTTGCCTTCAGATGGAGATTTCCGTGTGCGTTGTAGGCTGACAGCCCAGCAGTGGTCCGGTGAGAGGCAAAGTCGATTGAGGCCCGCTTTTGCCAATCCGATCTTTGCCTGCGAACTTCAGAAAGCTGCGCATGTCCGACCACGTTTGCGATTGCTCGAAACGGCGCTCCTGCTCCAATCGCCTGGAGCTGTTCATGGTCTCCGACAAGGACGAGTTTTGCTCCAGCCTCTCTGATCTCCTCGACGAAGCGCGCAAGCTGCCGGCTTCCAATCATTCCGGCTTCGTCGATGACGAACACATCCCTCGATTTGGGGCGACTGCGACCGGCCTGCCAACTGTATTCCCAGGACGCAAGAGTACGGCTCACTATGCCTGACGATTCCTCCAACCCTTCCGCCGCCTTGCCGGCGAGCGCTGCCCCGTGAACACGATAGCCCTGAGCCTCCCAGGCCTGCCGAGCGGCTGCCAGCATCGTGCTCTTGCCAGCACCTGCCATGCCGAGCACCACCGCGATCTGACCAGGCGCGGTGACATGTTCGATCGCACGACGCTGTTCGCCCGACAGGCCCTGCCCCGACGAAGCACCGCTCGCCTTGATCAGCCGGTCCTGATCGAAAATCGCTTTTTCAACGTGCCGCTTCGAGACCCAGTGCTTTTGACGTCCTTTCATTGCCACCACCGAGGTTGCCATCGCACCCTCGACCGCAACCATCTCCATCGTCGAATAGCGTGCCTCTCCGCTGCCGCCGCGATCAGCTGTTTCAGGTTTCAGTTCGACCAGTGCCTTGGACGACATGACTGATGCAAAGGCATTCTGGAATGTCTGCGGATCATCATTGATGTAGCGGTGCAGGGCCCGGGCAATGTCGTAACGGTTGAAGACACTCTTCTCGTTGGTGATGAGCTTCAAAATCTCTTCGGGACGCCGGCGAATGGTCTCTGCATTTCGATCGGCCGATTGCGGAGCGATGCGGGCACGCGAGACTTGCCCACCTTGGCGACCTATCTGGGTCGCGTGAACACCGACATGTTCGGTCGGCTCGATCGTCAGCCCAGCCTCCAGGTGGGAGCGGTGGTCAATGCGAACATCGACGCTTGCTTTCGCAAGATGCCGATTGGCGAGGTGCTCCCAGGCTTGCCGGAGCTCCTGCAGCTGCAACTGCGATGGGAGCATATGGTTGGCGAGAAGCCATCGGTTCTCTCGCTCAAGCAGCGTCTTATCGCCAAGGCCACACTCTTTCACCTCTCGGGTCGTCATCATCAGATGCGCGTGGCAGTTGCGCAGATCGCTTTTGACGTCGGGCTGATGGATTGCGAAGTCGACGGCCGCGCCATAGCGATTGGCGAGATGCTGGGCAAGCGCACGGGTCAAAGCCAAGCGCTGATCTGGATTGAGCTCGTGCGGCAGCGCGATCTCGAATTCCCGGGCGATACGCGCGTCGCTTCGCTTCTCCGCACGCTCGGCGGCGTTCCACAAGACCGATCGCTTCATTGCCCAATCAGCCGACACTTCAGCGGGCAATACGATCTCGGCATGCTCCACTCCCTTTTTGTTGGTGAAGTCATGGATCATCCCGTCGCGCTCATTGGTGAGCCTCGCCGCAGCACGATAGGCGGCGGAGGCGACAGCACTGCGCCCGCCACTGCGAGCGATCGCCTTCATGCTGAGATGATAGATCGCCATAGTCCTCCTCTTCCCGCGGGGTCTGCCGGCCCGCGCACTGAGTTGCCCCGCAACTCGTAAGTGCGCCCTTGTGCCCTCGTCGGCTTGCCTCCTCCGGCCCTGGTGGGAGCATGCAGGCGATGCCCGCGACCAGTGTCTTCGCTGCCTGCTGCATGCATCTACCCGCAGATTTGCGAGTTGCCGGATTGCAAGGGTTCGATGAGCCTCATGGCCGCGCATTCATCGCGGACGACACCTGGCCGGACATGCGCTTCAGCAACAGTTCAAAGGGGAGACAGCAACGTGGCACGCAAATCGATCGGCGAACGGCTGGCGCAGCTGGAAGCGCGGCGAAAGACATTGCAGATCCGCCTCAGCAAGCAGGAGCGCAGCATCGACACCAGGCGCAAGGTGCTGATCGGCGCCCTCATCCTGCATCGGCTGACCAACCGTGATGTGCAGATATCGGAAGGGCTTGCCACGTGGCTCAGATCCGAACTGCCGAAGTTCCTGGTCCGGGACGCCGACCGGCAACTGTTTGACGACCTGCTCACGGTGCAGGCGCCAACGTCGGGCACTGAGACCGTTGACAGTGAGGTGGGTCAATGACCCAGTCTGCTCTCGTCAAACGTGCTGTGGAAAACATGATCCGCATGGCCGCGCGCGACCCATTATGGGCGATCGTCGCAATGATCACGTTTCCGTTCCGCTACGCAAAGTCGTTCGCCATGCATGCGATGAGCTATGTTTCGATCATCCTGATTGTCTCAATCGGGATCGACTATCTGACCCGGCGCCTTCCCGGCAGCAGCGAAGGAGGCATCCTCGTCCTTGTCGGCAACTGCGTGTTTTTCCTGTTTGCACTGGCGTTGCTCCTGCGGATGCTGTCCGCCCCCCTGATCACGCATTTTGGAATGGCAAGTGACGACACGCATGGCTCGGCGCGCCTGGCCAGCAAAAAGGAAATCAAACCGCTGACGCGATCACCTGACGGTCTGCTGATCGGTCGCGCGCCTGGCTCGGGCCGGCTTCTTCGCTATGACGGACCGGCGCATCTCATCACGATGGCGCCGACGCGCAGTGGCAAAGGTGTCGGGACGATCATCCCGAACCTGTTGACGGCAGATCGTTCGATCATCTGCGTCGATCCAAAAGGCGAGAATGCAAGGGTAGCGGGCGACGCACGGCTCCGCTTTGGACCGGTTCATATCCTCGATCCATTCGGCATTACCGGCAAGCCATCTGCCGACTTCAATCCTCTCAGCGGCTTTGACGCTGACAGTATCGATGTCGCCGAGGACGCGGCCACGCTTGCCGATGCGCTCGTGTTCGACGAACCAGGCCTTGCGGGTGATGCTCACTGGAACGAGGAAGCCAAGGCCCTGATTGCGGGACTGCTTCTCCATGTCGTTGCAACCCAGCCCGATGACAGGCGCACACTGACGATGCTGAGGCACATGCTGACGCTGGCACCAGAAGCGTTCCGCATCCTGCTCGACGAGATGCAGGACAGTGATGCGGTCAATGGACTGATCGCGCGTGCGGCCAACCGGCATCTTGGCAAGTCCGATCGCGAGGCAAGCGGCGTGCTTTCGGCCGCACAGCGGCACACGCATTTCCTCGACAGCCCGCGCATGACCAACGTGCTGTCGCGATCGGATTTCCGGTTTGGCGATCTGAAGGCCGAAAAGGCGACCGTCTTTCTGGTGTTGCCGCCAGACAGGCTTGCGGCCTATTCGCGCTGGCTGCGCCTGTTGATCTCCCAGAGCCTGATCGAGATGGCGCGCACGCCACCTTCGTCACACTCATCGGCGTCAGTTTCATCGGCGTCACGTTCGTCGGCACCACCCGTCCTGTATCTTCTCGATGAGTTTGCAGCCCTTGGCCATCTGGCCCCGATCGAACGGGCCATGGGGCTGATGGCAGGGTATGGCGTGCAGCTCTGGCCGATCGTCCAGGACATTCATCAGCTACGCGCCACCTATGGCCAGCGGGCCGGCACGTTCTTGTCGAATGCCGGCGTGTTGCAGGTCTTCGGGGTCAATGATCATGACAGTGCCCGGCTGGTCTCCGACCTGCTCGGCGAGGAGACTGTCGTGTTCAATACGATTGCGCGCGCACTCGATTCCGAAAAGACCGGTCTCTCGTTGGCCGAGCAGCATGTCGCCCGCCCGCTTCTGACACCCGACGAAGTCCGCAACCTACCCGCCAGTGTCGAGATCCTGTTCATCGCCGGACAGCGGCCGATCGCTGCCGGAAAGCTCAGATACTACGCGGATCCGGAATTTGCAGGACTGTTCGAAGAGCCTCAAACTTAAATTGCCGGGTGCTCTTCAGCGCGCCATTCCTTCGTTACACACCAAGTCCGAGACGTCAGTATCTTGGCCAGCGGCGAGCAGCGGTCATCGCCCGCGAGTTGCCCAAAGGATGCACTGAACACGTAAATGGGAAGACCCCCGCTCGGGTTGGGCGGGGTCCTGTTTTCCATGCGGCAGCATCGTCAGGCGTGAAAGGGCGGCTCACGCCGCCCCCTCGCCTGCGATGCGTGGCTGCAGGTGATGCAGGTAATCGACGGCACGCTGCGCCTGTGAGGCGGCCTGGAAGATCGCGCGCCTGTCGCCGCTGAGCACCGTCAGCCAGCTGTCGATGTAGCTTGCATGATCGGGACGCGGTTCAAGTTCCGGAACGATCCCGAGATCGGCGCACAGGAATGCGCTGCCGAGTTCGGCAATCAGTTCTTCCCGGGCGCGCTCACTGCGATCCTTCCCATAGCGGCTGAGATCGCGATCGAGCCGTCCCTTGGCTGAAGTCCAGTGCGTCATCTCGTGACTGAGGATGGCAACGTATGAAGCGTCGTCCCGGAAGGCGTCGCAGTGCGGCATCTGTATATAGTCGTGGGCTGCGGCATAATAGGCCGATGTGCCGCCATGACGGATCATGGCGCCGGTGTTGGCAAAGAAGCGACCGGCCTCACCGATGCGGTCGAATGGGTCCGAGAGGCTTGCTGTTGGTTGGACCCGGGCATCGAGGCCATCGATTTGATCGGCATTGAAGACGGTGTAGGCTTTCATGAAGGGGATGGAGCGTTCGACGTCATCGCCGCCATCAGCCGTTTCGGTGCGGATGATCGAGCTGGCAAAGACGACGGTCGTTCCGCTCTCGCCCTTGCGAACCGCGCCGCCAAGTTCGAGCGCCTGGCGGAATGTCATCCAGGTCGAGGATGCGAAGCCGCGGGTGATTGCCTCCGACCAGAGGAGGATGACGTTGATCCCGGAATAGGGTGCGCCATTGAAGCGCAGCGGTCGTGAGACCGGATCGGACGGATAAGCGCTATGCCAGGGTTGGGTCCAGGGACGGACACCCTGTTCGAGAGCGGCAATGATTGTGTCGGTGATGCGGCCGTGGATGTCGGATCGTTGGCTGGTTTGCTGCCTTGTCATGTTGGAACCTCCGCTTGGGGTCGCGACCATCGCGACCTGCTACGGCGGTCCAAAAGCCGGGCTTCAAGCGCTGGCCGGCACCCGAAGGGCCGAAACGCCAGTGGAGGACGGCAACGCCGTTGCGGCCAG
>NZ_LNCD01000035.1 GCF_001542405.1 Rhizobium altiplani
CGCGCAGCCCGCCGGCGAAAGCCAGATGCAGCATGGCTCGATCGCGAATGCCTGATAATGTCCGCCGATCCGGTGCATTGAGCAGCGCTTGCACTTCGGTACGCGAAAGCGAAGCCACGAGGGCCTCGTCAATCTTCTTCATCGGAATGGCGTGAACCCGAAGGGCCTGATCCAGCACTGCGGGTACGCGATGCTCGAGATAGCGGAAGAAGGACTTCACGGCAGCCAGCCTGGCGTTGCGCGAACGGGCCTTGTTGCCACGCGTCTCTTCGATGTGTTCGAGAAAGGCGAGGATCATCGGTACGTCGATATCTTCGATCTGCAGCAGACAAGGTCGCTTGCTCAACCGTCGCGCGGCGAACGTCACCAGCAGCTGGAAGCTATAGGCATAGGCATCGCAAGTGTGAACGCTTGCGCGTCGTTCCCGGGGAAGATGTTCGCGCAGGAACGCGGTGAGGTGCTGGGCAAGCTGGGTCATGCCGTCACTCCTCGATGCAATGTCTCGCCGGCTGCAGACATATGCGCCATCAACTCGTGCGTTGCCTGAAGATACCAGTAAGTATCGGTCACATGGGCGTGCCCCAAATAGGTGCTGAGGGCGGTGATATGCCGCGCCACCGCCTGGGAATCGTGCGCACAGCGTTCGAGAGAGCGAACGGCGAACGTGTGGCGAAGATCGTGGATCCGCGGCCCTCGCGATCCTGGAGCGCCTCGCAAGCCGATCGATCGACTGATCTGCAGGAAGACCGTAATTACTGTCGGATAAGCGAGCGGCGTTCCCTGATGCGAAATGAAAAGCGCGTCGCTCTGACTTGCTGCCTTCAGGCGGGTTGCGAGATATCGGTCCAAGGCGCGTCGGGTCGTCGGGTGGAGCGGCACCAACCGGCTCTTCTTGAACTTGGTCTGGGCAATGATCAGCCCGTCGTTGGTCACGTCCGGCAATCGAATGGCGATCGCCTCCGAAGCACGCATGCCGGTCGCGGCAATCAGCCCGAACATCGTGGCGTAGGTGAGCGATCGGATTGAACCGTCGGGGCCAAGTCGCTGAGCGGCGTCGATCAGCCGTCGGATCTCCCCGGGACTATAGATATAGGGCGTGCGGCGCTTGCGACTGGCGCGGCCAAAAAGATCAGCGGAGGGAACTTCATGGCGGGGATCTTCGGCATGCAGCGAGAGCGCGAAGCGACGTACCGCCAATAGGCGGTTCCGACGTTGTTCGGGTGAAGGCGCCTGTAGCGCCCACTCGTGCACGGTTGCCGTCGTTATGACATGCTCACCGCGATGCTCGGCAAAGGAGACGAAATTGCGCAGAAGAATGCCCGGGGTCCGAAACTTGAATCCCAGGGCTTGGTGCAGCGCCGCATGATCGGCGAGGAGCTGACTCAGCATGGCAGCTCTCCCGGCCAGGGCTGAGCAATCTGCTCCAGCATCGCTACATCGACCTTGGCGTAATGTGCGGTCATATCGAGCGAGCGGTGACGTAGCACCGTGCCAACAGCTTCGAGTGTGGCCCCCGAGCGTAGCATGGTGGTTGCCGCAGAGTGGCGCAGCAGGCACGCTCCGGTCGATGGGGGATCGGAAATGCCCGCACGCTTTAGCGCCAGTGCTACGATCGTAGAGATATGGCTGGACTGTGCAAATGACTGGTAGGGTGCAATCATTGTGAGAAAGACTGCCTCTTGATGCACGCGCGGCCGTTCCTGCTCGATGTACGCGAGAAGTGCATCACCGACGTCCTGCGGCAACGGCAGCCGAACTTGACGGCGCGCTTTGCCACTCAAGCGCAGCATACCAGACGTCCATTCGATATCGCTGAGCCTGAGTCCGGCCACATCCCCGGCCCGCAGCCCCAGGCGAGCCAGTAGGAGCAGGATTGCACGGTCCCGCAAACGCCCTCTGGTAAGTTGATCACAGGATGCAATGACGCGCTCGACATCGGCGGCTGCAAGATACCGCGGTAACGACGAAAGGCGCCATTGCAGGACCGGCGGAATGGCGTGATCGAGGTTGGGGCGGCACAAGCCGACACCCGCGAGGAAGCGAAGATAGCTGCGCAAGGCGCTCGTTATGGTCCTCAGGTTGGCCGGGCCGGTTCGCTCGCGCCACTCGCGGACAACGTTACGGACCCGGGCGGCATCATAGTCGAGAGTCGCCGTACCGAGCTCCGGTAACAGCTTATGCAGGTCGCGAAGGTGACGGACGATCGTGCGTTCCGACAGTCCCCGGTGGACGCGCAACCAGCTCTGATAGTCGACAAGCAGGGGATATGGCGACGTGACCTTCAAGGGTGGACGTGCGATACCGGCTTTTTGCAGGAAAACAACGAACCTCCCGGCGCGGCGCGAATATTTTGGTGAGATACGCAGCCACTGCCGCCCACCAGGACATCGACACCGATGTTCGGCAAAGCGACGAACGACATCGTCATCAATGACGTCGATCGAGATACCGGCGCTACCAAGCCAAGCCGCGAAATGACGAGCTGAGGACGTGTAGCCCTCAATGGTCAGCGGCGTATATCTCTGAGCGGCAAGCTCGGCCGCGAACCGTTCGATCCATGACGACAACGATCCTGGATCGAGGAACCTGTGATTACGATTATTGGCATCCATCTGTGCTCTCCTCACAACGTGAACCTCATCGTGAGGGAGCATAGTTATGTGGAGCGATTGCGCGTGCTCGATCTATCTAAGCATCTGTGAAGACGCCATAATCCATAGACCGGCAATGACAACTTCGCATAATCATGGTCGCCGCATAATTACGGAAGTCGACGGGTTTGGTGGCGATCATCACCTTTACCGCACCGGACGGACCGATCACGGCTGAGCCTTCAAGGCATGGATAACGGCGGCAATGGTTGCGCGGTCCGTACCCGATGCGATCCTGACGATCGCGCCACCGACTTCCAGCTCGATTGCCGCTATTGGACGAGAGCTTCTCGTTGTCGTCTTTCTCAGCGTTGGGGGTAGCTCTGCCGGACGATCAATTACCGCTGGCACAAACATAGGCAGTGCTTCTTGCTTCGCCTGACTTCGCACCTGCCGGCGCCAGGTAAACAATTGTCCGGGCGACAACCCATGCCGACGCGCAACAGCACTGACCGACATCTCGCCGCTATAACTCTCGGCGACAATGCGGTCCTTCTCTTCGTCGCTCCAGTCGCGGCGACGCCCTGTTCCAGTGAAAACTTCAATCCGTTGCAACGGCACATCTGCACTGGTGCCATGCGTAAACCCTGTAATCGTCATATGTCGAAGCCTCGTTCGACGACAACATCAACAATCACGCGCTGATCCGGAAGGTGGGGTCAAGACACCGCTCTGATGTCCGTTGTCAATGCTTTGGGCGCGAGAAACCGACCGCCCAACCGAACGCTGTTCATGATGATGATCGCGTATGGGTGGAGGCGGAACTGAAGGACGTCGGTGATCAAACTCTGATGCGCGGGTTGGCTACCGCATTCCCGATTGTGCGTCCGGGGCTGTTCCGATCTTACTACGGGCGTCGGTCAATTGCCGGCCACAAAGCGTCTGACGGGTGTTCCCCTGCCGTTGTCCCGCCTCCGCCCATGCGCGAGGTGCAAGTTCGCTTCGGCGACTTATGATTTGATCGCCTGCGCCTCCCTTGCAACAGCCCACATGAAGCCGGTCAGCTCGCGGGCAATGGCGGTGCAAACCACTGTCGTTCGCTTTCCCCGAGTGGCGAGCATTCGATATCGAGATGTCAGCCGGCTCTGAGCCTTCCATGCAATTTCTCGAACTTTCGATGGGGCTTGCTCCATGAGGTAGAGCTTTCTCGTGCCGACCTTCGGCGGATGCCGATAAGTCCAGGCGCTCTCGACCAGCATGTGCCGAACCCGACCGTTGCCGGCCTTGGTGATCCCACCCCGTCTGACCGTCTCACCCGTTGATCGCTCACCAGGGACCAGGCCGAGATAGCCCATCAGTTGGCGAGGGCTCTCAAATCGGCTTACGTCGCCGACCTCCGTGGCGAATGTCACGGCGACGATCAGATCGACCCCTCGCAGGGTCTGCAGCGCTCGAATGACCGGCGCCAGCGACCAGGTTGGGACGAACTCCTCGATCACCTTCTCCAGTCGTTCGACGCGCTCTTTCGAGACGCGCACCGCCTCGACCATTTCCTGCAACGCAATCTGATGCGCCGGATGATCGAACTGTTGCTCCTGCAGCCAGCGCAGGTAGCGCATCGTCCAGCCCTTCTTGCGTGGATAGATGCGACTGTGTTTGAGCATAAAGGCACTGATCTGTTGTCGGTGAACCCGCAATGTCTCGACAGCAGCAGCTCGAGCGCGAACGAGGTCGCGCATCGCCTCATGGCCCTCATCAGGAACCCACACTGCCGTGAGCTCGCCGGCCCTCAATAGCCGGGCGAGCGCGAGTGCATCTCGACGGTTCGTCTTTACTCTGTCGCCCGGCCTCCTGGGGATCAATGATGGAGCGACCACCACACATTCATGGCCAAGCGATCGGATAAGCCGATGCAGCCCGTATCCGGTCGGACCCGCCTCGTAGCAGAAATGAACTCGGTCAAACTTTGCTGCTATCCGCTGGATGATGCGGCGCATGCTGGTATCAGAGGCGTCAACCTCACCCCAAAAGCGGACCTCTCCCTCCCGGCCGGATTCAGCGATAGCAATCGCATTCTTTAATTTGGCGACATCGATTCCTATAAAAGCTTCTTTATAATCTGCCACGGCTCGTCCTCCTGTGATGAGGATCGGCTCGGCCTATCCGAGCAACCCTCGGAAGACCAGTGTAGGGCGAGCCACCTCAGGCACGAAGACGGACATACGGTCTTACGGTTTTCTCAACTTTT
>NZ_LNCD01000036.1 GCF_001542405.1 Rhizobium altiplani
GGAATGCGGATGCCGCCCTGGAAGGACAATAGCGAGGCGATATTGATGATCTTGCCGCCGCCTCGTTCGAGCATATGCCGGGCGGCAGCCTGCGACAGAAAGAAGACGCTCTTCAGGTTGATGTCCATGACCGCATCCCAATCGGCCTCCGTGAAGTCGATGGCGTCGGCGCGGCGGATGATGCCGGCATTGTTGACGAGGATGTCGAGCTTGCCAAAGGTCGCTACCGTTTCGTCGACGATTGCCTTTGTCGGTTCGATCGATCCAAGATCGGCCTTGATGGCGTGAAAACCGGCACCGATCTTGCGAACCGCAGCCTCGGTTTCGTCCATCGATGAGCGGCCGACGGCAACGATCGTGGCGCCAGCCGCAGCCAGCGCGACGGCGATTGCCTGACCAAGGCCGGTATTGGCACCGGTGACGACCGCCACCTGCCCGGAAAGATCGAACATGGTCATGGCGGGCCTCACTTGAGGAATTCGGCGCGATGTGGCGTAAACGTATCGATCAGGCGGCCCTTCTCGAGAGCCTTGACCCCATGCACCAGATCGGGGGGAACGATGAAGCTGCCTCCCTGGTGCAGGGTTTCCGTCCTGCCGTCGATCGTCACCTCGAAACTGCCCTCAGCCACATAGCTTGCCTGGATGTGGGGATGGGAATGAAGCGCACCGACGGCGTCCTTCTCGAAAACGACCTCGACCATCATCATCTCAGGCAGGTAGGCCATGATGCGACGGGTCACGCCCGGTTCCGGACTGGCCCACTCGGCATCCTTGGCCGGCACGAAAAGATCACTCACTGCCATAGTCCCCCTCCTCACCGAAGATCTTCGATGGCGACAAGGTCGACGTCGGTATAGTCGACATTGTCGCCGGCCATGGCCCAGATGAATGTGTAGCTTGATGTACCGACACCGGAATGGATCGACCAACCCGGCGACAGGATCGCCTCCTCGTTCTTGACGATCAGGTGGCGCGTTTCGTTCGGCTCGCCCATCAGATGCACGACGCGGGCCTTTTCCGGCAGATCGAAATAGAGATAGGCCTCCATCCGCCGGTCATGCACGTGGCAGGGCATGGTGTTCCAGACAGAGCCGGCCGCAAGCGTCGTCATGCCGACGACGAGTTGGCACGTTCTGACACCGTCCGGATGGATGAACTGGAAGATCGAGCGCTCGTTGCTGGTTGCCTGTGCCCCGAGATCGAGACGCTTGGCATCTGAAATACCGATATGCTTCGCAGGGTGACGAACATGCGCGGGGGCGCTGAGCAGGTAGAATTTTGCCGGCTGTTCGGCCGATACGGACCGGAATGTCACCAAAGCACCCATGCCGGCATAGACCATGTCGCGGGTACCGGCCTGAAATTCTTCGCCATCGACGCTGACGATGCCGGCACCACCAATATTGACAGCGATCAGCTCGCGCCGGGCCAGAAGCGTGTCGGTCCCGGCGGGCTTGATCGTCTCCAGTGAAAGCGGCGCGGAAGTCGGCATTGCACCGCCGACGATCATCCGGTCGTAATTGGTGTAGTGAAGCTGGATGCGCTCCGCCACGAAGAGCGGCGGCAGCAGGAAATTCTCGCGCAGCTCTTCCGTACTGAACCGTGCCGCCGTCTTCGGATCGATCGCATAGCGGTTGGTGAAATCAGTGTGGCTCATCAAAGCCGTCCTTCCGTCTGTGTTTTCTCAGTTCGTCAGCGACATACTGACGGTGCCGCTTGTCATCTGCGGTGGGGAGCTACCAGCTTCTCGAGCATTGATACCTCGTCCGCTGTAAGGTCTGTCAGGGGCGCGCGTACTGGACCGCTATCAAAGCCCTGCAGGCGCACACCTGCCTTGACGGCGGATACCGCGTAGCCCTTGCGGCGGTTGCGTATCTCCATGAACGGGAAGAAGAAGTCACGCAGGATGCGATTGGTAGTTTCGGTCTTCCCGGCCCTTAGAGCCGTGTAGAATTCCTGCGCCAGAGCCGGCACAAAGTTGAAAACCGCCGACGAATAGGTCGTCACACCCGCACCGAGATATGCGTCCGCAAAGAGCTCGGCAGTCGGCATGCCGCCGAGATAAGTGAGCCGGTCGCCGATGGTTGCTGTGATCTGTCGTACCAGCCCGATTTCGCCCGAGCCATCCTTGAAGCCGACCAGATTGGGGCAAACCTCGCAGAGCCGTGCAAGGGTATCGGCCGACAGGATGGCGTTGTCGCGATTATAGACCATAACGCCGATGTCGACCGCGCCACAAACCGCCTTCACGTGTGCAAACAGGCCGTCCTGGCTGGCATCGATAAGATATTGCGGCAGCAGCAGAATGCCGTCGGCCCCCGCCTCTTCGGCCAATCTGGCAATCCGGACGGCCATCTTCGTGCCGTATCCGCATCCCGACACGATCGGCGTTGCGCCCGCTGATGCCTTGGCAGCACGCACCACCTCCGGCAGCTCGTCGGGGGTCAGCGAGAAGAATTCGCCGGTACCACCGGCGGCAAACAAAACACTCGCGCCGAAACCGGAAAGCCAGCCGACATGGTCTTCGTAGACGGCCCGATTAAACCGATCGTCGTCGTTAAAAGGGGTGACAGGGAAAGAAAGAAGGCCAGCTCCAAGAGCAGCCTTCAAAGAAATGGGGTCCAGTGCCATGGATATCCTCCGGACAGATCGAGAGTCGATGGCAGTGAAACTAGCAGAGATATTATGACTGTCAATAACTCATCATACGATAATTGAGATCACTCAGCCGCGCTTGATGAAATTCCGGTAGCGCTGCTGGCTTCCCTTCAGGTGGAGACGCATCGCCTCTCGCGCCGCAGCCTCATCCTGGTCCGATATCGCCCGGGCAATTCGCAAATGCTCGGCCTGGATCTGCTGCAGGTACTCCTGCGAGGATCTCTCGGTATCACCTTCGGCCAAGACGCCCCTTGGAATGATCTGCTTGCCGACCAACTGTAAAAACTCACGAAAACGGGGATTGCTGGTGGAATCAGCTATCGCCAGGTGAAACGCCCTATCTGCCTCGACTGTCGGCTTTTGATCCTGCTTCAGTCGCTCGATCTCGTCATAGGCCTCAAGAATGGCCTCTTCCTGGGCCGGCGAACGCCGTATGGCCGCAAGCCCGGCGGCCTCGATTTCGATCGCAGCCCGCAGCTCAAGCATTTCAAGCAACGAGGAGATCTTATTGGGATCGGCGCTTTTGAACCCGTCATAGGCGCCGGCTGGAGGCGTCAGGACGAAGACGCCGACCCCGTGGCGCGCTTCGACCAGTCCGTCGGCGCGTAGCGATGCGATCGCCTCTCGGATTACCGTGCGGCTGACCTCGTATTCCTGCGTCAAACCACCTTCCGTTGGCAACCGATCGCCAGGCTTCAAGGCGCCTGACGTAATCGCGTCGCGCAGGCGGCGCGCCACCATCTCCACTAACGTCTCACCGCTTTTGCGTTGCTCTGGCCCCGTCTGCTGAACCACATTGTGCCCCATATTTGTCCCCGCCCTCTGTCGATCTAGACATCCCGAACGACGTCCACCTGTCAAGAGATTGCAAAAATCCGATTGACCAGCATGCGTCAGACATATTATGACATTAGTAACGCCGTATTACAAGTAAGCATCCGGAGGCCTTCGGCAAAGGGATCGCCGTGCACGTCAGCACCGAAACAGTCCAGGCGATGACGCGACAGGACTGTGGAGCGAACCTTCGACATTTGCGTATTCGGACCACCGGCCGGACACAGAAAGAACCTGGAGGAGAAAATTTGAAGATCGTCGATATTAACGTGCGCGTCTTTGCGCACACGACCTATCGCCACGCCGACACGGCAGGGCATGCCCATCCTGGGCCGGCTCACAAGGTCAACCTTGCGCTGCTGACGATCGTCGCAGACGATGGCACCGAGGGCTACTGCTTCTCCCCACCCGAAATCGTTCGTCCGCATGTCCTCGACAAGTTCATCAAAAAGGTACTGATCGGCCAGGATCCATTTGATCGCGAGAGACTCTGGCAGGAACTCGCCCACTGGCAGCGTGGCAGTGCTGCGCAACTGACCGACCGGACCCTTGCTATCGTGGACTGCGCGCTGTGGGATCTCGCCGGACGCAAGCTCGCTGTCCCCGTCCACAAGCTTATCGGCGGCTATCGCGACAAGGTGCGGGCCTATGGATCGATCATGTGTGGCGATGAGCTCGAGGGCGGCCTTGCGACGCCGGAAGACTACGGGCGCTTCGCCGAAAAGTTGGTAAAGCGCGGCTACAAGGGTATCAAGCTGCATACCTGGATGCCTCCGGTGTCATGGGCACCTGATGTGAAGATGGATCTGAAGGCCTGTGCGGCCGTGCGGGAGGCCGTTGGTCCCGATATCCACCTGATGATCGATGCGTTTCATTGGTATAGCCGAACCGAGGCGCTCGAACTCGGCAAGGGCTTGGAGAAGCTGAGCTTCGACTGGATCGAAGAGCCGATGGACGAGCAAAGCTCGGCCTCCTACGCCTGGCTTGCCGCCAATCTCGATATTCCCGTTCTTGGCCCGGAGAGTGCTGGTGGAAAGCACTTCAGTCGCGCCGAATGGATCACCTCGAATGCCTGCGACATCCTGCGGACAGGCGTGCACGATGTCGGCGGCATCAGCCCTGCGATGAAGTCGATGCACCTTGCGGAGTCCTTCGGCATGTATTGCGAAATTCATGGCAACGGCGCCCCGAACCTGATCGTCGCCGCCTGCAGCAAGAATGCCAAGTGGTACGAGCGAGGCCTCTTGCATCCCTTCCTCGAGTATGATGACGGCTTCGAGTATCTGAACGCGCTTGTCGACCCCATGGACGAACACGGCTATGTCCACCTTTCCGACAAGCCGGGCCTTGGAGAAGACATCAACTTCGCCTTCATCGAGGCGAACCTGGTGGCATGAACAAGAGGGGCTGGCGAAGCGTCGTTTGTCAGCCCCTCAGAGCCGCATCGAGCCAGTTGAGCGCAGCGTCCTGCTCTGGGATGGGAAACTCGTGGCCGCCTTGCCAGATGGCCGTTTTCAGATTTTGCATCCCATGCCCAGCCGACCAGAGCTCACGCAGACGGCCAAACGCAGCCTCAACGACAGCTGGAGGGAAATGTCGGTCCTCGCGCCCACTCAGAAAGTAGCCCGGCTTCGGCGCTGCAAGGCCGGCAAAGTCGGGATAGTCCAGCTTGCCCGCGATCTGTGGATGCAGCATGTAGAATGCAGATTGCCCGCGCAACTGGTTGCCGCCGGTCTGCATGAGCCCCTCCAAGGTGCCCATCCAGCCGATTGCACAGAAGGCCGCAATGTCGGCAGAAAGAGCTGCGACCTGCCAGGCGCGGTACCCGCCAAAGGAAAATCCGAAACTTGCCACGCGCTTCCGATCAACTTCTGGCAACTCGCCGAGAAATTTGGCGGCTGCAATATCCTCCATGGCAACGACTGAGGCGAGCGAGACACCAAACTGCATCAGGTTAGCGGCAAGCGCCTGCTGCGCTTCGTAGCCGTTGCCGCAACGGCTTGACCAGCCGAGCGCATCGACGCTGAGAACGACATAGCCACGCCGCGCCGCCGCCTCTCCAGGAAAACGCCCCCCATAGAAACGATCGGCCCACGCCCGCGCTGCTTGCTGCGTTGGACTATCTGATGGCGCAGGGATGACCTTTTCCTTGCCGATATCGAAGGTTGCACCGTGATCATGCAGCATCAACAAGGCTGGTGCAGGTGTCTGTTGGTGTGGCAGAAGGAGAAGGGCCCCAGCCACTTCGCCATTGGAAAATCGAAGGCTCAGCCGTTTGCCGGCATAAGACGAGCAATCCCATTGCGCAATCGTTTCCACCCGGTCGACATGGCATGCGTCAGGGTCGATCGTCTGCAAGACATGGGCCAATGTCGAGGATCGCCACGTCACGAAGTCGACCGAAGAGCCGCCAAACCGCAACGGAAATGCTGGCGCGTCGCGATGCCGTCGAGCGATGGAAGCAAGATTGTCTCGATCGATCATCGGCCTTCATCCATATTGCCCGGCGCTGCCAACCTCACGATTGCGCCGCTTGGCGCCAGCTCAAACTGCCTGGTCGTACTCGACACTGGCTCGGATCAACTCCCTTGCGTAGGGATCGGTCGCCCGCCCCGTCGAAAGGACCGCACGGTCCAGGATCTCGACGATGTGTCCATGCTGCATGACCGCCAGCCGGTCGCACATATGGTCGATCACCGCGAGATCATGCGAGACGAGCAGATAGGTCAGCCCCTTGCGTGCTCTAAGCTCGGAGAGGAGGTTCAGCACTTCTGCCTGAACCGACACATCGAGGGCCGAAGTTGGCTCGTCGAGAAGCAGGACGGAAGGATCGAGGATGAGTGCGCGTGCGATGGCGACGCGCTGGCGCTGCCCGCCGGAGAGCTCGTGCGGATAGCGCTGGAGAAAGGCGGGAGTGAGCCCGACCTCGATCAGCGCCTGTTCCATGCGTTCTTGATGGCGATCCATACGCTGAATACGCAAGGGCTCCTGAAGCGCGGTCTGGATCGACTGGCGCGGGTGAAGCGATCCGTAGGGGTCTTGGAAAACCATCTGGACGGTACGGCAGTATTCGTCCTGAGGCGTATCGCGGACGGCCTTGTTGTTGATCGCAATCCTGCCATCCCACGCGTTCAGCAGGCGGGCGACACAGCGCAGGACCGTCGACTTGCCCGAGCCAGATTCTCCGACAAGCCCGAAGGACTCGCCCTTCTCGACGCTGAAGTTCACGCCCCCTAGAATGCGCTTTGCGTGCACGCCAACGCCGAGCGAAATGGATAGATCCTCAATCTCGATCGCGCTCATGGTGTACCCTCAACTGTTGCGACTTTGATGGTCTGGCTGCGGCTCAAGACAGGCAGTGGGCGGCGGTCACCGCCGATGTGAGGCTGCGCTGCCAGCAGTCCGCGTGTGTAGGGATGTTCGGCGTTCTTCAGGTCGCGCGCCTGCCGTTCCTCGACGAACTCGCCCGACCGCATCACCAGAACGCGGTCACAGAAATTGCGGACCAGGTTGAGGTCATGGCTGATCATGATCAGCCCAATGCCCTTGCTGATCACCAGGTCATTGAGGATCTTCAGCACCTGCATGCGTACGGTGACATCGAGCGCCGAGGTCGGCTCATCGGCGATGATCAGCTCAGGCTCCGGGATCAACATCATCGCGATCATGATGCGCTGCCCCATTCCGCCCGAGACCTCGTGGGGATAAAGACTGAACACCCGCTCAGGATCACGAATCTGCACCGCCTCCAGCATTTCCAGCGTGCGTTGCTTGGCCGCGCCGCGTGAGGCGCCACTGTGTATGCGATAGGCTTCCGCAACCTGATCGCCGACCCGGTGGACCGGATTGAGAGAGAATTTCGGGTCCTGCAAGATCATCGACATACGGCGTCCGCGGACCTGCAACATCTCTTTCTCGCGGCAGGTCAGCAGATCGGTTTCACCGAATTGCATCCGCTCAGCTGTAATTTTGGCTGTCGGCAGAAGCTTCAGCAGCGCCCGACCGATGGTGGATTTTCCCGATCCGGATTCACCAACGATACCCAGCCTCTCTTGTCCGAGCGAAAACGAGATTCCCTTGACAACCGGGTTGTCACCTTTGCGGCCGCGATAACTGACATGCAGATCGCGGACATCGAGGAGATTGGCCATGTGACGTTCCTCACTTCTGCTTCGGGTCGAGCACGTCGCGAAGACCGTCGCCCAACAGGTTGAAAGCAAGACTGACGAGCAGGATCGCGCCGCCTGGAAACGCAACGAGCCACCAGTTGTCCAGCATGTAGCGCCGGCCCGTCGCCATCATCGCACCCCATTCGGGCAAGGGCGGCTGCGCGCCAAGTCCGAGGAAGCCGAGGCCAGCAGCAGTGAGGATCACCGTCGCCATGCTCAAGGTAATGCGGACGAGAACCGAGGGCAGACACATGGGCATGATCGACTTTACGATGATGCGCAGTGGCGAGGCTCCTTGCATGCGCGAGGCAGCGATATAGTCCGCCCCGCGAAAGGTCAGCGTCTCGGCTCGTGCAAGGCGGGCAATCGGTGGCCAGGCAGTAAGCGCTATGGCGATGATCGCGTTCTCCAGGCCCGCTCCCAATGCCGCGACAAAGGCAAGCGCCAAAATCAGACTCGGGAACGACAGGAAGATATCGGTAATGCGCATCATCACCGTATCGCACCAGCCGCCGAAGTATCCGGCTGTCGTTCCGACCAGAAGTCCGACCGGGCCAACGATGATAGACACGATGAAAATGAATGTCAGGCTGATACGGGTTCCATAGACGAGACGGCTGTAGACGTCCCTTCCCAGTTCGTCCGTTCCGAACCAATGAAGGCTGCTCGGTCGGCCGAGAGCGTTGCCGAGGTCGACGACATTGGGGTCATGGCTGGCGAGAACGGGAGCAAGCAGCGCAGTGAACAGCAGTATCGCGACGACGATGACGCCGAAGGCAGCTGTTGGGTTCGCCAGCAGCTCGCCGATGACTGCGGCGAACCGCCTGGCCGCCATGACGACAGGTCCGTTACGACGCTCGGTCAAAACAAGATTGCTCATTTCAAGATGTCCTGGTGCCATGTCACCGCGTCCTTGGATCAAAGATCTTGTAGAGTGCGTCTGAAAGAAGGTTCAGCGCGATGAAGATAACGCCCACCAGCAGCACGCAGGTCATGACCGCGTTCATATCGCCGATGAGCATGTTGTTGGTGATGTATTGTCCAAAGCCCGGCCAGGAGAAGACCGTCTCAATCAGCACCGCCCCTTCGAGTAGGCTGCCATATGCTAAGGCAACGATGGTTACGAGCTGAACCCGGATATTGGCAAAGGCGTGATGCCAGATCGTCCGGCTCTTCGACAATCCCTTCACTCGCGCCGTCGTAACATACTCCTGCCCAAGCTGGTCGAGCATGAAACTTCGCGTCATCCTGGTGATGTAAGCCATCGACGAGTAACCGAGAATGCTGGCAGGCAGGATGAGATGGTTGAGCGCATCGCCGAAGACCTCCCAGTCGCCAGCGATCGCCGCGTCAATGAGCATGAAGCCGGTCGTCTCCGGCACAAGGCCGATATAGTAGTCGGAAATCCGCCCGCCGCCGCCAACGAGCCCAAGCACCGCGTAGAAAATAATGAGGCCGATCATGCCCGTCCAGAAGATCGGCATTGAATGCCCGATTAGCGTCAGGAAGCGGATGATGTGATCGGCTGGCCGATTACGATTGATCGCCGCGAAAATACCGAGTGGTATCCCGAAACCAGCCCCACAAAGAATGGCGAAGGTGGCAAGTTCAATCGTAGCCGGCATGACATGAGCGATGTCGCTGATGACCGGCTGTCCGGTGCGGATAGAAACTCCGAAGTCGCCGCGCACCACGTCCCCGACGTAACGGATGAACTGTGTATGAAGCGGCAGATTGACCCCCAACCGCTCTGCGACCAACTCGTAGGTGGCGCGATCCGCCTCCTCCCCGACGATCGCTCTGACCGGATCCACCGGCATCAGACGACCGATGCAAAAGGTCAGGATGAGGAGGCCGAGCAAGGTCACCATAATGGTGCCGGCCTGCCGCGCGACGGCAAAGATGCGATCATGGCTCATTGCTGGATCTTTCATAGTCACAAAATGGCATATGCGACGGGACACACCCGTCGCACGTGTTGGCGGCCTAGCGTTCCTTGGTGACCGTACGCAATTGCGTCGACCACGACGGATTAAGCGCTAGCCCTTTGATATCGGCGCGCACGCCCACGGTATCCACCACCTCGGAGAAAGGCTGGATCGCCGGCACGAGGTCGGCATAATACCCCTGAATATCGCCGTAGAGCTTAGCCTGAGCAGTCTTGTCGCCTTCAACCTGTGCAGCATCGATCATGCTGTTCAGTTTCTCGTCGAAGAACGACGTGCGCCAACCCTGGAAGTTTGTCAGCTTTGCCTCATCCGAATTGTTCGGGTTGTAGGCGATAGCGCGCAGATTGGAGTCAGGATGCGGCAACTGTCCGCCGCCGCCGCGACCGACAAGCAACTCGAATTTGCGTTCGCGCATCGCGCCGTAAATCTGATCGCCGGACCCGGTGATGACTTCGGCCTTGATGCCCGCCTGCGCAAGTGTCGCCTGGAGAGCCGTTGCGAGGTTCAAGAACGGCGCGTCCGAAATACCGCGAAGCGTCGTCGAAAAACCGTTCGGATAGCCTGCTTCGGCCAGCAGCGCCTTCGCCTTCTCGACATCGAGCTTGTAGCCGGCATCAGGCGATGCACCGAAGATGCCGCTTGGGATCGGCCGATCGCGTAGCTTGCCGAAATAAGGCAGGACAGTCTTGTCGAGACCCTGATAGTCGATCAGATAGCGAAGCGCCTCGCGAACCTTCGGGTTCTTGAACTTCTCATCCTTCATCGACACCGCAAGGTAATAGAAGCCACTGCCACCGATTGTTTCTATCTTCACGTCCTTGTTGGCTTCCAGCGACTTGAGATCGGCCGCCGACATCGAGAAGGCAATGTCGATATCGCCCTTCTCCAGCATCAGGCGCTGGCTCTGCGATTCTGCCAGATGACGCATGATGATGCGGCGCATCGCCGGCTTATCGCCCCAATATTTGTCGTTGCGATCAAGAACGACGCGCTCGTTCGAGCGCCATTCACCAAGCACGAACGGTCCCGACCCCGCCGAATGCGTCGTCAGCCAGGCGGCACCCTTGTCCCCGTCCTTTTCATTTTCCAGCACAGTCTTGCTGTCATAAATCGATCCCGGACCAACGATGCCCAGGGTCATGATGATAAGTTCCGGGTCAACCTTCTTGGGAAGGGTGATGACCACCGTCTTGACGTCCGGAGCGGCGAAGCTTGCCTCGGCGTTGTCGGCAGTGAATCCATGGGTCTTCAAAAACGACGCCTGTGCCAGGTTCAGTAACATCAGCCGCTTCAACGACCAGACGACATCCTCGGACGTGACAGGGTTGCCCGAAGCAAAGGCAGCCCCGTCTCGCAAGGTGAAAGTAATCTTCGACTTGTCATCGCTGACGACCCAGCTCTCCGCGAGTTGAGGCGTGACCTCGGACCTGTTGACAGGATCGAGTGAAACCAGGTTGTCGTATATGTTGGCGAGAACCTGGACCGTCTCCTTGCCGGTAATGGCCGCCGGATCCAATGTCAGGATATTGTTCATCGAGAAGCCAACAACAAGCATGTTTGGCGGCGTTTCGGCACGAAGCGGTGCGCTCCAGCTTGCTGCGCCGATAACCGCTGCAGCAATGATTGCCTTCATGTGATACATCGAAAATCCTCCTTTGCCGACTCCCGATCGACTGGTGATACTATCTGTCATAATATCTCATTAGTCAAGTTGTATGATATGCTCAAACAGCAGCGATCTGTATTTCGCGAGCGGGCGGCAATTGCCCTGACGGTCAGAAACACCTCCCGATAGCAAGAGCGCATGGAGAGCAACTCGCGGGCACTGGCCCGTAAGGCAAAAAGCTCCTCAAACCGATGTCCTCGAAGCGGTGAGCCGCGTCGATCTGAGGCGTAGCGTCCAAAGACGCCGACTGCAATTGTTGAATGCCTTCAGGTAGCCGGCGCGTCCTTCAAGAACGCCGGTTCTCATCTTCGTCGGAAGCGCAAACGGCGAAGGCAGCTTCCTTGGGAAGGCCCCGCCGTTCCGCAGTGCTTATTGTCAGAGGCTGTAGCGCTGAATAGCAGCGCGATCCAATGCCATTGCCCATCCCGGCGCATCGGGAATCCGTGCTAGACCGTCGATAAGATCGATCTTCTCCTGATAGAGCGGAGCGAACCAATCCATGTATTCGAGAGAATGAGCCGTAGGCACATGAGCAAGGAGCTGCAAGCTCATTTCCGGGAAGAGGTGTGACGAAACCGGTAAGTCGAAGCTCGCCGCCAGCGCGCCGACGCGCGCAAATTCCGTTACACCACCAACCCGCTGAAGATCGGGCATGAGAATGGAGGCGGCGCCTGCTTCGATCATCCGCCGAAAACCGTAGCGAGTGTATTCGTTCTCCCCTGAGGCGATCGGTATTCGCAGGGCGTTCGCCACCTTGGCCGAATCCTCGAGGGCATGCGCCGGCACTGGTTCCTCGAACCAGGCGATGTCGAACGGCGCCAACGCATCGCCGAGCCTGATGGCGGCATCCGCATCCAGCACCTGATTGGCATCGACCATCAGCCCGATCTCGCTGCCGATCGCCGCCCGGACCGCTTTGACACGCGGAAGGTCGACTTCGATCCTTCCGGCAAGGCGCAGCTTCATCGCCTTGAAACCCTGCGCGACGAAACCCTCGGCTTGGCGCACCAGTGCCGGGATGTCCTGGGTGAGCCACAGCCCGCCGCTCGCATAGGCTGGAATTGTCTCCCGGCACCTGCCGAGCATCCGCGAGATCGAAAGACCAGTGCGCTTGGCTCTGAGGTCCCATATAGCTCCGTCGATCGCCGAAATGCCCATGATCGAGACGCCGGTGAAGCCGATGAAGTTGATGCGTCGCCAGGCATCCGCCCAGAATGCGCCGGTATCGTCCGGATGAAGGCCGATCACAGCGTCGGACAGCACATGCACCATGGCGTCCAGAAGCTTTACCTGCTCCGGCCGGATGGTGAAGATGAGGTTTTCACCTCGCAATCCTTCATCGGTGCCGAGGTCTACGACGATGCAGGAGAGCTGGCGAATGGTGGCGGTGGCATTGCCGAGCGGTTCGGCGAGAGGCAGGCTAACGGCGGTGGTAGTGAGGTGGGTAATTTTCATGAGACGTTACCGGATCGGGGAGCGCGGAGGCTCGATATAGATTGGCTCGTCGACGAAACCACCGCCTTGCCATTTTGCATGGGACGAGTCCTTGTCCGGGATGCCGGGGCTGCGCTCCAGTTCGGCGCGATAGGTCTCAGAATTGTCCTTCGGCTTCCAGCCGAGATAGGCGGAAGCCGAATTGTCCCACCATTTCGTCTGGTTGTCGGAAACGCCCCAGATGGTCGGACAACCGAGATAGGGCGCTTTGAACACTCGCTCGGTGAGCGAGGCCATGTCGTCGAAGCTCAGCCAGATCGCCAGCATTCGCACTGTCGTCGGCTTCGGCCAGCATGCGCCGATGCGGACGATCGCCGTCTCCTGACCGAACTTGTGGAAATACATCTGCGCCAGGGCTTCGCCGAAGCATTTCGATACGCCGTAGAGGCCGTCCGGTTTGGTCGGCTGGTCGACGCTGATCAACTGGTCCTGGCGATAGAAGCCAACCGTGTGATTGCTGCTAGCGAACAGGATACGCGGCTTGCCATGCTTGCGCGCCGCTTCGTAGAGATTGTAGAGGCCGCGTATATTGGCCTCCAGAATACTGTCGAAGGTGTTTTCCGACGGGATGCCGCCGAAATGCAAGATACCGTCACAGCCTTCCACCATTCGCATCACACCGTCAGCATCCATCAGGTCGCAGCTGACCGGTTCCTCATTGGGCGCAATTGCCGTCAGCGGGGTGATATCGGAAACGCGAATGGTTTCGGCCAGATGACCGAGTCGTTGCCGCATGGCCATGCCCATACTGCCGGCAGCTCCGGTGATCAGAAGCCGCTTCATCCTACTCCTCCTATTCGGACCGAACTCATGTCGGGTAACAGCAATCTTATCATATGACAAGGCGTCAGAAATACGATGCCAAGGCTTTATCGAAGCTCCCTGAGTTTTCTTGTTTAGACAAATTTGCGCGATACTGCCAGCATATGTTGACGAAGGAAGCCGTTTATGTCTTCATACAAGACCGCAGCTCATATGATGTCTTACCCCGAGCGCGCCAGAATGGAGGAACCCCAATGAAATGGATGAGGCATGTGGCGCTCGCCACGGCTTTGACGCTGTCCGCGCCGATGGTCGCATTTGCGGACACGCCTGCCGACCAGTTGATCGTCGGCCTGAGCATGAACAATATCCTTACTCTGGATCCGGCTGCGATCTCGGGCCGCGAGGCGACCGGCGTCATCACCAATCTCTACGACACGCTGGTGGAACTGGGCGCCGACAAGAAGACCGTTAATCCGGGCCTTGCGAGCTCCTGGACGATCGCCGACGATGGCTCGATCACCTTTACGCTGAGAGACGGCGCGAAGTTCAGCTCCGGCAACCCGGTGACAGCGCAAGACGTCGTCGGGTCGATTAAGCGCAACATCAACCTTGGTCTTGTCGGAGCGGGCGTTTGGTCGTCCTTTGGCTACAGGGGCAACAATATCGACTCGCTTTTGACGGCGGACGGCAACAAGATCACCCTCAAGCCCGCCCAAGCGACCGATCCGCAGCTCACCCTCGATATCTTCGGCAAGCCAGATGCGAGCGCGGTCGTCGACATGAAGACCGTCATGTCCCACGAGACCAATGGCGACAGGGGCGCGGCCTGGCTGAAGGTCAATGCCGCCGGCTCCGGAGCCTTCAGCCTGACGCGCTGGTCCTCCAACGAAATGCTCATACTGACGCGATTTGACGATTACTGGGGCGAAAAACCCAAGATGAAGCGGGTCATCTTCCGTCACCTTCCGGAGTCCCAGACCAAACGCCTGATGCTGGAAAAGGGTGACGTCGATGTCGCGATCGGTCTTTCCGTTCCGGATATCGCCGCACTCAGCAATAACAAGGATGTCGAAGTCCAGAGGACGCCGAGCTCGGGCTTCTACTTCCTCGCAGTCAGCATGAAGGACGAACGGTTCAAGAACCAGGATGTCCGCATGGCGATCCGTTATCTCATCGATTACGACGGCATCAACGAGACAATCATGCCGAATTACGGCGCCAAGCGTCTGCGCCCAGTCGCCGAGGGCGTGATCGGCGCCCTGCCGGATCCCGACTACAAGGTCGATGTCGCCAAGGCCAAGGAACTGCTCGCCAGGGCGGGTTATCCGAACGGTTTCGCCGTCAAGCTGCTGACGCTCAACGAACCGCCGTTTGCCGACGCAGCCACCGCGATCCAGGCGACGCTGGCCCAAGCTGGCATCAAGGCCGAGATCGTCCAGGGGGCCGGAGACCAGATCTATGGCCCGATGCGTGAACGCAAGTTCGAGATGATCGTCGGCCGCGGCGGCGGTGGTCAGGAGCCGCATCCGCATTCCAACCTACGAGCACTTGTCATCAATCCAAACAATGCCGACGATGCCAAGCTCAGCGGAATTATCGGCTGGCGGACCTCTTTCTTCGACCAGCAGCTGAACGACATGTCGGCCAAAGCCCTGGTGGAACGCGACCAGGGCAAGCAGAAGGCAATGTATGAGGACATCCAGAAGCGCTACGAGGACCTCGTTCCGGCCCTGCAGCCGATTTCGGCAGTCGTCGACAGCGTCGTCTACCGCGCTGACGTCAAGGGTTACGAAAACCATTACGGCTGGACCGTTCGTCTCCGCACTGTCTCCAAGCAGCGCTGATCCTCATAAGCTCCTCCGGGAAGTGCCCGCGGCCACCGCTGCGGGCGCCTTTATCGGGCACGGGTGATCAAGGACCTGCCTGACGCCATCGCGCATTTTTCAGCGTTGCGCGGCTATGCATGCCTGAGATCGTCAGCCAGGCTGCCAATGCCAGCTCCCTTTGGCGCCCTCACATCGCGCCAATGGTTATTGAGCGGCCGCAGCCGTAGCTATTGAGTAGGATTGATCAGGCCGTCGCTCCCGAACCCGCTGTTGCATTTGGTGGCGGTGCAGTCGAAGTTTCGTTACGAACCTTTAACTTCTCAAAACGGCCAGCAAATGCGAACAAAGAAAGGATGAACAGAGGCACCCGATGAAGAGTTTCTTTCAACGCTATGCAACGCCATTCATAACCGGGCTTTTCCTGGTTTCATTGATTTCCGGGATCGCACTCTTCTTTCACTTCGGCCCCGGCTCATTCCATGGGATGCATGAATGGTTGAGCATGGTCCTAATCCTGCCGTTTGCGCTGCATCTTTGGAAAAACTGGCGATCCTTCATCAATTATTTCCGCCGCGCTCCGATGGCCATCGCACTTGCGATTTCCTTGGCGGCCGCGCTTTACTACTTCCTTCCTTCAGCGCCATCGGAAGGACGACGGGCTGGCGGCCCACCTCAGTTCGCGTTCACCAGTGTCATCCTCAGAAACTCCCTAACAGAGGTGGCTCCGCTTCTTCAGACTCCTACCGAAGACCTAATAGCTGGCCTGAAGGCAAACGGATTTTCGGCCGCAACTCCCGAACTTCCCTTGACGGAGATCGCATCGCGTTCAGGAAAGAGCGAGGGCGAGTTGGTTCAGAGCCTATTGCCTAGATAAAGCAAGTCCTGAAAGACGCGGAGATGAGCGCCTTGTCCTTCATACACCACGAAGGCGCTCCGGCGTGTCTAAACAGTTATGGATCGACGGCGGTCCCACACGAACTGAGTTTTTTCGTGAAACCGCCGGCGCTTTGATAAAAGGGAACCGTAGAGTTCGGCCTGTTCAACCGACCCCGAGAAGGTGTCACAACCAGAGCGCTTTCGGAGAACGGGCCTGCAAGCAGACGCCATACCCGGGTGTCAGGCGAGTTTCGGATCGTCCAAGCGCCATTCGATAGTGCTGACGAGAAAAAGGCGACCGACCCGAGGATCCGTCCGCCCGCTATCCCAGAGCGCAAACCGTCGAAGAACACGACCGTAGTGGCATGAACTTCGGTCCTAAGCGTCTTGGTCGATCCTGACCAGGTGGCCGGGGCTGACTTCGCGATACTGGCGTGTTGGTGGGACGTAGTCGAGGGGACGCACCGGGCTTTTCAGCTCGTCAGCCGCGAGGTTTCGCCGGATACCTCGGCGGGCGGGATCGGGGACCGGCACTGCAGCTATCAGTTTCTTCGTATAGCTGTGCTGCGGATTGCCGAAGACCGCCGGACGCGGCCCGATTTCCACGATCTCGCCAAGATACATGACTGCGACCCGGTGGCTGAGGCGCTCGACGACGGCCATGTCGTGCGAGATAAACAGGTAGGCCAGGTCGAGGCTCTTTTGCAGGTCCATCAGGAGATTGCAGACCTGCGCCTTGATCGAGACATCGAGCGCCGAAACGCTCTCGTCCGCCACGATGACCTTGGGATCAAGTGACAGTGCACGGGCAATGCAGATGCGCTGGCGCTGGCCGCCGGAGAATTCGTGCGGATAGCGGCTCATCATCTCCGCCTTCAGCCCGACCCGTTCCATGAGGTCGGCGGCCTTGTCGCGTGCCTGAGCGCGCGTTCCAAGGCCGTGTTCGCTGAAGGGTTCAGCGATCAAGGTGCCGACGCTCATGCGCGGGTTAAGGCTGGCAAAGGGATCCTGAAAGATCATCTGGATGTTGCGGCGCATGGTGCGCAGACTGGCGCCGTCGAGTTTCAGAACGTCCTTCCCCTCGAAGCGAACGCTGCCGGACCGCGCATCGAGAAGGCGCATGATCGAGCGGCCGGTCGTCGACTTGCCGCAGCCGGATTCACCGACGAGCGAGAGTGTTTCGCCCTGGTGAAGGTCGAAGGAAACGTTCTCGACCGCGTGTATCGCACCGGTTTTGCGCCCGAGCAGCCCGCCGCGAATGTCGAAGCGGGTGACGAGGCCTTTGACTTCGAGGATCGGCTTCCTGTTATCGTCAACGGTTCGGCAAGCCTCTGCGGCCTCTTTCAGCTGGCCGGTCGCCGCGTCCACCACCGGGAATGGAAGTGGCCTTGCACGATCCGTCATCGAACCCAGGCGCGGCACCGCTGAAAGCAAGGCGCGGGTATAGGGATGCTGACCGCGGTGGAAAACGTCGTCCGTCTTTCCTGCTTCAACGGCCTCGCCACGATACATGACGACGGTGCGGTCCGAAATCTCTGCCACCACGCCCATATCGTGGGTGATGAAAAGGACGGACATACCCTCCTCTTCCTGCAGCGTCTTTATGAGATCGAGGATCTGGCCCTGGATGGTGACATCGAGCGCGGTCGTTGGCTCGTCGGCAATCAACAACTTGGGACGCAGGGCCAGCGCCATGGCAATCATCACCCGCTGGCGCATGCCGCCGGAAAACTGGTGGGGATATTCGTCGAAGCGGGAGGCCGCATTCGGGATCCGGACCTTTTCGAGCAGACGGATCGTCTCAGCCCTGGCTTGCGCCGCCGAAAGATTGCCATGGCAGGTCAGTGCCTCGGAAATCTGCCGCCCGATGGTGAAGATCGGATTGAGCGAGGTCATCGGCTCCTGAAAGATCATGGCAACGTCCTTGCCGCGGACACCGCGCATCTCCTTGTCGGAGAGCGAAAGGAGATCCCTCCCATTGAGCAGGATGCGGCCCTCGACGCGACTGCTATTTGCAAGCAGCCGCATGATCGAGAGCGACGTAACGCTCTTGCCTGAGCCGCTTTCGCCGACGATCGCGACGGTTTCGCCGGGCATCACGTCGAAGGAGACGTCGCGCACGACCGGCCGCCAGGCGCCGTCCACCCTGAATGACGTCGTCAAGCCGGAGACCGACAAGACGGGTGCCAAGCCTGCGGCGGGCTTGACGGCGGCTGCGGTTGTCATGGGCTCACCTTCCATTTGCATTAGGTCGCGGGTTTGAGCGGCGTGGCGAACGAGGCGGACGGTCTTCCGGCCGCCACGCGTTCCGCCTCCAGCCCTGCAATCCGCTCGTCGATTTCGCGCCGGTCGATCATGCCGCTCGGATTGTCCCGGGTCGGCATGGTCTCGGCGACATGCAGGTAGCGCTCCTTGGCGACGGCGTAGAGCCGGTTGAGCTCACCCAAGGGATCGGCGTGGTCGTCGACGCGCAGATTGAGCCAGGCAAAATCCTGATCGCGGTAGATGACGAGCGCTGCCGACTGCTTGCCGCGCTTGTCGCCGCCGGCGTCCTCGCCGGCCTGCATGGCTTCAAGCAGCCGTTCGGCCAAGGGCCTGCCCGCCGTCTTCTTGAAGGTGGAAAGCGTTTCGGCGATCACCTGCGGTCCCGCCAGCATGTTGCCGGCGACCGAGACGTTGTCGTCGACCAGATGGCCGGCCCAGTCGATGCACTTGGCGCCGGTGAAGGCCGCGTTGCGGCCCTTGGCATCGACAAGATGCAGCTGGCGCTGGTCCCGCCCCTCGTCGCGCCCGGTCAGAGCCGGAATGATCTCCTCCGGCGACTTGCCGGCGGCGAGCATGGCGAGACCATCGGTGCCGTAGAGCGGGCTCACGAAGGCCTGTGTCGCGACCCCACCGACGCGGCCGCGAATGTGAGGCACGACGCCGCCGACGGCGAAGAAGCGGGTGGCGACCGCGATCGCCAGATGGCCGGTTTCCGGTTCGCGGGCAACGATGGACCAGGTCATGGCGATTATCTCCCGACCGCGTAGGCCTGCATCAGGCGCGGCGTGGCGGCCGCGCGCAACAGTCCGTCGGCATCGCGCCGCGCCGCTGTCAGGCGCCCGACGGTCCATGGATCGGCAACCGTGAGCTTATGGCCCTTCTGGCGCAGCGCCTCGAGCACTGCCGCAGGGAAATTGGCTTCCGCCGTCAGGTCGCCCGGCGCCCGGGTGCGCGGATAGAAGGAGCCCGGGAAATGCGCGGTGTGGAAGAGCGGCTGGTCGATCGCTTCCTGCAGGTTCATGCCATGATGGACATAGCGCAGGAAGAAAGCGAGCTGCCACTGGTCCTGCTGGTCGCCGCCCGGTGTACCGAAGGCGAGTGTCGGCCGCCCTTCATGGAGCGCGATGGAAGGCGTTAGCGTCGTGCGTGGACGCTTGCCCGGGGCGAGCGACGACGGCAGACCTGGTTTCAGCCAGAACATCTGAGCGCGCGAATTGAGGCAGAAGCCGAGGCCGGGAACGATCGGCGAGGATTGCAGCCATCCGCCGGAAGGCGTCACCGACACCATGTTGCCTTCGCTGTCGATGACGTCGATATGCACGGTGTCGCCGCGCTTCTCGCTCAGATGCGCCATGGTCGGCTCGTAGACAGCACCCGTCTTGGCGCCTTCAAGCAGCGCCATGGTGGCATCGTACTGTGCCTCGAAGCCGGAAAGACGGCCGGGACGCAGATCGAAAGAGGCTTCGTTCGTGATCAGCTTGCGGCGCTCGGCGGCATAGGCGTCCGACAGAAGCTGCTCAAGCGGTACGACGGTGAAATCAGGATCGCCATAATAGACCTCGCGGTCGGCATAGGCGAGCTTCATCGCCTCGACGACCGTGTGTACGAAATCTGGACCGGCCGGATCCATGGAGGCGAGATCAAAGCCCTTCAGCAGCGACAGCGATTGCAACAGTACTGGCCCCTGTCCCCACGGACCGGTCTTTGCGACCGTCCAGCCGTGATAGTCATAGGTGACGGGCGCCTCGACGGTCGCCTGCCAGTTTGCCATGTCGTCCGCGCTCAGCACGCCCTTGTGGTGGCTGCCGCTCGCATCCATCACTTCCGCCTTGCGCAGGTACGTGTCGATCGCCTCGGCGACGAAACCGCGATAGAAGGCGTTTCGCGCGGCTTCGATCTGCGCCTCGCGGCCGGACTTGCTCTCGGATTCCGAGACGATGCGCTTCCAGGTCTTAGCAAGCACGGGGTTCTTGAAGTTGGACCAGGGAGCCGGCGCAGAGCCGCCCGGCAGCCAGGTTTCGAACGAGGTCGGCCATTCCTTTTCAAAGAAGTCGGCAAGGCCGGCGATGGTTGCCGAGACACGCGGCAGCACCGGATGGCCGTTCTCAGCATAATGGATCGCCGGTTCGAGAACGTCGCGGACGCTCAAGCGACCGTAGTCGCGCAGCATCAGCATCCAGCCATCGAAGGAGCCCGGAATGACGGTCGCGAGCAGACCGTCGCCGGGGATCATCTTCAGTCCCTCGTTGGTATAGTGCTCGATCGTGGCTCCGGCCGGCGCCGGCGCCTGGGCGCAGATGACCTCGACCTTGTTCTTCTTCTTCGAATAGATGATCGCCGGCAGGTCGCCGCCAGGGCCGACCAGATGCGGCTCGACGATCTGGAGTACGAAACCGGTCGCGACCGCCGCGTCGAAGGCGTTGCCGC
Source organism: Rhizobium altiplani (assembly GCF_001542405.1). Classification (GTDB taxonomy): domain Bacteria; phylum Pseudomonadota; class Alphaproteobacteria; order Rhizobiales; family Rhizobiaceae; genus Rhizobium; species Rhizobium altiplani. Next base: position 20,932 of record NZ_LNCD01000036.1, read on the forward strand.
CCTTTTCCAGGATGCTCATGCCGACGGCCGAGGCGATCCAGTGCGTCGAGGTGACGACGCCGAAGGTGCCGAGAATTTCGGGGCGGGTCGTGAACGTACTCATCTCAATTTCCTTTCGAAGAAATTACGCTTCGCGAGGGTCGAGCGCATCGCGCAGGCCGTCCCCGAGAAGATTGAAACCCATGACGACGAGAAAGATCGCCAGTCCCGGCCACAGCGCCATCCAGGGCGCCTGGTTGAGAAAGTTCTTGGCGACGTTGAGCATGGAACCCCAGCTCGGCGCCGGCGGCTGCTGGCCGAGACCGAGGAAGGACAGGCTTGCCTCGGCGATAATGGCGGTGGCGATCGTCAGGGTCGCCTGCACGAGGATAGGCGCAAAGACGTTCGGCAGGATGTAGCGTCTGATGATATTGAAGTGGCGAAGCCCGATGGCGCGCGCGCCTTCCACGAATTCCTCGGTCTTGACGGCGAGCGTCTGGCCACGTGTCAGCCGCACGAAGATCGGCATGGCCGAGAGCCCGATCGCGATCATCGCGTTGGAGAGGCTCGGCCCCAGGAAGGCGGCAAGGGCGATCGCCGTGATCAGGAACGGCATCGCCAGGAACGCCTCGATGATGCGCGAGATCACATGGTCGATCCAGCCGCCGAAATAGCCGGCGATCAGGCCGAAGGGCACGCCGACGACAACCGCGATCGCCACCGAAAAGATGCCAGCCAGCAGCGATGCCCGGGCGCCCCAAACCATGCGCGAAAGGATGTCGCGACCGAGATCGTCGGTGCCGAGAAGATGGGCAAGCGACGGCGCCTTGCGGATCGCCGACCAGCTGGTCGCCGCCGGGTCGGGGATCGGCAGCAGCGGCGCTGAGATCGCGACGACCGCAAAGAAGAGGACGATGACAAGGCCCGCAAGCGAACCCTTGTTGGCCTTCATCTTGCGCCAGGCGCGGTTTTGCGAACGCGGCTCGACTGCTGTGGCCGACTGCTCGATGGCGGTCATAGGGCGGTCCTCATTCGCGGGTTGAGCAGGACGTAGAGCACGTCGGCGACGAGATTCATCAGGATGAAACCGGTCGCGGTACAAAGCACGATGCCCTGCACGACGGCATAGTCGCGGTTGAACACGGCATCGACGATCAACTTGCCAAAACCGGGAATGGTGAAGATCTGCTCGGTCAGAACAGCACCGGCAAGCAGCTCGCCGAAGAGAAGTGCGGTGACGGTGACGATCGGAAGCAGCGCGTTGCGGAAGGAATGCTGCAATACGACCGCCCCCTCCGACAGACCCTTGGCACGGGCGGTGCGGATATAGTCGGCGCTGAGCACGCTCAGCATCGAGGAGCGCGTATGGCGCATCAGCGTGGCTGCGAGCGCGTTGCCGAGAACGAACGCCGGCATGATCATTGTTTCGATCGAATGCAGCGGATCTTCGAAAAAGGGCGCGTAGCCCGAGGCCGGCAGCCAGCCGAGCTTTACCGAGATGAAGAGGATAAGCATGATGCCGAACCAGAAATTCGGGATCGACAGGCCGCAGAGCGCGATGAAATTGGCCACGAGGTCGAGCGCGGTGTTTTTCTTGACTGCAGCGAGTATGCCCATGGGGATGCCGATCAAAAGTGCAAAGACGATCGACATCACGGCGAGCTGGATCGTCACCGGCAGCTTCTCGGCGATCAGTGTCGTCACTTCCTGGTTCGTCCTCAGCGAGATGCCAAGATCGCCCTTCACCGCACCCGCCAGCCAGTAGCCATACTGGTAGACCACCGGATCGTTCAGCCGGTATTTTTCGCGCAAGAGCTCCAGCACTTGCGGACTGCGATCCTCGCCGGCCATGGCCAGGACCGGATCACCCGGCAGAAGCTTCTGCAGCGAGAAGACGAAGACGGAGATGATCAGCAGCGTCGGTATGGCAAGCAGCAGCCGCTTTCCGATGTAGGTATACATGAGGAGATCCCGATGCTCGTCAGTCGCGTTGCAGGCGCCGCGCGGGAGACAGCCCCCGCGCGGCGGTTCTTTTGTTAGTCGGCTTTCTTCACGCCCACGAGGCGGATCATGCCGTCCGGTGACGGGACAAAACCGGTGACTTTCTTGTTGTAGCCCCAGATCCAAGCCTGATGTCCGATGTAGACGATCGGGAGGTCCTCAGCGAGGATCTTGCCGGCGGCATCGTATTTCTGCTTGCGCACGGCATCGTCCTGCGACTGGCGGGCTTCGGAAAGCAGTTTGTCCACGTCGGGGTTGCTGTAGTGCATGTCGTTGAGGCCCGCGCCAGCGGTGTAGAACTGGTTGGTGTTGCCATCAGGATCGATGCGGCCGGACCAATCCGAACGGCTGACCTGGTAGTTGCCGGCGGTCTGGTCGTTGAGCAGCGTGGCGAATTCGGTGGCCTTCAAGGTCACGTCGAACCCGGCTTCGGCAACCATCGACTGGATGATCTGCATCATCTGGGCGATGATCGGATCGTTGGCCATGTTGAGCTCGACCGGAACGCGGTCGAAGCCTGCTTCCTTGATCAGGGCCTTGGCCTTGTCGACGTCGCGGGCCGGAACCGGAAGATCTTTGTTGAACCACGGGCTCGACGGCGGGAACGGCTGGTTGCCGGCAACACCCGTGCCGTCATAGACGATCTGCATGGCTGCCTCGCGGTCGATCGCCAGCGAGAAGGCCTGGCGAAGGCGCTTGTCCTTGCCGAGGGGATTGTCGGCGCGGGCGCCGTTGCCGACGTTGAAGTAGATGCCGAGGTTGCCGATATTGACCTTGTCGACCATGTCCAGGTTGGAATCGCCCTTCACGGTCTCGACATCCGTCGGTGCCACGCGCTCGATCAGGTCGAGGTCGCCCGAGCGCAGGTTCGCGAGCCGCACCGCGCTATCGGGGATCGGCCGGTAGGTGATCTTGTCGATGAAGATGTTGTCCTTGTTCCAATAGTCCTGGAACTTTTCGAGCACGATGCGGTCCTGCTGCACACGCTCGACGAATTTGAACGGGCCGGAGCAGACGGGATGATCACCAAACTTGGCGCCGAGTTCCTTGGCGGCCTTCGGCGAGATCATCATGCCGGCGCGGTCGGAAAGCTGTGCGACCAGCGTAACATCCGGAGCCTTCAGCGTGAACTTCACCTCGTAGTCCCCGGTCGCCTCGACCTTGGAGACGGAGGAAAGCTCGCTCTTGCGGCGCGATTCCGGCAGGGTCATCGCACGGGTAATATTGTCGACGACAGCCTGGGCATTGAAGGGCGCGTCATCCTGGAACTTTACGCCCTGGCGCAGCGTCAGCGTCAGTTCCTTGCCGTCGGCGGACCATTTGTAATCCGTAGCGAGCTGCCCGACGATCTTGAGATCGGGCGTGACGTCAAACAGCTTGTCGCATAGCGCCGTGTAGACGATACGGCCGACGAACGAACGCGATTGCGCCGGATCCAAGACGTCAGCGTCATCGGCAAGGCCGATCTTCAGTTCGGCGGCAAAGGTCGGTAGCGCTAACAGGACGCTTGCGCCAAGAGTTGCAAGGAAGTTGGCAGTTTTCATCTCGTTCCCTCTTATGTTTGAACCAGTTTTCCGGGCCGGCTTCCCCGGCCGGCCGATCGTCAGGCGTCCGGAGCGGCTCCGTCAGCTTTTTGTTTCTCTTCGCTTCCCTCTTCCGGCAGATCGAAGGAGGTGACGCGGATGAGGCTTTCCTGCAGCATCAGCAAATGCTGGCGCATCGCTTCGGCGGCGCGTAACGGATCCCGCTCGGCGATTGCGTCGATCACGGCGGCGTGCTGCGCATAAGCGCGCTCTTCCGTCTTGTGGCTGCGCCGCGCCATTTCGCGGATCGCCTGCCAGGCGTCGTCCTGGCGGACGTGATTGATGACATCGAAGATTTCGAGAAAGAACTGATTGCCGGCGCTTTGGGCGATCAGCCGGTGCAGCGCGCCATCCCACAATTCGCGCGCGTCGGCATCCTCACTGGCGACGATCTTCTTCGTCAATTCACGCATGCGCTCGATATCGGCTGGCTTGGCACGGACGGCAGCAAGTTGCGCCAGCTGCGGCTCTATTCGCAGCCGAACTTCCATGATTTCAAGAAAATTCGTTCCGGCGACGATAGCGCCGACATGCCGGCTAAGCCCTTCGGCTCTTTGGCCCGCGTAAGTCCCGGACCCCTGGCGGCGAGAAATCCTGCCCTCGGCATCAAGGACTTCCAGCGCCCGGCGAATGGCGCGGCGACTGACGCCGAAGAGATCGGAGAGAGCACGCTCGGTCGGCAGCTTGCCGTCCGCAGGAAGATCGGAAGAGCTCAGCAGCTCTCGGAGCTTCTCGAGAGCATAAGTCGAATTTTCTGGTAGTCCCTGTACTGCCATTTTGCTTATTGGTTCGAACCAATTTTCAAGTGGTTCAAACTGCTCCGCAATCCCCGATGGCGTCAATGCCAAAATTCATGAAAGTCGCAATTTTCTTGAATTCGTAAGGGAGGAGTTGCGCTCGCAAGCTAGCATTTCACCTGCGGGCCGCGAAGGGCGCCCGACCACGTGAACTTGAGCCGTCGAGAGCTAACCGTTTACGCCGTACAGAGGATTTCGGAGCACGCAGCTAAGGTCTCTGATGCACCTTTCGCTCAGGCTGACGGTGTCGAAGTCCCAAGATGGCACGCCGTTCGATGCTGCGGCGGCCATAAAGTCGTTCGAACGCCGCCGCGATCACGGGCTGATCCTGAGCTACATGCTAGCCAAAGTGGTTTCTCAAGAATGCTATGTCGGGAGATCCCACGGATTTACGAGCGACACTCCCATGCTTTCAAAATCCTTGACGTTGCGCGTGACAAGCGTCATCCGCCGCGTGAAGGCTGTCGCCGCAATATAGGCGTCATTGATTGGTTTGGGATTGGGAACATGCCACTGGGCCGCATAAACGGCCGTCGCCTCGTCCAGTGGCAGGATGCGGCCGGAAAATGCCGTAAGGACCGTATTTTCCAACCAGTTGCGCAGCACCTTCCCGGCGACTGCATCATTGTGCTCCACCAGCCGAACGCCGATCTCCAGCTCGTGCAGGACTACGGATGAAATGAAGGTCTCGGCCGGATCGACGGTTTCGTTCCAAACGACGACATTGGGATCAGCTTTGCCACTCGCGACTTTACGCAGTTCGGACACGACATTGGTATCGAGCAACAGCATCAGGATAGGTCAACCGACCGGGCATGTTCCGTGCGCTGCGGGAGCGGTAAGTCAACATCATCCGCTCCGGGCGCGGCCAGCATGTCACCGAGCGTCCGCATTTTACCGATAAGCCGCTTGTACTCATCGAACGAAAGGAGGACATGCGCAGGCCGGCCCCTGTCGGTGATGATCACCGGTCCATCCCTGGTGGCGCGCTTTGCGCGGCCGAGGTCCTGATTGAGTTCTCGGCCTGAAAGCATGGTAACGGTCATGACGAGCCTCCAACCTTCGTGGTTACATAACCACATCTAGCTCGCGTAAACTGGAATTGCAAGGGGCAGGCCCCTCGGGCTAAGCTAAAACTCCTAGCCAAGCTCGGCAATCCGCCGGAGCAGCGGAAAAGTCGGCACCAGCGCAGGCACACTCTCGAGCGCTCACCGCCCTGCCCTGGCGAGCGACCGTGCGATATCGACGATATCATCGCGGCCAGCGGTTGGGTCCTCTCTGTTCCAGGCAATGCCAAGCCCGATCCGGAAGTCGATCCCCTTCACCTTCTTCAGCTCGAAGCCGCGATTGGGAAGATCAAGCGTCCATTCCGGCGCAAAGCCGATGCCAAGCCCGGCAGAGACCAGCGACACCAGCGCATAGGTGTCATCGCAGCTGAAGGCAATGTTGGCGGTGAGGTTATATTCGGCGAACTTCTCATTGAAGTATCTTTCCGAAAACGACAAGTTCTGCCGGTTAAAGGCGATGATCTTCTGAGTGCGCAGATCGACGATGCTGATCTCGTCCCTGGCTGCCAGCGGATTGGCATGGCCAACCGCCAGATAGTAGCGCTCATGCGCAAGCGAGACGAAGCGCAAGGAGCCGATGTTTTCCACCGGGCGGATGAAGCCGAGATTGAGCTGGCCGGTCTCCAGGCCGCGGATGATCTCGCCGGTATTGCCCGACGCGATATGGATGCGGACATCGGGAAACTTGCGGGCGATCTTGGCAAGGAAGGTTGGCAGCATGCCCATGGTGGCCGGGTAGATGCTGCCAATCCTGATCTGGCGGATGCGGCTGCCGCCGGCTGCCCGCGTCAGTTCGGTGGTCAGGTCGATGTCGCTCAGGATCCGCACACAGCGATCATAGAAGGTCTCGCCTGCCCTGGTCAGTTCCACCCGTCTCGTCGAGCGGATGAACAGCGGGCAGCCAAGCTCCCTTTCCAGCGACATCACATGATTGCTGAGCGCCGGCTGGGCAATCCGCATCCTGGCTGCCGCCCGGCCGAAGTGCAGTTCCTCGGCCACCGCTTTGAAATAGGTGAGTTGGCGCAGTTCCATTCCGTTCTCACCGAGATTTAGTTCAAGCGCTTTTCGGGCATAGATATTCCACAGGGCGCACCACGCCCAGCAATCTGCGTTGATGACACTACGGATACAGTGTATTTATATCGAGACTTGGTATTCGTCAATACCCTGTATCGAAATAAATACGAGGTCGTATTTTTGGATCCCGCTCAAGCGCGTGCTGCTCGCGCAATTCTGAAGCTTGGTGTACGCGAAGTCGCCGAACTTGCCAAAGTAACCGCCAACACGGTGAGCCGAGTTGAACAGGATGATCCCGGCCCCCGTGGGCCGCAACCTGTTACACTCGAGGCAATAAGACGAGTATACGAATCGCGAGGAATAATATTCTTCGATGAAGGCCCCGCTCCAAACGGAGGATCGGGTGTTCGCCTCGCCAGATGACATCCTGAACCCAAGTCTTGTGGAACTTACCGGGCAATCGGCTTATCGTTGAGCAGCGGCTACGCCCAAGAGGCCGCGTGCGTCTTTGCCGTGGTAGTCGCGCTTGAACGAAGCGATTTCCTGCTTTTGCGGTATCGTTATCACGATAAAGCGCTTGCCGGGCTCCGGTCCTTCATCAATGGCGAGGTCGATCACCCAGACAGTCATCGATGAACCACGGCTTAGAGCCATCAGAAGTTCCACATCCGCGTCTTCTTCGTCCGTTGGCTGGAATGGAAGCTCGTAAACAAAGGTTTCCTGAAAGGGCGCTCCCTGGAGACTGTCAGTGAACCACTTCCACGCGGACGAGAAATCGATCGGAAACGGTGGCATCTCCAGGTTCAAGTGCACAATATCTCTGCTGAAGATAACCTCACCGTCGTAATAGGCGTAGATGCCAAGTGAATACTCGGACTCAGTTACGTGGTTCGCGAGTGTCCTTCTGAGCTTCTCTAGGGTTGACGACTTTTCAAACATTAGAACCTCCGAACTAAGGAAATGGGGGCCAGAGCGGATATGTCCAGTCGGAGCAGTGTTGGCAACCTGAACCTCCATAAAGCCGTGACCACTCGGCGACGGGCTGGTCTCTCGCAAGAGCCGACGAATTGGCAGATGAGCACTGCGTATCCGGCTTCGTACTCGACCCCGAGGACCACATGAAGATCGCCACCTATAACGTGAACGGCGTCATGGGGGGCGGGTAAAAGGCCTGCCCCACCGAACGCAAATAGCTCCAACAAAATGCCATGCTTCTCGGCGGTGACGCGGTCCTCAACGCTGCCGCGATTCACCAGAACACGCCAGGGAGCTTTGTTGATAGCCTACCTATGCCTTGTAGCGTTCAATCGTCGCTGCAAGGATCAGTGCAACGGTCTCCATCAAAACATCAACATTCGCCGGTCGACGCCCCGGATCGAAGGCAACACCGATCACGATTGTCTGGTCCACGGTCGCGGGGACAGGCCAGAAGTCAAAGCGGGAGTTATCGAAAGGGTAGACATCCGCCGCGACCAACGTGTTCGACCCGGATGCCGCTCTCGCCGCATCTATTTCCATATCAGTCAGGCTTGAATCACTTACGACCTCCATTTCATCGTCGGGACCGATGTAAATGATGGCGACCGGTCTCTGGAGCGCCTCCGCAAGCGTTGCACGCGTGATACTCTTCGCCTGCTCCACGGAAGTCGCCGCAATCATCTGCCTCGTATAGGCCTTCAGTTTGCCCAAGTGCAGATGGAAGCGGTCGAGATCCGACTTGTTGCGCCGGTTTGACGACACGAGCGTGCTGGTTATACAGCCGATGACGAAGAGCAGTACGATCGCCCAGATATTGGCGGTGTCCGCTACCGCTAGCGAGAACCGGGGCTCGGTGAAGAAGAAGTTGTAGGCAAGTGCTCCGAGAACCGCTGAAAACAACGCTGGGCCAAGACCAAATGCGACACTGCTGGCGACGACAGGCAGAACATAGATTAGCGAAAGGTTGGGTATGGTCTCGTAGCGATCAAAGCCGGCGGCAACCGCCGTTGCCAACCCCGCCAGGACCAAAGAAGTGAGATACTGGAGCAGCAGCGGCATATCTGAAAGACCAAGATCATTGGCGACATCAGGCGTTCGCGCGGCGCCAGTTGCAGATTGGGACAGCTCGCTGTTCAAGGACATGGGTAAATCCTCCTACCAGCCAAAAGTGGGCCGGAATGGATTTGAATTCCATGTGGGAGCAAAGGAAGATTTATAAGCGCCGCATAAGTGCAGCTCTCGAAGCGGTCATCATTATGAGATTTTGATTTCTGCGAGCCCGCGTTCGCATGGATCCCTGACGCCGGAACGACCATCTTCAACAGCCAATCTTAGGAATTGGAGCACGAAGATGTATTTCGAACTTAAGGACGCCACTGCCGACATCCTTGCCAAGAGCCGACGCCGCGAGGATCTTTGCGATCTTCCGCTGAACCTGATTACCTCGGAAAAGGAAGCGTACGACATCCAGGCAATCGCACAGGACGCGCTGGGCTTTGGGAGATTGGGCTATTCGATCGTCGGTACGAGCCACGCATCGCGTCGGATGCTAGGTTTGACAACGCCGGTCTACGCTGAAATTCCCTCGTCCACGCTTCTTGAAGGAATAAAGGAGTTCCGACTTCCACCGGAAACGATAGGAGTCCAATGTGAGTTCGTCTTCACCATGCGCCGATCCTATCCGGAGCCAGGTGAGGTAATAGAAATTAGAACTGCCCGAGACGCCATTCTTTCTTGTCGGCCGGCCATTGGGATCATTGGCCGCAGGACCCGCCGAACATATATCGGCGACTATGCGGCGATTGCCGACTTCGGCCTACATGTCGCAACAATCTGCGGCGATCCAGTTCCACGCATCCCGCCTAGCGAAGTTGCCAGGATCGACGTTACGACGTTTCTCTTCAAGCATACCGTCTTTTCAGGGAAGGCGACATCGGTGATGGGCGATCCGCTGAATGCGGCCACCTGGCTCGCAGCCGAGCTTGCAGCAAAGGGACGACAGCTCGAGCCGAACGAGATCGTTGCGACAGGCTCGTGCACGAAAATTCTCCAGGTCTGGCCGGGTCAGCATCTGGCAGCCGACTTCGGCCCGCTTGGCCAGATCGAGTGCATCTTTACCTGATACGACCGAATGGAGTTTCCCGAAAATATAGCAGAGCCGAAATCAGAAGATGACCGTCATCGCCAGCCAACCAGTTCCAATTGAGCGGGCGATCCAAGCGGCGATAACGGCGGTCTGGGTGGCCGCGCGCCAGACCGCGGCGCAACAAGCTTGTGCAACGGCAGCGGTGGATTGAAGGACCTCAGATCACCATCTGCTCCCCGAGCTCGACGACGCGATTGCTTGGAAGCTGGAAGTAGTCTGAGGGATCGATGGCAAAGCCCGCCATGGCGATAAACAGCCTGTCTTGCCAGTGCGGCATGCCTGTGTTTGGATCGCCGACGAGCTTGCGCTTACCAACGTAGAATGATGTGGACATAATCTCGAAGTCGAAGCCAGCCTTGCGGCAGAGCGGCAGCGCGGCGGATATGTTCTGGTCCTCCATGAAGCCGTAGAGGAGTTGGATCGACGTGAACCGGTCGGAAAGCTTCCTGAGGGTCACTCTCTCGGCGTGGGAGACATACGGCCGCGGTGCCGTCTTCACGTTGAGAATAACGTTGTGCTCGTGAAGGACCCGGTTGTGCTTCAGATTATGGAGCAGGACATTGGGCGTCATGTCAGGCAGGCTTGAGAGGAAGACGGCGGTTCCCGGAACCTGGACCGGCCCATGATCCGACCTCCGCTCGAGCGACGCAAGGAAACGCTCGAGGGGAACGTCATTGTTCGCAGCCTTCGCTCGGACGAAGTTCGTTCCCTTCCTCCAAGTCCACATCATGACCATCAATACGCCAGCAATCATGACCGGAACGTAGCCGCCATCGTGGATTTTCAGCAGATTGGCCCCTAGGAACACGCTCTCGAGCAGAAGAAGTGGCAATAGGACCAAGAGAGCAGTCAGCACCTTCCAGCCCCACACGACTCGGAGAAACTGGAACGACAAGACGGTAGTGACGACCATCGCGCCTGTAACGGAAATTCCGTAGGCAGTTGCAAGCGCTTCCGAGGATCCGAAGGAAGTAATCAGTGCGAGCACACCGATCAGCAAAACGACGTTGACCGCGGGAACGTAGATCTGACCCGTATTGGAAGCGGAAGTGAAGCAGATCTCCAGCCGTGGCAAAAATCCCAAATGAATTGCCTGACGGGCAAGCGAGAAGGCGCCGGTGACAACGGACTGGCTCGCGATGATTGTCGCAGCGGTCGCGAGAAGGACTGCGGGAAGCAGCGCCCATTCCGGAAACATCAGGAAGAACGGGTCGGCAGCAGCAGCCGGGTGGCTCAAAACGAGAGCACCTTGGCCGAGGTAGTTGAGCGCAAGCGATGGAAAGATCACGACGAACCATGCGACCTGGATCGGCTTGCGACCAAAGTGCCCAAGGTCGGCGTAAAGGGCTTCCGCTCCCGTGACCGTCAGGAAGACTGCACCCAAAATGACGAGGCCAACGAAGCCGGCATGGGTAAGGAAATCCAATGCAAAGTATGGGTTGATGGCCAGGAGAATTGTCGGATCGTCGGCGATGTGCAGAAGGCCAGCAAGGCCCATGACGACGAACCACAGCAGCGTGATGGGGCCGAAGAATTTGGCGACGGTTGCCGTGCCGATTGACTGTATAAGGAACAACAGGAGCATGATCGCCACCGCGATCGGAAGGACATACGGCGCAAAGATGGGCGTGACAAGTTTAAGCCCCTCCAGAGCCGAAAGTACTGACAGGGCCGGCGTGATCATGGCATCGCCAATGAAGAGTGCCGCCCCTATGATCCCTGCAAAGAAAAAGATCGTCGCGTGCCGGCTGGTCTTCTTCATGAGGAGAGCGAGTAGAGAAAGTGTGCCGCCCTCCCCGTCGTTGTCAGCTCTCAGGAGAAAGAGGACGTATTTGAACGTGACAATAATCGTGAGAGTCCAGATCATCAGCGAGATAAGGCCGATCACCTCGTTTGGTGCCACGCCGTCATGGGCGAATGGCCGCAGGGCCTCCCTGAAGGCGTAGAGCGGACTTGTCCCGATATCGCCATAGACGACACCGATCGCGCCGAGAACAAGGACTGCCAGCTGCTTCGAGCCTTGATTGACATTGCCTGCGTGCGCGGTGGCGGTCATGAAAATCTCGCGATTTGCTTGAACCGCAGATATGGGGCGGAATTGTTAAATTTGAATGCCTTGGCATGCCTTCCCGGGAACGCTTGAGGACATATATCCGTCCGAAACTTGCGCGCATCCAGACGAGCGTGGAGATCGCTCGACCGACCGCTTGTAAGTAAGCAATTGAGCGTTTCCGAAGCAAAAGCGCCGCAGGCCTGAGTGCTACAACCTACATTTTCCGGCGCCGCACCCGTCGGCGCGTACAGGCACTGGACGGCTTCGGCCGTCCGGCCATCGGCTCAAAAGTGCGCGTCCTCAAGGCCGCAGAATGGATCCACAGGGTTCACGCCCACGAAGGGCTTGCGACCAAGCATGCAATCAACGACGGCTTCCTGGACGCTGTCCATTGTGGAATACGCGTTGATGTAGGCCGGCACCCGTGGCGCATCGTAGAGATGATATGGATGCCCGAAGGAGATCATTATTGACGGAATATTCGTCCAAGGCCGATACATCGCCTTGAAGAGACCCCCGCCCCCCATGCGATGCCAGTCGACAAATATCCTGCCCCGCACGAGCAGCGACTCATCGCCCAGCGCATAGATCACGAGATCGAAATCATCAGGTGTTGGCACAATGTCGGGTCGGTCAATCGTGACTTCGAAACCCTCCTTCTCCAAAAGCTCGGGAAGCACAAATTTCAGAGGCTGCGGGATAAGCGGATGGATGATACCTCCGTCGACCAGCAACACGCGCTTCGTCTTGGTCGGGTCGAGCGGAAAGATGCCTTGGACGTCCTTCACAAGCGTCGGCGATCGTCCGATGAACTCCCTCGATGCAGCTACGCTGTCCGGATGCGCAAGCACGCGGCGCGCTTCGGCGGCCTCGGGTAGAACATCCGACGGCTGAAAAAGCCTGAGGTGCGCCTTGAGCGCCAGCACGCGCAGTACGGCTGCCTCGAGCCGCTCAGAGGTAATTCGGCCGTCTTCCACGGCGGCCTTGACCGCAGCCATATCCTTCTCAGGCGCATCGCTGAAGAGGATCATATCACAGCCATTGGCAATGATGTCGGGCATTGTCTCTGTATGGTGGCCCCAAGCTGAAAGACCTCCCATGGGTGTCGCGTCGGAGACGATGATGCCGTTGAAGCCGAGCTCGTTCCGCAGGAGGTCAACGTTCAACAACCTGGAAACCGAGGCCGGTCGGAAGGCTTCAAGATCGGCATCCGGCACTTTCGACCGGACATAGGCCGGAAACGAAATATGCCCGCTCATTACAGCCAGCACGCCTTCGTCGATCAGCGTTTTGTAGAGGCGACCGAAGGTTCCCTTCCACGCCTCAACCGAAAGCGGATTTGTCGTGGTAACAAGGTGCTGATCGCGGTCGTCGTATCCCTCGCCAGGCCAATGCTTCGCGGTGGCAGCCACACCATTTCGTTGGAGACTACGAACATGGGCAACCGCATGACGCTCGATCTTGTCGACATCGGAGCCATAAGAACGGGTACCGACGATCGGTGATCGGAAAGCGGCATTAATGTCAATAACTGGCGTGAACGACCAACGAACACCCATGGCGCGCCCTTCGCGTGCCAAGATTTCCGAACTTCTCTCTGTTGCCTCGACATCGTTAACAGCCGCAAGCCCAAGTTGGCCGAGCACCGGGGTGCCGAATGCAAATGAATGTCGGCTGCCTTCGAGGTCAGCGCTGATGATAGGGGGAACTTTGCTCCTTGACACGAGGTCGGAAATGACCCGCCGCTCGAAGTCAAGATCGGGCGTAAAGAAGCGGGTTACGCCGCCAGGTTTTAGCGTACCAATGCGTTTGAACTCCTCCTCATCGGTCCCGATCATGATCAAGATGAAGAGTTGTCCTATCTTATCGCCGACGTCGAGCGAGGCATAAACGTCACGAACCCAAAGGATCGCGGGCTCATCGAGGTTGAAAGGCGCTTTGCGAAGTCCGTCGTAGGCCGTCATAATTCTCTCCCCCAAGGTGGCACGTCGACCGAGCGGTCACGTTCGCATTTGCACGATACCCATATCGTGCAGCTCCGAACCAAGGAAATACCGCCCTACCTTCTCATTCGAACTGCATTTGCCGGCTGCCGTCGCGTACTCAGGCAATTGACTAGCCGTTATCTGGAGTTACGGCGTGTCCGCCGAGCCTCTAGCCATTATGCCACTCTGCGCCGCAGGCTGCCAACGATAGTGCTGATCTCTCCCTCCAGATGCCGCCCTCGATAGCGAACGACGTCTCCTTGCGCGCGTATTGGCCATGTCGATCGGCGCTAAGCCAGTTGTAAGAGCCGATGCAAAGAAAGTCCGTGCGATGGCCATTATCTTGCTGATAGCTTTTGTGCAGCCGAACCCGATCCTTGAGAAGGCCCCTTCGACCGCTTCCATCTGAGTCAAGCCATCGGCAGCATTGCTTAAGTTGAGCAGTGGATCAGCGAATACGTCGATCTCGGCGCCTCGCTGGAGAGCGGCTTCGAATGCGGCCAGAAGATGCGATCACCCGACCGCACTATAAGCTAAAACTGGCGGTAGGGCCTTACGCCCTAGCCTCACCGGCTTTGACGAGGCCCTCTGCCCTGAGAGGCAACTTCGTAAGGGAGCAGCCGGTTTCAGCTCTAAACAGATGAAAGCGTGCCGGTTCGACGACAAGAGCAAGCGATGAGCGGCCTTTGATCGCCACGTGATCCGGCAAATGGACGATCGTCGCCGTCCCACTACCCTCGACCATACCATACACATAGGTATCGGTGCCGATGCTTTCTGCGTAATCGACGTCCTCGGATCGGATAGCCGTCTGCGCCGTCGCCTTTGTTGAGTTCGAAACGACGCGCGTTAGCGCTCCATTTTGAGCCTTTGATCGAAGGCCTCAATCACCAAATTTACCAGTTCCTGATGGATTTCGCGGCGTGAGTGCCCATCGCCGTCCGAGCAAATGGGCTCGTCGATGTCTGCGGATTTGGCCATCTCGGCCGCATCCGGCTTACACACTCCGAACATGCTATAGTGGCTTGCATTCCTTAACGCGGAATAGATGCCCCTCGGAACGGCCCTTGCAATTCCCGAGGCGAGCATCGTCCGGGGGATCGTTCCAGGTTTGCCAAGGTTTATGATCTCCACGGGGATCGAGACCTTCAAAAAAGATTCGATCTGAAAGACATCTACCGGCGCTGGATCGATTGCCATAGCAAACGCAATGCGCCTGTCCTGATTGTCGCGATCAGCAAGTTTCATGTCCATCGCATGAAGGTCAACGCCACTTTGTTTTACCCATCCGCAAAGCGAAGGATTGAGATCATCGTTGTCACAGTAACTCCCCAGACGGATTGGATCGATACGACCACCAGCCAAAGCCAAGGCTGTATTCCCGCCCATCGAAAGCCCAAGCACACCCGTCTTTTCGGGCTCAAGGTGATCTTCGAAAGCCGGTTGCTTTTCCAAAGCGTCGAGCGTTGCGCTGATATCCGCAGGCCTTAGCCAAAGCTTCATGGTTTCGGCTGCTGACCTGTTAGCTCCTCCGTTCCCGAAATGAAGAGGAGCTGCCCCGATGAACCCTTGCTTGGCCAAGGGCGCTGCAATCCAACTCATCGCTTGGGGAGTTCCCCCCAAACCTGCGCCATGAGATAGCAAAATCAAAGGGTGTCTTCCGTGCGCGATAGGGCGTCGAGCATGGCGTCCGTTCCGTAAAAGAACTGACTTGCGCCGAGCGTGACAGGCTTGCCACCGGCGTCGGTCGGATACCAAACGGTCACGGGAAACTCAGTGCCTCGCTCCTTGGCGGGCGCTGTGATCTGCCGGACGCCGACGAGTGCACTGTCTGCGGCTGAGTGCTGCGCTATCGCCATTGAAAGGACGCCGGCGCAGAACATTGCAACGATTTTGATCAGCATTTTCCTCGAAGCTCCTCATAGTCGTGGGTTATGTCGGAACTTGTCGCGGATTGAAGAGCGACGCGCCCAAGATCACGATTTCGAACGTCCAAGATCACGATTTAGGACGTATCGCGCATCGGCGTTTGAACTTACGCGGGGGGCTATCGAATGGAAGCTTCTTTGGGCAGACCGGACGCAGCAGAACTCTCACCTCCAGAGCTCCGATAACGGCTCGGAGTCATGCCCGTGACCCTAAGAAATTCTCGATTGAAGTTTGATTTTGTACCGAACCCAGACTCCAGCATGATTGTCGTTATCTGATCGCGTGTCGTCACCAGCCGCTGTTTGGCATCGCTCACGCGATATTCGTTCACGACCTGCGAGACGTTCCGACCGAAAGTTCTGTTCAAAGCGCCGGAAATCTGGCGTGCTGGAATGCCTGAGCGCCTTGCGAGACGCTGTAACGTCAGGTCTGGGTCACGATAAAGATGTTGCTCCCGCATCAATGTATCGATGTGATTTGCTATCGCTTTATCCTCCATAGCATCCGAAGGAACCTGCTGTGCGGATGAGGAATGGTCGAAATCCTCCGAAAGCGCATTCCCCTCATCAGCGGGACGGGCCTTGTCCGCAACAGTGGCGGCGTAACCGGCAATGGCCAGCCATAAAACGCTCGCAATCGTAAGAACCATTCGGCCCTGCTCGCCCTTTCCGAGGAAAAAATCAACCGCGACAATGGCGTCGATGAAGGACGTCACGACCAGCATGACCGCCACTGCGACAAGCGCCTTGTGAGCAGTCCACTCATCAGCGATGCGTACAGAGGAAAGCGCGTCCGGCCCCTCTTTGGCAATCTTGAGAAGTGCAAGGCCGTAACCGAGGTAGGTGGCAAAAAGGACGATATCGATTGGAGCACGCCATAGGGTGACGAGAATGGCAACGAGGATCACAGGCAGCAGGTGCGGCAGGATATCATTGGACGTTGCGAGCCTATCGCGTCGCAGCTGATTGAACGCGGCAAAGCATAGAGCTGGGAGGATCGCCGCAACGACCGGCTGAATGAGACGCGCGGGATACCAACCCAGGTTCCAATTCAAACCCGACAGCATCGCCTGAGCGGCAAACGTTGCAATGAGCAGGGGGAACAGGCCGAGTCTATGTTCCGCCTGCCGCATCGTCCGAAAGAGGATGAGGCAAAGAAGAAGGGATATGACAAATGGCAAAGGTATCGAAGGCATCGCTGAAAGTGACACTTTTTCCTGTACCAGCGACGATACAGGATAGATTGTTTTCTTCAATGACCGCAAAGGCGCATTGTTGCCATCTCTGTCACGGCGGTATTACTCGAAACAGCAAGGCGCGTGTGCGAGGCAAACGGCGCTTACGATCGACTTCACTTTTCTCGATGACGAGAAGGCATAGGCGATGTCGCGCGGTCAAGATCAATCTATCATCCCTTCACCCTGCAGGTAGCCTTTTTTCCGTGGATCGGGCATGAGAATGGCGGCGATCAGCGCAATTACCATCATTGCGGTCACGTACCAGAAGAACCAACTCTCGTGACCGATTGACTTGAACCAAAGCGCGAAATATTCCGCCGTTCCGCCGAAGAGCGCATTGCCGATCGCATAGGCGAAGCCGACACCGAGTGCTCGTACCTGTGCCGGGAACATTTCCGATTTTACGATACCGCTAATGGACGTGTAGAGACTGACGACTACAAGGGCGCCCGTGACGAGGAAAAAGGCGCTGTATGCGTTGGTGGTGCGTCCTATGACGGTGAGAAATGGAACGGTCGTCAGAATGGAAAGGCCGGCCCATAAAAGCATGGAATTGCGCCTGCCGATCCTGTCAGACATGGCCCCGAAGAGCGGCTGCATCAGCATGTAGACGAACAGGACCGTCGTCATCGTCAGGCTTGCGACCTCCTTGTCGAAGCCGGCGGTATTGACGAGGTATTTTTGCATGTACGTGGTGAACGTGTAGAAAATCAGCGATCCCCCGGCAGTGTAGCCGACGACGATGAGAAACGCGCGTAAATGGTTGCGCAGGAGGCCACTCAGCGTCCCCGCCTCCTGCATCGTGCGGGTCTCTTCAGTCGACGTCTCCTGGAGCGAGCTTCGCAGATAGAGCGCGATCACGGCTGCCACACCGCCGATAGCAAAGGGAATGCGCCAACCCCATGCACGCAGCTGCGCTTCGTCAAGGAACTGCTGTAGGATGACAAGGACGAGCACGGCGAGCAGCTGGCCGCCGATCAGGGTGACATATTGAAATGAGCCGAAGAAACCGCGGCGACCGGCAAGCGCTACCTCGCTCATATAGGTCGCGGTCGTGCCATACTCGCCGCCCACAGAAAGCCCCTGGATGAGGCGCATGAGAAGGAGCAGAAGCGGCGCGAAGATGCCGATCGAGCTGTAGGTCGGCAAAATGGCGATAACAAAGGATCCGCCGCACATCATGGTGACCGAAATCAGCATCGCACGCTTGCGGCCCACCCGGTCGGCAATGCGCCCAAACAACCATCCCCCGATCGGTCGCATGAGAAAGCCCGCAGCAAAGATAGCAGCAGCATTCAGCAATTGACTGGTCGCGTCGCCTTCCGGGAAAAACTCCGACGCGAAATAGAGTGCTAGGAACGAGTAGACATAGAAATCATACCATTCAACAAGGTTGCCCGAAGCACTCGCCATGATTGCAAAAACGCGTCGCCTCGTATCTGTTGCGTCAGGCGATAGGGGAACTGAAGTCATGGGCTCTCCGAGTTCGAAAGGTGTTGCCGAAGCGGGTTTATCAACCACACGTTGATTAATTAATATCAGTTGCAGAATGCCACACGTCAGGGGAGAGCGAAACCATTATTTTGCACGGTACCTGGTGCTGATCACGGAGTGCTACTCCAAGTAATCGATCTGATCTTCCTCCGGTCGCGTCTCGCGCCAACGGCAACGCGGGCTTCGGTCCGGCATCGCCTTTCTCAAGGATGACATTCCTCCACCCGGCACGAGCGCGTCCACCAACGGAAAGACAATTTGACGCCGCGGCTGACTGACGCGGAAGTCTGCCACAGGGCCGAAATTCTCAGACGTAGCGCGTTCGGCGACAACATCAACGCACACCGTGAATGCCTTAGAGTGTCACCAGCCCGGGAGATTCCTGGACGACCGATATAATTGTCACCGCCAAGTTCTGAAGAACCGGGCGATGGCCGCGACAACCGAAGAACGTTGTTAAATGGTGGACGGAAATCGTCCCTTTTAACGTCAGAGCTGATCATCTCGTAGGCACTTCGCGTCCCGAACCGACGGCGCGTCCGAAATATGGCCGCCGCTCCGTTTCGCTTGCTCTTAGGGAATGACGGAGCCTCAACAGGTCCTTGCGGGCTACGAGGCCGACGAGCTGGCCGTTATCGGGATCGACGATTGGAATGCGGCCGGCATCGGCTGCCAGCATCAGATCGGCAACGTAGCCGGCCGTGTCATCGGGGTGAGCAAGCGGCACGGAGCTATCAGACACCAGATCGGAGAGCGGCTGACTGCGCTCCACACGTTCCTGCTGCCAGCGCAGAGCGTCACCGCGCGACATCAGACCCTTGAGGATGCCTAGGTCATCGACCACCGGATAGACCCGGTGCGCCTTCGATCGCGTGGCAAAAAAATCGATCGCCTCCTCGGCGGTCATATCGGCCCTGAGGCTATCGACCTTGGAGATCATGACGTCACGCGCGCGGGCAAATTCGAAGGGATCAATGCCATATTCGCGGGTGATGTGCTGGCCACGGCGGGCGATTTTTTCCGTCAGGATCGAGCGGCGCAGCAGGAGAACGGTGACCGCGTAGGCCGCCACCGTTGCCGCCAGCAGCGGCAGCAGCGCCTGGACATCGCCGGTCAGTTCGACGGCGAAGAAAGTGCCGGTCAGCGGCGCTCGCATCGTGCCGCCCATCATCGCCGCCATGCCGAGCAGCGCCCAGAAGCCCGGATCGCCCGGCAGGACAAGTCCGACAAGCCAGCCGAGCGCACCGCCGAAAATCAGGAGCGGCGCCAGCACGCCGCCCGAGGTGCCCGATGACAGCGCCACGAGCCAGATCGCCGCCTTGACCAACAGGATGGTCAGCACCGCTTGTGGCAGCAGGCTGCTGTTCAGGAGACCATCGATGATATCGTAGCCGACGCCGAGAACTCGCGGTTCTATGAGCCCGCCAAGCCCGATGATCAACCCGCCCAGCGCCGGGCACCACATCCAATGGATGGGCAGCGCTTCGAACAGGTCTTCAATCTTGTAAAGAAGCGTTGTCAGGATGCCCGACTGCAGGCCGGAGAGGATGCCCATTCCGGCGCAGAGCAGGATACCCCACCAGGGCAGATCCATGTGGAATTGTCTTGGAAAGAGAGGACCGGCTTCGAACAGGAAAGGGCGCCAGCAGATCGACACGCAGGCGGCGACGGCGACAGGAATGAAGCTGCGCGGCTTCCATTCGAACAGCAGTAGTTCAACGGCCAGCATGATCGCGGCGATCGGCGAACCAAAGATCGCAGTCATGCCTGCCGCGGCACCGGCGACCAGCAGCGTCTTGCGCTCGGCCGAACTCAGGTGAAAGCATTGGGCAAAGAGCGAACCAATCGCGCCGCCGGTCATGATGATCGGGCCTTCAGCGCCGAAAGGGCCGCCGGTTCCGATCGAGATTGCCGAGGAAATCGGCTTCAAGATCGCCACCTTTGGCGACATCCGGCTGCCGCCGATCAGGATCGCCTCGATTGCTTCAGGAATGCCGTGGCCGCGGATCTTCTCCGAGCCGAAACGAGCCATCAAGCCAATGATAAGACCGCCGAGAACCGGGATTACTACCATCCAGACCGAGCGCGGTGCCGCTGCCAACGAGACGGCATGGGTACTAAGGCGGCCGAACCAGACAAGGTTGGTCACCAGCGAAATGAGGCTGACCAGCACCCAGGCGGCAAAAGCGCCGCCGGTGCCGACGATCAGCGCCATGCCGATCAGAGCGATAACGCGCTTGTCGGTGGTGAAGTCTCCGGCTTCGCGCCGCGAAAGGCCGCCCATGAAATCATGCGGCCGGTGGGTATTTTGTGGGGACATGGGGGATCCTGTTGACAGGCTGGCAATGAGGCGCCAGATATATCGTATTACGATCTAATGCAAGTCATGCTTTGAGGAGCAGGCCGATGCCTAAGGAAGCCCTGTCAGAGACCGAATATGAGGCACTTGCCAATCTGAGATATCGGATCCGCAAATTCCGCCAGTTCAGCGCCGGGGTGGCCAGTCGTCTCGGCCTTTCACCACCGGAGCATCAGGCGCTTCTCGCCATCAAGGGGTTGGGGATCCGTGGCGAAATGAGCGTTTCCAGCCTCGCGGAAAAGCTGTTTCTGGCGCCTGCCTCGGCCACGGAACTGACGGAAGGATTGAAAGCCCGCGGCTTTCTGACCGTCGTCGTCAAGCCGAAGCGCCGCATCGTTGTTCGATTGACAGATCAGGCGGAAGAGCTATTGCGTCGACTGACGCCTGCCCATCTTTATGAGATCCGGGAAATGGCGCCGGAGTTGATGCAGGCGCTGCGCGCGCTGCAGGATCACCGACGGATGGAGATGGCGGCATGGATGCAATGATCTTGCCGGCGGCAAGCCAATGACGGCAGGGGATTGATGGCCACGAAGCAGATGGACGATCTGACGGATGCCGATTACGAGGCGCTGTCCAACCTGCGCCATGCACTGCGCCAGTTCATGGATTTCAGTGCCTCGGCCGCCCACGAAGAAGGATTGCCGGTGCAGCAGCATCAGGCCCTGCTCGCCATCAAGGGCCACCACGGCGAGGAAGCGATGTCGGTCGGCCTGCTTGCCGGGCGGCTGCTGATCGCGCCGCATTCGGCAACCGAACTCGTCGGCCGGCTGGTGGCGGCGGGACATGTGTCGCGCACCGTCGATCCCAACGACAAGCGCCGCCACACGCTTGCGCTGACCCAGAAGGCCGAAGCGGTCCTCAAACGGCTGACGGCTATTCATCTGAGCGAGATTCGCGAGATGGCGCCACGGCTGATTGCCATCCTGCACGGCCTCCAGGATGGAGTTGAGCTAAATGGTCGCGCGAACATAGGTAGTCAGAAAAGCAATCCGTTTGAAACATGGATGTCAAACGTAAAGAGTCGATAGCCGCACCTCTTACTACGGGATCCGATGCAAGAAGCCTCACATCAGGGCGGCACATATATACCTCGATGTCTGTATCCGAGGCATTTGCGTGGGGGCCGCTGTCGACCTGGTCTATCAAGGCGGCTTTTTCGTGTGGCGTTAGCCAAGTCGATAACTTTATCAAGAAGACGGCCAACAAGCTCACGAAGGCAGATAATCTTCGTGTTTGGGTGCTGACGGCGGAGGCAACGCTCATTCGATCTATTACGACGAACTACCGGAGAAATTCGCCCGCAATCGTCCGGGACACGGCGCGATACCTGCCGCGTACATCTCCATGGTCGGTCGCGACGAACGATTCACAGGCGGTGGATACGGCGGCATTCTTCTTGCCGATTGCCTCCAACGGATTGTCCGAATTGCGGAGCAGATCGGCACGGCCGTCATCGTCCTGGATGTACTCGAGTGCGGAGACCCCGGAAAAACGCAGCAGTGCAAGGACCTCTATATCGGATACGGGTTTCAGCCTTTTCCCTCTATGCCGATGCAGATGTTCCTGCCTGTTGCAACGATCAAGGATCTCGTCGGTTGAGCCCGCGTCTTTAACTTTATGCCATAATGTCAAACATGAGTGGACAATCAGAGACAAAACTAAAGCAGCTTCTCCAGCAAGTCCCCCCTGGCTTCCTGGTGCATTCGGGATGGATGGCGCGTCATGCCATCTCGAGGCAGTCCGTCTCAGGCTATGTCAAACAGGGCTGGCTCGAGCCGGTCATGTCGGGCGTGTACCGCCGCCCGTTTTCCTCGGACACCAATCCAGAAGCCGTCGGAGGCTGGAAAATACCCCTGCTCTCGGCCGTCGGGCTTATGAGGCATAAATTTCATGTCGGTGGAGCAAGCTCCCTCGCCTTGCGGGGACATGCTCATTACCTGTCGTTCGGCGGCGAATTCGCCCTCTATCTCTACGGATCCGATATCCCGGCATGGCTATCGAAGCTGCGGACGGACGCCGATGTGAAGACCAGGAGCCACGTCCTGTTCGGCGAAGGAGCGATTGGCGTTGAAAACGCGGATTTCGACCTTTCCAACGACGAGGATCCGGAGCTGGCACAAAGCCCATGGCGCTGGCCGATGCCGATGTCCTCACCCGAACGAGCGATCCTCGAAATGCTCGACGAGGTTCCGAAGGGCGAAAGCTTCCACAAGTTGGACGTGGCGTTCGAGAGCCTTGCCAATCTGCGCCCGAGACTGCTGACGACGCTCCTCACCCTATGCCGAAGTGTCAAAACGAAACGCCTCTTCTTCGTGTTTGCCGACAAGCATAATTATGCCTGGCGCCGGCACATCGACATCTCCTCCGTCGATCTAGGCAAGGGTGACCGGGCGCTGACGCCGGGCGGCCGGCTGCACCCTGTCTACCGCATTACAGTCCCGGCCGACTTGATGCCAACGGAGACCCCGAATGGCATGGGCGCCAACGATAAAATCCGGCAGGACTCCCGTACGAGAACCACCGGCTCGACGATACCGTGTGAATACTTTTCCGGCGAGAAATAGCGCGGCTCGCGGAATGGGCGCGACTACCAGTCCCGCTTCGTCTATGAACGTATCAAGTTCCTCGATCCGCTCATAGCGAACCGCAAGTTCGGCATCGACTACATCATTGATCAACAATCGACCGGCAAGACTGGCCGTCTCAAGTTGCTCGACCGACCAGTCTGCCCAGGTCGAGTCATTGGTCACAAGATCGAGCAAGACATTCGTGTCGACAAGCGTCACGCTTCATCACGCGTGAGTGCCATGATCGCATCCGTATCGAGCCCTTTTCCGGCATGCCCCCGAAGCTTTTGAAAGCGGCTGGCAGGTTGCTGTCTATCAGCCCTTGTCAGCACTATGCTACCATCCGCAGCTCGACGGAAGTCGACCTCGCTTCCGGGCACAATGCCAAGCAGTTCTCGCACCGCTTTCGGGATTGTCACCTGTCCCTTGCCTGTTACTGTCGTTGTCATGCTGTGCGCCTCGTAGTACCTTTCCTTGATTGGGTATTGCTGTCTGATTCCGATTTCAAGATATTTGTCCCATCCGACTATTAGCCGGAAACCGCTCAAAACTAAGCGGTTAGCTAATGGCGTCAGGTCTGAAGTTCCAGGGCATGAACGCCTCATTACACGTTGCGAACATGGAATGTGCGTTCGCAATCCTTACCTATGCTCGCGCGCAGTGCCCGTTCCCCAAACGACGGGCGGAGGTCGGCTTCCCCGACATCTTGTGTTTGGGCAAGCCCACCGCCCTAGTCCGCCGGACTTTCCTCATCAGACAAACGGTGGGATCGCCATCGCCAGCGGAAGAAAACTCCATTAAGGTTTAAGCTTGCATTATTCGAGTGTTCCGCAGATCGGTAGTTGATTGTATTCGTGAAGCGACCAAAGGCGGCCTTTCGGCAATCTCGGCTCGGCGGCCTGCCGCGACAATGGTCTGACATTCCGGCAGAATGCGCGCGGTGGTGATACGGATGTGAAGGCACATTCTCTCAATCGCATCCTCGTCAACACGGACGGCAGCTGGCCGACGACCGTGGTGACGGAGAACATGCGCGCCTAGCAGATCAACAATCAGCTTGATAGCCAGTTCGATACCGGCAGCGTCTCCCACACGCTGCTCGGGGGCTCGATTACACTTGGGTCTTGTCTGACTTCGCCATGGGCAGCTAAGGCATCGGGATTCGCCGGCGCCACAAAGCTGAAATACTTCAAATCGTTGGCCTCCTCTGCGGCGGCGGGAGCCCCTCCGAAGCCGCGTTGCGACAAAGTCATTACGGCAGGCTATCCAAACCGAAATTGCTCCTAGATAGTTCCACTGTATCTGGACGAATGGAAAAGCACCTATGGCAACTGGACTTCTCGCACTGCTCGATGACGTCGCCGCAATTGCGAAACTTGCGGCTGCGTCACTGGATGATATCGCCGCTCAAACAGCAAAAACAGGTGCGAAAACGGCGGGAGTCGTGATCGACGATGCGGCGGTAACACCGAGATACGTGGTTGGCCTGTCGCCAGCGCGAGAATTGCCAATTATCGCGAAGATCGCCCTCGGATCCTTGAAGAACAAGCTTCTCTTTCTTCTGCCGGCGTGTATTTTTCTCGGCTACTTTGCGCCTTGGGCGATCACGCCGCTACTGATGGTCGGGGGCGTTTATCTTTGCTACGAGGGAGCCGAAAAGCTCTATGAAGCGATTGCCCCACACGACGCGCACAAGCATGAGGCGGCAGTGATGGGAACATCCGACCCGGTCGCGTTGGAAAACCAGAAGGTCGCGGGCGCAATCAGAACGGACTTTATACTCTCAGCAGAAATCATGGCACTAACCCTCGCGAACGTCGCCGCTTCCAATATCTACACGCAAGCTGCTGTCCTGGCGTCCGTCGGCATCCTCATCACCTTGGCCGTCTACGGCGTTGTCGCCCTCATTGTGAAGGCGGACGACATAGGGCTCGCGCTCGCTACTTCCTCAGTCGGCTTGGTCAGAGCGTTCGGCCGCGGCCTCGTTATCGGCGTCCCCTTGTTTCTCAGCATCCTCGCAATGATTGGGACCGCCGCCATGCTCTGGGTGGGCGGCAGCATTCTCGTCCACGGAATGGCCCAACTGGGCTTCCATGGACCGGAACATTTCATTGACACGATTGCAGTCGGCGTCGGTGCCGTGTCGGCCTATCTCACGGGGGTTCTGCATTGGACGACCACATCCGCGCTTCAGGCAGTGCTGGCGATTTTGATCGGCGGCATGACCATTGTGTTGGTGCATGTGTCGGCCCGGTTGATCAGGCGGTTCCGACCTCAAAATCCGTGAGTGGGTGTCACTTAATTCTTTCTCGAGTGGCCGCTTCGGCGAGCTCCGCCGGCGTTTCGATCAATAGATCCGCGCCGGCGTGTTCCAGCTCCTCTTTCGTCCCGTAGCCCCAAAGGACGCCAATCGATCGGATTCCGTTCGCATGCGCACCGGCGATGTCGTACCGGCGATCCCCAACCATGACGCAGCGATCGCGGTCGAGGCCGTTCTCCCGCAGGATATGGGCGATCAGTTCCGGCTTATGGTCGATATCGCCAGTCGGCGTCGATCCGTAAATTCCGGCGAACTGCGAATCCAGCCCCTTATTCTCAAGGATTCTACGCGCGAACGTCTCGCGCTTCGACGTGGCCAAATACAGCCTTGCGGACCGGCTCATTGCCCGCAGAGCCTGCGGTATCCCGTCATAAACCTCGCTGAGGAGCAGGCCGCCAGCCCCGTAATCCTGCCGGTAGGCATCGACAGCTTCTGCGACGCGATCATCCCCTAATTGCTTAAGAAGGTAAGACATGACGTCTTCAATCGGTGGACCGATGATCGATGCGATGTGCATCGCTGGATCGGTTGCATGCCCGAGCGCGCGCAGAGCAGCACGGCAGCTTGAGAGGATGCCGGGTTCCGACGCGATCAGCGTCCCATCGAGATCAAGCAGGATTGCGGAAGGGTCAGATACCACCAGGCAGTTCTCCGTTGAGTTCCTGAAGGGGCAATAGCGGAAGTGAAACCGAAATACACCCCCAAGAAACCACGCCAGATGGAATGGCGCCGCTCGGCAACGCGGACCGGTGAGAAATGAGCAGCTCCCGGCACCGATGGGCGTCCTTAAAACCTCAGTCGAGCAGAATGACAACTCGGGTCTCGTTCACACAACCCGGTGCAGCCGGTCGAAGTCGGTGTCTCAATCGGCACCGACCCATACAGACCACTGCTTGTGTTGTCACACGCTAACCGAGGCAGACTGCCTATCGTCTATCGGCGCCCCACGAAGTCCGCCATCCGACGGATCAGGAATGCGCCGACCGTGGCGCCGGCGTCCTGCAGACCGACGGTCTTTTCCTGGAATGCCGCCGCCTTGCCGTGCTGTGCCAGCATGGACTTTGTGGCTTCCAGCGCCTGTTCGGCAGCCTCGGCCGTGACGCTTAGAGCGTCTGGAAGCGCTGAGCCCGCAGCAGCATGCGCCTCCAGCGTCGTCGCGACAGGATCCAGCACGTCGAGCAGGGTCTTGTCGCCAACCTTGGCCTTGCCACGCTCGGCAACACCATCGCGGTAAGCCCGCCAGAACGCTGCCATGTCGGCGGTATCCAGCGCTTCCTTGCCTTCCACCGCCTTGCTTGCCCGGAGAAACCCTGTTGCCGTCAACGTGCCCATCGTGGAGGGAGCTGTACGTGCCATGGTCGCCCCGGCGGTGCGCAGAAGCTTGGCTATACCGGCTGCCTCGCCTTCAGCGTCCAGCGCTTCCGCCGCGGCCGAGAAGGACTTGCTCATGGTAATGCCGAGGTCGCTATCGCCTACCTTGCCATCAAGCGCGATAAGGAACTCGCGCTGTTCGGCAAATAGCTCCTTCCAGCTCTTGAAGAGGTCGATAATGTTCGCGGCGTTCAATGTCTGTAGCGTCATGGTCTCACCCCGCGATGTGCTTGAAGAACGGCGTGCTTGCGGGAGCCGCGACGAGGCGATCCAGCTCTTCGTCAAGATGCAGGATCGAGATGGAGGCGCCTGCCATTTCCATCGACGTGGCGAACTCGCCGATCCAGACATGCTTGGCTGTGACGTTGCGTGCTTCCAGAAGCTGCGAGACGCGGCGGAAGAGGATATAGAGTTCCTCCAGTGGCGTACCGCCGAGTCCGTTGATCAATACGGCGACATTGTCGCCGGACTTGTAGTCGGTTTCGGCAATGATGCGCTCCATCATCTCGTCGACGACAGCATCGGCAGGCGCGAGCTTCTTGCGGCTGATGCCGGGCTCTCCATGGATGCCCATTCCGATTTCCATCTCATCTTCTCCGATAGAAAAGGTGGCATGGCCGATCTCGGGAACGACGCAGCTGGAAAGCGCGACACCCATGGTGCGGGTGCGCAGGCGGGCCTTGTCGGCAACACGCGTGACCTCGTCCAGTGAAAGACCTTCTGCAGCGGCAGCGCCCGCAGCCTTATAGATGAAGAAGATGCCGGCGACACCGCGACGCTTGTGTTCTTCACCCACGACCGAAGAGGCAACGTCGTCGTTGCCGACGACCTGTTTGACGGCGATGCCGTCGAGATCGGCGAGTTCTGCCGCCATGTCGAAGTTGATGATGTCTCCGGTATAGTTTCCATAGATGTAGAGCACGCCGGCGCCCTGATCGATGTGTTTTGTGACCTGGTACATCTGCTCTGCGCTGGGTGACTGGAAAACCCCACCGACGGCCGCGCCATCAAGCATTCCGTCGCCGACGAAGCCGAGGAAGGTAGGCAGGTGACCGGAGCCCCCACCGGTGGCGATGCCGACCTTGCCTGTCTTGGCCCTGGCGGCGACGAGGCAGCGCAGGTCACCAGCTGTATAGGTGACGGCGGGATGGGCTTTGTAGATGCCTTCGAGCATCTCGTCGACGAAGTTGACGGGGTCGTTCAGGAATTTTTTCACGGGGGTCCTCCGGGACTGGGTTATTTCTTACGCTGGCGCGTGACGAAGAAGGCGGCCGCCAGCAAGATAAAGCTGCCGACGACGAGGCGCTGCCAGGTGCTGGGAATACCGACCATGACGAGCACGCTGTTGAGCACGACGATCAGCAGCACGCCGAGAAGAGTGCCGAGGACCGTGCCCGTGCCGCCGGTGATGCGCGCCCCTCCGAGCACGACGGCGGCAATGACGTTGATCTCGGTGCCGACGAGATCGAAGGGGTTTGCCTGCCGATTGGCGCAAACATGGATGATGCCGGCTAGACCGGCGAGGGCGCCCGCATAGCCGAACAGGAAGACATGCACGGTGCGCAGGCTGTAACCGAGACGGCTTGCGATATCGGCATTGCCGCCAACGGCAAAGATTGCACGGCCCATCAGGGTGCGGTTCAGAATCCACCAGGTCACGAGCGCCGCGACGGGCAGAACGAGGAAGTAGAACGGCAGTGTGATGAGCGCGCCATTGGCGGACTGAAACTGGACGAGCGGCATGCGGCCGAAGGCGCCCATCTGCGGTGGCAGCGACATGATCCAGACTGTGCCGATGAACGAGAGCAGGAAGCCGCGGAAGAGATACTGTGTGCCGATGGTCACGATCAGCGACGGCACCTTCAGGTGATGGACGAGCAAGCCGTTGATGATGCCAAGCACCGCGCCGCCAAGTGTCGCCATCAGAATGACGACGACGATGGGCAGGCCTGGCAGGTAGCTCTGCACCAGTACCGTCATCGAGTACATGGTGAAGGCCGCGATCGCGGTGAAGGACACATCGATGCCGCCCGCCGCAAGGATAATGAAGACCCCGAGCGCGAAAAGCCCCATGACCACACTGGCGCGGCCGATATCAATGAGCGTCGATGGCTGCAGGAACGCCGGGTTGGCGATGGCGACACCGACAACGATCGCTATCAGGAGGAGGAAGGTGATGGTCTCTGGGCGACGGCGCACCAGCTCACCGAAAGTGAAGGAACGCGACGGGCCGTCGGCACCGTGGAGTTCATCGGTTCGTGAAGCGTTCATTACACGGTCTCCGTCGTAGTCGCCAGCATCGCCTTGTAAAGCTGGTCTTCAGTTGCCTGCTCCGCATCCATTTCCGCGACCACTCGACCGCCGTTCATGACGAGGATGCGGTCTGCGTTCTGAAGGAGTTCCGGCAGGTCGTCGCTGACAATGATAAGACCCATGCCGGCTTCAGCGAGCCCCTGGATGACGCGGTAGATCGTATCCTTGGAGCCGACGTCGACGCCGACGGTCGGTCCGTGCAGCACGAGTAGCTTGGGCGCGATGCTCAGCCATCGGCCGATCAGTACGCGTTGCTGGTTACCACCCGAAAGCGCCCCGACCGGCAGGTCGAGATTCTTGGTGTTAAGCCGCATTTCCTCGGAGAGCCGGGCTGCGATGGTGCGCCCCTCCTGTCGATCGACGACGCCGAAAGAATTGGCAAGGCGCGAGACGATAAGAGCGATCTCGTTTTCAAAGATCGACTTGCCGAGGAAAAGGCCTTCGGCGAGCCGGTCCTCCGGCACATAACCGATGCCTCGCTCGATCGCCTCGGCGGGCGAGCGTACCGAAACGGTCTGACCCTCGATCGTCACCACGCCGCTTGTCGCGGGTGCGACGCCGGTGAGTGCCATGGCAAGTTCATTGCGGCCGGAATCGGCAAGACCAGTAATGCCGAGGATTTCACCCTTTTTGATCGAAAAGCTCATCTCCCGCACGCCATCAGCAATGAGGCGGTCGACCTTGAGAAGTTCGGCATCGGACGGCTTGCCCGTACGATAGCGCTGAGCGTCGATGGATCGGCCGGTCATCAGCTCGGCCAGTTCCTTCTTGCTGTAATTCGCGATGGGGCCCTGGGCGACGCACTGGCCATCACGGAAGACGACAGCGTGGCCCCCGATGCGGTAGCATTCATCAAGCTTGTGGGTGACGAAAAGTACTGCGACATTTTCGGAGCGAAGGCGCTCGACAACACGAATGAGATTGTCCACCTCGCGACGCGTCAGGGACGTGGTCGGTTCGTCCATGATGACGAGCTTGGCGCGGGTCGCAATGGCCCGTGCGATGGCGACGAGTTGGCGGGACGCAAGCGGCAGATCGGAAACGATGGTGTTCAGGAAAGAACGGTCGGTCGGCAGCCCAGCGGCGGCGAGCGCCCGTTCGGCGGTCTCCTTCAGTCGCTTGCGGTCGAAGAGGCGCGCCAGGCGGCCGTTGCCATTGACCAACTGCTCGTTCAGCGCGACGTTTTCGGCGACTGTGAGGTTGGGCAGAAGCGACAGGTCCTGGTAAACCGTCTCGATACCGGCAGCCAGCGCCTGGATCGGCGTCAGCGACGAAAAGGTCTCACCATCGAGGATGATCTCACCCGAGGTCGGTGCGTGTGCCCCGGACATGATTTTGATGACAGTGCTCTTGCCGCACCCGTTCTCACCGAGAAGGTGGTAGGCTTCGCCCGGCTGGAGCGTCAAGTCGATGCCACGCAAGGCATGAACGCCGCCGAACCTCTTCTGGATGTTTCTAAGTTCAAGGAGCGCAGCCGAATGCTGCGCGTTATGTGCTGGTGCCGCCACGGAAATTGTCCTCATGCTGACCGGTGCGTCGTTGCGCCGGACGGGTCGGCCGGGAGGTAAACCTGCCGGCCGACTGACGGTTTGCGGAATTAGAACAGGTGTTCCTTGTAGGTCGCCTTGTCGGCCAGGACCATGCCATTGCCGAGGATCAGCAGACCCTTGCCCGGGCCCTTTTTGACCGAGACCTTTTTGTAGCCTTCGACACCGAGGTCCATACCGTCGGTGACTTCCTTCTTTTCCAGCAGCAGCTTGGCAACGGCGTTCATAGCCATGCCTGCCTTCTGCGGATCCCAGAAGCCGATTGCGGTGATTGCGCCGGATTCGAGAAGGTCAGCGGATGGGTTCGGAAGACCGGTGCCGACCAGGCAAACCTTCCCGCTCAGGCCCGCTTCGTCGATCGCGCGGCCAACGCCGAGCACGTCATTGCCGGCCGAGGTCTGGAAGCCCTTGATATCCGGGTGCTTGCGCAGGATCTCCTTGGCCTTTTCATAGGTGCCGTTTGCGTCGTCGAAGGATTCGTTGTTCGGATCGACGAGTTCCATGCCGGCATATTTCTTGGCGTTCTCTTCGCCGGCGCCGACCCACTGCATATGAGTGCGGCTACCGAGCGAACCAACGAAGGTCGTCCACTTGCCTTGCTTGCCCATGCACTCGGCCAGGCGCTCGTTCAGCGCGGCACCGTAGTCGGCATTGTCGAAGGCCTCGACGTCGGCATTGGTGTTCGCCTGGTTATCTGCTTCGTGAGTCACGACGACGATGCCGCGGTCCATGGCGCGCTGAAACGTACCTTCGAGAACAGCCGGGTCCATCGGCACGACGGCGAGTGCGTTGACGCCCTTGGCGACGAGATCGTTGACGATCTGCAGCTGCTGGGCCGAATCCGCTGTCGCTGGACCGCTCTGGGTGGCAACGACGTCAGTATTTGCCTCCTGATAGGCAACAACGCCCGTATTCATACGGTCAAACCACGGAATACCGCTGATCTTGACGACGGTGGCGATGACCGGCTTGTCCTGGGCGGCCAGCCCACCGATCGAACCTGCGAGCGCGACAGCTGCAACCGTGGTTCCAGCCAAAAGCTTCTTCGAAAACGACTTCATAGTTTCCTCCACGAATATTCCCTCCTGTTTTTACTTCGATGCTTGAGGGACAGGCACCGAAGGGGTTTGCGTGCGGCGACCTGGGGACAGGAAGCCAGCGATGTCGTATCGGCCGATGGCCAGGAACGTGAGCAGCAGCAGGCCCCACGCAAAATCGCGCACGAAATTGGAAAGGCCGCCGAAATTGAGCAGGCTCGACATGAGCTGCAGGGCGATGGCGCTGAGTACGACGCAGACGACGCGCCCATAGCCGCCTTCCGGCTTCACGCCCGCCATCACCGCAATGAGGATGGCGATGAGCAGGTACGAGCTGCCGTAGTCGAACTTCACATTGACGTTGCGCGCCGCAATGATGATCCCGGCAAGACCCGACAGCGTGCCTGAAATCGCATAGGTGGCGATGATCACGCGGTTCCTCGGAAAGCCCGCATAAACGGCTGCCCTGGGATTGGTGCCCATCAGCATCAGCCACAAGCCATATGGCGTGAACTTCAGCAGTGCTGCAACGGCGCCGGCGACGAGCACGAAGATGAGAAAGCTGATCGGCACCGCAGCAATCATGTCGTTGCCGATACTGGAAAGCAGCGCCGGGCTGCCGACAGCCACGGCCTTGCCGCCCGAAACAACGACCGCAAGCCCCATGAAAGCCATCTGCGTGCCGAGCGTGCAGAGGATGGGCGTAATGTTAAGCCGCGAGATGAGAAGGCCATTGATGACGCCGCCGGCAAGACCGACCAGGATCGCGCCCGCAATGAACAAGAAGCTAAAGGCCGTACCGCTTTCGGACACGGACAGGACGGATGACACGATGACGGCCGAGA
This sequence comes from Rhizobium altiplani, assembly GCF_001542405.1. Classification (GTDB taxonomy): domain Bacteria; phylum Pseudomonadota; class Alphaproteobacteria; order Rhizobiales; family Rhizobiaceae; genus Rhizobium; species Rhizobium altiplani. Next base: position 53,560 of record NZ_LNCD01000036.1, read on the forward strand.
GCACACCGGACAGATTGGCGAGCGCAATCCCCGACAGATCGATACCGCCATTGCCGGCACACATCGCCAGCATGACACCGATGGCCAGAAGGCCGATTTCCGGCACCTGACTTGCCATGGACTGGAGATTGAAAACGGAAAGGAAGGAGCCGCCTGAAATCAGGGCGCCTGCCACAAGCAACAGACCGTTTATGACAAGCAGCATCGCCAGCTGTCCGCCGGTTTTCTGCATGATCTCCTCCCATTTGTTTACTAAACAATGTCCATCTTCACTAAACGCTATCAAAGGATATTTGCGCTGACAAGCCCCGTTTTTGCGGCTTCTCGGTTGCGAATGGCCCCAAATTGGCTTAGGTCTCGCAAATACCGCTTAAATCGTTTAGTAAACTCGTTCGCAGTCGCAGCATGAAGGGCAACCTGTCTCCGCATGAAGAAACCGGGAAAACTGACTATCAGGGACATCGCCGAAGCAGCGGGCGTATCGCCCGCGACGGTTTCGCTCGTGCTAAACGGCAAGGGGGAGATTTCCGGCGTGACGCGGGCGCGGGTCTTGGAGGCGGTGGCTAGCCTAAACTACGTGCCGCGGGCAACGCGCAGCAACTCCGAACCGGGCGAGACCTTGCGCTTCTTGAAGATCGCCAAGCACGGCCACACGGTCAACCGCGACCACAGCGTCTTCATCTCCGACTATATCGACGGCATGTCTGCCGAAGCGACGCGGCGTAACTACACGCTCGAAGTCGTGAGCTTCGAGGGCCAGCCGATCAGCACGGTGGCGGAGTCGCTTGCCGGCGCGCCGATATCAGGCGTCATCGCGCTGGGTACGGAGTTGACGGAGGCCGATATCAGGCTCATTCAGAGTCTCGGCCTGCCGACCGTCTTCATCGACACGTTCTATGACGTGCTGGAGGCCAATTTCGTCGACATGAACAACGAGGACGCCGTCTATAAGGCGTTGTCGCGTTTCCGCATGCAGGGTTTCCAGCGCATCGGCTTCGTCGCTTCTCATGTCGACACGACCAACTTCCGTCTGCGGCGCGAGGCATTCTTCAAGAACATGGCGCGACTTAACCTGCCGGTGAACGAGGCCGACATCCTCTCAGTGGAGTCGACCTATGACGGAGCCTATCTCGACACGCGTGCGCTGCTTTCCACCGGGTTGGAGCTTGCCGAATGCTATTTCTGCACGAATGACATCATCGCCTACGGCTTCATACGCGCGCTTCGCGAGCACGGCGTCTCGATCCCGCAGGACGTCTCGATCATCGGTTTCGACAACCTGCCGCAGAGTGCCACCATGGAGCCGGGGCTGACGACCATCGATGTGTCCAAACGCAAGATCGGCAACCTCGCCGTTACCGTGCTCGATGACCTTATCGCTGCCGCCGAACCACAGCCGCCTGTCAAGATCCTTGTTGGCGCTGAGCTTGTTTTGCGCGCGAGCCACGAGCATGGCGAATCGACGACAGCGAAGGACCGCGCGACGCGCAAGACACAGCAGCCCGCGCAATAGAATCGCTTGAAAAGACTACACGAAAGAGCAGGTTCGGCCTTTAGGAAGAAATCCCAGCTTATGCGAGGCGAAAACCTGCGCCGGTGTCGCAATCGCCCCGATGGCGAAGATGTGAGGCGGCAGCATTGAAGCGATGTCCGCGCCCATTCCAATGATCCGACATCGCTTTTGCCGTGGTTGGTGCGGCCTTCATGGTCTCCTCCTTCATGATCTTCCTCTCATTCAAGCACATTGCTGACGCGCACCCCAGATCCTGTTCTCGGCGTCGCGGTGAACATCTGCCTCGACGCCATAGATCGAGCGTGGCAGCTCGGGCGTCAGCACTGCGGCCGGCATGCTTGACGATAATCCGGTCTGCGAAACTTGCCGCCAATGTCAGGTCGTGCAAGACGACGAGGGTGACGAGCGCTAGGGCGTGGGTCGCATCCCGAACGTGAGGCATCAGCAGCATGATGGCGAAGGTCCAGGGCACTGGCAGGTTCGTCCAGCAGCAGAAAACAGCGCGCATCAGCGCCGGGGCGAAATACACGATCTGGCGCTGCCCGCCGGAAAGCGTCTCCAGCCGGCGTGCGACAGGTCCAGCATGTCAAACGCGATCGTGAGCAGTGGCCGCACACTCGGCCGGGAACCACTACGCCGGCCCAGCCTCCTGCGGCGCTGTACTGTTCATGTCTTTGTACTGTTCTATCGCAACACGTGCGTTGAACAAAAGACGGCGTGGGCCAAGTTGCTTGTCCAATCCGGACTTGCGAACTATCTCGAGCACGCCCGGGTTCAATCCCACGAGCCAAACCGTGACACCCTCTCTCACCGCGCGCTCATCATTTTCGATCATCATCTGGAGAGCCGAATATTCGATGTCGGAGACGCGGCTCATGTCGATGGCCAGCACACGAGGCTTGTGCTTTGTGACCAAGGCCCCGATCTGGTCGGTCACGTCCTGCGCATTGATAAAGAAAAGACGACCTTCCGGACGCACGATGAGCAGTCCCTCGAAGGTTTCGTCGTCGGGATGCTCGGGAGAGACGGGGCGAAGCACGTCAGCCCCGCGCTTTTTTCCGATCACTGAGACGCGCGGATGCGCCGCCTGGTAAGCGAGGGTGATGAGCGACAGGATGATTGCGACAATGATGCCCTGCAATGTACCGAATGTCAGGACACCGACCGCCGCAACCAATGCCCACCAAAACTCCATCGCTCGGATCCGCCGAATTTGCACAAACTCTGCCGGCTTTATCAGGCCGACAGAGTAGACGATGACGATCGCCGCCAGGACGGCGTTCGGCAGAAGTCCGAGGATCGGCGCGAACAACAACATCGTGGCCAAGGCCGCGGCCGCTATGACGAACGAGGCCCTTTGCGAGCGACCGCCCGCCGAGCGAACGACACTCGTCTGGGACGTTCCGCCGCCCGCCGGCATCGCCCCTAAGACGGCGCCCGCGAGATTGGCGGCACCGGTCGCTGTGAGTTCGCGGCTTGGGTCGATGAGCGGGTCCCCGGGAGCTTGAAAAGCGCGACCTGCCGCAATGGTCTCTGTGAAGCTCATCAGCGCGAGCCCCAACGCGGCTGGCAACAGGCTCTGTGCCAAGGTGAAGTCGGGCAAGGCAAGAGACGGTAAGCCCTGAGGAATATGTCCGACCGTCGAGACGCCGAGCTGCGAAAGATGGAAGAGCCAAGAGGCGGCAATGGCTCCCGCTACAATGACGAGCGGAGCTGGAGAATGGGGCTTGAGGTTTTCCATCGCCACCAGCAGAACCAGCGTCACCCCGCCGACGAGAAGTGTCGGCAAATGAATGTCCGGAACATGGAAGATGACGCTTGCGAGATCGAAGAAGAAGGAATGCTTTTGGATATGAATCCCCAGAAGCTTCGGCAGTTGATCCAGCAAAATGACGAAGCCGATTCCAGCCTTGAAGCCGGTTAACACTGGCGATGATATGAAGTTGGCGATAAAGCCGAGGCGCACCAGCCTAGCTACAATCAGCGCTGCACCGACAAGAAGTGTGAGTGTGGCGGTTGCGGCGACAAGCCTTTGCGGGTCTTCGTCCGGCACGACCAGACCGAGGGCGGCGCCGGTGAGGATCGCGAGCGTTGTTGTCGAGGTAACGCTCAGTACCCGTGACGACCCGAGCAGGCCATATACGATAGCGGGGACCAACGCGGTGTAGAGCCCAACCGCCACAGGCAACCCCGCGACCGTCGCGTAGGCCATCGCCTTGGGCAGCACCACGGTTGCAGCCGTCAGGCCAGCAATGACGTCGAAGCGAAGAGCGGCGGAACCTGATGCCGCACTGCTGCTATCTGTCGGATGGGCCTGCATCGGTCTGACCTTTACGGGAAGGGCGCGCCCCAAGCCTAGTCTCTGATCAGCGGCGCGGTCAATGCCCGAAGAGCGGGGCTTGGGTCGGCGCACCGCAGGGGCGGTTGCTATTGCTGGCGAGCGTTATAGTTTGCCCCTAGCGTAGGGTCGGCTGCTCGCCGGCATCCACACCAGCGATCGTATCTGGATGCTTTGGGGCAACCTTGGTATAGTGTGTGCCTCCTGAGCTAAGTAGGGTCGCTCTTCTGTGGAAAATCCCGTTGCTGCGGTCTCATCCCGTAACGCGCTTTTGCGAACCCTGATGTCGCCACACTCAGCGCTGGCGCCGGCGAAATCCTCCCTGGACCGTCGCGATCTGGTCAAGTGCATCGGCAGGATCCGAGCGGGCGCCGCGACGATGGGTGATCCCATGCCTTCGACGGTTTCTCTGACGGGAGACCAAGATGCCCGATGATACGGATCCTGCCGGCGGCACCCACCGTCAACTCGGGCTTGGCACAGCCGGCCTGATTGAGCGCAGCATCACTTTGCTGATGGTCGTGGTCCTGCTTGTCGGCGTGCTCGCGATATTGAAGCCCTTCGCCGCCGCCATCCTTTTCGGGGCGACGTTGGCGATTGCCGCCTGGCCCTTGCGCCAATGGATGATCGGCCGGGGTGTCGGGCCTCGCCTGACTGCAGCGCTGCTTCTCCTGCTTTCGCTCCTGGTGATCGTGTTGCCGGCACTGATCATGGCTCCGGTTCTCACCGACGAACTGAAGGCGTTCACGGAGAGCGTCGAGAACTACTTCGCGGCAACACCACAACGTCCCGGCTGGATCGAGAACGTCCCCCTGATCGGTGGCAAACTTGCTTCTGCATGGGATGGTCTACTAGAAGCGAAGGGTGACGTCGCCACTGCACTTGCACCCCAATCCGAGATTTTGCAGCGGTGGCTAATCACGGCGGCGCGTGCGCTTGGCGACAGCGTCGTCCAGATGATCCTGGCGCTGATCGTGGCAACCATGTTTTGTATCAACGGGAGCAAGCTGGTTGAAGAACTGGATAGCATCGTCGTCCGGCTGGGCGGGGCAACGGCGCATGCCAGCCTTCTTGCAGCCGCCGGCGCGGTTCGCAGCGTCTCCTATGGCGTGATCGGCACAGCTCTCGCGCAGGCAGCGCTACTGGTGCTCGGCCTGGCACTCGCAGGTGTGCCTGGTGCGACCACGCTCGGCTTCGTCGGCCTGCTGCTCTCCATCAGCCAGATCGGAGCCCCCCTCCTGGTGCTGATCTGGGGTGGTGCGGCGTGGTGGCTGTTCGGACAGGGCCAGGTCGGATGGGGGAGCTTCATGGTCGCATGGGGAGTTTTGGTCAGTATGGTCGACAACGTTCTCAAACCATGGCTGATCGGTCGCGGCATTCGAATGCCTATGCCTCTGACGATCCTGGGCGTCTTTGGTGGCTTTATCGCCTTTGGCTTCCTTGGTCTGTTTATTGGACCGACGCTGCTTGCTGTCGCTTTCGTCCTGCTGCAGGCATGGCGGACGAGTCCGCCCGGCTAACAACTGGCTTCCAATTGGATCGCGGCAAAGGCGAGTTACCAAGGATTGCCGCTGAACCTTCCAGAAGATGTCGTCGGACTTCGTGTCCTTCGGGCCAAGCGGAATCGGAGGCGTCGATGCAAGTGTTCTAGACATAAACATGGACGCAGGAACATTCCGGGCATCCTAAGCTACCCATCGTGTCGGATGGTTAGGAGCCAACTGGGCCATGAAGGTGTATCTTACGTGATACTAGGCAGTCGGCTCGAAATGTTGAGGAGCCGATAGTGGACAACCGACTGCAAACTGCAGATCATCGAAGACGCCCGGCAAGGGCCCCGTCCGCATTGACAGTGTTGGCCCCTTCGGGGCCCAGAAAGTCAGGGCCCCGATCATTTTCAAGACATCAGATTTCTCTCTCTGGGGGCTATGACTCCGCGCAAGAGGCGTGGGCGGCTTGCCCGCATCTGGGACAGCGGTTGGACAAATGCGTTGGCCGGCGAAATATGCTATACCCTTTTATATCATGAGGAGGTGAACCTGCCAGACGTAGCCGAAGAGGCGAGGTCGACAACAATGATGGGGGGTGAAAAAGGTAAGTGGCTGACGCTTTCGCGCGCTGGTTGCCGGGGTTTCAAGTTCTTCGTCAGTACAAGGCTGACTGGCTTTTCCATGATTTTGTTGCAGGGATTGTGCTGACCACCATGCTGGTGCCGGTCGGTATCGCCTATGCTGTAGCGTCGGGGGTACCTGGAATTTACGGGCTCTACGCGACGATTGTCCCCTTGTTAGCCTATGCGGTGTTTGGGCCAAGCCGGATTTTGGTTCTAGGTCCTGATTCATCACTCGCAGCAATCATCCTCGCTACTGTCCTACCCCTCTCAGGAGGAGACCCCCCGCGCGCAGTCGCGTTGGCCGGCGCCATGGCAATAGTATCAGGGTTCGTCTGCATCATCGCGGGCTTCGCGCGCCTCGGGTTTATCACCGAACTGCTCTCGAAACCCATTCGATACGGGTACATGAATGGCATAGCGTTGACGGTTCTTCTTGGTCAGCTTCCCAAGCTCCTCGGTTTTTCAATTGAACGAAGTGGGCCATTGCGCGACCTATGGGCAATAGGCAAAGGAATCCTGGCCGGCAGCATCAACTGGGCCGCGTTTGCGATTGGTGGCGGAGCGCTGGCGTGCATTCTTCTGCTCAAACGCCACAAGCGTGTACCGGGCATCCTAATCGCTGTCCTTGCCGCGACCGTTATTGCCGGAATGCTGCAATTGGCAGATCGAGCGGGGGTTTCGGTACTGGGACCACTTCCGCAAGGACTGCCGGCCTTCCAAATCCCCTTGATCGACATCGCGGATCTCGTACCGGTGTTAATGGGCGGATTCGCGGTGGCGATGGTTTCATTTGCTGACACTAGCGTACTATCTCGAGTTTATGCCGTCCGACTTGGTTATCGCGTCGACCCAAATCAGGAGATGGTGGCTCTCGGCGCGTCCAACCTCGCAGCGGGATTGTTCCAAGGGTTTCCGATTAGCAGCAGCTCCTCCCGCACCCCAGTTGCGGAGGCTGCAGGGGCAAAGACACAGTTATCCGGCGTTGTTGGAGCGATTGCCGTCGCTTTGTTGTTGCTCCTTGCGCCCAACCTTTTGCAGAATTTGCCGAACGCTGCCCTTGCTGCGGTTGTCATATCTTCGGCCATTGGACTCTTCGAGTTTCATGATCTGAAACGGATTTACCGAATCCAGCGTTGGGAATTTTGGCTATCGATCCTCTGTTTTGTCGGCGTGGCCGTGTTCGGCGCAATTCCCGGGATAGGTATCGCGGTGGCTGTCGCCGTTATCGAGTTCCTGTGGGACGGCTGGCGTCCCCATTCGGCTGTGCTTGGACGTGCGGCAGGCGTCAAGGGCTATCACGATATAACGCGATACCCGAATACCCGTCGAATACCGGGTCTCGTGCTCTTCCGTTGGGACGCACCGCTGTTCTTCGCCAACGCTGAACTTTTCAAGGAACGGGTTTCCGAGGCCGTTGCTGCGTCACCGACGGCAGTGAATTGGGTAGTCGTTGCAGCGGAGCCCGTAACGGATATTGATGTTACGTCATCCGACAGTTTGGCCGAGCTTGTTGATGATCTCCGGGCCAAGGGAATCACGTTCCGGTTCGCCGAACTCAAGGATCCGGTGAAGGACCAGCTAAAACGCTTTGGTCTGTTCGCCGAGTTGGGCGAGGCAGCTTTTTACCCGACCGTCGGTTCTGCGGTGGACGGTTATCTTGATAGATACGCAATTGACTGGAAAGACGATGAAGAGTCTTAGAAGAAACCGTCGACGGAGTTCATCCATAGCGGTCTGTGCCTGCCGGCTCACAGGTGATGTCGACGCCGTTGACGAGCGCGCGCTGTCGTTCCCTGGCCTTCAGCCCCAGAACCAATACGTTCTGGCAGCGCCAGCGGAATGTCTCCGGCGTGTCGATCTCGACGATCCGGATCATCGCGCCTGGCGATCTTCAGCGTGCCGCCATCGACCGAGCCGGCTCCATCTGGCGCGGTTCGGCCGACAGCGAGCGGCCGGTGAACATTCCACGGAGCAACGTCGGCTGGCGACCGCAACAGGAAGTTGCAGATTGTCCACGCCGCTGCACGAGTGCGTGAATGGTGACATAACAAGGATGTCGACTTCGGTTGCCAAAATAGGAGGTGGCATGAAAGAGTCCGCCTCCACCGACAGAACGGATCACTGAGATGCAGTTGCTGATCGAGGGACAGTCACACTTCCAGCCTTTCGGCTCACCTTACTGGGGTTCGGAAAATCTCAACAAGGGAGTTGGAAGCATGACTGCCTCTTATGATTACCTTATCGGCGTCGACGACCACAAATCCTATAGCCACCTAACGAGCCCGGCAGGACTGGGCTGCGCTCCTTTAGGAGAATGGGAAGCCGGGAGCCGAACGCCACTCTGTGACCGAAGCCATATGTATCAGGGTCACGCATTGGAGAATGGTTCAAGAACCGAGGGGCGGGAAATCACCCATCCATCGGAACGAAGAGATTTAGCCGATCGGCGCAAATGCCGGTCAAACCACAACCGAGCCCAAGGAAAAGCCGCCAGTTGAAGGCGTTTTGCCCCTTGTGTTCTTTCATTGGAGCACGTCATGGCAGAGGACAAGATGAAACTGGATGTGGATTTTGACCAGAAGCGTGAGATCCCTGTGGGGGACAGCGGCCGCGTACGCTTTCGTTTCCGCGACATTGCCGTGGAGCCCGGAAAGGCGGTTTCGCTTAAGGATTTCGACCCGGATTTCACCGGCGGCTATGACGACAAGGCCGGGGCGCTCGAGAAAGTGGCGGCAAACGTCGATCGACTGTCTGCGATGCAGGAAGTTCTCTATGCCCAGGATAACTACGCCCTGTTGATCATTTTTCAGGCCATGGACGCGGCGGGCAAGGATGGCGCGATCCGCCATGTCATGTCCGGGATCAATCCGCAGGGTTGCCAGGTTACAAGCTTCAAGGCGCCGTCGGCGGAGGATCTAGACTATGGCTATCTTTGGCGCGCATCAAAGGCGCTGCCAGGGCGCGGCATGATCGGCATTTTCAACCGATCCTACTACGAGGATGTTCTGGTCGTCAGGGTTCACCCGGAACTGCTTGAAAAGCAAAAGCTTCCGACGCGCGCTCGCAAAGGAGATATCTGGCAACGCCGGTTCAAGGAAATAAACAATTTTGAAAAATATCTTCGGCAAAACGGCACAATCGTTTTGAAGTTTTTTCTCAATGTCTCCAAGAAGGAGCAGAAGAATCGCTTCCTGGCGCGGATAGACGAGCCAGAAAAGAATTGGAAGTTTTCACCGGCGGATTATGCAGAGCGAAAACACTGGGACGACTACCAAAAGGCGTTCGAGGATATGCTGGAAAACACCAGCACGGAGTGGGCTCCCTGGTTCGTCATTCCGGCCGATAACAAATGGTTTGCCCGACTGGCGGTTTCGGAGGTGATCTCCGGGGCCTTCGAGAGGATCGATCTGCAGATGCCTGTGGTCAGTGAAGCGCGAAAGAAGGAACTGGGGCAGATACGAAGCCAGCTTCTCGACGAAGAGGACTGATGGCGCGGCTCTGTCGCTGGCATGTTGCCCGTCGCCACCCGTGCCTGTCGCCTCAGGGCAGCGTGGTGATTTGAAACACGTGGTAGCCCCACGGCGGCAGATCGAGATAGAGCCCCCTTGAGACGAGGGCGCTCCCGTCGCGGTCATAGCTGGCGAGACCCATCAGATCCTTGAGCCGCACCGCTTGACCGGCCAGGTCGGAGAACGGGAGCTGGACAAAACACTGGCTCTGGTTTGGAGCATAGTTGACGACGATCATCTGCCGCTGGCCGTCATTCTTCTCCCAGGACCAGGAGATGAAGCAATCCGACGTCCAGTTGCCCTCCCAGGCCGGCACGCAGTCGAGCAGACGCCACTGGCCGTCGCGGACAATCGGCTCCCGGAGCACCGCCAGAAGGTCTTCGTAGAACTGCTGGCAGGCCTCACTCACCGGCTCCAGTGGCGCACGGATCAAGTGTGGCGAGATGCGCTTCTTCCGCCCCTCGAACTGACCCTGATGGAAGAACCGCAGCCCGGGCGAAAGGAAGGTCACAATCGCCGCGGCTTGGTGCATCTCGGGCGTGAAGGTCGCAGCGACCCGGGGCTCGTCGTGGTTCTCCAAAAAACGAGCAAGCTTCTGCTGGTAGTCGAGCCCCGCGTATAGATGCTCGCGCACCGGCCGCGCGTGCCCCTCGCGCAAGCGATCGTAAAGCCGCTTGTCGTAGGCGTAGTCGAAGCCCTGCTGCTGCAGTGTCCATTCCATGTCCCAGTACACCTCGGCCATGAAAATAAACGCCGGGAATTGTTTGCGGACGTGTTGCGTCGCTTGCGGCCAGAAAAGCTCGGCGTGGATGTGCCACGTCCGTTCGAATATCTCCGGCAACACCAGCATCGCCATGTCGCAGCGGACCCCGTCGCACTGCTTGGCGATGCGCAACAGCTCGCCGATCATCGCGTGCTGCAAGTTCGGATTGCCGTAGTTGAGCTGTAGCGTGTCCGGCCAGCCGTCGAAATACGGGTCGCGGCCGTAGGCTAGCACCAGCGGCCCTCTGGACGTTCGCACGCGGCAATAGTTCTGCGGTGCCTTTGCGAAATCGGCATCGCTGCCGTGGACGAAATAGTCGGGATGCTGTTCGACCCACGGATGATCCGGCGCCATATGATTTGGCACGAAGTCGAGCAGCAGCCGCAGGCCACGCTGCTTGAGCCGTTCGCGCAGGCGCGCCAGCGCAGCATCGCCACCCAGACTGGAGTGCACGGTGTAATCGGTGATGGCGAAGCCCGATCCTGCGATGTCTGTCTCGCGCAGGTCGGGCAATGTCTCCTCAAACTGGTGGCGCCAGTCTAGGTTGGTGCGAGATACACTTTGTGCCGCTGGACCGGTCTGCCAGACGCTTAGCAACCAGATCCAATCGAACCCCATCTCGGCAAGGCGCTCCAGCTCAGTGTCCGGAATGTCATCAAGCGTGGCCGGCCGGCCGAGCCCTTGGGACAGCTCGGTAAGCCAGACGCGCGTGTTGATCTGAAAGAGCGAGGGATGGAATGCCGTGTTCACCTCAGTTCCTTCTCCGCAATGGCTGCTCCTCTATGCGCTGCCTGGCGAGACAGCTCCATACGCCCGTTCCCGGACGAGGCGGTCCACGAGCCGCCTTTTCTCCTTCTCCTCCAGAATGTCGGCGGCGCTGGTACGGCCGAAGAGGTCGAGCAGGCGGGCGATCACGCCCGTCCAACCGGTCTGGTGACTCGCCCCGAGGCCCGCCCCGTTGTCCCCGTTGAAATACTCGTAGAAGAGGATGAGATCGCGCCAGTGGGGGTCCTCCTGAAACTTCGCGGTCCCTCCATAAACCGGGCGACGGCCGTTCGCGTCCCTCAGGAAAATGCTCGTGAGCCGCTGCTTTATCTCCTCAGCCACCTCGAAGAGCGTCATGCGGCGACCGGAGCCGGTCGGACACTCGACCGTGAAGTCGTCGCCGTAGAAACCATAGAGATTGAGGAGCCCACGTACGATTAGCGCGTTGACCGGCATCCAGACGGGGCCCCGCCAGTTCGAGTTCCCGCCGAACATCCCTGTGTCCGATTCGGCCGGTAGGTAGGAGACGCGGTGGGCGTCACCCCCGACATGAAGAACGAACGGGTGGTCCTGGTGGTAGCGGGAGAGAGAGCGGATACCGTACGGGCTCAGGAACTCCTTCTCGTCGAGCAGATAGCCGAGCACCCTCTCGAGGCGTTTCCTGGACAGCGGCGAGAGCAGGCGGCGCCCGGCGTAGCCGACGAAGCCGTGCTCGGTTGGAGCGACCTGCGCCACGACGTCGGGATGGCGCTCCCTGAAAAGGTTGACGAGTTCGCGAAGCCTTGGATATCGTTCGAAGTCGTCTGGGCCGAAGATTGTGGAGGCGCAAAGCGGGATCAGCCCTACCATCGACCGGACCTTGAGGCGGGTCGCGGATCCGTCCGGCAGCCGCAGCACGTCGTAGAAGAACCCATCCGTCTCGTCCCACATCTCGTCATTGTGCTCGCCGATGCGGTCCATTGCGTAGGCGATCCACATGAAGTGCTCAATGAACTTGAACGCCGCCTCCTCGTAGACGGGATCGTGGTCGGCGAGTATGAGAGCGATCTCGATCATGCTCTGGCAGTAGAACGCCATCCAAGCGGTGCCGTCGGCCTGTTCGAGCGACCCGCCGGTCGGGAGCGGCGCGCTGCGGTCGAAGACACCGATGTTGTCGAGGCCGAGGAACCCGCCGGCGAAAACGTTCCGGCCGTCAGGGTCCTTGCGGTTCACCCACCAGTTGAAGTTGAGCATGAGACCCTGGAACGAGCGCTCCAGGAAGTCGATATCCTCCCGCCCGAGGGCTTGCTCCGTCCTGTAGAGAAAAAGCGTCGCCCACGCATGCACGGGCGGATTGACGTCGCTGAAGTTCCACTCGTAGGCCGGGATCTGCCCATTCGGATGGACATACAGGCTTCGCAGCATGAGGAGGAGTTGCGCTTTTGCGAAGTCCAAATCGACGAGCGCGAGCGCGAGCGTGTGGAACGCGAGGTCCCATGCGGCGTACCAGGGGTATTCCCACTTGTCGGGCATGGAGATGATATCGCCATTGAACATGTGGAACCACTCGGCGTTGCGCATCCGCCGTCTAGACGTTCCGACGAGAGGATGCGCCTCGTGCTCCTTGAGCCAGGTGTCCACGTCGTAGAAGTAGTACTGCTTCGACCAGAGCATCCCCGCAAGCGCCTGGCGGTGGACCCGCCGCTCGTCCTCGTTCAGCGACCCGGGGGTAATCCGCTGGTAGAACTCGTCGGCATCCTTTTTGCGGGCGGCCACCGTCGCATCGAAGCTCTTCGCGAATGGCCTCGCCGGCAGCCGTGCTGATAATCGCAACCGGACGATCGAGGCACCGCCTGCCGGCACGTCGAGGATGTAACGCGCCGCAGCCTTCGTGCCGGTCTTTTCCGGGTTGATGGCCCCGGTGTCACCAGAAACGACGTATCGGTGGAACGCGTCCTTGACGAACGGCGTCGGGTTCGGCTGCCCCCAGAGGAGGGAAACATTGCTCTCGTTCTCGGTGAAGAGAAATTCCGGACGTCCGTCGCACGCGAGCGTGTAGTCGCCGACCTCGGGGTGCGAGGCGTGGATGGTCCCACAGGCTTCCCTCAGGAGAGGCTTGCCTCCATTTTTCCCCCACGACCACGTGTTGCGGAACCAGAGCGTCGGCAGCACGTGGAGCCGCGCGGCCTCGGGCCCCCGGTTATGCACCGTCACCTGGATCAGCATGTCCTCCGGGTCTTCCTTGGCATACTCGAGGAAAACGTCGAAGTAGCGGTCGTCGTCGAAGACAGCGGTATCGAGCAGTTCGTACTCGAACTCCTCCCTCGACCGGTGCCGGCTGGTCTCGACGAGGTCCCGATAGGGGAACTCCCGCTGGGGGTACTTGTAGAGGTACTTCATGTAGGAGTGCGTCGGAGTCGAGTCGAGGTAGAAGTAGTATTCCTTGACGTCCTCGCCGTGATTTGACTCGCTGTTCGTGAGCCCGAACAAACGCTCTTTCAGGATCGGATCGCGCTCGTTCCAGAGCGCCAGCGCAAAGCAAAGCCGCTGGCCGTCGTCCGAGATGCCGCCGAGCCCATCTTCGCCCCAGCGATAGGCCCGCGAGCGCGCCTGGTCGTGGGTGAAATAGTTCCAGGCGTCGCCCGACTCGCTGTAGTCCTCGCGTACCGTGCCCCACTGCCTCTCGCTCAGATAGGGGCCCCATTTCTTCCAGTGCCCCCCCGCCTCTCTGTCCTCCTCGAGGCGACGTTGTTCCTTGACAAGGACGGACCGTGACGGCTGCGCCGGTTCGGCTTGCGCCCTTGCGTCCGATGGACCATTCGACATAGTTCGGCCCCCTCATTTTCCGTGGATACGCATGCGCTGTGTTCTGGCTCGCGGCATATGTTGATTGTAGCGGAAATGCTGGGGGTCATGTTGACATTTAGCGGAGAGCTTTCGCCGGCAACACAAAGCGAAGAATTTCCAATCCTCCGGGCTGTCAACGCTTTCAGCAAGTTGTCGAACTGCTTTCGAAAGGCGTCGGTCGGCTTCCGTGCGTCGATTTTTGAAAGCAGTCTTTGAGCCTGGCGGGCGCATGATCTGACGCGAGGTGAACGGTCGATCGCCCTCGGCCGAACGCACGCGTCGCCCCCTTCGGAAGTACGGAATCCATGGTTTCCCACCCATTATTTCAGCCTTCAAGTGGGAGACATCACCCCGCGACACTCGCAGGCCAGTTCAAGGGACGGGTCGCCGATCGGCTGCGGCCGAAGATTGACCGCATTCTGCAGGTGGGCAGTTGCCACCGACGACGTCGGCACGACGTGAAACGAGCCCGGCGCAATCCGACGCGACCGCTACTTCGCGCGCGGGTTTCGATCGAGCCTCTTTGCATTCATCGGTCTTGAGCGGAATCGAACTCGCGCCCCCATGGATCAGAACACCACGTCGCTGCTAGGCATAGATTTTAGCACCAAATGGTGCTATATCTGCAACAAGGCGCGGGAGATGGAAATGCGATCTACCATAAATCTTGACGACAACCTCCTGGAGCGAGCCAAATCCCTGACAGGCACGAAGGAAACGGCGGCTCTTGTCCGTTTGGCGCTGGAGACGCTTGTGCGCGTTGAATCTGGCAAGCGGTTGATCGCTCTTGGCGGCTCTATGCCGGACGCCGAGGCTGCCCCTCGCCGCCGGAGCGAAGTGGCCAAGTGATCCTTGTAGATACCTCAATCTGGATCGACCATTTTCGGTATGGAGACGCCGACCTGAAAAAAATCATCGAGGATGACTGTCTGCTCTGCCACCCTTTTGTCGTTGGCGAATTGGCTCTAGGCAGCCTGCGAGAACGAGATGCCGTTATCGCGTTTCTCTCGTCTCAACGGGAAGCCGTGATCGCAACTCATGCAGAGGTAATGACTGTCATTGAGCGCCACTCAATATTCTGTATGGGGATTGGCTACACTGATGCGCATCTGCTGACTTCAACACTCCTTGACCGAAGAACCAGCTTGTGGACGCGAGACAAGCGCCTGGCGGCTGCAGCACAGAAGGTTGGTGCGTCGGTTTTTCTATCCGCGCCAATGCCCAACTAGTATTGAAGATGCACTCCCTCAGCATTTTTACTATTGATGGGAATCGAACCGCTTGCGCATTCTGCGCTTTCTCGTTTCCGCACTTGGTCCAAAGGATCGAAAGGGGAGTAGCGCGTACCTTCTCCCCCAACGGCGACCGATGCGTTCTTCCCAGACAGCATGATACGAACTCAGCCGGAAGGCGGAGGAACGATACGCAAGCCTTGCCAACAATCTGGCCGAGCCGCTGGCCGGCCTGATCGTCCAGCTTTCCGGTGCCTACGACACGATCATCGCCGCCGCCACCTCGACCGGCAAGAACGTCATGCCTGCGCGTGGCAGCCCTGCTCGACGTCGCCCAGGTTTCTGAGATCATCGACGTCGTCTCTCAGACACCTTCAAGCGGCCGATCTACTGGGAGTGCGTAGGAGTCGAGTCGAGGTAGAAGCAGTATTCCTTGACGTCCTCGCCGTGATTTGACTCGCTCTTCGTGAGCCCGAACAAGCGCTCTTTCAGGATTGCGCTCGTTCCAGAGCGCGAGCGCAAAGCAGAGCCGCCGGCCGTCGTCCGAGATGCCGCCAAGGCCATCTTCGCCCCAGCGGTAGGCCCGCGAGCGCGCCTGGTCGTGGGTGAAATAGTTCCAGGCGTCGCCCTGCGGATGTGTCAGCTGGCATTTGAAAGGCTGCTTTTCCATTGACCACTTAATGATCTATATTCTGGTCAATAGGGAGTAAGTGCATGAAGCTTTCAGAGCGGGTCAAGCCAATCAGTTATCTCAAGGCGCATGCGCCCGAGATCATCCGGACGCTAAAGGACAATCCGCAGCCGGTCGTCATTACGCTTCACGGAGAGGCGAAAGCCATTCTTCAGGACGTCGGCCAATACGAAGAAACACAAGAGACGCTGGCGCTCCTGAAGGCACTGGCGCTCACCAACCGGCAAGTGGAGGAAGGCAAAGTGCGCCCCATTGGGGACGCCTTTTCGCGCATCCGCAAGCGTCTAGCCGACAGCCAATCCTGATACCATATCGTGTCTTTTTGCTGAGGAAGCGGAACGCGACTTCGAGGATCTCTACCGCTTCATCGCTAGCCGCGATGGGGACGAGGCGGCAGAGCGCATCCTGACGGAAATCGAAAGCACCTGCGCCGAGCTTGAAGAATTCCCCGCCGGCGGAAATGTACGGAAGGAGTTGGCGGGTATCGGAATCTCCGAATATCGGGAACTGCACCATAAGCCGTGGCGCATGATCTATCGAATCTTGGTCACTGATGTCGTTGTCTACTGCGTCGTGGATGGACGCCGTGACATGCAGGCGTTTCTGGAGCGAAGGCTGCTGCGCTGATGTTAGGGCGGCGCGGTTTTTGGTGGTTATATCATCGACTACGACGGGACCCCGGCGGGCGTCGCTGAATGGAACCGACCAGCCTCAGTGAACAGCAGCCGACGTCGGCGCGTTTACCCTGGTGGCCTCTTGGCCAACATAAGTGGATATCAGCATCGCGGCAATCTCGTCCAAGGACCGGTAACCCTCGTTGTATAGTTCTATCGCGGCCAGGCAGAGCACGTTTGTCGACTGCTCATTGGGGATAATGCCATAATGGCGATGCCAGGCCTGTACAGCTTTGGACATCGTTCGAAAATCAGGTTCCAGCTTCTTTGGCACAGGCTGTTCCTAGTTACTTGTTCTCGAAGGCCAGGCCACCCGGCTTGAACGAACCCCGCACGCCTTCTGACGAAATGGCATCTGAACTCGTCTTATCGTCTCCAGGTATCGTTGTCGCACTGTGATGCGAAGGAGAAGACGTCTAGGGCAAGTCGTCGTATTCGGCTAGTTCGCGCTCAGCCTCATACCAATGTCGATCCTGCTTGCCTTCCGGACGACCCTCCGATTCCCACTTCTCGAACGCCCGGGGTCTCACATGCTCCGTGTCCATGAAAGCCTCCAATGTTGGCAATCGTAAACGTTCGCTGCACGGAGTGGTTCCTCGATTGCCGTTGTGGTCGCAATGACATTTTTGTGCACGATACGGGCATCTAACTCCGGATCCTGACCCGGATAAGACACTGACGCTGTTTCAAGCTCAAATGCGGTGAAGCACCGAGGCGGTGGAATGTCTGACTTCCCAGCCCGGCGGCTGGCGACATAAAACTGAGCCGCGGTCTGGGCTGATCATGAACTTCCGGGGGGTACTGGGCGACTACGGGCCCAGACAACGCTCAGCCGCCTCAAAATTCGGAATGATGCCGAGCACCGCTGCAAGGGTGTCGAGCAACGACGCACCGAATGTCGCCTTCACCGCCTCGAACCCCGACTCGAGCTCCTTCTCGGACGGGATTGCACAGCTGCAACCTATCAAACCTACACGTATTTGTTGCGTCCCATAACCTTATCTAACTTGACCGATTATATTTTTTTGATACCTGTGAGGAAGACAGGCAAAATGAGTGAGGATACCTTCTTGAGATCCAACCTTATCTAAATCTGCAAAGCGACTTTCTGACTGTCGTTTTGTTCTCCTCGCGAATATCTCTTTAGTGGGACATTTGCTTTGGAGTCAGCAGGTAAATTTCGCTGGCGTAGATAACTGCTGGCTCAGATGAGGCGAGGTAGGCCTCAGCCATCTGAGCACCACGCATGTGATCTATCCTCGAAAAGAGATAGGTTGTTCCATGTATTCTACATCTAAAGATTCTTCATCTGATAACATAACGGAACTAACGGCAAACATCGTTACCGCCTACGTAAGCAGACACGATGTTCCCGTGCAGGACTTGCCTTCACTTATCGCAAGCGTTCAAGCCGCATTAGGACAGGGGCATAAGGTTCCTGAAGCTGTACCGGAAACAAGGCCTTCGTTCGCCTCGCATCAGCGCCCAGCTGTGCCTATCGAACAATCGATAGAAAAAGATCACCTAATTTGCTTGGAAGACGGCCGGAGATTCCGCTCGTTGAAACGGCATTTGAAAACTCAGTACAATCTAAACCCTGACGAATATCGAATTAAGTGGGGTCTTCCGCCCGACTACCCGATGGTTGCCCCCTCTTACGCCGCTCGGCGCTCATCAATTGCCAAGGGCATCGGTTTGGGCGTCAACGTATCAAGGCGGTCAAACAACCAGGAAGATTAGGCTTCAAAGAGGTTAAAGCGGGAAATCTCGCTTTAACCTCATGAAAAGGGCATTGGCTCCGAACGCCTCATTTCATCTGTCGGGTGCACGTTGCAGCGGTTTGAACCGTAGCATCGCCACCATCGACGAACTCGATTTCCGTTCCAAACTGCGGCGGATTGAGAATCTGCGTAGTCATCACATACCTCCTATTTGCCGATTGAAGTTGCAGCGAAACGCCGCAAAAGCAAAATTATTCCTAAATTCATCTTAGTCAAGCATAAAAACAGTGATAAAATGTATTCAATAGCAATCTAGAAGAATAATATTCTCAGTTATTGCTTAGTAATACTTTGCAATGGAGTGATATTTATGGGTAATTCGCAAAACGCATTTTTGGTAATAAGCAATATGCTTCTCAATAGCGGCAAGCAGCGCGCTCTGTTTCTATTGGTATTATGCACTATAACGCTCACCGCAATTTGTTCAGCGTTGTTTCCAGTATTCTTCTCTCTAGGTATTGATGCCCTGGCCGAGGGAGGTGCGAGTGTCAATGTAGGTACTCGCTATATAGTCGCTTTCGGAATTGGCCTGACAATTGTCGGGGCTCTGGAGCAGGTCCAATGGCTAACATTCGGACCAATGAACCTGCGTCTTCAAAGACACCTAACGACGCATGTATTCGGGCATGCTCTTTCCCTGCCGTATCGTAAGCTGAAGGAATATACGACTTACGAGATTGGCCGAACCGTAGAGCGTGGCCTTGATGCGGTCCGCGAAATCACGTCAAATCTGACCTTCTTCCTGATACCCACATTTATTGAGCTGATCATTGCGGCTTCGGTTATAGCCTTCATGATCGACGTGTGGATCGCGTTGCTTTTATTTTCCGCGCTGGTCCTGTACGCGATCATCGCCAACGTATCGGCAGCCAAAATCAGAAGATCCACTGAAAGTGCGATGGAGACCGGGATCGACGCTTGGAATTTCGGTCTTGATGGCGTCGCTAATGCAGAACTTGTTCAGCAGGCCAACAGGGTCAATGAATTCGCTGAGCGTTTAAACCGCAAGCTCAAAGTCAACGATCAAGCGTGG
The DNA here is from genome assembly GCF_001542405.1 of Rhizobium altiplani. Taxonomy (GTDB): domain Bacteria; phylum Pseudomonadota; class Alphaproteobacteria; order Rhizobiales; family Rhizobiaceae; genus Rhizobium; species Rhizobium altiplani. Next base: position 72,798 of record NZ_LNCD01000036.1, read on the forward strand.
GCTTTGACATTCCAACAGAGAGCTTTTTTTGGCGTTCTCCAGGCGCTTGTATTCGGCGCAGTCGTGACGGGTGTACTATGGCGTGGGGCCTCGGATGTTGCCGATGGGACGATGACCATCGGCAATTTAGTACTGCTGAACACTTACATTATCCGGCTGCTGCAGCCAGTCGAAACCTTTGCAAGGGTTTATCGGGAGGTGAACTCCTCCTTGGGAGAGGCCAGATTGCTTATGGAGCTTCTTTCGACGCCTGTACCTGAAATGCTGATACAGCCTATTGGCGGTGATCGATTGCCGATGACCCTGGAACTGTCCGATATAGCGATCTCGATGAATGAACGGGACTTATTGGCCGACCTTTCCCTTATGGTGCCGGCTAAGGGGAAGCTGTTCATCGTCGGCCCATCGGGTGTTGGAAAGTCATCTTTGTTGAAGGTGATCTCATGCCTGTCCACTGCTGATCGTGGCAAATACCTCATCGATGGCGCGTTGGTCACTGAAGGAAATGCGGGTGGTTTTAGGTCGAGTATCAGCGTCGTGCAGCAGGACTGCCTTTTATTTGATTGGTCGATATCTGAAAACATTGCATTTGGCGTAGAGGCGCCTCAGGAGGAAATAGAAAAGGTCATTCTAAGGCTTGGCCTGCATGACGTGGTGCAACGTCACCAAGAATTGGGAGAGCCAACCGTGGGCGAGCGCGGCAGCCGTTTGTCGGGCGGAGAAAAGCAGCGGGTATCGCTTGCGCGGGCACTTCTTGCCAAACCCCGGCTGCTTATTCTTGATGAGCCTACGGCAGCACTGGATGAAATAAATCGGAAGCGTGTTTTAGATGCAATCGCGGAATTGCAGCAGAGATGCACCACGGTTTTTGTCACTCATGATCTCTCCATAGTGGACGCTGAAAGCGAAGTTTTGTTCCTGGGACCAAATCATCGCTATTGGACGGGAACTCATGCGAATCTCCAAAGGGAGAGCGGGGAATACCAGGCATTTGTGGACGGTACAGTAATCGGGCAATTTTCTGACATGTCGCAGAAATCCTGAATTCCGCGACAAGATTGTCGGCCCTGGAAAATCAGGAAACATGTCAGTTTGGATTTCGTTACACATCACAACGAAAAGGCATCGGTCGGCTTCCGTGCGCCGATTTTGAAAGCAGACTTTGAGCCTGGCGGGCCCATGATCTGACGCCAGGTGGGCGTTCGGTCGCCCTCGGCCGAACGCACGCGTCGCCCCCTTCGGAAGTACGGAATCCATGGAAAGTCGAGACGTGACCATTTGAAATCTGCATGGCGACTGATTGAAAGGATAGGCACTCGATACTCAGAACAAAACAAGCTCGGCTTCGCCAGCGCGACGCTTGTCGGTGATGATCCGATTGGGTGGCATCAGGCTCACGAGCAGTCGCCTCGCGGCTTTGGATAATTTCCGCCTTGTACATGATGTCGCGCGAAAGATTTCATGTTTTGCGGCCGCCTCCGGCCTATCGCTACATCCAAAATCAACGATGGACGCCTTCATGAAGATCGAAACTTTGGCCCATCTATTTGTCATGAACTGAGCGGCAAGGGATCGGTGCCTTCGCTTAGAATTGCAAGATATCGTGGATAGCTGAACACGCGGCCTCGCTTACGTCCAGTTACCTCATTAACGATGCCTAAACGCTCCAGATCAGCAAGCGCTGCGTTGACGGTTGGGGCAGATAGACCTGTGATCTGGACAATTTGGTTCGCCGTGTGAAAAGGATTCTGCTGGAAAAGCTCGTGAATGCGAAGGGCCGACCCTGCTCTATCACTCTCCATAGTAATCCGCTCCCGATCCTCCTTGAAAAGATCGACTATCTGAGTAGCAGCCTCAAACGCTCGATTGGCAGTGTCGGCGACGCCGGCCAGGAAAAAGTCTAGCCAGGCTTCCCAGTTTCCATGTTCGCGAACCTCTTGCAGTAGCCGATAATACTCTCGCCGATGAGACTTTAGATAGAGGCTGAGGTATAGCAGCGGCTTTCTCAGAACGCCGTTCATGCAAAGATATAGGGTCACAAGCAGGCGGCCGATACGGCCATTGCCATCGAGAAATGGATGGATCGTTTCAAACTGGACATGCAGCAGGCCGGCTTTGATGAGTGCCGGTAGACGCGATTGCTCGTCATGGATGAAGCGCTCGAAAGCGTCCAGGCAACCGGCCATTTCAGTGACGGGTGGCGGCACGAAGAGTGCATTGCCGGGGCGCGTGCCACCAATCCAATTTTGCGAGCGGCGGAACTCCCCTGGATCCTTAGTGCCTCCTCGCCCACTGTGTAGGAGCCTGGCGTGCATCTCACGGATCAGACGCAACGACATGGGCAGCGTTTCCAGCCGCTCCAGACCATACATCATGGCATCAACATAGTTGGAGACTTCACGGATATCATCGACCGGCTGCCCCGCCTGAGCTTCGGTTTCAAACCGCAAGAGATCGGAAAGCGTCGACTGCGTGCCTTCAATCTGCGAGGAAAGAACAGCTTCCTTTCTCACATACATATAGAGAAACAGCTCCTGGCGCGGCAGCAGCATTGTGATACCATCCAAGCGCCCGAGCGCGCGCTCGGCCAAGCTGAGACGCTCCAGCAATGAAAGCACATCAATCGCCGGCTCGGGCGGCAACGGTGGGGGTACGAACGCCCGTACTGTTTCATTGGCAGCGATCGTCTCGACGAAACGACCCAACCGATGTTTGGATTGGGAATCAGACATAACCCAGTATCAGCCGCGCCCGTTATTTAAGCAAGGCGCACTTAATTTAATTAAGCAGCGGACTTAGATAAGAGCGCTTAATTAACGTCGGAGACATTGAACTCTGGAGCACTGATCTAGAGTAATCTGCGTAAGGGCACAAATGCGATGGCCAGGCAGCATTCAAAGTATCACATCCTTTCTTATAGCTTGCCTCCTATCCCGCTCGCCCTCGGCTCGGCGCTGGGCAAGCTGGCGCCGTTCTTCGACCGGACGCTGGTTTGAGGAGGAAGCGATGACGCGCCACCTTTTCCTGAACGCGTTTCTGACTATCGGCATAGTTTTGACGGCGCTCCCCGGCGTCGTCTGCGCCCAGCCTGTCAATGAACCGAAGGAAAGCCCAATGACATCTCGTGCCCAGCAACTGATGGGGGACACTGCCCCGAAACTGGCCGAACTGACTGATGACGTACTCTACAAGGACATCTGGGAGCGACCCAGTCTGTCCAAGCGGGACCGGAGCCTGGTGACCATTTCGGCCCTGATCGCGCTGAACTGTCCCGATCAGCTCAAATCACATATTCGCCTCGGCCTGCAGAACGGCCTCAGCAAGGACGAGATCGTCGAGACGATCACGCAAATGGCATTCTACTCCGGTTGGCCGAGCGCCGTCTCTTCTGTTGCGATCGCCAAGGAGGTCTTCGCCGAATGACCGAGAAGAAAATGACAATGGCCTCTGCAGTGGCGGCTGCGGCGTTCGCGTAGACATCGTCGGCGTTGGCACCATCACGCATGCCGGTTACAGCCTGCGATCGTCGGAGCTCCTGATAGGTTCACCGGGTCCGTGCGGGTCGAAGACAACTTCAAGGCAAGGCGATGACCTGCAACAGCGGCCATACGCTTTGGGTGAGTTGCGCATCGTCATCGGTAGTTCGACCCAGTCGCCGACGCACAGGTAAAGTAATCGGGCAATTTTCTGACATGTCGCGGAAATCCTGCAGACCGTCCGAAAACTCGGACTGAAAGAATGCCTCCTCTTTTCGGCGGTGTTAGTCCTTGCGTGGAAGGGGCTGCAGGAAGACACGCTCATAGCTACTGAACGGTGGATTATTTCCGAAACGCGCGTTTGCTTCAATGCCATCCGGATCCTCGGCGACGTTATTACGATAACGAAGGTAGGTAGTCTCATCTGGGAAGGTGAATAGTGCGACGGCTATCTCGCTGCCCCCCTCCATACCTACACCTGGGAAACTCGTTCCAACCCCAACTGGCTTTTCGCGAGGAATGAAGTAGCCGTGGTGCGTTCCGCCGTGGCGTTCGATGAGCTCGATCCAGATTTGGGCATAAGCATTGAATTCCGTAATTCGGCTTTGATCGATGCGGTAGCGGACTTCACACGTGACGGGGCTATTTAGCATTCAGGATTCACCTCTTTTATGTCGGAAACCTACTGACTGTCCTCAAGACCGTCGACTGGGATTCCTGAGTTTAATGGCCTGTGGTAGCCTTTGCCATGGCGCATCTTTCAGGAACAGACCGCTCTCAATTGCTGCCTTTGCCGGAAGCGGTTGATGACTATGTCGGGCCGGACAACTCGGTTCGCTTCATTGAGGCTTTCGTTGACGGCCTCGATCTTAAAGGGCTGCGACGCCCTCTATGCAAGTTGTAACGTCGCCACCGACCCAAATCCGATCTTCGACCAGCTCCACATGAACACGTCCTTCCCGTCCAAGGGCGGTACCTTGGCTGGCAATGTATGATGAAGAAGCGATGCCGTTACCAATCAACCATTGAGCGATGCCTGCATTTAAGCTGCCGGTTACCGGGTCTTCAAAACCGGCCGCGGAAAAGGCACGCACCTCGAAATCCGCTTCCCGCCCATCCTTAGCTGGATCCCAGGGGGCAACGACACCGACCCGTAATCCAGACAGGATGGTGAAATCCGGACGAAGTGCGAGGACGTCAACCCTGGATCGCAGTTTGACAGCGAGCCAGCCAGGGCCATTGTCCACCCAGTTGGCATCGACGATGTCATCGGATGTCAACCGCAAGCCTTTGAGGACTAGCGTCAGTGTGTCGAGTTCCACCGGGCCTGATCGCCGCAGTTCGGGGGCTTCGAAAGAAAGTCGTCCATTGTTGCGCCGAATGTGGACTAGTCCCGCCTCGCACTCCTGGACAATCTCGTCGCTCTTTGGCCTTCCACCGGACGACAGCCATGTGTGGCAACTCCCCAAAGTGGGGTGGCCCGCGAAGGGCAATTCAGCAACAGGTGTAAAGATGCGAACGCGGTAATCGGCTTCTGCCGACCTCGGCTGCAAAAGGAAAGTCGTTTCGCTAAGGTTCGTCCAGCGCGCGAAAGCAGCCATCTCAGATGCGGTCAAGGAATCTGCTCCAATGACAACCGCCAGCGGATTGCCCAGCAAAGCTTTGGAGGAAAAGACATCAACCTGCTGGAATGAAAATTTAGTGATTCCGTGTCTCATTATGATGTCCTGGTGCCTTAATGTGTGCAGCATATTGGGCAGATTGGTTTAACGCCCGGTTTGGGGCAGCACTGGTCGCTATTTATAGCGCAATCAGGTCGTGCCACCCAATCGCTGGTGACGTCTGTTTTGGGCAGCGGCAAAGTTGGTCTCAACCGCCGACATTAGGGCGCAAAGCCGCTTGATCGCGCTGCTAATACCGGAGCCATTTCCCCCACGTCCATCATTTCAGCTGTAAGGTGGGAGACATCGCCCGAAGGAAGTTCAGGACCCATGCCAACAGAGAAGGAGGACTGTTCGCCTGTTGCGCTGGAACCGCGCGTCGTAAGCGCCGACCTGGTTTTCTCCACCGGTCGTGCCTCAACGACAATTGTCCCAGACCCCGGAAGTGCTGTGGCCGAGATGGCCACGGCATCACGCGTCCGCTTTCGACGCAGGCGCTGGGACTAGGATGCCCCGCTCGACGGCAAGTTCTATGAGTCTGGTGCTGAGGCTTCCCAAGGTCTCGGAGGCCACGCCGATCGGCCGCATGCGTCGATGCACGTCGGTTGTCGTGACACCGGCGGCGGGCCAGGTGCCGCCGTCCGTGAAGAAGTTGTGTAACAAGGGCTGCAAGCGATCGATGGCGTTTGCGAACCGTGATTCCGCAGAAACCTTCGCCTCGAATTCGTCCCACAGCGCCCGGAACTCTTCCGCCTGGTCCTGGGGCAGCAATGCGAATATCCGCTGGGCAGCCGTCAGCTCCCTTTCGGCCTGACTGGCGGCACCGACGCTATCGTAGGCAAAGGTGTCCCCGGCATCGATCTCCACGACATCATGGATGAGCAGCATCCTGAGGACACGCAGAATGTCGACAGGTTCGTCGGAATGCTCAGCCAGCACCATCGCCATCACCGCCAATTGCCATGTGTGCTCGGCGTCGTTCTCGACGCGCGAGCGATCCAGCAGAGGGGTTCTGCGCAAGACTGTCTTCAGCTTTTCGACTTCCAGAATGAAGGCCAGTTGCTCGGCAAGGCGCTGATTGCCCAGGAAGCATCCGATAGAATCCGCAGTCATTTGAATGGTCAAATCAATACTCCCTGGCGTTCGACACCCGCTGCCCACCGTGCTTCGGATGTTCTGTATCGGCCCGTAGACAGTTTGTCGTGGATCCAATTACCCTTGAGCGCATGCGAAGGAAAGATGCCCGAGACTCTCGGGTGAAGCGCCTTCCGAGCGGAACGACGCAAAATGAGCCTTGATCGCATGGGCCGTTTTCACCCTTGTTTCCTGGACGGCAGCCGTCCCGGATCCCGTTCCCTGAACGAAAGAACGACAGGTCGCGCAGTCCAACGGTCGCCAGGATGGTGGTCAGATAGGGCGTCAGGAAATCGCGCTGCCGCGCCTGCTCGCCGGAAAGTCGGCCGCCGGAGGCAATGGCGACGAATACCGGACGATCCTCGAGCATGCCGACCTTTCCGCCTTCCGCCGACGCTCGCGGCAGCGGACGTTCAAACCTTGAACCGCGCGAAGAGCGTGATGTCCTGAATGCCGGCCGCCTCCTCGAGCTCGTCGGGCGGGTCATCGACCGCGATCGTCCAACCGACATCCGCTGCTTCCGGCGCGCCGAACTTGAGATCGACGGATTCGCCGGATTTCGTGCGCAGGCTGCCCACGACGTCGAGCAACGCTGGGTCGAACTGCTTGAGCATGTACGGCAGGAGGTCAGTGTTCAGGGCGACAGCGAGGCCCTGCCCCGCCTTGTAGCGGGCCCAGGCGTCCGGCAGTTCGTGGCGAACGCTGACCAGTTGATACGCGCCCGCTTCGTCGCCATGGGTGACGAGCGCGTTCAGCGCTTGCTTCAACTGGCCCTCGACCTGGCCGCGGAACGCGGCGGACCCCGGTTTGGCGACATAGCGCATGGTCACGGCAACGTCGGTGATCGACCAGGTCTCGAAGGTTGGCACGACGTGCGGCATCGTCAGCATCCATTCGGAGTCGCAACCCGGCCCCTCGAACGGCAGGTAATTCGGGTCCTGCATCGAAAGCTCGAACAGGCCGGAATCCGAACGGCCCGAGCTGAGCGCGATGGAGGCGCCCGTCACCGGTTCCTCCGGCGCGGCGGCTGCAAGATCGGGCGTCCTGCGGCGCCGGCTGCCTGTCAGCGCAAGCGTGCCGGTGACCGGGGCATATGGCCCCGCGACGCACGGAATTGAAACCTCGATCGTCTTGATGCGGCGATCATAGTAGCCGGGATGGTCGATGTCGAACAGCAGTTCCGGGATGCGGAAGCTCGCCTTGCCGTCGCACCGCAGGGCGTAGAGCGCAAAGGGATCGATCTGGCGCAGCGAGAAGGTCCGCGTAAACTCGGCCAGCCGTGGCGCCGCATTGTAGGCGCGATCCATGGCGTTGAGCCGCCCCATCAGTTCGTGGCCGGCGACCAGTTCCTCCCGGGCGTCGGCCGGAGGGGCCATCCGCGTGAACGGCGTTTGCGGTTCGTCTCGCTCTGCCCGGTAGCTGGCCTCGGTCATCTGCGCCGTTTCGAGCGCCAGCGTGAACGCCTGCTTGTACAGCGTCCCCAGCCGTTTCGCCGCCCACTCGTAGAGCTCGGTCGAGGAGAACTTGTCCTTGAGGTAGGTTTCGATGTTCGCAGCGTGCTCGGCCTCCGCCTCCTGCGCCTTGAGAGCCTTCTGGGCAAGGTCAACCTGGATGTCGCGTACCACGACCCGCCGGCGCGCCTGCAGCACCCCCAGGGCCGCCTCGTTCAACTCCTGCGTCCAGGTCCGCTCGCGCAGAACCAGCTCGGCCTGCTTGCGATGCACTCCGGCGAGGAACGTGTACATCTCCGCTGCGGCCTTCTTGTTACGGGCCTTGGCAGAGGCGGCGGCAGCAAAGAACGCGCCGCCGATCGACACCCCGACGCCCGCGCCGAGCGGCTTGGCCGCCGCCTCGAAATTCGGAATGATGCCGAGCACCGCGGCAAGGGTGTCGAGCAGCGATGCATCGAATGTCGCCTTCACCGCCTCGAACCCCGACTCGAGTTCCATCTGCTCTTCCTGCAGCACCTTGCCGGCCGAAAGCTGCCGGATGCCCGAGACGCTTTCGTCGGCTGCGGCGAGGAACAGCCCCGGTGCACCGGCGCCCAGGAAGGCCCCGACCTTGGCGAGGTCGGGGATCACCGAAAGGGACTCGAACTTGATCTTGTCGGCGTCAACGAGAGTCAGCGAGCGCGCGGGCCGCACCTGGAATGGCACGAAGAACAACGCTTGCTCCGGTCGCTCGCCCAGGAGGTCGGCAAAGTGGTACCAGCGCTCGCGCAGCGAGTCCTCCTCATGCTGTGCCACGTCGCGCTCCGCCTCGGCCTCCTCGACCTGACGCTTGCGCATCTCCGTCATCAGGTCGCTCATTACCTTTTCGTGGGTAGCGCGCTTGCGGGCAAGATCCTCGACATCGCGCCGCTCGCGTGTCGAAAGCAGCAACTCGCCCAGCCTGATCACCGCGGCGGTGAGCTCCGCCGCCCGTTGCCGCATCACCGCGTAGCGCTGGCGCGGAAGCGGCTGCGTGATGGCGGAATAGACCGACGAAATGTCGACCCCGGCCGCTACCGCTTCGGCAAACAGCGCCGGATCGACCTGGGGGGAATAGAGCGGCAGCTGTATCTGCACGCCCTCGATGTTCATGCCGTTGCGAACCTTGTACAGCCGGTCGGCGACGAGATCCCAGAGGGCGAGCAGCTTGTCGTTACGCGGAATGCCGAAATAGCCGATGGCGCCGCGCTGCAGGACACCGGTTGAAGCAGCGTCGCCCCCGCCTGCCGAGCTCCCGACCGCGCTGCTGAGCTTGCTCTCGAGCGCGAACATGACGTTGCCCATGGCATTGAGGTTGGGCCTGAGCTCGGCATAGCTCATCGCCGGTAGCGTCGCACGTTGCGGTATCGTCTCGGGCTTCTTGCCCATCTCACGCGCGGCGATCAGGTAGAACGGGAACGCCTGGTTCACGCTTTCCGGGGTGAAGGCCGACAGCAGCTTGTCGCCGGCCGCGACATGCAGCTTCACATCGAGCGCAACCACCCACTTGCGGTAGGCAAGCGGCCTGAGCCGGGCGATGCGGTGCGCCTGGAAGGGATGCAGCCGCATGGCATCGATCTGAGCCAGCACGTTCTGCTTGCGCGCATCGCCATCGGGCAGCGACAGGTACGAGAGCATCGTCTCGAGGCGCGTGGCATCGATGTTGCGCAGACCCTCGAAGCGCCAGCAGCCCTCGGGGTCGGTTGCGAAGGGCGTGTAGACCGACTGGTGCAGCAGTTCGATGGCGGCCTCGTGCTGGCCGTTCTCTGCGAGCTTGGTCACGAGCGTCACGGGAGCATGGAAGAAGAGTTCCCAGTTGTAGTTGCCGTAGGGCGTAGACTGCGCGAAATCCATGCCTTCGGATGCGGGGGCCGTTACCCGTTCCTTGTTGGGGCTCGCCGCCTTGCTGAAGGTGCGGTTGGCAGGCACGGTGCCTTTCTGCACCCCCGGCGTGAGCAGCGCCGGCAGGCCGTCGCGCCGCACCACTTCGACGAACTCGTCGGCGAAGGGGTGGTGGAACGGAGTGACCGACAGGTTCAGCGCCGGCACGTCGACCGCCCGGAAGGTCGGTCCGAGGTAGCCGATCTTGTCGATGCTCACCGTGTCCGCCCAGATCGGGGCATCGGGCTTAGCTGCGGTCTCCGCGAAGTAGAGCGGCGTGAAGTCGCTGACCATCGCGGCAACCCAGGGATTCTTAACCGGCTTGCTGGAGGAGGCCACCAGCGGCGCAACCACGGCGAGATCCCAAGGCCTGGTCTGGATTCCCAGGTCCGGCTTGAACTCGGGTTCGGTGACCTGCTCGTAGATGGTGCCGGAGCCCAGGCTCGGCTGCGCCAGATACGAGCGTCCGTCGAGATCGACGAACATCGGCGCGTTGAACTGCGCCTGGTAGAACTGGTTGAGCGTCGTGAACCGCATGTCTTCGCTGGTCGAGAAGAGCTTCTCGCCGTCGGGCTTCTTCGCCGTGGCGACGACCTTGATGTCGCCGCGGGCGCGGAAGCCCATGAACGACGCGCTGGCCTTCGAGCTGCCGAGCATGCGGAAGTGGTCGCCGCCCATCCCGCCGCCATCGCTACCGACCACCGTCATTTCACCGGTGCGCGCAAGCGTGAACCAGGCCCGCCCCATGGGACCGGTGGCGCCCGACCGCGTGGCGAGAATGAGATCGAGCGTTTCGCCCTTGGGGTTCGCCTTGAGGACGAACTGCGAGGGGTCGGGATTGCGAGGCGTGTGCGGAACGGCAGCACCCCAGTAGTCGACGATCCCATCGTCGTCCCATTCGAGAGGGACCTCGTCCGCCTTGTACCACCAGGTCTCGAACAGCACCGAGGACTGCTGGGGTGGGGCCCAGCCACTAGGTTGCCGGGTCGTCCAGTTGAGCTTGACGTCCCAGTACTTGTTTGACCGCGTGGGCGTCACCTTGAGGTCGACCTGTTGCGGCGGGGGCTGATCGACCTTCCGGCGGAAAGTGGGCCAGAACAGATAGACCTGTCCCCTCCATGCCACCGGCAGGACATGTACACCTGCCTCCTGTGGTGCCCCCGAGTTGCCATCGCGGGCCTCCTGGCGGTCCGGATCGATGCCCTCGATCTCGACTTCTATCGGCTCCCAGTTGGTCCACTCCTCGTGATGCTGATAGCGGTTAAGCCGCCGGTAGAAATACTTGCGGACGGCCCCGCCGCGCGTGCGCCCCACCACGTGCAGGACCGACTTGAAGTAGAGCGCCTCGCGGCCTTCGAAGGTCTCCTGCAGGTAGGTCCCCATGACCTCGAGGGCCGAGACCATGCTGAATTCGCTGAGCAGGGTGCGGTACGCCATCTCGGCGTTGACGGGAGTGACGTCACCCTGCCCCACCGTCGACTCGAAGATCTTGAACGCCGGCGACTTGTTGTCCCGCCATGACGGCTCGAGCAGGTCCTCGGGGTTGGTTAGAGTCTTGCAGCGCGCCGCCCAGACCGGCTGGCGCGAGATCGTCTTCCATTCCTCGACGTCGATCTGCTCCGGCTCGACGCCGCTGGCGCGCTCGAAACCCATGAGGCAGCGAACCACGTAGATCTGCACCGCAAACATCGCCTGCCGGATGCGTGCGGTCAGCACGAATGGGTTGATACCCGGGTCGATAAAGAGCAGGTCGAACAGTTCCTCGGCGCTGCCCAACCCCTCGCGCTGGAGCAGGAAGGCGACGAGCGCGTCGCGGCTCTGCTGGCGGATCGGATCGGAAAGCTGGCGCGAAAGGTCGAGCCAGCTCGAACGCGCGTGACGCGACGACACGCCCGAGGTGAGGCTCTTGAGCGCCTGCGGCGTGACCGGATCGGTAGTCAGGGCGACGAGGTCGGCGACCGGCATCGGCACCCGCTGCATCACCCTGAGGCGCTGGCAGAGCGCGTCGAGGGCGGCCACCGGCGCCTTGCGCGCCTGGGCATCGTCAAGGGCGGTCACCCCCGCGCCCGGCACCGCTGCGACCAGCTCCGCGCTGCGATCGAGCCAGCTCGCAACCGCAGCGAACGTCGCCTCCACCCAGCCCCCGTTGGCGAGCGCGCGAACGGCCGCCGCGAACGCCGCAGGCCGCCGGGTTTCGGTGGCGAGTCTGACCAGCGCCGGCAACGCTTCGAGCGCTGCCGCAATCGCTGCGGTCTCAGCGGCTCCGCCGGGAATGGTGGCAATGGCCGAAACTGGCAGCACGGCGGCATCGCCGACCGCGAGCAGGAAGCCCGCGGCGTCGAGATCGGCCGCCAGCACCACGACTGCAATCCGGTCAAGGCCGCGCAGCAGCGTGACGACGGGCCCGACATCGGCGCCCTCGGCTCGGCGTGCGGCAAGCAGCGCAATGGCAGGTGCGTCGTCGACGCGCAGCAATGCAGGCCGCGGCGCGCCGTCGACCGTTGCATCCACAAGAAGCCGGCTAATGACTTGCGCCGAAAGATCGAAGGCGCCGCTGACATAGGTCAGCACCGCGCTGCGCCGCCGGGCCTCGCCTGCGGCTTTGCGGGCGGCGATCTCCTCGTCCGAGAATGGACTGCCCGCGGTCGCGCGATCCGCTTCCTCCCGGCGGTCGGCATCGTCGAGCTTGTGCAGCGGATCGAGCAGTTCATCGAGCCCGGAACGGAGGGCCGTAATGGCTTCGTCACTCCGTCCAGCCTTTGACGGGCGGTTGGCGAGAAGGTCGAGGATATCGGAGGTCCCCCCGATCGTCCGCAACCGCTTCACCCGGGCCACGAGAGAAAGCACCACGTCCGGAGTGAGTGCCGCGGTATCGGTGAGTTTGACCCCACCGGTCGCCGTCACCAGCTTCGCGAGCTCGACGGGTTCGATGCCGAGCGCCTTTGCGAGGACCGCTGTGCGATGGATCGCGGACGCGCTGCCAATAGTGAGCTTTGCGACCCCCAGCGCGGTCGCGAGACCTGCGAGCTTGTCCACCGACATCGACAGCACCGCCCCAAGGCCGGCGTATCCGTCGGCGACCGGTCGATCCACGGTGAGCGGGGCTTCCTCCGGTCCGCGGCGGAACTCCGGATGAATACGGGCGAGACCCAGGGGCGGAAACAGCGTGTCGTAGAGCGATGCCGAGCCGTGGGTCGAGATGTCGGCCACCAGACTCGCCGCCACTGGCCACGGCACATCGAGCATCGCCTTGAGCTGGCCCAGCCTGGCGAGGCGATCCAGAAGGTCCGCCGTGAATGTCGGGCGCGCGCTGCCGCCCACCGCGCTCAACAGCACGTCGAGGTCCGAAAAGCTGACCTGCATCCGCTTGGCGAGCCGGACGAAACGGTGGAGCGCGAGCCATTCGGTCTCCTCGGCCAACAGGCTGGCGTCGAGGTGCCGCAACCACATCTCGTCGGGACTGCACCCGATTGGCGGCTGCAGCACGATGGTCGTCGACAGGCGATCGGCCCGCGCATCGAGCCAGGACTGGACCTCGGCCAGCGTCAGGCCGCCCAGCGCCAGGGCCTTCGCCTCCTCGCTGTCTGGCGCCAGCACGAAGCCGGGCGCCCGGATCGCCTTGAGCTGGTCGACGTCAAGGAAGATGCGCGACATCAGTTCGGACGCATTGCCGGTTGGCACCTCGCCGCCGACGAAGCGTGTTCGCACCAGTTCGACCAATTGCACGAAGCTGATCTCGAATGCCTTGAGCAGGGCACGGACGTTCGCGACCCGATCCATCCAGCTGGCACCGCCACCGAAGAGGTCAGCGGTGGCGACAGGCGCGTCGATGCCGGCAAAGGTCTTTCCGGTCAGGATCTCGTAGTCGCGGCGGAAGAGGCCGAGGAACTCTGCCGTCCACGCCGCCTGCTTTGCCACTGCGTCTGCGGTCGCAAACAGGTCGATGACCTCGGCCCGGCTCGTCCCGGCGTGCTTGAGCTGGATGCGGGCAGTCACGAGCAGGCGATCATAGGGCAGCGACATGGGAAAGACCGCCCCACCCAGCACCGCATAGGCGTCGGCCGAGACGTTCTCCGGCGCAGCCGAAAGTTCTGCACCTGTCACTCCGGGGGAGGACTCGTAGGGCTTGAGCGGCACGTCGCCGCCGCTTGCCACCAGGGTCTCGAGGATCTCGTTGATGAGATCGATGGTCGGAATGGTGGTGTTCGTGTTCTCGCAAGTCAGCTTGATGTGGGCGAGATCCGGCCGGCGGCCGACGATGCCGGGAGGTCCGCCAAGGGTGAGCGACTTGATCGGGTGGCCGATGAGCACGTCGAGGGGCGTGACGCCTGCGGCATTGGGAAGGCAGCGCTTGTCGAGGAACTCGAACAGGTCGACGAGATAGGCTGCCGGTCCCGTCACCGAGCGGCAGTCGTCGCAGTCACACATCTCAGCGCCGCCGAACATCTGGTTCCAGTCGACGACGGGCGTGACCACCGCGCCGGCTCCGCCTCCGCCCTCCCCTTCCTCCTCCACTGGTGGATCGCCTTCGGCCTCCATCGGGGAGAGCATGTCGAACGCGCCTGCGGGCACGACGTCGTTCTCGTCCTGGTAGCCGCCCACGACCAGATTGGCGACCGTATCGGCAATCGCCCGCGACCGGTCGTGCACGTAGGAGAGCAGCACCGCGTCCCCTTCGGTGACGCCTGGAATCTGGCCGACGAAGGCGCTCTTGCTGTACCGGGCGATGTCGAGTGCGCCGCGGAACGGCAGGCCGTTGCTCGACCGCGCCAGGGTCAGCTTGCCAAGGATGCCGGGATCGGCACTCACCTTGAACAGCCGCGCGATGCGCCGCACGCCCTCGATGGCCGCTTCCTTCTCGACGCCATCGTTCATCCCCTCGAACAGGACCTCATCATTGCTTGCGACGAGTTCGTCGAAATCGTCCGAAACGAGATCGAACTTGGTCTTGCGGACGGCGGCATCTAACAGGGCAACCGTGCTGGCAGGGACGGCGGCGCGATCCTGCTCCGACCAGTTTTCCGCAAGCCGCGCAACAACGGCGGTCGGGTGTGCCGACTCCATCAGCCCGGCGATCTCACTGACATAGATCGCTTCCGCATTGTCCCCTCCGCCAGGCACGCCTCCAACCTCCGCAACAAGTGCGGCGATGCGCTCCCGTCCCACGTTGAGCGCCAGCTCGCGTACCGACCTTGCGGTCGGGGCCTCCGCCTTGAGCGCCGCCACGAGCGCCTTGTTGTTCGCGGTCAGCGTTCCAAGCTGCAGGGTGTACTTGAGGTCATCGATATCGAAGTCCGGATTGCTCGCGCTGAGCTCAGACCAGAACTGGGCGCCCGTCGCAGCGTTGCGGGCGTTGGCGATCAGCGTCACGCGCTTGTCGGGATCCTCGATGACGGCCGCAATCACCTCGTCGATCGATCCCGACGCCCCGGCGTTCACGTCACGGATCGCGGCCTTGACCGCGGCGCCATGCAGCCTGGCTGCAAGTTCTGCCGGATCATCAAGGCCGGGAATGGTCAGGGCTTCGATGGCCGCCTGCAGCGTCGTTGCCAGTTCCGCCACCGAGTGCGTCGCGAAGGCCCGCGCATCGCGCGCCCCGAGGTGCCGTGCAAGGCCATAGAACGCCGCCGCCGGGACGTTGTCGAAGCGGTCCCCCACCAGACGGTGAGCAAGCACGAGATCGCCAACCCGCTCGACGCTTTCGCCGATCTCGCGTGCCGCAAAGGTGACGTCGCGGCTCTTGGCCTCGTCGAATTCGACGAGCGGAACCCGCTCCGTGAGCGGAGCCAGCGCCGCGATCAGCCGGTCGAACTCCGATTGCCCGCCGGCGCGCAGTCCCGACGCACGGATCCGCACCAGTTCGTCCAGGCGCGCGACGATGCCGAGGCTCTTCTCGTCCTCGGGAACGGGAACCGGGCTGCTGATGAAATCACCCGCGCTCACCGGCAGCCTTACGATCTCGTGGTCTTCGATCGGTTCTTCGCCGCGGTACAGCACAAAGATGAGGTCGGCACTCCTTCCTGCAGGCGTCTCGGAGTCTTCGGCCGCGAAGGCTTCGACGCTGTAGCGCAGCTCGAAGGCTCCCTCAGGATCGGTTTCCACCGTGCCGAGGTGATCGCGGAATGTGCCAATGTCGCGATCGAAAATCTCGAGCCTGATACCCTCGAGGGGACGACCATCCCGGTCGACGACGGTGCCGCGAACCCGGAAGCCGTCCTGCTCGCCATCCGGCCTCATCACCGGCCGCTCGACCTCTAGATCGACGTGGAGGTCTTCCGCATGGTCGTGGCGATCGCTGCGCGCCAGTTCATGGCCATCGCGAGCATGGGCAGAGACGACGGGGTCGACGAAATCCTTCGCCATGACAATGCCGTCCCAGCCGCCGGTGTACCAGGTCGGATCGTAGAAGGCCTGATAGGCGCCGTCGGCATTGGTGACCGCTTCTGCGCACCAGATGCCGCCGAGGTTGTCGCCATCGGTGACCCGAACGGTCAGCCCCGCGATCGGCCGGCCCTCGTTGTCGACGACCCGCCCCGCGACCCGATAGAAGATGCGCTGCTCGAACAGCAGCAGATTGACCGCCTGGGCGGTCGCCGCATCGACCTCCCCCCGGTTAGGGGCGGCAATGTTGAGCTCCTCCTGCAGGCGCCTGACCATTGCCCTGGTGCCGGGCCCGTAGCTCGGCCCCTCTGCCTCGTCGTTGGGAATCTCGGAGTACCCGAGCTTGCGGAGCAGGACGTGCAGGCGACTGACGGCGAGGCCGATCGAACCGATGAGCAACGTAGCCAGTGCAAAAAGCGGTACGGACATTTCCAGTGGCTCCAACGAATACGAACTTGAAAGATTTGGGCGCTACTTCATGGGGATGATGACCAGTCCTTCCGACTTGCCGCCCATGGCCCGCATGACCTTGAGGTTGCGGGTGAGCAGTTTTGCGAATGCTTTGTTGGTGGCGATGTCGCTCGGCGAAGGAACCTCGTAGAAGGTGATCTTGCCCTCCTGGCTCACCATCTGCATGTCGGGCAACTTCCGGCTGGGAACCGCAGGGTCGACGGTGCGCGTCTGGGTATGCATGAACACCTCCTTGGCATCCTCGATCCGGGAGATGTCGGATACGGTCTTCTCCTGCATCGTCTGGGCGTGAGGAACGCTGGAGTTCTGGGGATTGCCGTAGACGGGCGCGCTGGGTTCATGCGGCGCCTTGTATCCGGGTCCCGTCTTGGGCGGCGCCGTGGAGGTATAGACCTTGGGGGCGCCTCTGGGTTTGGGCAGCATGCCACCGGGTCCGCCCGCACCCATGAACATGAACACCGGTGCCTTGAGTGCCCATTTCGCGTAGGGCTTCAGCGCCGCCCACGCCTTGCGCATCCCGGACTCGACGAGCCCGCTGGCGAAGGTGAAGAAGAGATTCACGGCAAGGTACAGCGCCTGGCCCGCAGCGCTCGCCCCCGATTTCGGGCCACGGCCCTCGGGGATGCCGCCCGAGACGGACTCCGCCGCTTCGTCCTGGCCGAGCAGCGGCGCCGAGATCAGGCCGGCAAACTGCGTGGTGTAGTCCATCTCGGTCAGCGGCACGGCATTGGGATCCTGTGGCCCCTTGCCGGTGCCGCCGACACCGCTTGTGCCTGGCCCGCCGAGCTCGACATAACCCGATCCTCCGGTGGCCTTGCCTTCGCCGCCTTTGGTCGTGCCCGGTTGCGATACATCGGCCGTGCCGGCGGGATCGCCGGGTCGGTCGACTGGGTCGGTGCCCTTGGCCTCCGCCCCGCCGCTATCAGCGGTGCCGCCCTTGACCCCCTGGTGCGCCGGCGTGCTGGCGCCGCCACCCTTGCCGCTGCCCGCCCCTTTCGCACCGCCCTTCGGTCCGCCCTTGAGTTGATAGCTCTGGAAAGCGCCGCCGTGGGTGGCAGCAAATCCTCGCGCCCGCGCCTGCTGCAGGGCGGCATTGTATTTTTGCTGTCGCGGATCGACCGACTCGGTCCCGCCGGGATCGATGAGAATGACCGGCCGGCACCTGGCGTAGATGTAGATATTGGGCCCGTCGCCAAGGCCTATCGGATCGCAGCTCGTCCAACGTGCCAGCCACGGCGCATAGTAGCGGGCGCCGCTGTAGTAGAGCCCGCTTTCCTCGTCGCGCTCCTTACCGGTAAAGCGATACCGCTTGGGCGCATCGCCAGGTCCGCGCACCGCCTGGTAGGAGGTGCTGCCATAGGGCGTGTATTCTTCGTAGGAAATGATCCGCGCGGTTTCATCGAGCTCGAGGCTCGCCGATCCCAGGTGGTTGTGGAACTGGTAGCGAACGAGGCGCTTGGGCGATCCGTCGTCGATTGCGTTGCGCGTCTCGATGGATGCGACCCGACCCTGGCCGTCCTCGATATGCAGCGTTTCGCGCTCGAGCCCGGCGCGCACGCCGGCATGCTGAACGAACAGCTCTGCCCCGCCCACATATATGCGCTCGTCCTTGAGGCTGCCGTCCGGCCGTTCGGTGACCTTGCGCACCCGCTCGCCGAACGCGTCGTAGACGTAGTACGTGCGCTCCCCGGCTCTGAGTTCGCCCGCTTCGTCGTCATCGTCGACCTTCCGCCGGGCCGTCATCGCCAGTTGGTCGATATAGTCCCATGACATGGTCCCGAGCTGCGGCATCGAGAGCATGTTGCCGTGGCCGTCGTAGGCAATCGGCTCGGCCACACCCCCAACTGCACTGGCGGTCAGCCGGTTCGAGGGGGTCCAACTTCCTCCCTCCTTGAGCCTACTCGCCTCCCGGTACGAGTAGGTCCGCGTCCAGCCGGGGTGGACGGGATTGCTGCCCGTATGTTGCATGCTGAGCAGGTTTCCCGCATCGTCGTAGGTGTAGCGCTCGGTATAGGCGCCCATCGCGGTGCCGTCAGTGGTCGCAAAGCTTCCGGCGCCGACGGCGACGCGCCCCGAATCCTCGTAGCGGTGAGGCGTGGGCGGATTGGCGAGGCCCGCGGTCTGCCCCAGATGCTCGCGGCCGGTCGCCGACACGATCCGGTACAGCGCATCGTATTCGTAGCGCGCGCTCGGCTCAACGCGGCGGTTGCCGAAAAAGATCGTCTGCTGCGCCCGGTCGATCACCTGGGCGATGTTGCCGACGGGATCATAGGCAAAGCTCAGGTCCTGCAGGTCCTTGCCTGGCCATCCGGCCGGCGGGTTGGCGGGTGCATCGCCCGGGAACGCGACGGCGTCTCGCCGCGTCGTCAGCCGTTGGAGGCTAAACGTCAGCGGGTCGTAGCGATAGCTGGTGACGACGCCCGTCGCGCCCGCCCCGGCCCCGCAGCCATACGCGACGCTGACCCTCCGCCCCTTGGCGTCGTAGTCGACCGCGCTGACCGGAACGAGGGTGGCCGTCGCGGCCGGCAGCAGGTCGTCGGGGACCGCCGCCCGGTCGAGCCAGACGCGGATCGTATCGACGAGGCTCGCTTCGTTGTAGGAGGGCTGGACGATGCTGATCGAGGCGCCCACAACGTCACGGTGCGGCAGGATCAGCTGGATCGGCCGGTCGACGGCGTCGAACCGGTTGCGGGTCCGCCACCTCAAAGGCTCAAGCCGCCCCGCAAGGGCCGCCTCGATCGCGGCCGGCGCATCGGGCAGGCCCGACCAGTCCACGATGCCCCGATACTGCGTGCCGCTCGTCAGGCTGCGGCCGGCGGCAAGCTGGTTACCCTTGAAGTCGTGCTGCTCGGCGATGGCCGCACCCGCCTGGTCGAGGCGCAGCCATGTGCGGCCACGCAGGTTACGTGCCTTCGCCTCAGGATGCCCCTCGCCATAGACCACGCGCTCGACGAGGACTTCCTGCTGTGGCGCGCCGGCGACTGTTCCTGCAACATGGCTCCGGATCGGCCGGCGCAGCGCATCATAGGCCATGCGAAACACGTGGCCACGATCGTCCCACGCGCGAACAGGCATGCCGCTGACGTCGGGCAGCGTGAAGCGGCGCCCAGCGTCCATGCTCTCTTCGCACAGCCGGTCGCCGAGCAGGTCGTGGAGGGCCGTCTGGATGACCCGGCCGAGCGGCAGGACGACCTCGTTGCCGGCGGCATCCTTGAACCGCGTCAGCGCGTCCCGCACGGTGATGACGTTACCTTCGATGTCGAGCTCGACCCGGCCCGGCAGCAGGTGGTGCGGACCGTTCGGCGCAGCCGGATCGGGTCCTTTGTCGGCGACGGCGAGAAACCCTCGTCCAAGCACATCGCTGTGAGTGCGCAAAGGCGTTCCCGCCAGCGCTGCCGACCGCACCGCCGCTTCCGTCTGCCGCACCCTTTCGTCGGCATCCGGATACCGTGCCGCGAACGCCGCCGCATGCTCGGGTGCCGTGCGCAGGCCATGCCAGGTCGGCAAGCAGGCATTTGCCGGCAGGTGGGCGACATATCCGGCAAGATCGGCGTCCCCGGCGGGGCCCGTGGCCCCTCCCAGCGTCAGGGTGTCGATGGCGTCGAAGTCGTACCTGCTCCAGGCGTCGAATACGGTCTTGGTCCAGCTGTGGTCGGGGTTGATCACGCCCACCACTCGCTGCAGCGGGTCGTAGAGAGCAATCGCGCTGACCCCGACTGGCACGCCGGGCTCGAAGCGGTGCGTGTCGGTGAACCAGGACTCGTAGCTGCGGACCGCCGAGCCCTTGTTGTTGAAGATCGTCCAACCCCTGCTCACCCAGCGTGGGCCCACGGTCTCGTCGCCCATGACGGGCAATCCGTCGGGACCGATCTGGATGTGACCATCGGCATCGCGGCGCGGCACAACGCCCGGCTCGGCTTGCATCTTGTGGCCCACCTCGCGCCCAAAACCGTCCGAGTAGGAAAAGGTGAGCCGCAGCCGCGACGGTGCGCCACCCTCAAGGTCGGAGACGTGGGTCTCGCGCGCCAGCGCCACCGTTGCTGGCGGCACCTGCGTGAAGTCGTGCACCAGCCGCGTCGTTGCCGATCCGAGCAACACAGCGGCCAGTGGAGCGGGATCGTCCGAGGCGAAGAGATCGGCGACATCCTCGGGATCGGGATCGTCGACGAAGTCCTCGAAGCTGTCGCCCTCGGGGTCGATGGCATCCGCCTTGCCCATCACCGCGGTGCCGACGACAAATCCGAGTGCGTCGAACCGTGCGGCGCTGCGGTTGCCGTTGGGGTCGCTCAGCAGCGTCGGCTGCAGGACGCGGTAGTCGCACGCTGCCTCGATGACATTGCCGACCGCGTCCTCGGACCGAACCGACATCAGGTCGAACTCGTCATAACTGACCTGCGACGTCGCCCCGAATGGATCCACTGACCGGCAGGGGAGGAAAAAATGCGATCGCGCGAAGGCCAGTTCCGCCGCCGGCGACGCTTCCCCGAGAGGCGACAGGAAGTTCCTTCCCGAAGGCCGCCAGAAGCAACCGTCCGCATCGGTCGCCGGAAACCTGCCGTCTGCCTTGAGCGTCGTGCTCAGCACGTAGCCGCCGCGGTCGCTCCCCGTTCCGACGAGGATTGCAGCCGGATCGGGCAGCAGGTTCTCGTCGGGCTGGCCGTCACCCTTTCGAACGAGCGCGGCGGCGAGCAGCTTGGGCGTCATGGCAAGCTGGTAGCTTTCGGCGACGAGCCCCTGCCTCCCCATAGTGCCGAGCGCGCTGAATCCGCTCAGATCATTGCTCCTGAACAGCGTCCGAACATGCTCGATCAGCCTGCGTTGTCGGCCCACCGACGGTCGTTCCAGATAGTCGAGCGGGGTGCTGGCGACGGGCAGGCGACTGAAGCGCGGCGCACCTGGCGCTGCATTGGGTTCCACGAAATCGGCCGTGCGGAAGCGGCCACCGCGTCCGGTCCCGGTAAAGCCCGTGAGTTCGTAGCTGAGAGACTCGTATGCCACCGGACCGCGGTAGGTATCCGCATCCTCGACCGGCACGGTCAGGCGATCCTCGCCATAGGAAACCAGCGTCGTCGTCTGCCTCGCCCAATCCCATGCTTCGAGCCCCTGGCGTCCCGGGTTCGGTATGCGCTGGAACTGCCCACCCGGCCCTGCTGCCCGTATTTCGGCGCGCCGGCCGTAGGCGACGCTGCACGATTTGAGCACGTTTCCGTAGTCGTCGACCTCCAACGTGAGTTCCTGGCTCATCCGGGGATCGAACGCGTTGCGCTCGTAATGGAGGTTCAGAGACTCCTCGGCATGCACCATGAAGACTGCGTAGCGATTGGCGCCACGCGGCTGCACGCATCGGACGGCAAACGTGGTGGTGGTCACCTCGTACGGCACGCCTTCGCGCTGGGATCCGTCGTCGGCATAAACCTCCCGCCGCAGCATCATGCCTTTGAGCGCACGCGCCGCCTCCGCGCGCTCGGCGAGGTCCAGGCCCTCGGGCGACTCCGGTTCCGGCGGCAGCAGGTCTGCGGTTTCCTCAGGACCTAGCCCCGGCTCCGCATACCACGCCCCCTTGTCGACGGCGGACAGCAGGCTCGTGAACAGTTCTGGTGCGCCCTTTGTCTCGAGCCACGCTCCGGTGTGGAACCAGGTCTTGGTGTGAACCGGTGGAACATGCGATGCCGCTTCCTCGTTGGCGGCGTGAAGCGCCCCGTTTGCAGTAAGCGTGGCGAATTGCTCGGTGTCCCACTGCTCCACCATTCCAAAACCGCGAAACTCGCGCTCGGCGCCATCGAAGAAGCCGTCCCGGTAAGCGTATGTGGAAACGAACAGGCTATCGCTCACCTTATCGCGCGTCTCGACCCGATCGACGACATTCACCGGGAAGGGAAGGCTGGTGATCCAGGGCCGTCCGGCTGCCAGATCCTTGAGATAGAAGCGCGATGAGGAGGCGTACTGGATCGTCGTCTCGGCGCCGAGGTTGTTGGTGATGCGCGTGAGCAGGTGCGGTTTGGTTCCGCCCATGAGGTCGACGTAGCGCAGCGGCCCACTGGCCTCGCCGAGGAGCGGCGACGACCAGACGAGGCACACCGTGCCGTTGCCGAACAGGTCGATCGGCGCGACCGA
This sequence comes from Rhizobium altiplani, assembly GCF_001542405.1. Lineage (GTDB taxonomy): Bacteria > Pseudomonadota > Alphaproteobacteria > Rhizobiales > Rhizobiaceae > Rhizobium > Rhizobium altiplani. The sequence continues at coordinate 95,385 of NZ_LNCD01000036.1, forward strand.
CACGGCGTCGTCGACCCGCAGGCCCGGGACATCTGTGCCCTCCTTGCTCCAGCCGTTGCCCGAGAGGTTGAAGTAGAGGCGTGGGCCTTCGAGGTCCAAGTGGATGATATCGCTGGTCCCGGATCCGTCGATATCGGCGAGCACGATCCGGCGAGGATCAAACGAGCCCTCGCGGCTAAGGTCCGGGGCGCGGTCCATCGTTACCTTGGGTCCAAAGCGGCCGTAGCCGAGATTGGGCCAGTAGCAGACCTCGCGCGCCGTGACCTTCACCAAGTCGGCCAGCCCATCGCCGGTCATGTCGGCGAGATGGATCGCCGCGTCGTTGCTGGCCCCCAGGAGCCGCGGTCCGTTTTCTTCGTCGAGCGGCAGGCCGACCGACCGGCCCTCACCGAACCCGGCTTCGCCTCCGCCCAGGGCCGGATGCCATGTCAGCCGGTCGTCGCCGGCTAGCATCAGGTCGAAGCGCCCGTCGCCGTCGAGGTCGATGAAGCGCAACTCTGGGTCAGACAGGTCGCGATTGAGGCGGTCGGCGAATGGCCGGTACGGCCCCCAGCCGTCCTTTTCGCGTTCATATATTCCGGGCGCCGGCCCCTCCATGACCAGCAAATCGAGCTGGCCGTCGCCGGAAAGATCGACGAGCACCCCCTCGCTCAGCCCTGCGCCTGGCCGATCCGCGACCTGCTCGACTGGACCCAATCGCCCTTCGCCGTCGTACAACGGGCTCAGGTTGCGTTTGTAGTACCACTGGCCGGCCTGTTCGGTGAGGATGCCGGCGACGCCGTCGCCGTCGAGGTCGACCCATTGATAGACGCCGCCGTCGATGCCCGCCGGCAGGTTCTCGAGGCTTTCGGGATCGATCGTTCCGACCGTGTCGCTGACCTTTGCTGCGCTGTATCCGAACTCGAGCCTGGGGAGGTTCCGTTTCAGGTAGCCGCCGCCCTTGCGCAGATGGCCGGACTGCGTGATCGCACGAAGGTAACTGTAGCCCGGCCCATCGGCCGCGTCGCCGCCTGAATGCTCGAGGGTCATTGACCGAACCAGTGTGTTGCGGCCCACGCCCGGCTTGTCGAAGTGATGAAACATCAGCACGCGACGACAGAGCCGGCTCGTCCGCACTTCAAAGCCCGGCCGTCGGGTGGAGAAGGGATCGGGGCGCAGCGCCCACAGCCTGGTTTCAGTTGGCACCGGCGCCTCGTCGTCGTGGTCGCCATAGTCGAAAACAACCTCGAACAGCCACTCACCGGCGGCGATGCTCGCCGCGATGGCCTCGGTGTCCAGTCGGCGCGGACGTTGGCCCTGGGCGTCGAGCAGCGGCTTGCGGTTGCCATAGTGGATGCGCTTCAGGTAGCGGTTTGCGGTGCGCGACTTTGCCGAGCGGTTTGCCTCTGATGCGGCACCTTTGTCGGCGCCCGCACTGTCTTCGGCCTTGTAGCGATAGAGAATGGCGTTGCCGCGATCGTCGCGGGTCTCGTCCACCAGCCAAGCGAAGATGCGCCCGGTTCGCTCGGGATCGGCGATCCTGCTCTCGTCCGTCTGCCCGTAGAGCGTAAGCACGTTGTCGGCGGTGATCGATCGCCAGTGCACATCGCGAGGACTATCGCTCCTCGTCCACCGCTCGATCCGCGCGATCTGCGCGCCGACCCGCGGTCGATAGCGTCGCACTACAAAGCCGTCGACCACATCCTCATGGACGATGGGGTGGCCGTCCTCGAGCGCCAGCTCGCCGCCGGGTGTTCTGCGAAACTCGGGAACCAGATCCTCGACGTCCGACAGGGTGAAGGTGTCGCTGTCGGTTGCGTCCTCGTAGCGCGGCAGCCCCTTGTCCGTCTTGCGCCTGATGGCGGGAAGATTGAGCTCCCAGCCGAAACCGTACGGGGAATTGCCGGCGCCCGTATCGTACGCCAAGGCCAGCGAAGGTCCGAAACCCGAGCGGCCAGGGCTCAGGGCCAGCGGCACGCTCAGGGTGCCCGTGCCCGTCACCGGGTTAGTCGCGAACTTCTCACCGATGCCGCGGATGGCGCCGCCGCCCTTGGGCAAAGCGACGGACGGTGGAACGACCACGAACGGCTTTTCGGAGGCGGCCGTCGCAGCGAACGTACCCGTAGCCGTGTCTCGTTCGGCCATTCCAGCCTCCCCCACCCACCAGGGTGCGACCAGATTGCATTCGCCGTCGCGTCATTGTCAAGGTTACCCAATGAAGTGCTTGTGGGCATTTTGATTTCTGCTTCGGTGCGCCCCCGACTACGTGGTCATGCTGCCTCAGTACTGCTCGGTTTGTGGATCTCTCGATAAGGCACTGGTGATTTTTCACCATTGGAACGCCCGCACCCGAAACGCTCAGATTGCCGGCTTTTTGTCACGGCGCGGCATCACGGTCGTCGAGATCGCGATGCCTTATCACTTCGAGCGAAGCCGTCCCGGCTCATTGCACGCGGATTACATGCTGAGTGCCAACCTTGGTCGAACGATCGAAGCCGTGAGGCACGTGCCGTAAACAGAAATGCCTTTACGAACTTGACGAACTTATCCATCTTGCCATATGAGTATTTCTGTATGGAGGAAATGTTATGGCATCTCCCAAGGCAAAACCCAGTATCAAAGACGGCTCGGCCCGCAGGGATGGACCAGTAAGGTCCATGGCTTTTTTCCTGGCGACAGGCGCCGGTGCGCTGCCGGAAGGTATGAGCGGCTTCAAGATCAAAGTTCCGGATAATGCGACCAAAGTCCTGTCCGACAAGCCGAAGCGCGTGCAGGCACTGCTGCAGCAATATGGTCAGGCGATTTCAAGGAGTCGAAGCGCCGGCAGACGTGTGAGCTTCCGCGTTGACGTCGATCCAGAAGGCGAGATGGTCGTAACCCCGGTCGAAGACGACGCATTGGCCACCCCTGCGCTGTTGGAGGAGGACGGCACCGCAGATGCGGGCCTTGAGCAAGCTCTTGCCGCCGCCCGGGCACGCGGACGCTCGAAAGCAGCAGAAATCCTCGAGCGCGCCGATATGCTCAGCGCTGACGACTTTGCGCGCCTGCTCGGCACGACGCGGGTGACAGTCAATACCAAGCGGCAAAACGGTCAGGTGCTCGGACTCGACGGCGCCAAGCGTGGGTATCGCTTCCCTGAATGGCAGCTCGATTCCGATGGCAAGCCATTTGCTGCACTCCCTATTCTTCACGAGAGGCTCGGTGGGGCCTGGGCAGTCTATCGCTTCCTGGTCCAGCCGCATGGTGAACTGGATGGTCTGACTGGTCGTGAAGCTCTGGAGCGTGGACGGTCTAAACAGGCGATCGCGGCGGCAGCGGAAAGCGTTGGACGAGATTTCCGGTAAATGGGAAATGCACTACCGCCCGCCGGCTTCGAAACAGCAAGCCTGCATCTGCATGTCGTTGCGCCCGGCTCACGGTTCGGCCGCATCTACCTCGGTAGATACCCTGATCCGCTCGGCTTCGGAAAGACACCGAGCCGCTTCAGCGACCCGCGGCGCCGAAAGCCCGCCAATCGCTTTGGCGTGCTCTACATGGGCGACACCGTCAAAGTCTGCTTTCTCGAAGCTTTGCTAAGGGATCAGCGCGACGGGTTGATCGGTGATTTGCCAATTGCCGAGTCAGAGTTGTGTGACCGACAGTTTGCGCAAATCGAGGTGATCGACCCACTGACGATGGTTGATCTGCGCGACGACGGAGCGATCAAGATGGGTGTACCGACGGATGTGGCAAAATCCTCCAAGCAATCCCTTGCTCGCGAATGGGCTGTCGCATTCCATGAACATCGAGATCAGGTCGACGGCATCATTTATCCGTCGAGGCTAAACGGGCACACGAATCTTGCGGTGTTCGATCGATCCATCGGCAAGCTGAAGGCTATCGGCGCGACAAGGCTGATACGGGCGCCGGGTCTCGCGAATGTGCTCGATGACCTGAACGTTGCGGTTGTCGATCCCTGATCCATCGCCACGTTCAGCGTCGCTCGATAAGTCATTTCTGACCGCCGATCCTCGCGGGACGGCACTCGTACTGCACCAAGCTTCGAGGATGCGGTCGGAGTGCAGCGGGTTATCGACGCGATCGCGAGAGCGGACGAGAGCGGACGTCGAGTCCTGCTCAGCCGCGGCGGAGCATAACTTCGGTGCCGTGGGATCCGAAATATTCCGGCATACTTTAGTCGACCCGAAGCGACAACGGCCGGTCCCTCCGGCGTGCGGCAACGAGCTCATTCTCGGCGCATTGCCGGTTGCCCAGTGCCTGACCAAGGAATAGTTACTTCTAATATTAAGCGATCGACCCTAAAGGCAGTGTCTCGAGGGTCGACGCGACAGGGGCGGCAGTTACGATGGCAATCTCGAAAGTCGCAATCTGTCAATCAGCTCAGTCCGGAGCGGCGTTCAGATTTTGAACGTCACTGACCGCTCAATTCACCGAGCTCTCTTGAGATCCCATCAGGTGAGTAGCGGAGAGCACGGTGGCAGAGTGAGGTCGCTAGAAAACTCTCTGGAGGCCAAGCCGATGACCGCAGATCAGACGCAAGTACAGACCGCTACCCACATCAGCCTGTTACCTGTGTATCGCTCCACACAAGAGAGCGACCATCGGCGGATCGGACCTCAAGCCGAGCGACTGGCGCGCGTTTTTCTCGGTCCACAAGCGAGGAACGAGCCTCCCCGTCAGCGAAGAGGTAATCTTCACCCCATTGTCGGAGTGCAACGATAACGGGGAACAGACCGCGTCCCTTCGGCGTGAGGACATATTCGCGGTACGCGGTTCCATCCGAGGCTGGCACGGTTTCGAAAATCCCTCGCTTCGCAAGGTCGCGCAATCGGGTCGACAACACCCCTTTGCTTATGCCCAGCCCGTTCTGGAACTCGCCAAAACGACGCTTGCCGTCGAAAGCGTCGCGGATGATCAAAAGCGACCACCAGTCGCCGATTGCATCAAGAGAACGCGCGACCGGGCACCCTGCATTCCAAAGACTAACCCGTTTCACCATCGCTATCGATCTCCAATCCAAACTGGTTCTATCTTAGAACTAGCTTTGAGGTGAGCCAAGTGGTTTCAACGTCAAAAGAGTTGAAACCACGAAGAGCAGCCACGATGAGCGAGAACACAGCAGATGCCGCGCATAGGGTTCCAGCAGATGGGTTGTCGAGAGTACAGACGCTGATCATCGCGGTTGCAGCAGGCATCAGTGTGGCCAATATCTATTACGCTCAGCCCCTGCTCGATCTCATGGCGCATGACCTCTGCATCTCGTCCTCCAGCATCGGTCTTGTCGTCACGCTGACGCAAGTCGGATACGGGCTAGGCTTGATCTTCATCGTGCCGATCGGCGATCTCACCGACCGCCGAAAGCTCACCATCATCCAAGGGCTGCTTTCGGCGATCGCTCTTATCGTGGTGGCGACGGCCGGGGCCAAGACGATACTGTTCGCTGGCATGAGCGCGGTCGGATTGCTGGCTGTTCTCGTTCAGATACTCGTTGCCCAGGCCGCGGCCCTGGCGACGCCGGTTCAACGCGGCGGCGTGGTAGGCACTGTCACCAGCGGCGTCGTAACCGGCATCCTCGCAGCTCGATCCGTTGCCGGCACGATTGCCGATTTCGGCGGATGGCGGACGGTTTATCTGACATCTGCGCTGCTCACGGTGGCGATGGTCGGTATCCTTGTGCGGGTGCTGCCACGGCGAGCGGCAGAGCGCCATTCCGAAACATATCTCCACGCTCTCGTCTCCGTTCCATCCACGTTCCTGCGCGAGCCGGCCCTGCTCTTTCGAGGCATTCTCGCGCTTCTGATTTTTGCATCCTTCAGCACGTTCTGGACCTCGCTGGTGCTTCCACTCAGCGCTCCGCCATTTTCCTATTCCCATACCTTGATTGGGCTGTTCGGATTGGTTGGACTGGCAGGTGCGATTGGAGCAACATCCGCTGGAAGACTTGCAGATAAAGGCTACGGTCGATGGACGACCGGAATTTCTCTTGCGCTACTGCTCGCATCCTGGGGTCTGATCGCTTTCCTTCCACTCTCCATTTCAGTGTTGTTAGTTGGCGTGTTCGCGCTCGACTTGGCAGTCCAAGCCGTCCACGTGACCAACCTCAGCGTCGTGGTGAGCGTGCATCCGCACAAGAGTGGCCGCCTAATTGGAGGCTACATGATCTTTTACTCGATTGGCAGCGCTCTGGGTGCGATCGCCGCAGCGGCAACCTACGCGCGGTACGGCTGGTCGGGGATTACCATCTTGGGAGCAGCTTTCAGCGGGTTTGCGCTCGCAGTGTGGATCTCCAGCCAGCTTTTCAGCGAACGCAGATCGAACAATCGTTCGGTCGAATGTCCCCACGGATGAAAGCTTTGGGGCCGATAGCCGGATGCAGCCATATCCTGACTGTCACCATGAGCAGCCACTGCAATAGCATATCAGCCGTGCTATTCGGCATTCGGTCTAGCGTTCAATCGGCTTCTCGCCAGCGGGCGCTTGCGAGCAAGTTACATGGTCAACCGGCCCGGTTGAGAGCCTCTCTCCGGGGCCTGGCCAGCGACCGTGCGATATCGACGATGTCGTCGCGTGAGGCAGTTGGATCCTCCCGGTTCCAGGCAAACCCGAGCCCGGAAGTCGCCCCGATCAGCGTTGCATGCCCACTTGGTCAGGCTTGCTTTCCGAAAACGGCACTGAGGCCGTCAGCGCAACCAATAACATCACGTTCATGTAGCGGAAGGTAAGAGTGGCCGCCCCGCGCGTTGCAACTCGACCAAGGCGCGCTATCTTGTGAACCAATCGTTGAGCGGTAACCTATGCCACCCCCTTCAAAATCCTCTATTGCGCGTGCCAGTGGCGCCGACAAGGAACCGAAAGCTGAGGCAAGCCTCGCACTCGATCCCAATTCTCACGAGCAAGAACCATCCGGGTCGTTCTCTCAAACCGATCAGCCCCCCTCTCCCAGAACTTTCAGCGAGAGTAGGCAGGCAGTCTTCAATCTTTGCCGTGCGCTCCGCCACGATCTGCATGCATTCTTCACCTCGACCAAGGTAACGGCAAAGGCGGGAGCTTCCCAACTGTGGACGAAACTTAAGGCCTCGAAGCGAGCGTCTGTCAGACCGGTTGCTATTCGTCGCTGGTTGGCGATTGCACTTCCGAAAACCTTCACGCGTGTTCGCAGTCTTTTTATGGAGCTGATCAGACGCAGCCGGCAGGAATGGCTTCACACCAGCGGACTGAAGATCACGGTCGCATCCATTTTTGTTGCCTTCGTGCTGTTTGGAAGCAGCCTGCTGGTGTGGGCGCTGAAGGATGTTCCTTGGAGCGAGATCCGCGCCGGAACGCTGAAGCCCATCGTGGTTTTGGAAACTTCAAATGGCGAGCCGTTGGTCAGACAAGGCCCCTACCAGGGCCCCTACGCGCAATACGAAGCGTTTCCACCGCATCTGGTCGATGCCGTCCTGTCGATCGAGGATCGGCGGTTCATGGATCATTTCGGTATCGATGTCCGAGGTATCGGAAGGGCGCTGGTACGGAATTTCGCGGCTGGTTCGGTCGTCGAAGGTGGCAGCACGATCACGCAGCAACTAATCAAGCTGCAATACCTCGACAGCGACCGAACGATAAAGCGAAAAATCCAGGAGTTCGTGATCGCCATTTGGCTGGAGTGGAAACTGGGTAAGAAAGAGATCCTCACGCGTTATCTGAACACGGCCTATCTTGGGGCCGGCGCAACGGGGATGCCTGCGGCCGCGCGGATATATTTCAACAAGGACATTGGTGCGCTCGACTTGGCCGAATCGGCAATGCTTGCGGGATTGCTGCGAGCACCGAGCCAGTGGAATCCGATCGACAATTTCGAAGGCGCCCGGCAACGGACCTCGGTCGTTCTCGACACGATGGTTGCCAACAAAAAGATTACAGCGTCGGTAGCAGAGAGCGTTAGAGCGCGCTTTGCTCAGTTGCATCCGACAGCACCTCCGCCGCGCGCCGGAAGCTGGTTTGCCGACTGGATCTCGCCCCAGGCGAGCGAAATCGCCGGAACATCGCCGGGATCGACCACTGTCCGCACCACGCTCGTTCCACACTTGCAGCAGATCGCTGAAAGGGTCGTCAAAAGAGCTCTGGACACTGAAGGAAAAACCAGGGGGGCGTCGCAAGCGGCATTGGTTGTGATGATGCCAGACGGAGCCGTCGTTGCGATGGTCGGGGGTCGCGACTACAAACAAAGCCAGTTCAACCGGGCGGTCACGGCTATGCGGCAACCGGGCTCGACTTTCAAACTGTTCGTCTATTATGCAGCCCTCAAGGCCGGCTTGGGCCTAACCGACCAAATCCTGGATGCCCCGATCGAGGTCAATGGATGGTCGCCGGAGAATTCCGGTGGCCGCTACCGCGGCTGGGTCACACTCGCCGAGGCATTCGCGCGGTCGCTCAACGCGCCCGCGGTGGCGCTCGCTCAGGAGGTTGGGCTCGACAAGGTGATTGCAGCAGCACGAGAACTCGGAATTAGCGCGCCGCTCGCCAACACGCCATCACTGGCTCTCGGCACATCGGAAATCAGCCTTCTTGACCTGACCAGTGCCTATGCATCCGTCCACCTCGGCAAAGCACCCGTTGAACCTTGGGGCATCGTTGATTTTCAGGCGTCGGGACAGGAAAAGTCGTTTCGGGTTGGCCCACCGGCCACACCAGCCACTGATCTAGCGCAATATCAGCCTGATCTGCTTCGCCTGCTCCAGTTGGTCGTCGAGCGGGGCACGGGGCGCGATGCCGACCCTGGCTCTTTTGCAGCCGGCAAGACCGGCACGAGTCAAAATAATCGCGATGCTTGGTTCGTGGGTTTCACAGACCCACTCGTTGCTGGCGTATGGGTTGGCAATGATGATGATACGCCGATGAAGGGCGTCACGGGCGGCGATCTTCCGGCGCATATATGGCGGGATTTCATGCGCGAAGCACTGGCGGAGCCCGGGGCAAACACACTTGCCGGTGCACAGGCCACGCCACAGTCCTGCAACGTCAGGGCCTGCTCCCGTAGCTATCGTTCTTTCCGCCCGTCCGACTGTACTTATCAGCCCTATTCCGGCGAACGGCGACTCTGCGAAAAGTGAACCCAGATGATGGGACTGATGGAACTGACCGACGGTCTGTTCCACCTGCCTGTCGTGCTGCTCGCTTAGGTCACCAACGGCAACGTACTTCCCTAATTGTACCGCTAGCGCAATAGTTGCGGAACGGGATGAGCCGCTGTGCTTATCACCTTTGTGATGATGGCCATGCGACATCCCGCCCTATCTCATGAACGTCGGCAGATGCGGGCGCTGACTATATTTTCATCCTGAACTATCTGAGGCACGTTACTGGGCTCAAACGCTGGGCCTCAACGACGCGGACGCCATCCTTGCTGATCACTGGACACCGAGGCGGGATGTCCCACGACCCACTCACCGCCCTGCCCTTGCCAGCGACCGTGCACTGTCGACGATATCATCGCGCCCAGCGGTTGGGTCTTCTTTACTCCAGGCGATCCCAAGCCCGATCCTAAAGTCGATCCCTCTTACCTTCTTCAGTTCAAAGCCGCGATTGGGAAGATCAAGCGTCCATTCCGGGGCAAAGCCGATGCCAAGCCCGGCAGAGACCAGCGACACCAGCGCATAGGTGTCATCGCAGCTGAAGGCAATGTTGGCGGTGAGGTCGTATTCGGCGAACTTCTCATTGAAGTAGCGTTCCGAAAACGACAGGTTCTGCCGGTTGAAGGCGATGATCTTCTGAGTGCGCAGATCATCGATGCTGATCTCCTCTTTGGCTACCAGCGGATTGGCATGGCCAACCGCCAGGTAGTAGCGCTCATGCGCAAGCGAGACAAAGCGCAAGGAGCCGATGTTTTCCACCGGGCGGATGAAGCCGAGATTGAGCTGGCCGGTCTCCAGGCCGCGGATGATCTCGCCGGTATTGCCAGAGGCGATATGGATGCGGACATCGGGATACTTGCGGGCGATCTTGGCAAGGAAGGTTGGCAGCATGCCCATGGTGGCCGGATAGATGCTGCCGATCCTGATCTGGCGGATGCGACTGCCGCCGGCTGCCCGCGTCAGTTCGGTGGTCAGGTCGATGTCGCTCAGGATCCGCACACAGCGATCGTAAAAGGTCTCCCCTGCCCTGGTCAGTTCCACCCTTCTCGTCGAGCGGATGAACAGCGGGCAGCCAAGCTCCCTTTCCAGCGACATCACATGATTGCTGAGCGCCGGCTGGGCAATGTGCATCCTGGCTGCCGCCCGGCCGAAGTGCAGCTCCTCGGCCACCGCTTTGAAATAGGTGAGTTGGCGCAGTTCCACCTTTAACCCTCCGCCTCATACAAACCAACAATCACTAATATGGGACCTACAGTCCGTCGATTGTCAAGCCGTTTAAATGTGTTCTGCGCTGATGGACACGAAGCAGACCATTGGATGGAATTTGAGGCGCCTTCGCGTTGAGCGAGGTCTGTCGCAGGAAAGGCTCGCCCTGGAGGCAAATATCGACCGTTCCTATGTGGGGCGAGTTGAACGGGGTGAAGAGAACGTCACGGTGGCCACCCTAGAAGCTTTCGCACTCGTTCTTTCTGTCGGGGTTGCTGCCCTGTTCCAGGAAATTGGTCCGCATGAGGGAAAACCCAAACCGCTTCGCTCGGGCCGCAAACCTAAGGGAAAAAATTAGGGCTCAGGTGAGGTCGTGCGTGTGGTGAGTGGTCGAAAAAGAGGCCGGCGACATGGCGACGAGCGCTTGTCGCTCTTGATGAAGTCGAACGCTCGACCTGCCTCTAACGTTGCGTCTCGGTGCGGGCCATTAATGCAATGAACCCTTTCAGCGCTTTGGCGGGGAGGTTGTGGCGAAGCAGGCCTCATAGGAGTGGGCGGAGCGGGTCGTGACATCACCTCTCTGAAGCTCAAGATTCGAACATTTGACGAACAATACGATGTTCGGAAGAGATTGAGCTATTCGGTGAGCTTGGATCACGCTGCACGCTATGCAGGGGAAATATTAGGCGACTTCCGGTAAGGACTTTGATGTCGGGCGAGGCGCATGCGGGGACCGCGATCATGGTAAGCTGCCCGGATGCGGTATCAATGTGACTTCTAATGTAAATGCAACAAGGGCTTAAAGGCTGCTACAGGGCAGAGAGATCAGCCCCCGATCCGACCGGCTGGGCCGGGTTGCAAGGGAGGAACGGGGGCGGGTGATGACGTTCCCCTTTGGCTTTAGCTTTCCCAGTAGCAATTGTTCCGTCGCCGGTTGATACTCGCTTGCACCTGCATGGGGCGGGGTGGGATCAAAGCCGCACGATGCTTCCGGAAATCAACCTGCATGGTGACGTCGACATCGCCGCGCTGTCACCACTTCTTCGCGGCATGCTTCTTGCTGTTGCCTATGCTGACGGTGAGGGTGGCATAGGATTGACGGCGACCGGCGCCATGAACCGCAAGTTCGTGCATTGGGCCGCTGTGCACTTCCTCTGGCCAGGGTTCACAGCCGAAGATCTCTACAGCATGAACAAGGTGCTCAATGAAAGCGACATGCCGCCGCTTTGGGTCGTGCGCGACATGGCCCGTCATCTGAAGCTTCTTCGCCGGAAAAAGGATGTGCTGCTGCCAACCAGACGCGGCCGGGAGTTTTTGGTGAACCCGCAAGCCTTCTTCGATCTGGTCGCCACGGATTATCTCTATTCGTATGTCCACGCCACCGAACGGGAAGAGGAGGTGCAAGCGCGGTTACGCTGGTGGCGCATGTTCCTCAATCTCCTCAATATCAAAGCCAGAGAAGGGTGCACGCCAATGGAGGTTGTGAAGATCCTCTATCCAGACCTGGCGCCTCTCTCGGACACCGAAATGACCATAGAAGCCTGGGAGTTGAAATCCGATCTCCAGTATGGCGTCTTCCAACGCTTATGCTGGCTCGGCTTGCTCTATGAGGCACGAGAGGGGCTCACGCTCCTTCAGGACGGATCCTTCCACAAGACGCCACTTTGGGCAGCCTGCCTGCAGTTGGAATCGGATACGCAAAGCGACATCGGCGTGCATTGACGATCTTTATTCCGCCGCTGGCTGCCTCAATAACGCTTTCTCTCGCCGCGCAATCACCTAGGATCATTCATGAAATCCGTCCTCCGCCCCGACTTGCCGTCATTTGTTCACTTCACGCCTGAACACTTCAGCTGGGGTACAGAAACCAAGGCATTTTCTCGGCGTATTGTTCAACTGATCGATCAGTGATCGTATCGATTCATCAGGAACTGACAGGACAGCAGTATCCCTCGGCAGGTAACGCCGAATCCGCCGATTCATGTTCTCGACGGAGCCTTTTTGCCAGGGCGCAGACGGATCGCAGAACCATGCATCGGTTCCCATTCCTTGCTTCAGTCGCCGCCAGGAGACGAATTCAAATCCGCGATCAAACGTCAAACTTTGCCGGGCATGCCTGGGCAGGGGGCTGAGCACGTTGATGAGCCGCTCCATGATCGGCTTGGACTGCCGGTCGTTGTTCTTGAACAGCATGGTGAACCGGCTCGTCCGCTCGACAACCGTTGCCACATTGGCATTGCCCTGAACCCTTTCGAAGATCATGAGATCGGCTTCCCAGTGACCGAATTCCTTGCGATCGTTGATGGCTTCCGGCCGATGTTTGATCGAACACTCATCTGGAAAGACTGGATTCTGCGGCTTGCGAGCATATCGCGGCCGGCGCTTTCTCCGCCGTTCCGGGAGAAGCCGCGCGAGTTGCTGCCGTTGTCCTTCTGGTGAATAGACATACCGGTAGATCGTCTCGTGACAGACGCTTGCCTTGGCCGCTGGTTCGATCTTCAGTCGTCCAGCAATCTGTTCCGGCGACCAGCCGGATTCCAACTTTCCGATCACTTCGTTCCGCAGATCCTCGCGACGAAAGAGCTTGCCGATCCGCCGGCGCCTTTCGCGCGCCATGTCGTTGGCGGTCATCGCCCAGTAGCCCTCGGCATCGGGGAATTCCTGATCGTGCCAGTAGTTGCGTTTGATCTCCCGGGAGATGGTCGCACGGTCCCGGCCGAGGCGTCTGGCGATCTCAGACTGGCTAAACTTCTGATCCAACATCCTGGAAATCGATCGGCGTTCGTCAAAACTCAAATGCGAAAAGGTACGGCTCAAACCATGGCTCCCGAAAAGCAGGCAGCTTAACGCCTTTGTTGCAGTTCGAGATAGAATGTGCC
>NZ_LNCD01000037.1 GCF_001542405.1 Rhizobium altiplani
CGGGCCTGGCTCACAAGGCCGTACCGGTCGAGCACCGCATGCACCGTGCTTCTCGCCGGGATGCGCACGTCGCCGGCCAGACGGCGCACCAGAAGCTCGCGGATCTTGCGCGCCCCCCCAGTGCGGCTTCTCCTGTTTGCAACGAACGATCATCGCCTCGACCGGTTCGGGCAACTGGTTGGCATAGCGCACCGGCCGCCGGGACCGGTCCGTCAGGGCCTCCAGCCCGTCCTCCTTGTAGCGATTGAAGATCTTGTAGCCGGTCTTGCGCGAGATCCCGAACGACCGACACACCTCGCTCATACCTTCGCCCTCCAGCAAACGGGCGACAAATCCAAGACGCTCATCCATGACCGAAGTCTCTCTCCACGGCATCCACACCCCCCGACCAAAATCGAAAAATGTAACCCATGTCTCCGGTACGTTCTGTCACCTATCTCTCAGGTCGGGCACATCGCACAATCTGTTTCGACGAATGACCGCTCTTCGAGTGCGTCGTGTTTCGGCGCGCTGTCCACGACCTCCGCGTTTGGCGTCCCGAATCTCGCGTCAGCAGAATCGAACCGAGAATCATCCTTCGTCAGCGAAACTGATTCTGCTGCGATTGAACATGAGGCCGAGGGCAGGCGCCAACACGCTGTCTCTCTCATCTCCTGTAAAAGACGCGAATCCGGCGGGAAACTGGTTCCAATGTGGCACAATCCACAGCCGCGCCCCCCAGCTCAGCGGCGGCAAACTCCCGCAAAATCAGGGGTTTCTTAATAAAGTATAAAGAAACGAGAGGGGCGGACGCCGCATTTGTGACCTTTCAGCAACAGCGTATGCGGAAGGCTGTCGCAAACACCCCAAACGGGCAAGTTGGTGATTGCGTGACAGTCCCGGTCTTGTATTTTCGACCTCGGAAGCAAGGGCGGTTGATCGTCCGACTTCTTGAAACATGGGGATGGGGCAGGGAACGCTGCTCTAACGGCGAAAAACCCAGACCCGATCGAAACTTTGAATTGGAGGTCAATATGAACATCAAGAGCCTTCTTCTCGGCTCCGCTGCTGCTCTCGCAGTAGTTTCCGGTGCTCAGGCTGCTGACGCTATCGTTGCTGCTGAGCCGGAACCGGTTGAATACGTCCGCGTCTGCGACGCTTACGGCACCGGCTACTTCTACATCCCGGGCACGGAAACCTGCCTGAAGATCGAAGGTTACATCCGTTTCCAGGTTGATGTTGGCAAAGATCAGTCTGACCACGGCGTAATCAATGGTCACGAAGGCACGTCCGACTGGGATGCGTTCACCCGTGGTCAGGTTCAGTTCACGGCCAAGAGCGACACCGAATACGGCCCGCTCACCGGCGTGATCGTTCTGCAGCACAATGCTGATGCTGCCAACTCTGTTTACCAGAACTCGATCCTCGACTCGGCTTACATCGACATCGCTGGCTTCCGCGCTGGTCTGTTCTACAGCTGGTGGGATGACGGTCTCTCGGGCGAAACCGACGTTCTCGCAAGCCACGAAACGCTGCACAACTCCATCCGTTATCAGTACGAGTCTGGCGACTTCTACGCCGGTATCTCGGTTGACGAGCTGGAAGACGGCCACTTCAACGACGACGAGAACCCGAACAACGTTGGCGTTGCTCTCGGCCTCGGCGGCAAGGCTGGCGCGTTTACCTACCAGGTTATCGGTGGCTATGACACCGACAACGAAGAAGGTGCGATCCGTGCGATGGGTACGGTTGCCGTTGGTCCGGGCACGCTCGGCCTCGCAGCTGTCTGGGCATCTGGCGGCAACTCCTACTACGACGCTTCCGAGTGGACGATCGCAGCTGAGTATGCCATCCAGGCTACCGACAAGCTGAAGATCACCCCCGGTGCTCAGTACTTCTTCAACTACGGCTTTGAAGAGGACAGCACCACCGACTTCTCCAGCAACGACGCTTGGAAGGTTGGTCTGACGGTTGATTACCAGATCACCGACAACTTCTACGCCAAGGCTTCGGTCCAGTACCTCGATGGCGACGACATCGACGATCAGACGCAGGGCTACTTCCGCCTGCAGCGTGCATTCTAATCTGATTTGACTTCGGTCAATCAGGAGAGCCCGGCTTTCGAGCCGGGCTTTTTTTGTTGTGTTGGGCGATGCAGCAAGGGCGAGTGGCTTGGAGAGCGTTCACGCCTCCGCAATGAACCGCCTGATACGCTGGAGCAGTGGCTGCACATGCAGCAGCGGTGCGTGTCCCTGGCCAGGTGCCTCCAGAATCACGATTGTTGGGCACCGAGCTCTCATCTCGGCAAGCGTCTTGTCGGAGATGAGATCGGAGTTCTCGCCCTTGACGACCATGAGAGGCATCGTGGCGAGCCTGTCGTAATAGTGCCAGAGCTCAGGCAGCGGCTGATCGAAGTCGATCATCTGTAATTGAGCGGCAATGGCCGGATCGAAGTCCGCGATCGGGTTCCCGTCGATATCCCGATAGATGGCCGCAGCCATCTCCTGCCAGTCGCGCTCGTCAAGGGCGGTGAAGGAGGGGCCATGGCAGGCCTTGAGAAATGCGACTGCTTCCGGCCAGTTGCGCGGCGGAGCGGCAGAATTGAGATAGTCGCGGATGCGCTTGAGGCCGCTGGGTTCAATCGTCGGTCCGATGTCGTTCAGAATGACGGCGGCGATCAGATCCGGCCTCACCTCAGCCAGCAGATGAAGGATCAGCCCGCCCCGCGAGGTGCCGATAAAGATGGCGCGCTCAACGGCAAGGTGCTGGCAGGCCGAAATGACATCCCGTGTCTCGACGCCGAGATTGTAGTTCGCCTTGTTGGCATCCCAATCAGACAGGCCTCGCCCGCGATAGTCGAGCGTGATGACGCGTCTCGGCGTCGCTTGATCGGTCGACAGGAGCAGCGCCAGTTGGTGAAAGTCACGCGAGTTCCGCGTCAATCCCGGCAAACAGACGATCGGCAGCCGGTCGGCGATGTCAGGGCCACCGTAGTCTCGCGCATGGAGCCTGAGCCCGTCATCGCTCTGATAGGTTGTCGCTCGAAAACCATCGTCTCTTGCTTCATCCACGCTTCGTCGTCCCCCGTTGCATGGGAACAGATTAGCGAGACCGGCAATAGACGCAAATGGTGATCAGGAGGAGCGGCCGCCCGTCAGGTCGCGAACGATGTCGCTCGGCTGGCCCAACCGTGCCTTGTAGACTTCGTAGTTTTCCATCACCCGTTGAACATAGTTGCGCGTCTCGGGGAAGGGGATGCGCTCAATCCAGTCGACGATGGCGTCGATCGATTGGCCGCGCGGGTCGCCATAGCGGCCGATCCATTCGGGCACCCGCTTGGGACCGGCATTATAGGCAATGAAGGTCATGATGTAGGAGCCGCCAAAGGCGTCGATCTGTTCGCCGAGATAATGCGCCCCAAGGGTAGCGTTATAGCCGGCGTCGGCGGTCAGTCGCTCCTTCGAATAGGCGATGTTGTGACGCTTGGCGACGGCCTTTGCCGTGCCCGGCAATATCTGCAGCAATCCGCGAGCATCGGCTGCCGAAACGGCCGCGGGATTGAAGGCGCTCTCTTGCCGGGCAATCGCGTAGGCGAGGGCCTTCCCGGAGCCGGAGATGTTGGCGTTCGTCGGAATGACGCCGAGTGGGAAGGCCAGCGCCGCGACATCCACGCCGTGGGAGTAAGCAATCTTCCCGATCTGCAGCGACAGATGGTGGTCGCCGGACCGTTCGGCCTGCGCGCTCAGAACCGCAAGTTCTCCAGGGCTTTGCAGTTGCTCGGCGAGCGCGAGGTAGAGGCTATTGGCCCGCCAGCCATGCCCGGCCGCGTCGAGACGAGCGATGGCCTGCACGGCCTCACGCGCCAGATAGCGCTGGCGATCCGCAGCAGTCGGAGACGGGTACGCCACGTTCAGTGTCTTGCGGCCGAGCTTGTCGCTGGCGAGCTGCCCATAGAAGGTGGTCGGATAGCTTGCGGCCTTGGCGTAAAATTCCGAGGCCTTGCCAGGCCCACCCGCCTCGGCGGATCGACCCATCCAGTACCAGGCGCGCGATACGGATATCGGCCCATTGGAGAAATCGAGAATCTTCCGGAAATGGGCCTGTGCCGCCGCAGGATCCTGCAGCCCGCGCAGCGCGTACCAGCCTGCGTGGAATTCGGCCTCGACGATGTCGGTCGGCGTCGTCGCAGCATAATTGGCAACGATTCCGTAGGCCGCCTTGAATTCCCCTTGATCGACGAGGCCGCGGCTCACGATCCGCTGCTCGTTCCACCACTCGCCGGCATTGACCAGTTCATCCCGATTGCGTGGGGCCTGCCGCAGCAACTTGGCGGCTTCCGTATACTTGTCCTGTTTTCGCAGATGCTCGATGCGCGCAAAGAGGTAACCGGCATCGCCTTTCCACTGGCCGTCGACCGCGGCAAGAAGCGCACCGGCGTTGGGTGCCTTGCTCATCACAGCGGCCCATGCCTTGTAGAGGGATTGGGCCTGACCCATGTCGCCAAAGCGCTTGGCCTGCTCAGTGCGATTCCGGTACATCAGGTAGTCCATTCGCGCCTTGTGATCGGCCGAGGTCAGCAAGCCGGAGAACTCAGCCAAAATCTTGTCTTCGGTCGGTTTGTCCAGCATCTCGCCGCGCCAGACCTTGCGAACGGTCTTCGCCGCCTGGCTCTGTTTACCCGTTGCGACAAGCGCACGCGAAAGGATCAACGCGCCCGGCGTGGTCTCCGGCGCGGTCTGGCCGAAGGCCGCCAAGACAGCGGTCGGGTTAGGGTTTTCATCGTAAAGTGCCCGCTCCGAATAAGCCCGCAGCTTTGCGAGCCCGGGCCATCCCTGCAACTCCTGCGCCGCAGCCGCGATCTCTGTCGAGGGAATACCCTTTTGCCCCGAAACCGCAATCGCCCAGGTCAGGATATGCCGGTCAAGCGTCCCACGTCCCATGCCGTCGCGAATGGATAGCGCTTGCAGGGGATTGTTGTCCGAAAGCGCGTCCAGGCCGGATTTCAAATCACTGTTAACGGGTGCAATTGTCTGGCCGCGCGGAATTGAGCCGGTAACGATCGATTCCGGTATTGTCGTCTGGGGGACGAAACCAATCGGCTTCACGTCCGGAACGGGCGCGCTCTCATTCGGAAGCGACGACGCGGCGCTGCTCCACGCGGCGACGGTAAAGCCGAGGGCGGACACGATCAGGACTGCTCTCTTCATGGGACACTCACAACGAAAACACGCCCGACCATTTGGCGGGAGCCATCTTAACGAAAGCTTACTAACGTCAGTAAACTTCGTTCACATTTGCTATCGGAATTTGCCCTAAACCGATCCATGCGCGCTTGTCGCGGCGATTTCACCGCACTATGGTGCCCCACCAATATTCAAGGAATGCGGCCGAAGCGTGGATTTGGCCATGAGGAGTTCTGCATGTTCCAGGGATCCATTCCCGCTCTCGTCACTCCCTTCACCGATGCCGGCCAAGTGGATGAAGCTTCGTTCGCGAACCACGTCGACTGGCAGATCAAGGAAGGCAGCAGCGGTCTCGTTCCGGTTGGGACGACCGGCGAATCTCCGACGCTGTCGCATGCCGAGCATAAGCGGGTCGTGGAACTCTGCATTGAATCCGCAGCCAAGCGCGTGCCTGTCATGGCCGGCGCCGGCTCGAACAACACGCGTGAAGCAATCGAACTTGCTCAGCACGCCGAGAGGGCCGGGGCAGATGCGGTCCTCGTGGTCACGCCCTATTACAACAAGCCCACCCAGAAGGGGCTGGTCGCGCATTTCTCCGCGATCGCCGAGGCAGTGAAGCTGCCGATCTACATCTACAACATCCCGGGTCGCTCCGTTATCGACATGACGCCGGAGACGATGGGCGCGCTTGCCAAGGCGCACTCGAATATCGTCGGCGTCAAGGATGCGACGGGCAAGATCGAGCGCGTGTCCGAGCAGCGTCTTACCTGCGGCAAGGAATTCAAGCAGTTGTCGGGTGAAGATGCGACGGCACTCGGGTTTAATGCCCACGGTGGCGTCGGGTGCATCTCGGTGACCGCCAACGTGGCGCCGCGCCTTTGCGCCGAGTTCCAGGCTGCGACGCTTGCAGGTGACTATGCGAAGGCGCTGGAATATCAGGACCGCTTGATGCCGCTACACAAGGCCATCTTCATGGAGCCCGGCCTCTGCGGAGCGAAGTATGGCTTGTCGAAGCTTGGGCGGATGAGCCGCAACGTGCGTTCGCCGCTGATTTCGACACTGGAACCTGCGACGGAAGCGGCGATTGACGCAGCCATGCGCCATGCCGGCCTGCTGAACTGAGGCAAGCCATTCGGCCCGCCTTCACAGGCGGTCGATGTTCCCCTACATAGGGGAGAAGAGAGAAGGGCGCGGTCGTCGCGCCCTAAGCATTTGGAATGTGTCATGGCCCCCAAAGGCAGCGAGCGCGTGGTCAAGAAGATCGTGGCGGAAAACCGCAAGGCGCGCTTCAACTACGAGATCATCGATACCTACGAAGCTGGACTCGTGCTCAAGGGCACCGAGGTCAAGTCGTTGCGCGAGGGCAAGGCCAATATCGCAGAATCCTATGCCTCGGATGAGGATGGTGAGATCTGGCTGATCAATTCCTATCTGCCGGAATATCTGCAGGCGAACCGTTTCAATCATGAGCCGCGCCGCCGCCGCAAGCTCCTGCTTTCCGGCCGCGAGATCAACCGTCTGCGAGCGGGGATCAATCGCGAAGGCATGACCCTGATACCGCTGAAGATCTATTTCAACGATCGCGGCCGCGCCAAAATGGAACTGGCGCTCGCCAAGGGCAAGAAGCTGCACGACAAGCGCGAATCCGAGAAGGAACGCGATTGGAACCGGCAGAAGAGCCGTCTTCTCAAGGATAACGGCTAGTCAAAGGCATAGCCGGCGGTGAATTGCTGGCTTCAAGCTTCCAGATCGGTTGGCGTTGCCGTTTCGGTTGGCCGCGGTGGTCGCTCTGAAGGATCACGCCCGATTTCGCTCTTCAGCGATAGAAGGTCGATGAAGTGATCTGCCTGGCGACGCAGATCGTCGGCAATCATTGGAGGTTGTGTTGCCATCGTTGAGATGACCGAGACCTTTCGGCCCCGCCGCTGCAGCGCCTCGACGAGCGTCGTGAAATCTCCGTCGCCGGAGAAGATGACGAGATGATCGACGGTTTCCGACTGCTCCATGGCATCTATCGCAAGCTCGATATCCATGTTGCCCTTGATCTTGCGGCGACCCATCGAATCCGTGAATTCCTTTGCCGGCTTCGTCACGACCTTGTAGCCGTTGTAATCCAGCCAGTCGATCAGCGGGCGAATGGAGGAGTATTCCTGGTCCTCGATGAGGGCCGTATAGTAGTAGGCGCGCAGGAGATAGCCACGTTTCTGGAACGCCTTCAACAGCTTGCGGTAGTCGATATCGAAACCCAAACTTTTGGACGCAGCGTAGAGATTGGCGCCATCGATAAAAAGAGCAATTTTTTCGCGTGGATCAAACATCCCGTACCAATCCAATGTGAGCAATCGTCGTGCTTCCGTCAAAAACCCAACAAAACAATGAGTTATGAGGCCGCCTGGAACAAATCGTACTTTATGAACTTTTCATATAAGAAAGATTTAGGGCACGATTCGTGATATTCCAAGCAACTTCTGGTCGAAATCCGCTTTCGTTCCAAAATTCGTCACATTCGCCCGCAGAGGCGTCGTGCAATGAAAACTTGAATTTGCCTGGTTTTAATTGTATCGGGCGTGTTAATCCCGAGATCACGACGTAAAGGACAGGCAATGGCCCGTGTCACCGTAGAAGACTGCATTGATAAAGTTGAGAACCGCTTCGAGCTGGTTCTGCTTGCCAGCCACCGTGCCCGGCTGATTTCCCAGGGCGCCTCGATCACGATCGATCGCGACAACGACAAGAACCCGGTCGTGGCGTTGCGCGAGATCGCGGACGAGATGCTGTCGCCGGACGATCTCAAGGAAGACCTGATCCACTCGCTGCAGAAGCATGTCGAAATCGACGAGCCCGAGCCCGATCCGGCGAGCCTCATCGCAGCCGGCGGCGTCGCTGCGGCCGACAGCGAAGAGCAGGAAGACCTGCCGGAAACGATCACCTTCGACCAGATGTCGGAAGAGGAGCTTTTGGCTGGCATCGAAGGCCTGGTGCCACCGGAAAAGAGCGACGATTACTAATCGTCAACCTTGCACGATTATAGCTTCGGCATATTATCGCATATCATGTGCGCCAATCCGTGATTGGCGCGCTTTTCGTTTGTAATGGAGTGGTTTCGGGATGATGCGGCAGTACGAGCTCGTGGAGCGGGTTCAGAAATATAAGCCCGACGCCAACGAAGCCCTGCTGAACAAAGCCTATGTCTATGCAATGCAAAAGCATGGGCAACAGAAGCGTGCCAGCGGCGATCCCTACATCTCGCATCCGCTGGAAGTCGCCGCCATTCTGACGGACATGCATCTCGATGAGTCGACGATCGCCGTCGCGCTGCTTCACGACACCATTGAGGATACGACAGCCACCCGCGCCGAAATCGATGAGCTCTTTGGCGAGGATATTGGTCGGCTGGTCGAAGGGCTGACGAAGATCAAGAAGCTCGACCTCGTCACCAAGAAGGCGAAACAGGCAGAAAACCTGCGCAAGCTGCTGCTTGCCATCTCCGACGACGTACGCGTGCTGCTCGTCAAGCTGGCAGATCGCCTGCACAACATGCGCACCCTCGACCACATGTCGCCGGAAAAGCGCGCGCGCATTTCCGAGGAGACGATGGACATCTATGCGCCGCTGGCCGGGCGCATGGGTATGCAGGACATGCGCGAGGAGCTGGAAGACCTTTCCTTCCGCCACATCAATCCCGAAGCCTATGAGACCGTCACCAGGCGGCTCGAGGAGCTTTCCAAGCGCAACGAGGGTCTGGTCAAGAAGATCGAGACCGAATTGGGCGATCTGCTGGTTACGAACGGGCTGACGGGCGCCATCGTCAAGGGACGACAGAAAAAGCCTTACTCCGTGTTCCGCAAGATGCAGTCGAAGTCGCTCTCCTTCGAGCAGCTGTCCGACGTCTACGGCTTTCGTATCATCGTTGAAGATATTTCCGCATGCTACCGCGCGCTCGGCATCGTCCACACCCGCTGGCGCGTCGTCCCCGGGCGCTTCAAGGACTATATCTCGACGCCGAAGCAGAACGACTACCGTTCGCTGCACACGACGATCGTCGGCCCATCCAGGCAGCGTATCGAGCTGCAGATCCGTACCAAGCGCATGCACGAGATAGCGGAATTCGGTATTGCCGCCCATACGCTCTACAAGGACGGGGCTTCGACGTCCGACAACGATATCCTCTCGCGCGAGTCCAACGCGTACTCATGGCTACGGCACACGATCGAGGCGCTGGCGGAAGGCGACAGTCCCGAAGAATTCCTGGAGCACACGAAGCTTGAGTTGTTCCAGGACCAGGTCTTCTGCTTCACGCCGAAGGGCAAGCTGATCGCGCTGCCGCGGGGTGCGACGCCGATCGACTTTGCCTATGCCGTTCACACCAATATCGGCGACACGACCGTCGGCGCCAAGATCAACGGGCGCATCATGCCTCTCGTGACACGACTGGCGAATGGCGACGAGGTCGAGATCATTCGCTCCGGCGTGCAGGTGCCGCCTGCTGCCTGGGAAGAGATCGTGGTAACGGGAAAGGCGCGTGCGGCGATCCGCCGGGCCACCCGACTTGCAATCCGCAAACAATATGCCGGTCTCGGCCATCGCATCCTGGAGCGCACCTTCGAGCGAGCAGGCAAGATCTTCTCCCGTGAAGCGATGAAGCCCGCGCTCCATCGCCTTGGCCAGAAGGATGTGGAAGACGCCATCGCTGCGGTCGGTCGCGGTGAAATGTCGTCGCTCGACGTATTGCGCGCCGTCTATCCGGATCATCTCGAAGAACGCGTGACGGCCAAGCCGAGCGGTGACGACGGTTGGTTCAACGTTCGCAGCGCCTCCGGCATGATCTTCAAGATCCCGGGCAAGCCGAAGTCCGGCATCGATGGCGCAGATCTCAGTGCTCTGGAAATGGACACGGTGCCGATCCGCGGCATTTCGAGCAATGTTGATGTGCAGTTTGCGCCGACGGGCGCCGTACCCGGTGACCGCATCGTCGGGATCATGAATACGACGGAAAAAGGCAACGGCATTACGATCTATCCGATCCAGTCACCGACGCTGCAACGTTTCGACGATCAGCCGGACCGCTGGATTGATGTTCGCTGGGATCTCGACGAGGCCAACAAGTCGCGTTTCATGGCGCGCATCATGGTCAATGCGTTGAATGAGCCCGGTACGTTGGCAAAGCTTGCCCAGACCGTTGCCGGCGTCGACGTCAATATTCGGGTGTTCAATACGGTGCGCGTCGCAACCGACTTCACCGAAATGACGCTCGACGTCGAAGTGTGGGACCTTCGGCAGTTGAACCAGCTGCTTGCCCAGCTGAAGGACCTCGAGTGCGTCGCGACGGTTCGCCGGCTTTACGAGTAAGTCGGCAACCGCCACACTTGGCATTTGCACATTTTGTGATCGTTTCATGACGGAAAACGCACTGATATAAGGCTAGGTATGCGTCAATCGCATGGCTGTGCCCTTGTTAGAGCGTTGGTAATTGCTGCTGCGAGCGCCTATCTTCCAGTCATCAGGAAACGAACAGAAGATGAGGCAAAGAAATGTTTAAACCGATCAAGAAAATCGCCCGCGCATTGCGCGCTCCGACCACTGAAGAACGCGAAATGGACTATCTGAACGGCTCGTTTGACCGTATTGATCTTGAGTATCGTCAGCGTCAGGTTGACCGCGGTATGTTTCGCACCCGTTAATATCGGTTCTATACTTGAGGAATGAAAGGGGCGTATTGCATATCGCGCCCCTGGTGAGTGCTCAGTCTGCAGTGATCAAATAATGACTGAGATAGTTTGACGCTCTTGTAACGCTGGTGCGAGTTGCACTACATACGCGCCATGCTGTTCAGACGTCGAAAACCTGCCGGATTTCGTGAAAAGATGCGCGAGTTGTTGTGGCCTCGCAAGGGATTCTTGCGGCCGCTCCGCTATCTCACGATGCGTGTTCTGCGCTTGACGGCGTCGCCGCACGCCGTCGCCATGGGCGTAGCCGCAGGGATCTTCGTGTCCTGGACGCCCTTTATCGGCGTTCATTTTATCATGGCCTTCGTACTCAGCTATCTATTCGCGGGCAATATGGTCGCCGCTGCTCTTGGCTGTGCGGCCTTCGGCAATCCGCTGACCTATCCGTTCATCTGGGGCGCGACCTGGGAGATCGGTCACCTGCTGCTTGCGCGTCAGGATACGATGCAAGGGCATTCGATCGACCTTGGGGCGCTGTTTCATGAGCTGCATTTCAGCGAACTCTGGCAACCGGTGCTCGAACCGATGCTTGTCGGCTCCATCCCGCCGGCGCTCTTGACCTCCGTCATCGTTTATTTCGGAACCTTTTATGCCGTGAAGGGCTTTCAGACGCGCCGCCGCGAACGCCTTATGACGCGTGCCCGCGTGCGGCTGTCCAATCCAGTGCAGGAAACCGTATGATCATCGGTATCGGCAGCGATCTCATTGATATCAGGCGCGTCGAGAAATCCCTCGAACGCTTCGGCGAGCGCTTCACCAATCGCTGCTTCACCGAGATTGAGCGGGCAAAGTCCGATCGGCGCGCCAATCGCGCCGCCTCCTATGCCAAGCGTTTCGCCGCCAAGGAAGCCTGCTCCAAGGCTCTCGGGACGGGCATGGCGCAAGGTGTGTTCTGGAAGGATCTCGGCGTTGTGAACCTGCCGAGCGGCAAGCCGACGATGCGGCTGACGGGCGGCGCGGCCGATGTGCTGAAGTCGCTGCTGCCGGCTGGCCATAAGGCTGCCATTCATTTGACGATAACGGATGATTATCCCATGGCGCAGGCGTTCGTCATCATTGAGGCCCTGCCGGAAGATGTCTGAGCAGCGACGTAGAGTCGCTTTTAACGTTGGCGCCATTGCCGCAATCGGTCGAAGCCGCTAGAGAGAAGCAAACAAGAGTTGCGCCCTGGCGGTGCATTGAAGGAACAAGACTGCGTGTCCGAAAAAGTCGAAACCAAGCCGAACGCCCTATGGGAAAACATCAAGGTCATCGCCCAGGCGCTGATTTTGGCGATGGTTATCCGAACGGTGCTTTTTCAGCCGTTCACCATTCCGTCCGGCTCCATGATGCCGACACTGCTTGTCGGTGACTACATCTTCGTCAACAAGTTTGCCTACGGCTATTCGAGGTTCTCGCTGCCGTTCTCGCCGAACCTCTTCAGCGGTCGCATTTTCGCGAGCGAGCCGAAGCGCGGCGACATTGTTGTCTTCCGGTTCCCGCCGAACCCCGACGTCGATTACATCAAGCGGCTGGTTGGTCTTCCCGGTGATCGCATTCAGGTCAAGGAAGGCGTCCTCTACGTGAACGGCACGGCGGTTCCGAGGGTGCCGAATGGCACGTTCAATTCCGACTACGCGCAGGATCCGGGCCAGGATGTGCCGGTGTATCGCGAGACGCTGGATAACGGCGTCAGCTTTGACACGCTGGATCAGTCCCCGGTTTCGCGTGGCGACAACACCCGCGAGTTTATCGTTCCGGACGGCCATTACTTCATGATGGGCGATAATCGCGATAATTCGCTCGACAGCCGCTTCGACGTTGGCTTTGTGCCTGCGGAAAATCTGGTCGGTCGCGCGAGCGTCATCTTCTTCTCGCTCGGCAACGACACCTCGTTCCGCGAGATCTGGAAGTGGCCGACGAACATGCGGTGGGATCGTCTGTTCAAGGGCGTTGAATGAGCAAGTCACAGACGCTTTCGGCGGCGGATCGAACACGGCTTGAAGCCCTGATCGGTCACGAGTTCGCCGAAAAGGAGCGGCTGGATCGGGCACTGACGCATGCAAGTGCCCGCACGCAGAAGGGCGGCAACTACGAGAGGCTGGAGTTCCTCGGTGACCGAGTCCTCGGCCTCTGCGTTGCCGAACTGCTCTTCCGGACGTTCGGTACGGCGACCGAGGGCGAACTTTCGGTGCGCCTCAATCAGCTCGTCAGTGCCGACACCTGTGCTGAGGTCGCTGATGAACTCGGCCTGCATCTCTTCATCCGCACTGGCGCCGACGTCAAGAAGCTGACCGGCAAGCGTATGATGAACGTGCGAGCCGACGTCGTCGAAAGCCTTATTGCGGCGATCTACCTCGATGGCGGCCTGGAGGTCGCCCGGCGTTTCATCCTGAAGTTCTGGGAAAAGCGGGCAGCGCGCGCCGACGGCGCGCGGCGCGACGCGAAGACCGAATTGCAGGAGTGGTCGCACGCCAAATTCGGCATCACGCCGATCTACCGGGTTGAAGAACGCACCGGACCGGATCATGATCCGCGTTTCACGGTGACGGTAGAGGTCACAGGTGTTAAGCCCGAAACGGGCATCGAACGCTCAAAGCGGGCCGCGGAACAGGTCGCAGCCACGCGAATGCTGGAACGCGAAGGCATTTGGCAGAGGTCCTCTGCCGGAAACTGACGGGACAAATGACGGAAGAACACGATATGGCGGACGACGCCCCTGAAACTGCGGGTGCCACACGGTCAGGCTTTGTCGCGCTGATTGGAGCGACCAACGCCGGCAAGTCCACGCTGGTCAATCGCCTCGTCGGCGCCAAGGTTTCGATTGTCAGCCATAAGGTGCAGACGACGCGTGCCATCGTGCGCGGCATCGCGATCCACAACAATGCGCAGGTCGTGTTCATGGATACGCCCGGCATTTTCAAGCCGCGTCGGCGGCTCGACCGCGCGATGGTGACATCAGCCTGGGGCGGCGCAAAGGATGCTGACCTGATCATGCTGCTGATCGACAGCGAACGTGGTCTGCGCGGCGATGCGGAAGCCATTCTTGAGGGCCTCAAGGAGGTACATCAGCCAAAGATTCTCGTCTTGAACAAGATCGATCGGGTCAAACGCGAAGATCTGCTGGCGCTTGCGGCGGCGGCCAACCAGAAGATCGACTTCACGCATACCTTCATGATCTCGGCCGAGAACGGCTCCGGCTGTAACGACGTCATGGATTATCTGGCAAAGACGCTGCCAGAAGGCCCCTGGTACTATCCCGAAGACCAGATCTCCGACCTTCCGATGCGCCAGCTGGCTGCGGAGATCACCCGCGAGAAGCTGTTCCTGCGTCTGCATCAGGAGCTTCCATATTCGTCGCATGTCGAGACGGAAAAGTGGGAAGAACGCAAGGACGGCTCGGTTCGAATCGAGCAGGTAGTCTACGTCGAACGGGATAGCCAGAAGAAGATCGCGCTCGGTAAGGGTGGCGAAACGATCAAGGCGATTTCGTCGGCGTCCCGACGAGAGCTCTCCGAAATCCTCGAGCAGCCGGTTCATCTCTTCCTGTTCGTGAAGGTTCGTGAAAATTGGGGCGATGACCCCGAGCGCTTCCGCGAAATGGGTCTGGATTTTCCGACGTAAGTTGACGGCTTCTACCGCGTTGTTTCTGCGTTAAAAATTCCCGCGCGGGTGGAACAACCCTTGCCATTTGCGTGTTCTCGTAGGAAGCGCTGCCAATTCCGGCAGCGTCCTTCATTCGAGCACAAGGGCCTGTATGCCGACCGCGCGTCCCACCCACTCGTTCAAAACGCCCTGCGAGCACTGTCCGCTGCGTGCCAACCGGGTCTTCCGGGAGTTCACCGCCGATGAACTCGACTTCGTTTCGAAATTCAAGAGAGGCGAGCTGGCCGCGGATGCTGGTGCCACGATCATAGTCGAGGGAGCGCACAGCGCTCACCTGTTCACCGTCCTTTCCGGCTGGGGTTTTCGCTACAAGACGCTGGAGGACGGACGCCGGCAAATCCTGAACTACGTGATGCCGGGTGATCTGATCGGTCTTCAGGGAACGATCATGGGGGAGATGCAGCACTCCGTCGAGGCATTGTCGCCTGTATCGCTTTGCGTTTTCGAGCGCGACAAGCTGATGACCCTCTACAACAAGCATTCGTCCCTCGCCTTCGACATCACCTGGATTGCTGCCCAGGAAGAACGTATCCTTGACGAACACCTATTGAGCATTGGTCGCCGGACAGCGCTCGAGCGCGCCGCCTATCTCATCGCTTTCCTGTTCGAGCGCGGCAGGCAGCTGAAGCTCTTCAACGGCCACGCATCGATTCCAATCACGCAGCAACACGTTGCGGATACATTGGGACTTTCGATCGTGCATACAAACAAGACATTGAAAAAGCTCGCCAATCGCAACCTCATCCGCTGGCAGGAGCGTGCCTGCGAGGTGCTTGATGGGGAGGGGCTCAAGGCCGCTGCCGGTTGGGAGGGGCTTGGAGAGAGGGGCCGTCCGTTCATATAATAGCTGTAAGCGACATGTCTTATTTAAATGCCTTCTGAGCGGCGCGCCCGTAAGGTCACCCTGCCATCTTTCTTCCTGCCTTGCTTTTTATCGACCCGAAACGAAAAAGCGGCTATGCAAGCTAAGCGGTATATAGTCGTCGCCAATGAGCCATGGGGCGTCAGAGGTTGAAATCCGGGAAATGCAGGTGCCGAGCATCTTAGTTGATACTCAGCGAGGGGCGTATTGGGTATGAAGGCAAACCGTGTTCTTGTCCTCGAGGACAGTCTGATCATCGCGATGGAGGCGGAGGATATTCTCCGCCAGGTGGGCGTGGAAACGATTGGAATCGTCAGCAGCCTTGAACAGGCGATGGAGGCGACCAAGACCGCGACCTTCGACTTCGCGCTGCTGGACGTCAATCTTGGCGAAGTCATGAGCTTTGACTTTGCCCGTCATCTGGCGAACAGCAACATCCCCTTTGGGTTTGTGAGCGGTTATTCCGATACAAAGGACTTCCCCGAAGACCTTCGGAACGTGCCGCTGCTCGTCAAGCCGTTTGGAGAATCGGCGATGCGCGACTTCCTCCAGAAACTGTTCCCAGCCAGCGCCTGAATGCCTTTTTATGACAGGGCAACGGTCTTGCGTTAGGATCGAATCGTAAGTTTAGGGTTCGCTTCCGATGCAGTGGCATGACCGGGCAATCATCTTGGGCGTCAAGCGCCATGGCGAGACCAGCGTCATCGCCGAGGTGATGACGCGCGAGCGCGGACGCCATCTTGGCATGGTCCGCTCTGGTCGGTCTCGTGCCATGCAACCGGTTCTTCAACCCGGCAACGAGGTCGAGGTTACGTGGCGTGCGCGCCTAGACGAGCACCTTGGCGAATTCCGTATAGAGCCATTGACGTTACGGGCCGCGCGGCTGATGGAAACGGCGACTGCCGTCTATGGCGTGCAGGCGATGGGCGCACTGCTGCGCTTGCTGCCGGAGCGCGATCCGCATCCGCATCTCTTCGAAGCGCTCGAAGTCATCCTCGACAATCTCCACAATCCGGCGGATGCCGGTGAGCTCTTCGTCCGTTTCGAGCTTGCCGTTCTGAACGACCTCGGCTTTGGTCTCGATTTGACCGAGTGCGCCGCCACGGGCAGTCGTTCCGACCTTGCTTATGTGTCGCCGAAGTCGGGCAGGGCGGTCAGCCGGACTGCGGGTGCTCCCTGGGCAGACAAGATGTTGCTCCTGCCACCATTCCTGAACAGTGAGGAAAACCGCGCGGCTGATATCGACGGCCTCAGCGCCGCGTTCCGCCTGACGGCATTCTTTCTCCATCGCCATGTCTATGAGCCGCGCGGCGTGGAAGCGGCAGCTGCGCGCGAGGGCTTCGTACAGGCAGCTCTGAAAGCACTCAAGGCGGCCGCACCGCAGGACGAATTGTCCGCCTGACCGGCCGTTTTTCATTGGCGAAAAATATCATTCGGATTAGGCGCTTTACGTGTCTCACGCATCTTCCTATTTCGATCGCATGCAGCCCAGCGATTGGAGGAATGCGATGCTGACCAAACCGGATGCGATGACGACGATAGATCTCTGGAACGATTATGAAATACCCCGGTTGGGTATGGGCTGCTGGGCAATCGGCGGTCCCTTCTATGCCGGCGACACGCCGCTCGGCTGGGGCGAGGTCGATGACGACGAGTCCGTCGCCGCCATTCATCGCGCGATCGAACTCGGCATCCGTTTCTTCGATACGGCTTCGAACTATGGGGCCGGGCATTCAGAGGAAGTTCTCGGGCGTGCGATCGGTAGTCGCAGCGACATTGTCATCGCGACCAAGTTCGGCTTTGCCACCGATCCGGAGACGAAGCAGGCAACCGGCGCCTTCGCCGATGCTGTCTTCATTCGCCGCTCGGCCGAGACGTCGCTGCGCAGGTTGAAACGGGATCGCCTCGATCTGCTTCAATTTCATCTGAACGACTTTCCGCTTGAACAGTCGGACGAGGTTTTCGAAATCCTTGAGACGCTCCGTGACGAGGGGAAGATCGACGCCTTCGGTTGGAGCACGGATTATCCCGATCGTGCCGCGCGACATGCCGGCCGCCCTGGTTTTGTTTCCGTCCAGCACACGATGAACGTCTTCGAGCCGGTACCTGACATGATCTCGGTGATCGAACGGCATGGCCTGATTTCGATCAACCGCGGGCCGCTCGCGATGGGCTTGCTCAGCGGAAAATTCCGCGCCGACACGAAAATCGGTGACAAGGATGTTCGCGGCGCGAGCCTTGACTGGATGGTCTACTTCAAGGACGGCCGGATCGCGCCGGAATTTACAGCGCGATTGGAAGCGGTTCGCGAGTTGCTGAAGTCCGATGGTCGAACTCTCACACAAGGCGCCCTGGCGTGGCTGTGGGCGCGCTCGCCCCGAACCCTGCCGATCCCGGGCTTTCGCACCGTTGCCCAGGTTGAAGAAAACGCCGGCGCGCTGGCCAAAGGCCCGTTATCGCCGGCTATCACGGATGAAATCGATGAGGCACTCGCGCAGCTTCGCGCCTAGCCGCGGTTGCGGACCTTGAAGGCCCAGCCTTCGGGCCTCTCCTCGATGACTTTGGCTGTATCGCCGACCGCAATCCGACCGGTCCCGCGAGGCGTGACATTCCAGCCGAAGAGCGGACCGGGTACACGCCGGTCCGCAGACATCCGAATGCGCCCCATGGCGGGCATCGGACTAGGAACGTCGCGCGATCCGGTCGATTGGTCCTGGGTGGTCATGATGCAACGTGCGCAAGGTTTGACGAGATCGAAACGAATGCCGCCGATCTCAATCGCAGCCCACCGGTCTTCCTGCCAACCTTCCTCGGTATCAAGGATGATATTGGGCCGGAACCGCTCCATGCCCACTTGCCCTTCGCCGTGCGCCTCGAGATCGGCATTCAGTGCCCGCAGGGAGCCTGTCGTGGTGACAAGGATCTGGTAGCCATCGGCGAATGTGACCGGTGTGCCTTCGCCGGCCCATTCCGCACTGGCGGAACGCTTGGCATCCTGATCGAAGAACACCAGTCTCACCTCTCGCCCGAGCCAGGCCGAAAGTTCAGCATTCGCAGCATCATCGGCAACCGCCGCATTGACGATGGACTTCCAGATCGAGACGTCCATCCGTTTTGAGGCCGTTCGAATCTGCGCGTCAATCTTCTTGTCGCCCATGGTGAGATGGAGGCCCGACGGTGCCGCCTGCACGGCGATGCGAGCGAGATCGGGCAACTCCCGCTGGGTGATGAAGTGTCCGTCCCGATCGGTGATCATGGCGCGCCGGTCGCCCGGCAACCCGAATGCATCGATCTCCGAGGACTGCAGCGCGATACCCCGGGCACTTTTGAGCGGATAGATGAAAAGGCCTGTAATACGCATCAAGTGCTCCTAGATTTCGTCCATGAAAGCCGCAAGGAAGTCGCGCAGGCGCTGGTCGCGTGTGGCCGCGAGCGCCCGCCCGGCCTTCGTCTGAAAGCCGTCCGCGAGTTTGAACAATTTTGTCTGGAAGTGGTCAATGACATAGCACCTGTCGTCAAGCTCGCGGTTGCTGCCTGCCGGATCGAACGGATCGTAGAGCGCGGAGGACATTCGGCCGCCAATGTAGAAGCAGCGTCCCGCGCCGACCATGCCGATCGCATCCAGGCGATCGGCATCCTGCAAGATCCTTGCCTCCAGGGTCTCGGGCGTAACATTGGCGGAAAAGCTATGCGCGACAATCGCATGCGCAACAGCGGTGATGTCGTCACTGGCCCAGCCAAGCTTCGCGAGAACGGCCGAGGCCTTCGCTGCTGCCAAAGCGGACGCCTTTGAGCGCATGGGGGAGTTCTTCTCCACGGCGACGCAATCGTGCAGGAGGACGGCAGCCGCAAGGATCCTGGCATCGCCACCCTCGACAGCCTGAATGCGCATGGCGTTCTTGAAAACGCGCAAGACATGCGCCACGTCATGCGAGCCGTCATCGCCTTCCGACGAATGCGGTACGAGCGCGGCGGCAAGCTTTTCAAATGGAGCGAAGGCCTTCGCCTGGAACATGGGATCACCGCGTGGGAAGAGGGTGTCCTTCCATAAACGCAGGAACCACGAGTCGCAACGAAGAGCGTACTAGCTGGCGCGGGCGCTCGGGTGCGCCTGCGGCCAAGCCAACAGGTAAGGTACGTCCACGGCCGGCCGTGGCGGGCTGATATGGTAGCCCTGGATTTCATCGCAGGCTTCGCGCTGGAGCATGGCCAACTGCTCGGCCGTTTCGACGCCTTCCACGGTCACGCGCATGCCGAGCGCATCGCCGAGAAGGATGATGGCACGCATAATCGCAAAGGCTTCTTTGTCTTCGACGATACCGTTGACGAACGACTTGTCGATCTTGATCTTGTCGAAGGGGAACCGTCGGAGATAGCTCAGCGACGAATAGCCGGTGCCGAAGTCGTCCATGCCGATCCGGATGCCGCTCTGCTTGAGCGCGTGCAGTACAGGCAGGGCCTCATCGAGGTTTTCCATCAGCACGCTTTCGGTGATCTCGATTTCTAAACGGTTAGCTGGCAGCCCCGCTTCGGCCAGCGACGCGGCGACATCGCTCGGCAAATCACTGTTCGTAAACTGGATCGCCGATACGTTGACCGCAACCTTGATATCTTCTGGCCAATCCATGGCATCGCGGCAGGCGCGGCGTAGGACCCAGCGTCCGATATCGACCACGAGGCCAACCTCCTCGGCAAGGGGAATGAACTCCATGGGCGGCACCCGTCCGCGCGTTGGGTGGTTCCATCGCAGAAGCGCCTCGAAACCGCAGATCTTCTGTTGGCCGAGGTCATAGAGCGGTTGATAGTGAAGCTCGAACTCCTCGCGTTCGATCGCCTTGCGCAAATCCGCTTCCAGTGTATGCCGTGCTTCGATCTGCGCTTCCATTTTGGCCGTGAAGAAGCGCTCGCCCTTTCCACCGCTGCTCTTGGCATGCGACAGTGCGACGCCGGCGTGTTTCAGCAGGGTGTCCGTTTCAATTCCGTCCTGCGGACTGATTGCGATCCCCATCGACACGCTGAGTTCAACGGCCTTGTCTCCACGAAAGAACGGCTCGGAGAGTTCGCGGCGAATCTGGTCGGCCAGAGCCGTGACGTTCCATGGCTGCTGCCGTCCGGATTGAAGAATCGCGAATTCGTCCGAGCCGAGGCGCGCCAGCACATTACCGCCTGCCGACATGCGGATGCGCTCAGCCACCTGCCGCAGGATCTTGTCACCGGCCGAAACGCCGAGGGTGTTATTGATCGATTTGAAGCGGTCAAGATTAAGGTGCACAAGGGCAATCTGCTCGTCCGGCTTACAGGCGGCCAGCGCGGCGTCGATGCGCTCCCTGAGGCTGATGCGGTTCGGCAGTCCGGTCAGCGGGTCGTGATGAGCGAGATAAGCTATGCGCTCGGCCGCCTTTCGGTCTTCGGTAACGTCCGCATGAATGGAAATGTTGCTGCCATCGGGGAGGACGGTGATGACGCTCTGGATAGTGCGCCCGTCTTCCATGATCCATTCGCGGTGGCGGATGTGTCCACCTTCGGTGGCGGCGCGCAGACGGGAGACCTTTTTCTCGATCCGCTCGGTGCCGCGGATCATCGAGATGAGTGTTTTCAGCGAGGCGCCGGGAGAGGCAGCTTCGGCGCTGAAGCCGAAAACTTGTCGGAAGCGCGTGTTGCAGACGATCAATCGCTGCTCAGTGTCGAAGACACTCAGACCTTGCGGCAGGTTGTCGAGAACGATCCCGAACAGGCGTTGCTGTTCCGCGAGATCTTCTTTCGTGGCAACGAGGCTGCCTTTAAGCGTGGTGTTTTCTTCGCTCAGAAGGTGCGAATGGTCTTCCGCGGCGCGCTTCTTTCCTGCCTGCAGTCGATATGTCTCGACGACAAGATTCATCAGGCGCTCAGCGTTGGCAGAGCCATCCTCATTGAGGGCGGTCGTGCACTGTTGCCGGAAAAGGGCTTCAGCGTCCATTTTCGGCAATCTTTGTTTCGGGAGCGAGGGGAGGGTGAGCGGAGCCCTGTGAGCGTGCTGCCAGCCTGCAGTTTCGACGCGGCGCGCCAGACATGAAAAGACCTTCTGAAACAATCCAAAATTATCGTCTAGGCAATCTCAAATTCGACCGGCCCCTATGCTGACGTGGCGAAGATAATCCATCGGTCGCATTAAAATTCTATTGCAACGCAAACGAATATATTGCTGGCATTATATTTGACTGCTGGTCACGAACTGCCTGGAAATGTGGGCATTTGAGCCCAGACCGCGCGCGGCTGATGCGCTGAAATCACACTTTGTCAATCATGGTTAATGGCGTGTTAACAGCTTATTGACGCAGTGCGCAAATCAGTTTAACGACCGTTTAATCTTAGATTTTTCCATTTCGTATTGCGTACAAACATCACCGAAACAGCGGTGAATGGAGGTTTGTATGAGCCAAGTTTCATCGGTTAGTGATACATCTTATGCGTATCTCGCGACCCTGTCGCGATTGGACACAAATGGCGACGGCGTGCTGAGCCGTGGCGAGCGGGCGGCTGATGACAAGCCGGGCATTCTGAAGCAGTTGGGCTCAGAAGGGAGCAATGCTCAGGACTTTGCACCAAAGCTCTCGGATGGCGTGCTTGCCTTCATGATGGCTGCAAGTGAGACGGGTAGCCGTAATTTCTATCCGCAGTCCCAGCAGAACGCCTCTTACGATCTGTATAAGAGCACATACGGTCAGTATGATCTCGACACTGTCGCCTGATCACGTGGTGCGCTGAATTTGCGAAGCCGGCCTCAGAGCCGGCTTTTTCGTTGCCGCCGTTTTGGGAACTGCTTCGTGCCTCGCACGTTGGGAAACGACGATGCAAAGGAAGCTCCAATGAAAACAATCCTCTCGTTCGCGGCTCTGACGCTCTTGGCCGTTTCCTCCGCTGCGATGGCTCAGGACAAGCAAACGGCCACGGCGGACTTTATCGGGCGTGACGGAAAGGCAAGCGGTCGGGCCACGCTAACGGCGGCGGCAAATGGCGGCGTATTGATCGAAGCCGAAGTGGCTGGGCTGCCTGCCAACAAATGGGTCGCATTCCATGTCCACGAGACCGGCAGTTGCGATGCAGCCGGCCATCACGAGTCAGCCGGAAAGCACTTCAATCCGACCAATGCCGAGCACGGCCTGCTGTCCGCAATGGGACCCCATGCCGGCGACATGCCCAACCAGTATGTTGATCAGGATGGCGTTCTGCGAGCGCAGGTGTTTGACGGCATGGTAACACTCGACGGCAAGACTGATGGCGTCCGCGGCCGAGCGCTGATCGTTCATGCCAATTCTGATGACTATCGCAGCCAACCTGCAGGCGATGCGGGTGAGCGCCTTGCCTGCGGCGTCATCAAGTAGGCAGTCTTTCCGGTCAGTGATAGTAGTATCGCTCCGCATACCACTCGCTTGATGCAACCGGTCTATCCGTCGCGACCCATTGCCCGACGCGACTTGTTTCGAGCAGGTCGGCCGTCGCGTGATCTTCCAGCCCGACGAATATGATATTCGTGTTTTCACGCAGTCTGGGATCGGTGCCGAAACCCGTGCGGCTGTCATCGGCCGAGTAGAGCAGCCGCATCCTGACATAGAAGAACTCGGCCTGGTAATCTGCAGCGCCTTTTTCGCTGAAGGCATGCGCAACGTCGATAACAGACTTCTGAGGCCCGCAATAAGCAGTGATTGCCTCATTCAGGCCGAATGTTGCCCCGTACAGCGCAATCGAACGTATCGGAACCGAGCTGGTGGCGCCGGTGGTCAAATCTATCTGTTGGCCGAGGAAGCGGACTTTGACACCATCCAGATCGCCGCGAAAGAAGTAGGAAAATCGATCACGTGTGAGATAGATCGCTTGCCACCGGAACCACGCATATTCGTCGCGCGCGCTTGTCAGGCTCCTGAGTGTAGCCAAGCATCGCACAAACGTATCGCGATAGTTCTGCAGCGACATCGATCAACCTCCTCGAGGGATAACCGGTATCGACTCAAAACGTTCCAGCGGTCGGCTCGTCCAAAGCCAGTGTGAAAGGTGCGTTTCCATCCGCGTCCGCGCCACGGCCGATGCTTCGAACCGCATCGACCAGCCGCCCTCCGCGGCCGAGCAGGTCATCGCCGATCTGGATCAGCCGCGCATTCGGCGTGGCAAAAGGCGATGCAGTGCGCAGCCGGCGAACGAGTGCCGAATCCCCCTGCTCCGGCGACACGGAAAGGGCGGCGATCAAGGCCGCCGCCGGCGACCGGGAGACGCCCATCCAACAGTGGATCAAGAGTGGCGCAGTGCGATCCCACTCGCGGGCAAAACCGATGATCTCCCGCGCA
Organism: Rhizobium altiplani; assembly: GCF_001542405.1. Taxonomy (GTDB): domain Bacteria; phylum Pseudomonadota; class Alphaproteobacteria; order Rhizobiales; family Rhizobiaceae; genus Rhizobium; species Rhizobium altiplani. The sequence goes on from NZ_LNCD01000037.1 coordinate 23,714, forward strand.
TGCGTTTCATCCGGCGCGACAAGGTTACCGGTTCCCTTGAACGCGATGTCGTTCATATGGAGGAGAAGATGCCGGTGCGCCTGAATCACGGCAGGCCGGTGGAAAGCCTGTTCCTTCGCCATCAGGCTGATCATCTCACGGGCGCCATGCCGGACTGCCATTTCGGCGATCCGGGCAAGCGGAGCGACAATGATGACAGTCATGCTTTGCTGCTCCGCATGGCCTCAATTGTCTCGAAGCGCTCGCAAAAGAGGCGCTGCGCCTCGACTGCCGGCAGTGGCGTCATCAGCAACATGTCTTTTGTGATTCCGCGCGGCTGGCCGAAGAATTTCTTTGCCTCAGTGGACGTAAACCCGGCAAGCTGAGTTGCCTCGAAATACGCAGCGATGGTGTCAGCCTTCTTGATCTTCTCCTTGAGTTCGCGCGTAGGGTGGGGCGGCAGGCCAAACCGAAGGTGGACGGCCGCTTCCAACCGCTTTTCGACGGCCTTGTATCCGCCGCCGACGACCGACTTGAACGGCGAGATCATGTCGCCGATGACATACTCCGGCGCATCATGCAGCAGCGCCATCAGCCGCTGATCGGCTGTCGCCTCGTTGAGGTGGTGGAAAATATCCTCCACGACAAGGCAATGCTGGGCGACGGAGAAGGCGTGATCTCCCGAGGTCTGCCCGTTCCAGCGGGCAACGCGCGCAAGCCCATGCGCAATATCGCTCACCTCGACGTCGAGAGGAGAGGGGTCGAGCAGATCAAGCCGGCGGCCCGAGAGCATGCGCTGCCACGCGCGCGGCGCCTTTGTCGTCACGCGCTGGCCTCGTCCGCCGTCGACGGGAACGTCAGCCCTGTCCAGGCGGGTAGTTCGAGAATGACGGCCGTCTCGCCTGCCAATAGAGGCGTCGCTGTCGCAATGGCCTCACCGGCACGGTCGATGCGAACGATCGCGAGGCCGCCTTTTCCGACGACCGATCCGAGCGTGCCGACCGGCTTGCCCCCGGCGGTGATCTCCGTCCCGGAGGGCGGCAGCGCCGTCTCGCCTTTCACGGTGACGACACGGCGGCGCGCCGTGCCGCGATGCTGCATGCGCGAGACGACCTCCTGGCCGACATAGCAGCCCTTCTTGAAGGAGAGGCCGCCGTTGAAGTCCATCAGGACATCGTGCGGGAAGGCATCCTGCAGCGCATAGTCCTGCCCGGATACGGCAACGCCGCTCGCGATGCGCAATGCGTCATAGATTTCGCTGTCATTGGCACCGTGCTGCCCCGCCTGGCGGACGAGCGCCACGCCAGCTTTGGCAAAGCGGCTATCGGCTGGACCCGTATTTGCGCCGTCCCAAGAAACCGTCACGCCCTCGCCGGCAGGCGAAAGGTCGACGGCGGCTCTGAGCTTGTACATCCTCAGTCGCTTAAGCAGCGCATCCCGCTGATCATCGTCCGTATCGATGATGAACCCATCGCCGTCCTGCCAGATCATGAAATCGAACAGGATTTTGCCCTGCGGCGTCAACAACGCGCCCGGCCGTGCTTCATCCGCTGCGAGCGCGGCAAGATCGGTCGTGATCAGGTTCTGCAGAAAGGATTGGGCCTCCGGACCGCTCACCCGTATAAGCGAGCGGTTCTTCAGAAATACGGCTGGCATGGCGCACCTGTCGCGTTCGTTATCGCTCAGATGTATGTCTTCGGTGAGGGGATCGCAAGCCTCAGTCGCCGGCGGTGAAGTACTTCCATTTGCCGTCGGGGGTGATGCCCAATCGATAGAAATTATAACCGCCGAACTCCTGCATGTCGGACAGGTCGCCGGCCGTAACGATGCGCAGCAATTCCACTCGCTCGGGGGGAGTCAGAGCCTTCAGGTCCTTCTCGGCGAAATAGGGCCAGACAAACATTTCGTCCGGTGTGCCCTGGCCGACATGAACGAAGCCGGTGGAAATGACATCAAGCAGGATCGCCAGGATCTCATCGCCCTCCGGATCGCCCGAAAGATCCTTGAGCGCGCTGATGGGGTCGTCCGTCGGCTCTCCGACCGTCACCTGTGTCTGAGTGGCGCCGGTGCCGAGCAGGGGGCGCAGCCGCTCGAGATCGCCCGAAGCGGCTGCCTCGACGATCTGCTCCCGCATCTTTCGAACGGGCTCGGGGACCTTGCTGATATCGTAGATGACTTCGACTGGCTTCGAGCTGTCCTCGGCGCCGGGCGTCTTGTCGTTGCTTTGGCCGGCCTGCGAATTGACCAGCGGGTCGGGCATCGGAACGCCGGGTGAGGTTGGGGAGGGGGCTGGCTTGTCGCCGCCTTGGCCAGGAGCGCTTTGTTCAACCTGTCCTGGGGTCTTCTGCAGCTCTGAGAGTGCCAGGGCCGAAGTCCCGGTCAGAAAGCTACTGGCGCTAAGGCCGATTGCAAGCAAAAGCGGCGCGATCGCGGGCCGCGAAGCATTGTCCCTAGCGGAATGCATCAAACTCTCTGTGATCGTTATTGCAGGGTGCGGTTCGGAGAAAACTCGCCGGCAAGCATGCGCTCGCGCAAGGAATCCAGAAGCGCTTCGGCACTATTCTCGCCATGGAGGCGAATAGTTTCCCGTAGCGCGTGGATGATTGCTGTATCGGCGATGATCTCGGGTTCGATTCCGTCTGCCATGCCATCAGCCCAGGCTTCGTTATGGTACTCCAAAGCCGCCTGAGTCTTCTCATGAACGATCATGTCGTCGATGTCATTGAGGCTTGGTTCCATTGTCATTTCCTCAAACTGCATGCCTTACTGCCTAGTTAACGACCTTATCAGCCTTTTCCCAAAACGACACGGCCGCCAGTGAAAAGAGGTTAATTAACCGTTAATTTCCGAACCTTGATGTTATTTCTGTGGCGAGTGTTGCACCTTCGGCACGGTATCGCTCTTCTGCCACGATGGCTGCCTGCGTGCAATCCGTGTAAACAGACGCGAAAGCGCGGTATCCGCGATTGAAAGCCGCGGTCAGCTGTTCCTTGCGCTGCGGCTCGTCCTTGGCTTCTGAATCAAGCAGTTGCTGCATGCGCCCTCGCCACTCGCTACTGTTTTCCGCCTTGCACAAAGTCCTCAGGTAGTGAACCGAGCCCAACACTTCGGCAAGCCGCGATAGCTTTTCGTCGTATGGCACGGTGACCGCTTTTGGCACACTCTGCTCTGGCAACACTGGCGGCGTTGTACCCTGTGCCCATAAAGGGGCGGGTAGGGCGGCGCTTGCGCACAATGCAAGAAACAGGAACGCGCGTCGAACGGGAATCATGTTGATAGTTGATACCCTGACAGTGACGGGAACAAGGCGCTTGCTTGAGTTTCCACCTGCTTATTCGCTCCCGGACGCCAGGCGCTCGGCACATTCAAGCACGCTTTGAGGCACGGGTAACCGGCGGATCTCCTCAACGGTGAACCAGCCGATATCGGCGGCGTCGTCGGCCGCAAGGCCGATAGCCGTCTCGTCGGCCTCGACCCGAAATACGGAAAGAAAGAAGTGGTTGACGACCGCGCCGTCAGGGGCGTGCGTCTTCAAATCGTATGTAGCGAAGAGGTGAGGGTCGCGAGCTTTTATGCCGGTCTCCTCCTCCAACTCGCGCAACGCCGTTTCCTCTGGCATTTCGCCCGGTTTGGCCCGTCCTCCCGGAAACGCATACATGTCGGCCGCCGGCGGATTGCGCCGAAGCACGAGGAGGAACCGGTTGCCGCGCTGGAGGATGGCGGAGGAGGCCGCCTTCGGAATGGAACTCATGGGGTTGCCGCGTTGGTCTCTGTTGGGATGTGCTTGGCGCCGCCATTGTTCCGCCGGATATTGAACGCGGCGATTCGATGGAGCTCTCGTGACTTATATCATTTATACTGCAGCAGCTGTTTTCGAGATTGCCGGCTGCTTCACCTTCTGGGCCTGGCTGAGAATGGCAAAGCCCGTCTGGTGGCTGGCGCCCGGTATGGTGTCCCTCGCGCTGTTTGCATGGCTCCTCACTTTCGTGCCGAGTGAGGCCGCCGGCCGCACCTTCGCTGCCTATGGCGGCATCTATATCGTGGCTTCTCTGATGTGGCTGTGGATCGTCGAGAACCGTGTGCCCGACCGCTGGGACATTGGTGGCGCGCTCGTCTGCCTTTGCGGCTCGGCAATCATCCTACTCGCACCGCGCGGCTGAGGCGGCTACCCTTGACCGTCGCCGGACGGAGTGCAAAGACATCCGAATGTGTGGACGTTATGCCCTGACAATATCCCCGGAGGAATTGAAGGAAGTTCTGGGGATCATGGATCTCGAGGACTTTCCCGCGCGTTACAACATTGCGCCGACCCAGCCCATCCTCGTCGTCGTTTCGGATGAAACGCGGGAGAAAGGCAGCAACCTCCCGGAGCGGCGCGCGGTGCTCGTACGATGGGGCTTTACGCCGGGATGGGTGAAGGATCCCAAGCAATTTCCGCTGTTGATCAATGCCCGCGCCGAAACGGCGATCGGCAAGGCGTCGTTTCGTGCGGCGATGCGCCATCGGCGCGTGCTCGTGCCAGGCTCCGGCTTCTATGAATGGCAACGCCCCGGCAAGGAGAGGGGCGAGAAGTCCCAGACCTATTGGATCAGGCCGCGCCGCGGCGGCATTGTGGCGTTCGCCGGCCTGATGGAAACATGGTCGTCCGCAGACGGTTCGGAAGTCGACACCGGTGCGATCCTGACGACCGCGGCAAATGCCGCCATCGCTCCGATCCATGACCGCATGCCCGTCGTCATCAAGCCGGAAGACTTTTCGCGCTGGCTGGATTGCAAGACACAGGAGCCACGGGACGTCGCCGACTTGATGAAGCCGGTCGAAGAAGATTTTTTCGAGGCGATCCCCGTCTCCGACAAGGTCAACAAAGTGACCAATGTGGGGTCCGACCTCCAGGACAAGGTGGCTGTTGATAAGCTGCCGTCGCCGCCTGAAAAGAAAAAGCCGGATGACGGCCAGCTCAGCTTCTTCTAATCTGATAATCCCACCGCATAATTCTTCCGGAAAATCACATGATCTCCATTTCTGCCGCGCTTTCCGGCTTCTTCCTTGGTGCGTCGCTCATTATCGCCATTGGTGCACAGAATGCGTTCATTCTGCGCCAGGGCCTGCTGCGCTCACACGTCTTCATCCTGTGCCTGATCTGCGCCGTATCGGATGCAGTGCTGATCGCAGCCGGCGTTGCCGGGCTGGGAACGCTTGTTGCCCAGTCGCCGACGCTCCTCTCGGCTGTGACGCTAGGTGGGGCAATTTTTCTCGGTTCGTATGCCGTTCTGGCATTCCGTCGCGCTCTTCATCCCGGCGCGATGCAGGCGGGTTCTCCGCAGACACTGGGTCTGAAGGCTGCAGTCGCGTCTTGCCTAGCCTTTACCTTTCTGAACCCGCACGTCTACCTGGACATGGTCGTTCTGATTGGCAGCCTGTCCGCGCCCTATAGCGGTGCAGACCGCATCGCCTACGGTGTCGGTGCCGCGACGGCGTCGTTCATCTGGTTTTTCGGCCTAGGCTACGGCGCTCGCCTGTTGCAGCCGGTTTTTGCAAAACCCGCAGCCTGGCGGGTTCTCGATGTCATCATAGGCATTGTCATGGGGCTGCTGGCGATCAGTCTGCTGGTCCGCTTCTTCCACCCGGCCTAGGCTTCCGGCATGCCGGCCTGCGCCAACCCTGCGAGGATCGGTTCGATCCGGTCAGGGTTCTTGGCGGCTTGGCCGGCGCGGATGCGGGCGACGGTGACGCCGGGCGAGAATGCAAGCAGACCCGCAAGGTGCCGCCGCGCTTCGTCCATGCGTCCGAGTTTTGCATTGGCCGCAATCATCATCCAGAAGCACGGACCGTAATAGGCATTCGCCGCCATGGATTTGCGCCCCCAGGCCAGAGCCTCTTCATAGTTCCCGCGGACCATTTCGACATGAGCCAGCCCGGTAAGGTTCCAATGAGCACCAAGGCTGTTTGGACTCAGTCGTTCGGCGCGCAAGAAATATGTGACGGCCTCATCGAGACTGCCGCAATGGAGGTTCGCGACGCCCGCATAGTTGACGACGTCGAGGTTGTTGGGGTTGAAGGCAACGGCCTGGCAGACCAACTCGAAACCTCGATCGTACTGCTTCAGGTACTGCATCAGAGTATTGCCGCAGATCCCCACGACGGACGCGTCGCCATGGCCATGCACAAGCGCCCGCTCGATGTAGTTCTCGCAGAGTGCTCGCTGATCCTCGACCCCCGGCAGCTTCCAGCCCAGAGTGCCGCGTTGCATGAGCAACCCGACTGCCGTCGCAAGATAGGTCGCGTTGTTAGGCTCGAGGGCGATTGCCTTGTTGATCAGGGCGAGGGAGGCGTCGTTCCGCTCTGGCATGTCGGAGTAGAAGCTTCCCATGGTCTGAAGGTAGAAATCATAGGCTTCAATGCTCTCTGGCCGCTCCCTTCGTGAAAGCGCGATCTCGGCAGACTTGATCTGGGGCTCAACAATCGAGACGACGCTCTCAGTGATGCGATCCTGGAAATCAAAAATTTCTTCCGCAGAGCCATCGTAGTGCTCTGCCCACAGGTGCGCACCGGTCGCGCCTTCGACGAGCTGTGCGGTAATGCGCAAGCGGTTACCGGCGCGCCGCACGCTGCCTTCCAGCACGTAGCGTACGCCAAGCTCGCGAGCGACCTGGCGCACATCGATCGCGCGGCCCTTGTAGATAAAGGAGGAGTTGCGGGCGATCACCGCGAAGGAGCGGAAACGACTGAGCGCCGTGATCATGTCTTCGACAACGCCATCGGCGAAATACTCCTGCTGGACATCGCCGCTCATATTCTGGAAGGGAAGCACGGCCAGCGACGGCCGGAGGTTGTCTTTTGCCTTTTGCAAGAGAGCACTGGTAGGGCTTGGGTGAGCGTCCGGCTGCCATTTCCAGATCCGGACTGGCCGATCGATGTTCCTGAGTTGGACGTCGCCACCGTCCTCGAATTCCGCGTCGACGCGCCCTACGATGTTCTCCCTGACGCTCGATGCGATGCAGACACCGCCGGGTTCCGCCAGCGGTTCCAGACGCGCGGCAATGTTTACGCCGTCACCATAAATATCGTCACCATCGATAACGACATCGCTGAGATTGATCCCGATGCGCAGCGTGATTCCTGGATGGGAGGCGTCGTTGCCCGAAGCGGCGGCGGTGCGTTGCACCGAAAGCGCGAACTTGACCGCATCAACGGCGCTGCCAAACTCGACGAGAGCGCCGTCGCCAACAAGCTTGATGACGCGGCCGTTGTGGTTCTCGACCTCAGGATTGAAGACAGACAGCCGGTGATGCTTCAACGCGGCAAGCGTGCCTGCCTCATCCTTTGCCATCATCCGCGAATAGCCAACGACATCAGCGACAAGGATCGCACTGAGCTTGCGATTTGTCTGGACGTCGGTCATATCGCCTCCGAACTGGCTTATGGACGTGTATCCTAGCAGTTCGGTTCAACCACGTCGCGCCGGATGAGGACGCGCGTTGGATTTTCAATGAAGCATGGAGGCAAGGGTCTGATCTTGGCGCTGTCGGTCCCATCGACAGCGCGGCATTTGCCTCGCCCTAGGCAATCTTCTTGACGAGCGGTGGCTTGCTCTTGAGCATCAGGGCGGCCGCAAGAACGGCCTTCAGGCCGAGCGGGCGGTAGTTGGCGCTGAGGTCGGACTTCGCCGGCTGTTCGACGCTTGTCTTCTTCGGGGTCACAATACTCTCCTCACGTGTGCTGTCCCTAGACTCTTATATTTATTGCTCTTTTGCGTGTAATAGCGACAAAATCGAGGCGCCGCTTATCAGGAATTGTGTATCCGATGCATATTTCGCGAGGCTTGAGTCAGGCATTCTTCGGCAAAGGAGAGTTGAAAAATGTCAGATATGACGGCCGATATCGTCCTCGCCGACACCCGGTTCCTCGATGGTCAGCGTGCCGTATTTCCGCTTCCACTTGCGCGCGCCGAACGGCAGCGTCAGCAGGTAGATGACGGCGGTCACGACCATGACTTCCCATGTGAAGCTCGACAGTAGCGCCACGTAGAGAACGACCCCGAGCATGACCGGCAGCACCAGATCACGCCGCAGCCTGCTGCCCTCGGACTTGCCCGACCAGACAGGAAGGCGGCTAATGAGCAGGAACGCGATCAGAACCGTATAAACGGATGAAAAATAAGCGAAAGTGCGATCGGTCGTCAGCCCAAGGAAGCCGAGATAGACAGGGAGCAGCACCAGCATCGCGCCGGCTGGCGCGGGCACGCCGACGAAATACTCCGACTGCCAGGTTGCCTTGTTCTCGCGCTCGGCCATGACGTTGAAGCGAGCCAGACGAAGGCCCGCCGCAATGGAGTAGATCAGGGCGGCGATCCAGCCGATGGAGCGGGCCTGATCCAGTGCAAAGACATAGACGACAAGCGCGGGCGCGACGCCGAAATTCACGATATCAGCCAGCGAATCCATCTGCGCGCCGAACTTCGACGTCGCCTTCATCAGGCGGGCAACGCGGCCGTCGATCCCATCGAGGAATGCGGCGAGAAGCACCATGCCGACCGCAAGCTCGTACCGGTTCTCGAATGCAAGGCGGATGCCGGTGAGGCCGGCACAGATCGCCAGGATCGTGATGAGATTGGGAATGATAAGGCGAAGCGGGATCTCGCGAAGCCGTGGTCCGCGGCCCGAATCGTCAGGCGGACCGTTGGGCTCGAAAGGCGGGAAGGGCGTTTCCATGTCGCGCTCCAGTCTAGCTTCGACGGCTGACGACCGGGCCCTTGGTGGAGCCGAATTCGGCCAGCACGGTTTCTCCGGCAATTGCCGTCTGGCCGAGCGTCACCCGGGGCGCTGCGCCGGCCGGGAGAAATACATCAAGGCGCGAACCGAAGCGAATCAGGCCGAAGCGTTCGCCGGCATCCAGAGGCTCGCCCGTATTGGCCCAGCAAAGGATACGCCGAGCAACGAGGCCGGCGATCTGAACGACCCCGATCTGGCCGTGCGAGGTTTCGATGACAAGACCGTTGCGTTCGTTGTCTTCGCTTGCCTTGTCGAGTTCGGCATTCACGAAGCTGCCCGACCGGTAGTTGACGCTGACGATCCGCCCGCGCACCGGGGAGCGGTTCACATGGCAGTTGAAGACGTTCATGAACACCGAGATGCGCAGCATCGGCTCGCTGCCGAGATTCAGTTCGGCGGGCGGTACGACCATCTGGACCGACGACACTTTGCCATCGGCCGGCGAAATGACGAGATCGTCATCCTGTGGCGTCATTCTCTCGGGATCACGGAAGAAATAGGCGCACCACAGCGTCAGGATCAGCCCGATCCAGAACAGCGGCTTGAAGATCCAGCCCAGAATGAGCGAGGCGACGAAGAAGGCGGCGATGAAGGGATAACCTTCCTTGTGCACCGGAACGATCGTGTTGCGTACCGTATTGAACAAGCTCATTTATGCCGCGCTCCTAAAGCATGTCTCCCGAAAGCGGCAACCGGTTTCGGGCCAAAGACATGCGTGAAAACAAAGAACTAAAGCGCAACAAGCGAATCTGTAACATTGCGTTGTGCTTTGGCGTTCTTTTCTCATCGCTGGTTACAGGGAAACCGCAGCTGGGGCAATGCTGCGGCTCCTTGACCCCACATCTATGACGGGCTTCTGAACAGCAAAGCAGCTCAAATGCCGTCCATTGGTGGCTAGCTCGCGGGAGCAAGCCTGTTCACAACCCCCATGTCGTCGCTCTCGCGGACCTGCTTCAGGTGCTCTTCGGCCTGCGTGGCCTCGCGCTGGCGATTCCACATCGAGGCATATAGGCCATTCTTCTGGAGAAGCGTGGTGTGGGTACCGCGTTCAGCAATCTCGCCGCTTTTCAGAACGATGATTTCGTCCGCGCCGATAACCGTTGACAGCCGGTGGGCGATGACGAGCGTTGTGCGGTTCTTGGATACAACATCGAGTGCGGTCTGGATATCGCGCTCGGTGGTGGTGTCGAGGGCCGATGTTGCCTCGTCGAGGATTAGAATCGGTGGAGCTTTCAGGACCGTTCGAGCGATTGCAACACGCTGCTTCTCACCACCGGAGAGTTTCAGGCCACGCTCGCCAACCTTGGTATCAAAGCCCTCGGGCAACAGATCGATGAAGTGAGCGATCTGGGCGATCTCGGCTGCTGCCTTGACCTCTGCATCAGTAGCCGATGGACGCCCGTAGCGGATGTTGTAGGCAACCGTATCGTTGAAAAGGACGGTGTCTTGCGGGACCATCCCGATGACCGATCGCAGGCTCTTCTGGGTCACTGTCCGGATGTCCTGGCCATCGACCGAGACCGAACCGCTTTGAATGTCATAGAAACGATAGAGCAAGCGCGACAAGGTCGATTTACCGGCGCCCGACGGACCAACCACGGCGACCGTCTTGCCCGCAGGCACTTCGAAGGAGATACCTTTTAGGATCGGACGGGCAGGGTCATAGGAAAAGTGCACATCCTTGAAGGAGATGGCACCTTGCCTGATATCCAAAGGCGCCGCCTCGGGCGCATCCATCACTTCAGCCTTGACTTCGAGGAGATCGAACATCTGCTCGATATCCGTCAACCCCTGGCGAATTTCACGATAGACAAAGCCGATGAAGTTCAAGGGAACGGAAAGCTGCAGCAGCATGGCGTTGACGAAGACGAAGTCGCCGACGGTCTGCTCGCCACGTTGGACGGCAAGGGCCGACAGGATGAGCATCACCGTCGTGCCCAGGCCAAAAATCACGCCCTGGCCGAAGTTGAGCCAGCCGAGCGAGGTCCAGACATCCGTGGCCGCCTTCTCGTAGCGTTCCATCGACCTGTCGAAGCGCCGCGCCTCCATCTCCTCGTTGCCGAAATACTTGACCGTCTCGAAGTTGAGGAGGGAGTCGATAGCCTTGGTATTGGCGTCGGTATCGCTGTCGTTCATCGTGCGGCGGATCGCGATGCGCCAGTCGCTGGCGCGGATCGTGAACCAGATATAGGCCCAGACGGTGAACGCGGTGACGGCGAGATAGGAAAAGCCGTAGCCCCACCAGAAGATGATGGCCGTCAGCAAAAATTCGATCAGCGTCGGCACGGAGTTGAGGATCGTAAATCGCACGATGGTCTCGATCCCCTTGGTGCCACGCTCGATGACACGCGAAAGTCCACCCGTCTTGCGTTCGAGATGAAAGCGCAACGACAGTTCATGCATGTGCACGAAGGTCTTGTAGGCCAATTGCCGGACAGCATGCTGCCCGACGCTGGCAAAGAGCGCGTCGCGCAACTGGTTCAGACCGAGCTGGATGAGGCGGGTGAGGTTGTAGGCAATGACCAACGCCGTCGCGCCGACAAGCAGGTCCGGCAGCTTGCCGGCGAGGTCCATCTTCCCGTTCAGCGCATCGGTCGACCACTTGAAGAAATAGGGGACGAGCAGCAGTACGAACTTCGAAACGAGGAGGTAAACCGAAGCCCAGACGACCCGCATCTTGAGATCCGGGCGACCTGTTGGCCACATGTAGGGCCACAGATTGAACAGCGTCCGCAGGAGGTTGGAATCAGAGACTGTCTTGCCGTTTGCCATGCGAATCTCCCGCCGAAAGGCGCTGATGGCGCTGCGTTGCCGACAAATTTGGGAGCCGCGGAAATGCCGAAAGGGGCTCGCCGGACATGATCGTCGTCACCGCCACACAGGGGTTGGCGGGACCAATACAACAAATGGGTGCCGCAGGAAAAGAGCGGCCGGACGTGATATCCGTCCGGCCGCTCTATCAAGATGGGATCGCCTTAGAGGTGTTCGCCCGACAGCCGCTTGCGGTGAAGCTCTTCCGCGTTCGGCAGGGCATCCTTGGGAAGGCCGAAGATCTGTCCCGGCAAGATGCGGTCCGGGTTTGTGATCTTGTCCTCGTTGGCGACATAGATCGTCGTGTAGCGAACGCCCGCACCATAGACGCGCCGCGATATCTGCCAGAGCGTATCACCGCGGCGGATAATGACCGTCTCGTTGCTCGGTGCGAGCGGCGCCTGCTCGATCGTCGTCGGACCGCCCTGGTCTCCAGCGATCTCGTTGGTCGCAGGTGCATTCGGCGCGGCCGGTGCAGTGGAAGGAGCGGTCAGCTGGGCGATGTCGGCGTCGAGCTTGCCCAGCGCATCGCCGACGGATTTCGCATCCTTTGGCAGAGCCTGCAGCATGCTCAGGGCATCGGCTGCGGCCTGGGCAGCGATCGAAGCCTGCTGCTTGACGTCGGCTGTGGCATCGGCTGCGCTGCGGAATTCCACGATGGCACGCAGGGCGAATTCGGTCGCGGAGCGGGCCGCCGCGAGCTCTTCCGCTCCCGGTATCTTGCCGTCGGCGAAGAGCCCGTTGAGCAGGGAGAAGGCCTTGGTGGCATCATTCTTCAGCTTTCCGAGCGTACCTTCATCCAGTGGCACGGTCCCCGCCGCGCTTCCGCCGTTAGGCTTCACGCTCTGCGCGGCAACCGTGACCTGATTTCCTTCCGGGCGGTTGAAATTCACCGACGCGCGAACGGCGACCTTACCGGCGTCATCGAGAACATCGACGCGAATCTTGTGATCGCCGACCGAAAGCGGCATCACGCCATCGACAACGAAATGACCGTCGGGACCGGCCTTCGCCTTGCCGATCAGCTGGCCGTCGGCATAGGCGACGACGTTCGCCGAGGCCTTCGCCATGCCTGCGACAAAGATCTTGTCGCCTTCGATCTCGACGGCGCTGACCATGACGTCGTTAGCCGTCGTCGAACCTGTACCAGCCGGCGCGCTCGCGGCATCCGACGAACTCGGAGCAGTACCGCCATTGGAGGCGACCTGAGTATCCGGCTTGGGCGCGGTTATGACGCGGCTGGCGGTGCCCGGCTTGGAGACCATCGCCAGCAGTTCGGAGTTCTTGCCATCCGTGGGAACGGATACGGTCGCAATTTCTTCCGATGTCGAAGCTTTGCCATCCTTGCCGGTGGCTCGCAGGACGAGCTGGTGGTCGCCGGCGGAGAGCGGATTATCGAGCACCGCAACGAAATCGCCAGTCGGGCCGACGTCCGTCGTCGTCACGACCTTGTCCCCATCCAGGATTTCAAGCTTGCTGTTCGGTACTGCCGAACCGGCGATGACCGTAGAGCCATCCGGTTCTACGCGCAGCACGTCGAAAGTGGGGAGCTTGTTGGCGTTTTCCGCAGGCGAGGCCGCGACCGACGGTTCGCTGGCCGGCTCCGGGGAGCCTGTCAGCGCCGCTTCGGCTTTTGCGATCGCCGTTGCCGCATCGGCAATATTCTCCGGTAGCGCCTTGACGATCGTCAGCGCCTTGGCTGCACCGTCTTTTGTCTTGGTGGCGGCGGCAGCCGTGACCGGGTTCGTGCCATCAGGAATCGCAAAGTCCGCAAGTGCCTGCAGTGAGGTCGTCGCCTTCGACTTGGCTGTCTCGAAAACTTCCTGTGTCGGACCCTTGCCGTCTGCAAAGAGCGCCTTAAGTTCGGAGATGGATTGGGCCGCCTCCGAAGCAAGCCGACCCACTTTCTGCGTGGTCTCTGCATCGTCGGGAACTGAAGGGCGCGATGTCTTGGCGGTTTCGGTGACTGTTTTCTTTACTTCGGAGCCGGCCTGGTTAATTGCATCACCAACTTTGGCGGCGTCTCCGCCGATGCGGGGCATGACAAAAAAGACCATCAATAGAATTGCGATTACAAGCACTGCAAGGGCCAGCAAGCCGGCACGGTTTCTCATCATCACGTCTCCCCAGGCGGCAATCTTGCCGGACTTACTAAAATTGCTAGCGATTCCCGCTGCTTTGCACAAGCAGTCAAAGCGGTAAGGCAATAGTAAGACGCAGCTTTTCCGTCATTTTTCTTGACTGGAGGCAGAGAGAATAGTTGTTTGCCCCTATGACAGATCAATCTCATTCCATTCGCTCCATTTGTGTTTACTGCGGCTCGCGACCGGGCAGCGATCCTCGCCATATGGCGGCCGGCCGTGCGCTGGGTAAGGAAATCGCGGACTACGGCCTGCGCCTCGTCTATGGCGGAGGCACCAAGGGCATCATGGGGGCTGTGGCGAGCGGCGTGCTTTCGAACGGGGGCCAGGTGACCGGGATCATTCCCGAGTTCCTGATCGACATGGAGGCTACTCGCCATTCCCTCGGCCAGCTCAATGAACTGATTGTAACGCCTAACATGCATACCCGCAAACATGCGATGTTCGAGCGCTCTGATGCGTTCGTCGCGCTGCCGGGCGGCATCGGCACGCTCGAAGAAATCGTCGAGATCATGACCTGGGCGCAGCTCGGCCGTCACGAGAAGCCGATGGTCTTTGCCAACGTCAACGGCTTCTGGGACCCGATGATGGAGCTCATGCGCCACATGACGGACGAAGGCTTCGTCCACACCGCCCATCGCGTTCAGCCGCTCGTCATCGACGACATAGCCGAGATCATCCCTGGCATCATGGCGCAGGCGGCTGAAATTGCGTCGGTCGACAGTGACGGCGAGGACGCCGTTATTTCGAAGATGTAGGGCCGGGAGTTAGCGCTCTCGGTTCCCTTTGATCATCGCCCAGCTGTAGAGGAAGAGTCCCGCCCAGATCAGTGGGAAGGCGATCATGCGTGCGGTGCCGAGCGGTTCGTGGAACACGAAGATCGCAATCAGGAAGATCATCGTCGGCGCGATGTATTGCATGATGCCGATGGTCGAAAGCCGCAGCAGCTTGGCGCCGTTGGCGTAGATCATCAGCGGTACAGCGGTAACGACGCCGCAACCGAGCAGCAGGGCCGTATCGGCCCCGCCGGTTCGAAAGAAGTGTCCTTCCCCGCTGCCGAGTTCGAGATAGAGAATGTAGAAAAAAGCCGGGATGCTGAGGATCAACACTTCGAGAAAGAAACCCTGGTTCGGGCCGAGCGGCAACGTCTTGCGAAACAGAGCGTAAAGCCCCCAGGAAATCGTCAGCGTCAGCGACACCCATGGAACACCGCCGCTATCGAGCGCCAGCACGACGACTGCAAGTCCAGCCAACGCAATCGCTCCGATCTGAATGGGGTGCAGCCGCTCCTTCAATAGCACGGAGCCGAGTAGGATGCTGAATAGCGGGTTGATGAAATAGCCGAGCGCCGCATCGAGCGAATGGCCGGCGCCGATCGCCCAGACATAGGTACCCCAGTTGACGGTGATCAGCGCTGCCGTGAGCGCTGCCATGGCCAGCATCCGCGGTGACCGCAGGGCTATCCGGATATCCTGGGTGCGGCCGAGCACGATGAGCACCAGACCTGCCAGGGGCAAGGACCAGAGAATTCGATGAGCAATGACCTCGGCCGGCGAGATATGAGCGACGGCCTTCATGTAGATCGGTAGGAAACCCCACAGAAGATAGGCTACCAGCGCAAAGGCGAAGCCACGGGGACTGTCTTCGTTTTTGGCAATCGCGGCGCTTGCATTAGCAGACATCGAGTGTTTCCATATTTGTTCTCGTTATGAGCCGCTTAACTTAACGGACGTGAATAGGCCAATTCATTTCGGTGAATATTGCCGGCCATCGCGATGGTGAAGGATATGGACGACGAAGCTCTTGCGCAGTGCCGCAGAGCATATGCATCACGGGTGCTTACGAAGGAAGGCATTCAGGACGACGATGCGTTGTTGCAGGCCTACGCGACTGTCCCGCGCGAGCGCTTTCTGGGGCCGCCACCGTGGAGGATGGCCGGTTGGAGCGGCTACGTCGATGTTCCCTCGGGCGATGCCTCCGTCGTTTATCAGGATGCGTTGTTTGCGCTTCAGCACAAGCGGCACGTCAACAACGGCAGCCCGAGCCTACACGCCCGGGGAATACACAAGCTGGCGCTCCGGCGCGGCGACATGGTCTGTCATGTGGGCGCCGGCAGCGGCTATTATACAGCGATCATGTCCCTGCTCGTTGGCGCCGAGGGTTGCGTGATTGCCGTGGAGTTCGACGGGGAACTGGCGGCGCGCGCTGAGGCCAATCTTCGGGACTATCCAAACGTGAAGGTCGTCCATGGCAACGGGGTGGAGTGGCCACGCGAACCGACCAATGCCGTCTACGTCAATTTTGCGGTTCACCGTCCCGCCGATCTCTGGGTGGAGCACCTGTCGATCGGTGGTCGGCTAATCTTTCCGCTCGGCGTTCCCGACGTCGATGCCACGGGGCCGACGGGATTGGCTTCCTATGCCGGCTTTTTCCTTTTTCGCCGTGAAGACGACGCTTACGCGGTGGAGTTTCTGTGCCCGGTGGCTTTCGTTTGGGCGGAGGCCGTATCCGGCGGATTTGACAGCTACAGACGGCTTGAAGCCTCGTTCGGCCGCGGCGGGATGCAACATGTTTGCGCCCTGCGCTGGAAAGCCGAGCGACAGGGCGACGAATGGTATTCGGAGAAGGATTGGGGCCTTGTCTACAGCCGCTGACGGCTACTCCGCCGCGATCTTGCCCGCCAATTGCCGGTTCTTCATCAGCTTGTAGATGACCGAGTCAACAAGCGCCTGGAACGACGCATCGATGATGTTCTCGGACACGCCGACCGTCCACCAGCGCACGCCGTCGCTATCGGTGGATTCGATGAGAACGCGGGTGATGGCCTCGGTGCCGCCATTGAGAATACGCACCTTGAAGTCGGCCAGCACCAGATCGTCGATCTCATGCTGATACTTCCCGAAATCCTTGCGCAGCGCGAGGTCGAGCGCGTTGACCGGGCCGTCGCCTTCGGCAACCGACATGATCGTCTGCCCCTCGATAACGATCTTCACGACCGCTTCCGAGACGATCTTCACGCGGCCATGGGAATCGAAGCGGCGCTCAACCATGACGCGGAAGCCCTCGATCGAGAAGAATTCCGGGATGGTTCCGAGGGTGCGGCGCGCCAATAGTTCGAAGCTCGCGTCGGCGCCCTCGTAGGCGTAACCGGAAGCCTCCCGCTCCTTGACCAGCGCAATCAGGCGGTCGAGTTTCGGATCATCCTTGCCGACCTCGATGCCGCGGCGCTTCAAAGCGTTGATGAAATTCGCCTTGCCGCCCTGGTCGGAGACCATGACCTTGCGGAAATTGCCGACGCTATCAGGCGTCACGTGCTCGTAGGTGCGGGGATCCTTGAGCAGCGCCGAGGCATGGATGCCGGCCTTGGTCGCGAAGGCCGAAGCGCCGACATAGGGCATCTGGTGGTCCGGCGAGCGGTTCAGAAGTTCGTCAAATGCATGCGACAGGCGCGTCAGGTTGGTCAGCCGTTCACTGTCGATCGCCGTCTCGAAGCGACGGGAATAGGTTTCCTTCAGCGCCAGTGTCGGGATCAGCGTCACGAGATTGGCATTGCCGCAGCGCTCGCCGATTCCGTTCAAGGTGCCCTGGATCTGGCGAACGCCTGCCTCCACGGCTGCGAGCGAATTGGCCACCGCCTGACCGGTATCGTTATGCGCATGGATCCCGAGACAGTGCCCGGGAACGCCTGCCACGATCAGCGCCTCGACGATCGCGCGGATTTCCGGCGGCTGTGTGCCGCCGTTGGTGTCGCAGAGCACGACCCAGCGCGCGCCGGAGTCATAGGCCGTCTTTGCACAGGCGATGGCATAGGCGGGGTTTGCCTTGTAGCCGTCGAAGAAATGTTCGCAGTCGACCATTGCCTCCTTACCGGCGGCAACGGCGGTCTTGACGCTCTCGGCGATGCTTTCGAGATTTTCCTCGTTGGTGCAGCCGAGCGCGACCTTCACATGGTAGTCCCAGCTCTTGGCAACGAAACAGATCGCGTCGCTCTCAGCCTGCAGGAGGGCTGCGAGGCCCGGATCATTTGAGGCCGAGATGCCGGCTCGCTTCGTCATTCCGAAGGCGACGAAGCGGGCCCGTGTCGTGCGCTTCTCGCTGAAGAAGGCGGAGTCAGTCGGATTGGCGCCGGGATATCCGCCTTCGACATAATCAAGGCCGAACTCATCAAGCATGCTCGCAATCGCAATCTTGTCCTCGACGGAGAAGTCGATGCCGGGCGTCTGCTGCCCGTCGCGGAGCGTCGTGTCGAAGAGGTAGATCTTTTCGCGTGTCATGATGGTCGTCCTGTCGGCCTTGTGCCTCGTTATTGCTTTCCGGCGAACTTGTCCGTAGCCCGGATCAACTGGTCGAGGATGCCGGGCTCCGAATAAGCGTGTCCGGCGCCTTCGATCAGATGGAACTCAGCCTGCGGCCACGCCCTGTGCAGCAGCCAGGCGTATTTTGCCGGGCAGGGCATGTCGTAGCGGCCATGCACGATGACGCCTGGAATATCCTTCAGCTTGTAGGCATCGCGCAGCAGTTGGCCTTCGTCCATCCAGCCGGCATTGACGAAGAAGTGGTTTTCGATCCGGGAAAAGGCGTAGGCGAAGTCGGCATCCTCGAACTTGCCGCTGGTCGATTTTTCCGGCAGCAGCGTGATTGTCTCGCCTTCCCAGATGCTCCAGGCTTGAGCGGCCTCAAGGGCAACGGACCGGTCCGCACCAGTGAGCCGGCGATTGTAGGCCAGCATCATCTCGTGGCGCTCTTCGGGAGGGATCGGCGCGATGAAGCGCTCCCACTTGTCGGGGAACATTTCCGACACGCCGAACTGATAGTACCAGTCGAGCTCGGCTTTGGTCAGCGTATAGATACCGCGCACGACCAGTTCGGAAACGCGTTCCGGGTGCGTCTCGGCATAAGCGAGCGCCAGCGTCGAGCCCCACGAACCGCCGAACATCTGCCACTTCTCGACGCCTGCCATTTCACGCAGTCGCTCGATATCGGCGACGAGATGCCAGGTGGTGTTGGCATTGAGATCGGCATACGGCGTGGACTTGCCGCATCCGCGCTGGTCGAACAGCAGCACATCGTAGAGTGCGGGATCGAACAGGCGGCGGTGGCTCGGAGAGAAGCCGCCGCCCGGTCCGCCGTGCAAGAAGACTGCCGGCTTTGCACCCGCTGTGCCCGAACGTTCCCAATAGATCTTGTGGCCATCGCCGACGTCGAGATGCCCTGAGGCATAAGGTTCGATTTCGGGATAGAGGGTACGGAGCACTTCAGTCATGTTCTACGCCTTCGGTTGGCCAGATTGCAGTATCGTAATCGGGATGCTGGAAGGAGATGATCGCCTCCTGCCGTGCATAAAAATCGGGTTCCTTGTGAATGCGTTGGTCGAAGATAGTCTCGACCCAGGGAATGCGGGCGTCGTAGTTGACCTGGATCTGCGGGGCCAGGTCGCTGCGATCGTCGAACGTGCCGATCGCCAGTTCGAGGCCGCCCGGGTGGCGGTAGGTCATCGGCGTGCCGCAGTTCTTGCAAAAGCCGCGCTCGATATTGACCGACGACTGGAAATAGCTGGGTTCGCCGCGTGTCCACTCCATGCCCTCGTCAGGCGCGGTCACAAGGGCGGAAAAGAGGCCGCCGAACTGCTTCTGACACATGCGGCAATGGCAGATCGAGGGGCGGCCAAGCTTGCCGCTGGTGCGGAATCTGACAGCGCCGCATTGGCAGCCGCCGGTACGAATGGGTTCGCTCATGCTGACGCTCCGGTTGGCCAATGTGCTGTGTCGTGGTCGGGGTGCTGGTGATTGCTGGCGGCAATCGCGTTTTCGCGCTCGCGCGTTTCCGCTTCGGGCTCGATGGGCAGTACGTCGAGCTCATGAAACCAGCTCATCTTGCGTCCGGTGTTCGATTGCATCACCGGCTTGACGCTATCGGGATCGTCCAAGGAGCCGAGCATGATGTTGATGAAATCCGCATCCGGAACATCATAGAAAAGCGGCGTCCCGCAGTCGGCACAAAAGCCGCGGCGGACGATATCGGACGAGTGAAACCACTTCGGTTCGCCACGCGTCAGCGCAAAAACCCTTCGCTTGGCGGCGGCGAGCGGCATGAAGTAGTTTCCAGCCGCCTTCTGGCACATGCGGCAGTGGCAAAGGTGCGGATAGCCGAGTTCACCCACGACCTGGTAGCGAACCGCGCCGCATTGGCAACCTCCGCTCAGAGCCGCAGCTGTTGTCACGGGTTCCTCTCCTCGGGCCAGGTGGTCGTGTCGTGATCCGGATGCTGGTAGGAAACGATGTCGAGCACGAAGGGCGCAGCCTCAACGTCCTCTTCGGTCTCGCGCGCGGGCAACTCATGCAGGTGATCGACGAAGCCGATCTTGCGCTCCGTGCCGAACTGAATGACCGGCGGAAGCGCCGAGGGATCGTCGAAGGCGCCAGCCGCGATCGCCATGCCATCCGGCGCCTCGTATGTCAGCGGCGAACCGCAATCGGCGCAGAAGCCGCGCTCGACCAGGTTCGACGAGCGGAAGCGCTTACGCTCGCCGCGCGTCCACTCGAACTCTGCGCCACGGACGGAAACCAGGGGTGCGTAGTAGGCGCCAAAAGCCTTCTGGCACATGCGACAATGGCAGATGGATGAATCCTTCAAGGTTCCGCGAACCCGGAAGCGGATGGCTCCGCACTGGCATCCGCCGGTATAGGTGTTCATCTCTTCACCTCCCATGTCGTTACCCGCTCGCCAGTAGCCGGATCCTTGCCGTCCTTGAGCTGGATGCCTTCGGCAAGCAGCGTCTCGCGGATCTTGTCGGCCTCGGCGAAGTTCTTCGCCTTCAGCAATTCGAGCCGTACCTTCACGCGCCGGTCGATTTCGATCGCAACCGCCTCGTCGATCTCGGCCATCTCAGGAAGGACGCCGAGCAGCGCGGCACTCGCGGCGAACGTTGCGTGATCGCCGGACTGGGCAAGCGTATGCAACGCCTGGATCGCCGCCACCGTGTTGAGGTCGTCGGCCAAGGCCCTGACCACCGTGGCATCGGGCTCTGCGCCCGCGGCATCGGCTGCTGGCCATTTGGCGAGAAGGCGCTCGGCTTCTTCCAGCCGCTTGACGGAAAAATCGATCGGTTCGCGATAATGAGTCATCAGCATTGCAAGGCGCAGCACGTCGCCTGGCCACTGCCGACCGCCGAACTTCTGAGTA
This sequence comes from Rhizobium altiplani, assembly GCF_001542405.1. Classification (GTDB taxonomy): domain Bacteria; phylum Pseudomonadota; class Alphaproteobacteria; order Rhizobiales; family Rhizobiaceae; genus Rhizobium; species Rhizobium altiplani. The sequence continues at coordinate 44,598 of NZ_LNCD01000037.1, forward strand.
TGCAGCAGTTCATAGATGGTGACGAAGTTGCCTTCGGACTTCGACATCTTGCGGCCTTCGACTTGCAGGAAGCCGTTGTGCATCCAGACATTCGCCATGACCTTGGTGCCATGGGCGCAACGCGACTGTGCGATCTCGTTCTCATGGTGCGGGAAAATCAGGTCGAGACCGCCGCCGTGGATGTCGAAGACCTCGCCGAGATAGCGCTCGCTCATGGCCGAGCATTCGATATGCCAGCCGGGGCGGCCACGGCCCCAGGGGCTCTCCCAGCCTGGCTCGCTCTCGCTCGAGAGTTTCCAGAGCACGAAGTCGCCGGGGTTCTTTTTGTGCGCATCGACGGCGATGCGGGCTCCGGCCTGCTGTTCATCGAGATTGCGCTTCGAAAGCTGGCCGTAGTCGACCATCGATTTCGTGTCGAACAGCACTTCGCCGGCCGCTTGATAGGCATGGCCCTTGGCGATCAGCTTCTCGATGATCTCGATCATCTGGGCGATGTTTTCTGTCGCCCGGGGCTGGATCGTCGGGTCGAGGCAGCCGAGCGCCTTTGCATCTTCGAGATATTGCGTCTCGGTCTTTTCGGTGACCAGGCGGATCGCCTCGTTCAGCGGCAAACCGGGATGGTCCCGCAGAGCCCTTGCATTGATCTTGTCATCGACATCAGTGATATTGCGCGCATAGGTGACGTGCTCGGCGCCATAGACGTGCCGGAGCAGGCGGAACAGAATGTCGAAGACAATGGCCGGGCGCGCATTGCCGATATGGGCGTAGTCATAGACGGTAGGGCCGCAGACATACATGCGCACGTTCTGCGGATCGATCGGCGCAAAGGCCGTCTTTTCGCGCGTCAGCGTGTTGTAAAGCTTCAGTTCCGGCTTCTTTGTGTCTGGCGCGCCGGCCATGTCTACTCTCCCAAATGCAATGATCCGAAAAAAATGCTGCCACCCGGCGGGCCGGGGCGTTTCTCATCTTGGACTTTTCAGGAGACGAAAACGGCCAGGCCAGCGAGCGCGCTAGCGAATAATCTTCCGGCAGATAATGCAGATAACCGTTTTCATGGCGGGTTTTATGGCGCGCTAACCGGGTTTGGTCAAGGGGGGTGAGAAGCGGTCCGACCCCTAACCGGAGCAATCGATCCAGTGAATCGATTGCAGCGCCGAACGCCCGAAGCGCAAGCGCAGGGCCGGGCTAATGCCATCCGCCGCGACCTCACGAAATTCTGCTACAACGCGTCAAGGAAAACGAAAGACCATTGGAGTGATGAAAACCCTCTATCGAACAGTCCTCGCGGTGGTGATTCTAGCTGTCGCGGTCGCATCGTATCTGGCATACGATCGCGCCATGGCACCGTTCACACCTCCGACGCTTGCGGACTATCCCATACAGGGCGTCGACATCAGCCACCATCAGGGTGCCATAGATTGGCAAGCGCTGGCACGCCAGCCGAACGTCCGTTTCGCGATCATGAAGGCGACCGAGGGGGGCGACCACCGCGACAAGCGTTTTGCCGAAAACTGGAAGGCGGCGAAGGACGCCGGCATCGTGCGTGGCGCCTATCACTTCTTCACCTTCTGCCGCCCCGGCCGCGAACAGGCGCGCAATGTCATGGGAACCGTCCCGGTCGAAATGGATGCGATGCCGATCGCGATCGACCTCGAATTTACCGGAAACTGCGGCAAGGTGCCGACGCTCGAGGAGTTGAGCGCCGAGATCAGCGCGTTCTTTGATGAGCTGAACGGTGCCTATCCCGGCAAACCGATCTTCTACCTGAACCAGCAATTCTTCGATCAGTACCTGAAGGGCAACGAGGCACGTTTTCCTGATCACTATCTCTGGCTGCGCAGCATCGGCCAGGCGCCGAAACGGGAGGACTGCGGCGGTTGGTCGATCTGGCAATTCGCTGACAACGGCGGGCTGGATGGCATTAAGGGTTCGGTCGACCTTAACGCGCTCTGCCCATCGGAAACAGGTTTCGCGCACCTGTTCCCGGCTCTGGCCGCCAAGTGAAGCGTGCTTATTCCGGTAGGCGGTAGTCGACGAGCTTGTTCTCGCGGACGATGAAGAGCTTACCGGTTTCGGTCACATCAGGGCCGACCAGCGGCAGGATCGCCTTGGCGACCTCGGAGGGATGCGGCAACGTCTCGGGATCTTCTCCCGGGACAGCCTGGGCACGCATAGCAGTGCGGGTCGCACCCGGATCGACACTGGTGATCCGAAGCGGCGTGCGCTGCGTTTCGCCAGCCCACGTGCGCGCCAGTGCTTCGACGGCTGCCTTGGAAGCGGAGTAGGGGCCCCAGAACGGACGACACTTGTGCGCAGCACCCGATGAGAGAATGACGGCGCGGCCGGCGTCGGAGCGCGAAAGCAGCGGATCGACCGAGCGGATCAGCCGCCATGTCGCGGTGACGTTGATGTTCATCACCTTCTCGAAGGTCTTTGCCTCGACATGTCCGATTGGCGAAATCACGCCGAGCACACCTGCGTTGGCGACGAGAATGTCGAGCTTGCCCCAGCGCTCGAAGATCGAGGCACCGAGCGCATCGATGGCGTTCATGTCGGCGAGGTCGAACGGGACGAGGGTGGCGGCGGAGCCACCAGCGGCCTTGATCGCATCATCGAGATCCTCGAGGCCGCCGACCGTGCGGGCGCAGGCAATCACATGCGCTCCGGCCTTTGCCAGCTCCAGCGCCGTGAAATAGCCGATACCTCGGGATGCGCCGGTAACGAGCGCGATCTTGCCTTCAAGGTTGATAGTCATTGTGCCCCGGTCCTGCGTCGCTGAAGAATTAAGGGGCGCAATAAGCGCCCCTTAATCAAATGTCAAAGCCAATGGCTGTCAGCCGTTGGTCGCGAGCAGGGAAACCTTGCGGCCCATCGTTTCGCCTTCCTTGTCGAGGAGGCGGGTCGGATAGTCACCGGTGAAGTAGTGGTCGGTAAACTGCGGACGGGCGTCATTGCGATCCTCGCCGCCTACGGCGCGATAAAGGCCGTTGATCGACAGGAATTCCAGCGAGTCCGCGCCGATATATTTGCACATGGCCTCGAGGCTGTCGTACTGGTTGGCGAGAAGCTTCTCGCGATCAGGCGTGTCGATGCCGTAGAAATCAGGATAATAGATCATCGGACTTGCGACGCGCAGGTGCACTTCCTTGGCACCGGCATCGCGGATCATCTGCACGATCTTCAGCGACGTCGTGCCGCGCACGACCGAATCGTCGACGAGCACGACGCGCTTGCCTTCGATCATCGCCCGGTTGGCGGAATGCTTCAGCTTGACGCCAAAGGCGCGGATCTGCTGCGTCGGTTCGATGAAGGTGCGGCCGACATAGTGGTTGCGGATGATACCGTATTCGAAGGGGATGCCGCTTTCCTGAGCATAGCCGAGTGCAGCCGGCGTGCCGCCATCCGGAACCGGAACGACGACGTCGGCGTCAACCGGGGCTTCTTTTGCAAGATTGATGCCCATGTTCTTGCGCGCGACATAGACGCTGCGACCGCCGACCACCGAGTCAGGGCGGGCGAAATAGACATATTCGAACAGGCAGAGGCGTTCCGGCTGGCCGTTACCGGCCTTGCGCGCGTCGATCGAGATTGAACCATCAGGCTGGATCTCGCAGATGATGACTTCGCCGTTCTCGACGTCGCGGATGAATTTCGCGCCGATGATATCGAGTGCACAGGTCTCGGAAGCGAAGATCGGCTTGCCGTCGAGTTCGCCCATAACCAGCGGGCGGATACCCGTGGGGTCGCGTGCCGCGATGAGCTTCGTGCGTGTCATGGCGAGCATCGAATAGCCGCCTTCCATCTGGCGAATAGCATCGATGAAGCGGTCGGCCGTGGAGGTGTAGCGCGAGCGGGCGATGAGGTGGAGAACCACTTCCGTATCGGAGGTCGACTGACAGATGGCGCCACCGGCGATCAACTGGCGACGAAGGGTCAGGCCATTTGTGAAGTTGCCGTTGTGGGCGATAGCGATGCCGCCGACTTCAAGTTCGGCGAAGAGCGGCTGCACGTTGCGGAGGGCGACTTCCCCGGTCGTTGAATAGCGGTTGTGGCCGATGGAGATGTTTCCGGGCAGGCGAGCAAGCGTGGTCGGATTGGTATAATGGTCGCCGACGAGACCCATGTGACGTTCGGAATAAAAGCGCAGTCCATCGAACGAGACAATGCCGGCTGCTTCCTGCCCGCGATGCTGAAGTGCATGCAGGCCGAGCGCGGTCAGGGTAGACGCATCGTCATGGCCAAGAATGCCGAAGACGCCGCATTCTTCGTGGAGGGTGTCTCCATCGAATTCGTCATTAAGCGTCAAGGAATGGGACTGGTTCATCGATGCGGGCCTTTGCTCTCACAAGAATGGATCGGCTTTCCATAGCATGACGCCGTGATCATGCGTTTTAAACGGCTGAGGCCCGGCAGAGCGGATGCCCGGCCGGACCTTTATTCACGTTCCGCTCAGATGGCAATTGCCAGGCGGCGGGTCAAGCTGTTGAACACTGCGTCAATTAGACGGCTGCTGTGCGCCGGTTGCAGGGGCGGGAGCTGCATCTTCGGCTGGCGCCGCCTGGTCGGATGCCGGCGCGTTGCCGCTGTCAGTATTGCCGCCCTGCGGCTGAATTTTGTCCATCACGCTCGCCCGCACCATCTGCGCGAATTCCGCCGGTAGTACGGACTGCAACTTGACGACCATCGAGTCCAGGAACGGCTTCGACTTGGCGTTGTTCACCCAGGCCGGGCGGTGATCCGCGTCCACGAGCCAGTTCCAGAAGGCGACGGCGACGACGAGAAGAAGTATGCCCCTAGCCGCGCCGAAGAGAAAGCCCAAAGTGCGGTCCAGCGCCCCGATCCGGCTGTCGATGATGAAGTCCGCGATCTTCATGGTGATGAAGGAGATCACGATCAGCGCGATCAGGAACACGACAGCTGCCGAACCGACGAGCGCGATGCGGTCGTCGTCGGTGTACTTCTTCGCGTAGGGGACGAGGTAGGGATAGAAATAGTATGCGGCGGCTGCAGAGCCGCCCCAGCTTGCGATAGAAAGAACTTCGCGGGAGAAGCCGCGGACCATTGCAAGTACGGCGGAGAAAAGAACGACGCCGATGACAATACCGTCGAAAATCGTAATGGGCATATAAATTCAACTCCAGGACCGCCGTTTATATACGGCTTGGTCGCGCCTCATTGCGTGCTTCCTATAACATCACCGGTGTAGGCGATGAAAGGATCAAACCTCTTCTTCCACACGTCGCAGTGCGCCTTTCGAACCGGCAATGCGTGCAACCAGGTCCGGAAGGCTCTCGATCTCGCTCCAGCGACCGCCGGAACCCTTTGGCAGGTCGGCTGACGCCGAGGGAAGCAGCGCGGCAGAAAAGCCCAGCTTCTCGGCTTCTTTGAGGCGCTGGGACGCCTGTGAAACCGGCCGGACGGCGCCCGACAGGCTGACTTCGCCGAAATAGACACAATTGGCCGGCAGGGCAATACCGGCGAGCGATGAAACCAAGGCCGAGGCCACGGCGAGATCGGCCGCCGGTTCCGAGATGCGGTAACCGCCTGCAATGTTCAGATAGACGTCGTGCTGACCGAGCCGAACGCCGCAATGCGCCTCGAGTACGGCAAGGATCATCGACAGGCGCGCCGAGTCCCAGCCGACCACTGCGCGGCGCGGGGTGCCGAGCGATGTCGGGGCAACGAGCGCCTGCACTTCGACCAGGATCGGGCGCGTGCCCTCCATGCCGGCAAAGACGGCCGCTCCCGGTGATTTCTCGTTGCGCTCGCCAAGGAATAGCTCGGATGGATTGGCAACCTCGCGCAATCCCTTGTCCGACATCTCGAAGACACCGATCTCGTCCGTCGGACCAAAGCGGTTCTTGACCGTTCGCAGGATGCGATAGTGGTGACCGCGATCGCCTTCGAAGTAGAGCACGGCATCGACCATATGCTCAACGACACGCGGCCCCGCGATCTGTCCGTCCTTGGTGACGTGACCGACAAGAACCATGGCCGCACCGGTCTGTTTCGCGAAGCGGATCATCGACTGAACGCCGGTGCGTACCTGCGTTACGGTTCCGGGCGCGGACTCGGCCAGTTCGCTCCAAAGCGTCTGGATCGAGTCGATGATCACGAGATCGGGCCGCTTGCCTTCGGCGACCGTCGCCAGAATGTCCTCCACATTGGTTTCCGCGGCGAGCAGCACATCGGTGTCGGCAGCCTGCAGGCGCTGCGCCCGCAGCCGTACCTGGGCGACCGCCTCTTCACCCGATACGTAGATGACGCGGTGGCCGTGGCGCGATAGAGCTGCCGCCCCCTGCATCAGCAGCGTCGATTTGCCGATGCCGGGATCGCCGCCGATCAGCACGGCCGAGCCGCGCACGAAGCCGCCGCCGAGAGCCCGATCGAGTTCGGAAATGCCTGTGTGGATGCGTGGAGCTTCCTCGATTTCGCCTGACAGCGTTGTCAGGGTGACCGGCCGGCCCTTCTTCGGCGTTTTCGCCGGGCCGCCGCCGATGCCGCCCATCGGGTCTTCTTCGACGATGGTATTCCACTCGCCGCAGTTATCGCATTTGCCTGCCCAGCGGTTGTGGACCGCGCCGCAGCTCTGGCAGATGAAATGTGTCCTGGCCTTCGCCATCAATCATGCTTTCGGTTGGATGGCCGCAACGCGTCGCATCGAATCACTTTGATGGCTCAAATAATCATTCCCGGCACCGATCAAAACTAATGATTTCCCTATCAGGGGCTGCGGTGGCACTTGTTCTCCACTGTCTTGGAGGCCACGACGATGCTGGATTACTCGCTTGCGCATTGGATCGCGTTCTTGACCGCGGCGGTCCTGCTCAATCTGTCGCCCGGTCCGGACATGGCTTTCATTCTCGGCCACACCGTCAAAAGCGGCACGAGGAGCGGCTTCGCCGCGCTGTTCGGCATCTGGACGGGCGCCAGCCTGCATGTGGCGATGGCGGCATTTGGTCTTTCGGCGATCCTCGCCGCCTCCGCGCTGGCCTTCTCGGTGGTGAAGTGGGTCGGCGCGATCTACCTCGTCTGGCTCGGCATTCAGGCATTGCGCTCGAAGGGCGGAGGAGGCCTGGTCAATGCGGCGAAGGATGTCCTGCCCTGGAGCCGCGTCTACAAGCAGGGCATCCTCGTTTCGCTGCTGAACCCGAAAGTCGCGGTCTTCTTCCTCGCCTTCCTCCCGCAGTTCGTGGTGGAGGGTGCCGGACCGACGTGGCTGCAGCTGGCGGTCCATGGCGTCTTCATCATTGTCGTTGCAGCCTTCATCGAGCCGCCGCTCATCCTGGCGGGAGGGCGCCTCGCCGATCTCATCAAACGCAGAAAGAGTATCGGCCTCTGGCTCGATCGCGGCCTTGGCGCGCTGCTGGTGGCACTGGGCGTGCGATTGGCGCTAACGACGCGCTAGGTCCTTAGTCTTCCTCGTACAGGTAACGCCGCTCGTGCCGAAGGCCGATGCTGGTCAGGATTTCGTAGCCGATCGTACCCGCCGACCGAGCGACGTCGTCGACCAGCACGTTCTTTCCGAACAATTCCACGTAATCGCCTGCGCGCACTGCGTTTTCCGGAAGGTCAGTGACGTCGAAAATCGTCAGGTCCATGGTGATTCGGCCGGCAATGGGAATCTTCCGGCCAGCCAGGAAGCCATAACCTCCCTCGGGCACGACCTGTCGCAGTGGCACGCCACCGCTCGACTGGCTACGCAGGTAGCCATCGGCATAGCCCGCCGACACGACGGCGAGCCTGCTGTCGCGGGTCAGTTGCAAGGCACGGCCGTAGCCGACGGACTCGCCTGCCTTGGCCGTGCGCACCTGAATGATCCGCGCCTCGGCGGTCACCACCGGTCGCATCGGGTTCGCCAGGCCGTTGACCGCTTCGCCGCCATAGAGTGCTATGCCGGGGCGCGTGAGATCGAAGTGATAGTCGCTGCCGAGGAAGATGCCGCCCGACGCCGCAAGACTTGAGTCGATGCCTTCATACGCCGCGCTAACCTGCCGAAATGATTCAAGCTGTTGCTTGTTCATCTCCGAGGAATGGTCGTCACTGCATGCGAGATGGCTCATGACGAGCACCGGCGCAAAACTTGCCGGGCGTGAAACGTCGTCAGCGAGCGCCATTGCCTCTTCCATGGAAAGGCCCAGCCTGTTGAAGCCCGTATCGACATTGAGCGCGCAGGGGTAGTCGCCGTAGTCGGCAAGAACCGCCATCCAAAAGGCGAGTTGCTCCTCCGATGAGATGACCGGGACGAGGTCGTTTTCGAAGAGCCGCCGCTCTGTACCAGGCCAGACGCCGGACAGGACAAAAATGCGGGCGTCGGGCGCATAAGGCCGAAGCGTCACGCCCTCATCGACGGTCGCCACGAAGAAATCGCGCGCGCCGGCCATGAAAAGCGCCTCGCCTGCGTCTTCGATCCCGGTGCCGTAGGCATCCGCCTTCACGACCGCGGAGGCTCGCGCCTTGCCGGAGCGCCGCGCCATGTCCTTCCAGTTTTCCGTCAGCGCCGTCAGATCGACGGTCAGGCGCAGGCCAGCGGAGTCGAATGGGTCTTCATCTTCGAAACTATCAACAAAATCAGTCATCGTGCTTCACAAAAATAGGGAGAGTGCTAGTCGGGTCGCAGTCTAGAGATCAATAAGGCAAAGTGGAAGCAAGCCAAGGAGATATCCATCTTGCGATCACTTTTGTTCAAGACGCAGGGGCGCGCCTGCAGTAGTTTGGTTCGATGGAGAACGTATCGCAGAAAGAGGCGGCCGACGCGATGCCGCTGGCAGGCATGGAGCGGGCACGGTTCTGGCGCGACCGGCGTTTCCGTAACATGGAGTGCCTGAGCGCGAGCTTCGTGACGCATGAATATGCGCCGCATGCCCATGACACCTTCTCGATCGGCGCGATCGAAAGCGGCACGCAGATCGCGACGATGAAGGGCGTCCGGGAGGAAACCGGCGCAGGCGATCTCTATCTCATCGACCCGGGCGTCGTGCATGACGGTGTGCCGGGTGGCGATGGCTATCGCTACCGAATGATCTATCCGGACACCAAACTCTTCGTCGATATCCTCGAAGACGAGACCGGCAAGGCCTTCAACGCCACCCCATCCTTCCCCAAGGAGCTTCTCAGCGATCCGGAGATGGCCGCCACCTTCCATGCCGCCCATCGCGTCTTGGAGAGCGGCGCCGGAGCGTTGGAATCCGAGGAGGCGATGTTTCGCGTGCTTGCCGCGATCTTCCAGCGTTACGGCAGCACGATCGTCGTGCCGGTGGATACCAAGGAGCGCACAGCAGTCGGCCGCGCGCGAGACTATCTGACCGACAATTTCGACAGCGACGTCGGGCTGGACGAATTGGCTAACGTCGCGGGTCTGAGTCGCGCGCATCTCATCCGGGCATTCCGGCGCGAATATCACATCACTCCGCATGCCTTCCTGACCGACAAGCGGGTGCGCGAGGCGCGCAAGCTGTTGCGGGCAGGGCAAGCGCCCGCCGATGTGGCGATCCAGTGCGGTTTCGCCGACCAGGCGCACTTCACCCGCCATTTCAAGGCACGCACGGGCGTCACGCCGGGGCAGTATCGCGTGGGTTGATCACTTTCGTTCAAGACCATCGCCGTGCAACGGCTTAACACCCTCCGAACTTTCGCGGTTCTGGAGGTTTCAATGTTCACTCAAAGGCGACGGACAGACGATTTTCTTGCCGGGGCAAAGGCAATCCTGCCGCTCGTCGTCGCCGTCATTCCGATCGGTCTTGTCTTTGGCGCGGTTTCGGCCACGAAAGGGCTGTCTGCTCTCGAAGCCACCCTGATGAGCGCACTCGTCTTTGCCGGTGGCTCGCAGTTTGTCGCTATGGATATCTGGACGCACCCCGCCAGTTGGGCGGGCGTCGGATTTGCCGCCCTGCTTGTCAATATCCGCCATGTCCTGATGAGCGCATCGATCGGCACGAAGATGCAGGCCTTCTCGGGCTTGCGGAAGTATGCCGCCATGCTGTTCCTCGCCGATGAGATATGGGCGATCGCAGAGTTCCGTGTGGGCGTAGCGCGACTGACGCCATCATGGTTTGCGGGCGTCGCGGCGCCGTTCTATGCAGCCTGGGTCGGGTCGACCCTGGTTGGCGCATCGCTCGGGGCCTTCCTTGGCAACCCTGCCGCGATCGGGCTCGACTTCGCCTTTCCGGCAGTCTTCGTCGTGCTGACAATGGGTTTCTGGAAGGGACGCGCGACGGGCTCGGTGCTCGCCGCCAGTGCGCTGGCCGCTGTTCTGGTGCACCAATTCGTGCCCGGCGTTTGGTACATCGCAGCTGGGGCCCTCGCTGGACTTGCCGCGGCGCTTTGGACAGGCAAGACAAAGGCAGTCACGGCATGACCCTGGACTTACATACGCTTCTTGCGATCCTCGCCATGGCGGCTGCAACGGTGCTGACCCGCATGAGCGGCCTGTTTCTCCTTCGCCATGTCGAGATGACGGAACAGACTCGCACGGCCATCGAGGCGATACCGCCAGCGGTTCTGATGGCTGTCATCGCGCCCACCGCCTTTGCGACAGGCTGGGCCGAAACGGCAGCCTCCCTGGTGACGGCGCTCGCAGCGCGGCGGCTGCCGATGCTCGCAAGTGTTGCCGTCGGTGTGGCGACCGTTGCCATCCTGCGAACTGCCGGCTTGTAGATCGAGCAGTGTGCTGACGGAAAGGGTCCCGTCAGTGCTCTTCGTACTGAATGAAGGAGGGATCGGCGAGGTCGGCGAAGCGGGTGAATTCCGATTGGAAGGCGAGCTTCACCGTACCGGTCGGCCCGTGGCGCTGCTTGGCAATGATGACGTCGGCCGTACCCTTCACCTTGTCGAACAGCGCTTCCCATTCGGCATATTTCGGATCGTTCGGATCGCGCGGCTCGAGGTTCTTGACGTAGTATTCCTCACGGAACACGAAGAGCACGACGTCGGCGTCCTGCTCGATCGAGCCGGATTCACGAAGGTCGGAAAGCTGCGGGCGCTTGTCGTCGCGGCTTTCGACCTGACGCGACAGCTGGGAGAGTGCAATGATCGGAACGTTGAGTTCCTTACCGAGCGCCTTCAGGCCCGTCGTGATCTGGGTGATTTCCTGCACGCGGTTTTCGCCTGATTTGCCCGAGCCGGTCATCAGCTGGATGTAGTCGACCACCAGGCAATCGAGGCCGCGCTGGCGCTTCAGGCGGCGGGCGCGGGCGGAAAGCTGCGCGATCGAGATACCACCGGTCTGGTCGATATAGAGCGGCACCTTCTGCATCATCATCGAGCAGGCAACGAGCTTTTCGAAGTCGGCATCGTTGATGTCGCCGCGGCGGATCTTCGAGGAGGAGACTTCCGTCTGTTCCGAGATGATACGGGTGGCCAGCTGTTCGGAGGACATTTCGAGCGAGTAGAAGCCGACGACGCCGCCGTTCTTGGCCTTGTAGCTGCCATCGGGCTGCACTTCGCCTTCATAGGCAGCCGCGATATTGTAGGCGATGTTGGTCGCTAGCGAAGTCTTGCCCATACCCGGACGACCGGCAAGCACGATCAAGTCCGAACGCTGCAAACCGCCCATTTTGCCGTCAAGCGAATGGATGCCGGTGGAGATGCCGGACAGACCCCCGTCGCGCTCCTTGGCGACGGCTGCCATGTCGATCGCAAGCGCCACGGCATCGTTGAAGGACTGGAAGCCGCCATCGTAGCGGCCGTTCTCGGCGAGTTCGAACAGGCGACGTTCCGTATCTTCGATCTGTGTCTGCGGCGGCATGTCGAGCGGGGCGTCATAGGCGATGTTGACGACGTCTTCGCCGATGGTGATCAGCGCGCGACGCAGCGCCAGATCGTAGATCGCGCGACCATAGTCCTCGGCATTGATGATGGTGACGGCTTCGCGGGCAAGACGCGCCAGATATTCGGAGACCGTCATGTCACCGACCTTTTCCTCAGCCTTGAGGAAGGTCTTGATCGTCACCGGATTGGCGATCTTGCCCATGCGGATGATGTCGCCCGCGACTTCGAAAATCTTGCGATGCAGCGGTTCGTAGAGATGGATCGGCTTCAGGAAGTCCGACACCCGATAATAGGCGTCGTTGTTCATCAGGATCGCGCCGAGAAGCGCCTGTTCGGCCTCGATATTGTTCGGGGCTTCCCGGTAGTGCTGCTCCGCGGGAGCAACGGCGGCAATCTTTCGAGCGACGTCGTTCATTTTGATCCGTTCTGTCTTGTTCAGCTTCGGGTGTGGCGCGCGCGCGCGACAAAATCAAGTGCGGAAGAGAGAAGACGCCAATGCCGCCGTCGATACAGGGGAGCTTTGCCCATTGTTCGACTTCTCCACAGTCTCACTTGCGGTTAATGCAAAAATACCGAAAGTGTCACCTGCGGAACACGGCCAAAACGACTCACTTCCATTGTGCCTTATTTGGTAGTCTAGGCCTGTCGGAGGAGACTTGCATCCGAGCAGGCGCGTCGGCACTTGAAAAACAACGGAAAATAATATAGGTAGTAAGGATATAATTAGTACACTAACAAAATGGGGCTGAAATATATGGCAAAACCCACCCTTGGGCGTGAGCTAATCGAAGACCTTGCTGCCTTCAATCGCAAGCTTAGGGCAGTCTTCGACAAGATAGTGCGGGAGCGCAGCATGACGTTGCCGCGCGCCCGGGTCTTCTTCACGCTCAACAAGAAAGATGGGATCAATCAGCGCGAACTTGCCGAACGGCTGGAACTGGAGACGCCAACGCTCGTCAGGATCCTCGATGCGATGGAAGCGCAGGGCTTCGTGCAGCGGCGCGTGGCCGGCTCCGATCGCCGTGCCAAGGAAATCTACATCACCGAGACCGGAAAGGTCGTGGCGGGTGAGATTGAAGACATCGCAGTAAAAGTGCGGGCGCAGGTCATTGCCGGTATTCCCGAAAGCGATCTGAAGACTACTTTGGACGTGATACGGGCCATGCAAGCCAACCTGCAGGGCATTCGGGGAATTTGAGGTCCTGCCGATGAGCCTCGCCCAGACCGCCAACGACAATGTGGCGCCAAGGCCAGCCGGGGAGGCGAAGCCGGACACGCAACCGATGTCGTCGCCGCCTCCAGCGGCGGGCGTACCGATGCCGGCCTGGAAAATGCCGCTCTACATGACGGCGTCGGTCCTGCTTTTTCTGACGCAGGGCCTCGGCATGAACCTGCTCACCGCCAATATCTATCAGCTGCAGGGTTCGTTTTCGGCGACCACGACTGAACTCTCCTGGCTGTCGGCGGCTTACATGGCGCCTTACGCCAGCATGTCGATTGCACTCTTCAAGATCCGTAGCCAATACGGCCTTCGCCGTTTCGCTGAACTCGGCATTATATGCTTCGTCGCTGCGGCGGTGCTCAATCTTCTTATCACCGACCTGCATTCCGCAATCGTCGTGCGCACGCTGAGCGGCATGGCTGCAGCACCGCTGTCGACGCTCGGCTTCCTCTACATGCTGGAGCCTTTCCCCCAGGAAAAGAAGCTCTCGCTGGGGATCAGCCTTGCGCTGATGTGTACGTTGTTTGCTTCGCCGGTGGCGCGCATCGTCTCGCCCTCGCTGCTTCATTTCGGCGGCTACCAGGCGCTCTATATGTTCGAGATGGGGCTCGCGCTGGTCGCCTTTCCCATCATCTATCTGCTGCCGCTCACAGCACCGCCGCGGGCCAATGTCATCCAGCGGCAGGATATAGTGAGCTACCTCCTGCTGGCGGTCGGCTTCGGATGTCTCGCCGTCGTATTGACGCTTGGCCGGCTCTATTGGTGGTTCGAGGCGCCGTGGATCGGCGTGCTGCTGGCGGTGTCGGTCGGCTCGCTTGCGCTCATGCTCGCCATGGAGTTGCCACGCGCCAGTCCCCTGATCGATTTCCGCTGGCTGTTCACCGGCGCGAACATGCGGATGGCAGGCGTCCTGCTGCTCTTCCGCTTCGTCTCCTCCGAGCAGTCGTCAACCGCTGCCAATTTCTATCAGCAGCTCGGGCTTCTGAACGATCAGACAGTGACGCTCTACGCGATCATTCTCCTCGCCTCGTTGGTTGGTGGTCTTTTCTGCGCATTTCTGATGACGACGCGTTACGTCGAGACCGCCCACGTGCTGGCGCTCGCCCTTATTGCAGCCGGCGCCTTCATGGACAGCCAGTCGACGAGCCTGACGCGTCCGCCTCAGATGTATCTGACCCAGGCGATGGTCGCCGCCGGTGCGGCGATGTTCCTGCCGCCTGTCATGGCGAATGGCTTCAAGGCGGCGATCTCCCGCGGCGTGCAGTACATCGTGAATTTCCTGGTGATCTTCGTCTTTACGCAGAGCATTGGCTCGCTCTTTGCCTCGGCGATGCTCGGGACTTTCGTGACGATCCGGGAGAAGTTCCACTCGAACGTGCTCGTCGAGCATATTCTGCTGCAAGATCCGATCGTGGCGCAGCGCATCTCCCAGATGAGCGCGGCCTACGGCAAAGTGCTTGGCGACAAGACGCTGCTCAACGCGGAGGCCCTGATGTTGCTCGCGCAGCAGGTCAGCCGCGAGGCCTATATTCTCGCCTACAACGATACGTTCCTTGTCATCGGCTACTCCTCCGTCTTCGGCCTGATCGTCATTCTTCTGCATCAAGCGTGGCGCCGGCTGCCGTGGTCAGGGACAGGCCAGTCCGATGCAATCCCCGCTCAATCGTGATCTCAGGGCGTCAGCATGTTGAAATTTCTTCGGTCCCCCTCGACCATCATCGCAGTGCTCGCCGGCATCGCCGGCGTCCTGCTCGTTCTCTATGCATGGCGCCTTCCGCCGTTCGTCACGTCAGTGGAGACGACAGACAATGCCTATGTTCGAGGCTACGTCACGATCTTGAGTCCACAGGTGAGCGGCTATGTCGTCGATGTGCCCGTGAAGGACTATCAGCAGGTCAAGCAGGGCGACACGCTCGCCCAGATCGATGACCGCATTTACGTCCAGAAGCTTGCCCAGGCGCGTGCTGCGCTCGACGGGCAGAAGGCGTCGCTCGAGAATTCCCGCCAGTCCGAGCTTGCGGCAAAGGCGAGTATCGCCTCCAGCGAGGCGCAGATCGATAGCGCGAACGCAGCGTTGACGCGCGCGCAGCAGGCCTGGGATCGCGTAAACAACCTCAGCAACCGCGGGATCGCATCGCAGAGCGAGACAGAGGCCGCACAGGCGACGCTTGACCAGGCAAAGGCCGCCCTGAACCAGGCGAAGGCCGCACTCGAGGTTTCCAAGCAAAACCTTGCGACGATCATCGTCAACCGTTCGCTGCTGGAAGCCAACGTCTCAAGCGCTGAAGCCGTTGTGCATCTGGCGGAAATCGACCTCCAGAACACCAGGATCCTGGCGCCACGCGACGGTCACCTCGGCGAAGTCGGGGTTCGAATCGGGCAGTACGTGACGGCCGGCACGCAGCTCATGGCGGTCGTGCCGGAGGACGTCTGGGTCGTCGCGAATTTCAAGGAAACGCAGCTTTACGGCATGCAGGTCGGCCAGCCGGTAACCATCACCGTCGATGCGCTCGGCAGGCGGCAGCTGAGGGGGTACATCGAGCGCTTCTCGCCGGCCGCCGGATCGGAGTTCGCGGTCATCAAGGCTGACAATGCGACCGGCAATTTCGTGAAGATTGCGCAGCGTGTCGGCGTGCGCATCCGCTTCGATCCCGACCAGCCGGCGGTCAAGGACTTGGGCCCGGGTCTCTCGGTCGTCGTCGATGTCGACAAAAGTGCCGCGCCGCAACAGAACACAGCATCCAAATAAGCAGAAAGCCCGGCGTGAGCCGGGCTCAGACCGCTGACAAACCCGTCGATATTTTCGGCGGGTTTGTTTTTTTGGACGTTGGTTGTTTTAAGTTGGGTTCT
>NZ_LNCD01000038.1:0-35000 GCF_001542405.1 Rhizobium altiplani
CGGGCCTGGCTCACAAGGCCGTACCGGTCGAGCACCGCATGCACCGTGCTTCTCGCCGGGATGCGCACGTCGCCGGCCAGACGGCGCACCAGAAGCTCGCGGATCTTGCGCGCCCCCCCAGTGCGGCTTCTCCTGTTTGCAACGAACGATCATCGCCTCGACCGGTTCGGGCAACTGGTTGGCATAGCGCACCGGCCGCCGGGACCGGTCCGTCAGGGCCTCCAGCCCGTCCTCCTTGTAGCGATTGAAGATCTTGTAGCCGGTCTTGCGCGAGATCCCGAACGACCGACACACCTCGCTCATACCTTCGCCCTCCAGCAAACGGGCGACAAATCCAAGACGCTCATCCATGACCGAAGTCTCTCTCCACGGCATCCACACCCCCCGACCAAAATCGAAAAATGTAACCCATGTCTCCGGTACGTTCTGTCACCTATCTCTCAGGTCGGGCATTACGCATTTTCTTCTGTGGACTTTCCCATAAACCTTGGCTGCCGGCCTTTCTCCGTTGCTTACCCCTGTGCACCATGGGTCTGCGCTGTTGTCATCATTGTCGCTTAGACTGCTCGGCGAAAATCACGGATCGGATTTGAGAATGGCGAAGAAGCCGAAACTGGAACATTCAGAGCTTGCCGGTGAGTTTACCGATGATGGCGTGACCGTGCTCGTCGACATCTTCCGTCCGGCGGGCACGAATGGCGACTGGAAAATGGAAGTGGTGACCCAGCACGAGGATCTCATCGAATGGGAAGAGCCCTTCGCGACCGATCGCGAGGCCTTTGACGAGTTCCTGGCGACGATCGCACGCGAGGGGATCCGAACATTTCTGGAGGAAGAGGACCCGTCCGTCCACTAGCCCTTGCATCGTCGCGAAGGCGCGCGGCCGGCCGGCAAGCGGAGAATTGCTCGCAGCGCTCTACGTTCCGGAATATTGGTCCGCTCTCGGGCCGGCCAGCGTTACTTGCCAGGCGCTTCTGTCGTTGAAGTTCTGGCTCGCCAGGAAAGTATATCCCGTGCTTGCCCAGGGTTTTACTTTGCCTGCAAGATTGTCGAGGACATAGTCGCCGGATCTCAGTCGGGCCAGCAGGACGACATGGTTGTTGCCGCGGCGATCGATGACAACCGAAAGCGCCAGTTTGTTCGACGCAAAGCCGGCGCCCAGCAAGGTTTTCAGCTTCAGTAGGGCATAGTCTTCGCAGTCGCCTTTGTTGTTGATGGGAAGCGACCAGTATTCGGATTTCCCCGATGTCTGTGCGTCCGTCGCTGGCGTGACGCCAGCGTTGACCTGCCGGTTCACCTTTTGAAGAAAAGGCATAGCCTTGTCGTCGGTCATCTCGTGGCCGCCGTTGCCATGGCAAAGCCAAGTATAGCGCGTGCAAGCCGAAGGGGAAGCCTATCGGCGCTCCAATGGCGCGTGATGCGCGCAGGGTGGATCCTGCATAGCTCTCACCAGAAAACGCGTGAAAACAAGCGTGAACGCCGCGAAAGCTGCCAAGGTCCGCATCGAAAACATCCTATCGGCTGAGTGCTGCGCAACCAAGGTGGCGGTAACCAGGGCGGCGGTAACGAAGGCGGCGGTAACCAGGGTGGTGGAAACCAGGGTGGTGGAAACCACCACTAAGGCTTATCTTACACGGCGACCAGCCTCAGTTCAGAGAAGCAAAGCCCGGCGTATGTCTGGGCTTGGTCATTTCATCGTTGAGCAGTCTCAAAATCTGAAGCCAACGCCGACGGTAACAACGTTCTGATTGAAATCGGTGTCTATGCCCAGCAGGACTTTGCTGCCGTAGTCGTTGTAACGATATTCCACGCGCCCGAAGATGTTGTAGTCGAGACCGGCTCCGGCTGTCCGCCCTGAGAACTGGCGTCGAAGCTGTTCCAGGTGAAAACTGGTGCTGCCGGTACAACCGCGGCCGCCGGCCGCCCGCTCATAAGATCGGGGGGCGACGCCGCCCCTGCAAGACAAATGAAGGCCGCCGAGGCGGCAGCGATACGAAAATACGCGATAAATCCCTCCCCTATGACAAGGTCCACTCGCCTTGCGCACCGGTCGGGCTAGGTCCGATCGGTGATCGCGAACGTGGCCCTGCCTGAACGGGTCCATTACGAATTTCTGATGTAGAGGACTACTGGAGAGGAGTGCGGAGCGCTTTTCCGTTGGCCAATGTCTCGTGACGGTCAAGGGCGAACGAGCGCGTTTCTTCGGCGGGCATCGCCTTGCCGAAGAGATAGCCCTGTCCGACATCGCAGCCGAGTTGAAGCAGGTGGCCGAGTTGGCGATGCTCTTCAATGCCCTCGGCGGTGGTCTGTATGTTGAGGCTGCGCCCGAGCCCAAGCATGGCGCGGATGATTTTTTCCTGACGCTCATCATCGCGATACGTTGCGATGAAGCTCTTGTCGATCTTGATCTTGTCGAAGCGATAGCGGGCGAGCTGGGCGAGGCTGGAGTAGCCGGTGCCGAAATCGTCAAGCGCGATCTGAACGCCTGCATCGTGGAGTTCATCCAGGATGATTGCGGCTACCGCCGGATCCTGGATCAGGGCATTTTCGGTGATCTCGATCTCCAGACGACTTGGCGGAAGACCATTTGCCGACAACACCTTGAAGATGCGCGAGGCCAGCAGCTTGTCCTCCATCTGCACCGGAGAGACATTGAAGGATAGGGTAACATGGTCGTCCCAGGCCAGGGCGTCTCTGCAGGCCTGCGCCAGAAGGTCTTCGAAAAGCTCGGTGATCAGTCCGGTCTCTTCGGCAATGCCGATGAACTCCGGCGGCGGAATGGCGACGCCTTCTTCGTCCGTCCAGCGAGCGAGCGCTTCGAAGCCGCAGACCGTGCCTCTCTTGAGATCGATCAACGGTTGATAGAAGGGGCGGATGACCTTTTGCTGAATTGCGACGCGCAGCTTGGATTCCAGCGTCGCGCGCTTTGCCACCTTGTCCTGCATCGAGGCTTCGAACACCATGTGGTGGTTGGGGCCGCGTGACTTCGCCTCGTACATGGCGAGGTCGGCTCGGTGGGCCGCGTCCTCGAGCGGCTCTTGACCCTGCTCCCAGCGATCGTAGCCGACGCTGGCGCCGACTTCGACCGCGAACCCGTTGATGTGAATGGGCCGTGTTACGGCTTGAATGAGCAAACGCGCGAAGCGTTCTTCATGGCGGGAGGAGAGGCCAAGCGCAACGACGACGAACTCGTCGCCGCCGAAGCGATAGACGCAGTCCGCGTTTCCGATTGCGCAGATCCGTTTTGCCACCTCGATCAGAAGGGCGTCGCCGCCATTGTGGCCGACAAGGTCATTGACCTTCTTGAAGCCATCGAGGTCTATCGAGAAGATTGTAACGTTCTGCTCCCACTCGTCACCTTCGACGTCGGTCTTCGTCCTTCGCGGCAGGACTTTCCGTTCGAACGCATAGCGGTTGGGAAGTTTGGTGAGGTGGTCGTGGGTTGCTGTCCAGTCGGCCTTGGCCTGAGCGGTGGCCCGCAGCTCCATCTCCTTGCGCAAATCGACAATGCGCAGGATCGAATAGACGAAGCTCATCGCCCCGCCGATGCCAAGGGCGAGGACGAGCTTGTCTGCACCATAGCTTTCGTAGGCGCCGACGAAGGCGACCACACAGTTATCCAGTTCCAGGATTGCACCGACGAGCCATAGCGTTACCCCCAACGCCATGACCAACAAGCATTGCCTCCCGGCCCTGCTCTGGAAGAATACCGGCATGCTTTACTCCATCTCCACCCGGGCGCTGATGTATCATGGAAGTCTGAAGCGTTTGTTGAAATCAAAGGGCGATTTCTTGTTATCGAATCGCTATCACAGCGTGTGAACTGGCTCGAAAGCCGCGGTGAAAAACGAGGCGAGCGCTTGGTCGCTCGCCTGTTGTTCTCAAAGTCTGGTTAGAAGGGTGACGCTGATGACGAGCAGGAGAAGCATCCCGGCGCCAGTCATACGTAGCAGACGCGTGCGTCGCATCCGCGCGCCGCTCCAATCATAGGGCATGCAAAGTCCTCCTTGGGGCAAGGATTGACAGCCCGACGGTGTCGGGTCGAGAAACTATTGCATCGATTGCTTGCGTAAGGCTGGACTAAATTATCGCCCTGAAAATTAGGTGGTTTGTCCTTCGAAGCGCAGGGACCAGCGGCTTCCGTTGCTGGTCATGTGAGCGACGGCGAGCGGTTCGATATCGGTAATCCAGAATGATGACAGGGGGGCATTCAGCGTGCCGATGATGGCTGCTCGGATGACCGTCGCATGGGTAATGGCGATGATGTTACCGCCGGACTGCAAGTGCTCGCGCATCCAGCCGTTTACACGCATGCACACGGCAGCGATCGCCTCGCCACCATGCGGGGCTTCCTCCGGTTGCGCCATCCAGGCGGCAAGGTTCTCGGGTTCCGCTTGCTGGATCTCGGCGATCGAACGGCCCGCCCAGCGGCCAAAATCGCAATCGGCGAGCGCCTCGGAAACTTCCGGCTGCAAGCCAAGCGCGCCGGCCGTCTGCCGCGCGCGCAGCGTCGGGCTGGCGAAGACGCTGCCGGCGTGCCGCAGGCGTGGGGTGATTGCCCGTGTGGCAATGATTGCCTTTTCATCCAGCGGTTCGTCCTGCGGGAAGCGCGCCTCGCGGTTGGCGGCCGTCGGGCCGTGGCAGATCCAGGTAAGGCGCGTCATCACGTTCGTTATCTCCGGATATCGGGGAGCGTGGCCCGCCGCTGCATGAAGTTTCGTTGACAGGTTCGAAGCGCCAGATATAACGGTGATGTTGTGGGTTTGGAAACCGGTGAAATTCCGGTGCGGTCGCGCCACTGTGATCAGGACGAGGATACCTCGGACTGGAAGTCAGACCCTGCCACGCAACGATTCTCGACTGAACGCGTCATTCCAGGAGGAATACATGTCTTACACTACTTTTGCGCCCGTCGCCGCACCGGCTCCGATTCCGGTTGGCGAGCTTTTGCCTTGGGCCATCTTCGGCGGTCTGCTGATGCTCATCGCCATCTATTTCGTCGGTACTGAAGAGGGCGCGATGGCGCTTTTCAACGGTATGTACGTGCACGAGTTCGTGCATGACGGCCGGCATCTCCTCGGCTTCCCCTGCCACTAAGGGAGTTCCGGACATGGTTGGAAATCTTTTGCTTCGCGGCATGCTCGCGGGGATGATCGCTGGCGTCCTCGTTTTCGCCTTTGCGCATACTTTCGGCGAGCCGCTTGTCGACCAGGCGATCGCGTTCGAGGAGGCGGCCGCCCAGGCGGCGGGTGAAACTGCTGAGCCTGAAATCGTCAGCCGCGCCACGCAGGCGGGCCTTGGCCTTTTTACCGGTGTAATGGCCTACAGCATTGCTGTCGGCGGCCTGTTTGCCCTCGTATTCGCCTTTATCCAGGGGCGGTTCAGCAATCTGAGCGCCCGCGGGACCTCTGCCCTCATCGCCGTTGCGGCGTTTGTCGCTATCGTGATCGTACCCAACATAAAATATCCGGCCAATCCGCCGGCAGTCGGCAATCCCGACACCATTGGCGTCAGGACCGAACTGTTTTTCCTGATGATCGTCGTTTCGATCGCTGCGCTTGTAGCGGCAATTGCGCTTGCACGCCGCCTCACGCCGCGGTTCGGTGTGTGGAATGCGGCAATCGCGGCAGGTCTGGCCTATGTCGGTTTCATCGGCCTCGTGCAGTATCTGCTGCCGCCGATCAACGAGGTTCCGGAGAATTATTCGGCTATGGTTCTCTGGCGTTTCCGTACGACCACGATCGGGATGCACGCCATCCTATGGGGCGTTCTTGGCCTGGCCTTTGGTGCTCTGGCCGAGCGCAAGCTCGGTGCCGCACCCAGGCTCAGCGCTCGCGCGTCGGTCTTCCATTGATCGGAGAAGGCTCCGGAGCAATCCGGAGCCTGTCCTCAGAGATGACCAGTCGGCGTCCCATTTTTCTTGTAGCCATGATCGCTGTCCTGCAGCTTTGGTCCGTCGCGGCCGACGCGCACCAGCGGAGCAGCAGCGGTTCCCAAAGCGGCATCGCGATCGCCGAGATCTCACATGGCGAAATGGTCATGATGGCGGAGTATCGCGATCGGATCATTGATCTCGCGGCGCGTGCCACGGACACGAACGAGCCGTTCCGACGCGTGCTGAACTATGCGCAGATCCAGCATGCCTATTGTCTCTGGGGCAAGATGCCGGGCGGGGTGACCGACGAGGCCAGTCCATTCAATGAATGCTCGCACGCCTACCTCGCGGCAACGAAGGCCGTGCTGCTGTCGATGCGCAACATGGGCGCCGAGGCGGAAGAGGCGGAGGCCATCGTTTCTGCGATCGATGCCGGCATGGTGTTGCGCGGTCTGGCGCTGATCACCTGCGAGTTCAGCGGTGAGGCGTTCAACACTGCGGATGTCGTTCGCCCGGTATGGAGGATTGTTCCCTTGCATCCCGGCAGCATGGTGACGGTTACCGGCTTCGCGGCGGTGTTGCTGGCTGCGGCATATTGTGGACGGCGGCTGCTTCGGTGGATCGCGCCCTGACGAAACCTGCTCCGGCAGACCGTCCTTAATTTAACCCTGAGCGGCTCTAGCTCTTCTCGATATCGCGGTCGAGGTGCGTCGCAATCAGCATGGCCGCGAGATGGACAGTGTTCTTCGCTCCGTAGCGCTCCTTCATGCGCTCCAGGCGGTGCTCGACCGTGCGGTGTGAAATGCCGAGGTCAGCGGCGATCTCCTTGGCCGTCGCGCCTTCCGTCAGGAGCTGCATCACGGCTTCATCGGTCGCATCCATGCGTGCTCGCTGCTGCGGCGGGTTGAACATGAAGCGGCCGTTCGAGACCGCCAGAAGCCAGGCTGGATGCTGTGCCGTTGTCTTTTGCGGAAGGATCAGCCGTTCGTATCCGATGTTGACGCCAAGCACCCGTGTCTTGACCAGTTCCATCGACGGCTTCTGCGTGGCGATCACCTCGCGATAACGCGGGATGACGGCCGTCTCCATGTAGCCCCGATCCTTGAATTCGCCGATGCGCTGATCGGCAAAGAGCTTGTTGATGTTCAGGATACGCGAACTAACGGTAGAAGTGCGCACGACCTTCAGATGCCATTGCAACGGATCGTCGCCGTTGAGAACGACGAGCGTCATCCTCATCCGGATCGTCAGGAGCTCGAGGACGTCGCGATAGATGTCCTCTGGAGCGGCCGGCAGTTGCGGCGTGGTATGCAACCATGCGTCCAGCAGTTTCTGCGTGACAGTATGAAATGAAGTGTCCTTGTTCATCAATCCATGCGCGATATCTGGAATCGTTGCACTACGACAACCCAAAATGGGTACAGCTTTCAACAGCCGACCACGGCTGAATCGTCGTAAGGCATTAATATGAAAAATATATCGCTCGCTACATCTATTTTGAAGCGAATTTCTAGGTGCGCGTTCTGCACGTTAAGCGGGTTCAGGCTGCAGGCGCCCGCGGCGCCTGGTTTCAATCACCCGAGTAGCGTTGTTCGCGCCAGGGGTCGCCGTACATGTGATAGCCGTTCTTTTCCCAGAAGCCTGCTGCATCGGCCGGTAGCAGCTCGATACGGCGCAGCCACTTGGCGCTCTTCCAGAAATAGAGATGCGGAACGACGAGCCGCATGGGGCCGCCGTGATTGCGCGTCAGCGGTACCCCTTCCCAGGAGGTTGCGAGGATGGCATCTTCCGCGGCGAAGTCGGAGAGCGGCAAGTTTGTCGTATAGCCATCATAACTCGTCAGCATGACGTAGTGAGCTTCCGGCTTCGGCATTGCCTGATCGAGCAGCTCGCGGGTCGAAACACCCTTCCACTTGTTGTCGTAGCGTGACCACGTCGTCACGCAATGAATGTCGGTGACTTTGGTGCTCTGCTCGAGCGCCTGGAAAGCGGTCCAGGTAAGATCAAGGGGAGTTTCGACCAGTCCACGGACTTCCAGGCGCCATGTGTCGGGTGGGATGATCGGGTGCTGGCCGAGATCAAGGACCGGCCAATCCTTGACGAGGTGCTGACCCGGCGGCAGGCGCTCGGTTTCCGGGCGACTGATGCGGCCGGTGAGGAATTTTCCTTCCTCGGCCCAACGGCGCTTCGATCTTGTGAGCTTGCTGTCGGTCGGGGTTTGATCGTCGCTCATCGCTGGCCCTTTCGCGTTGCGGCAATAGGGCATCCGGGCTTCGAGACTGTCAAGCGTGTGTCACGACAGATTCTTGAGGTACAGCGAGAGGAGCTGTGTTTGCGACGATATGCCGAGCTTGCGGTAGACGTTGCGCCGATGAACCTTCACGGTCCCTGTCGAGATGTTGAGTTTCAAGCCGATCGACTCGGAGGAGTACCCCTGAAGGACAAGATCGACGATCGCGGTCTCGCGGCTGGTGAGATTGAGATCACGCCACACCGCTTCGGCGGGCTGCAGGGCGCTTTCACTGGCGTTGCGTTTGCGGTTGCCGCGGGCTCTCGAATGCTGTTGCGCATCAAAGCGAGTTCCGAGCCCGGCCCAGTAGTGCCGAACCATGTTTGCGATCAATGGTTCGGCTTTCTTCAGCAAGGCAAATTCCGCGGGCGGGAAGGGGCCGGTCTTTTCGTTGCGCATGAGCGAAAGAACGATCGTAATATCATCATCGGCCGTGACGAAGAAACCGATCTCCTCTGCAAGGCCTGTCTGGACGTAGTAAGTCCGGTAGTACTCGCTGGAGAAGAAACGGTCGGGCGCCAATTCCCGCATCCGAAACACGCCGGCGCGACGTTCATGGGCCGTGTGGTAGAACGGATCGAGGAGGTAGGGGCCAGCCTGGTAGAGGGTCACGAAAATGATGCGCTCCTTCGGGTCGAAGGTGCTGTAGAGATCGATCGGCCGCTCCTTGCCGCGATAGGCGAAGACAACGACGTAGTCGAAGCTTACGAGCGCCGCCATCATCTGACGGAAGGTCTCGCCGAATTCCGCATCGCCCATCGCCTGCCGGCCAATGGTGGCATTGAAGGCCCGAAATAGCGCCTCCAGGTCAGTGCTCATTTCCCGGAACCTCCTGATCGCCCCGCGCGGAAATCCGCTCCCCGTGTATATACCTTCCATGAAGGCTTTGCGGCTAGAATACCCCTCTCGGGGTATATACCGTGAGGGAAGGGCGCGCTTAGTCTTTCCACAACGACGGTGGCAAAAGGCAGCGCTAGACTGCCCAATCCAAACCAACCGCAGGGAACAGACGTGGCATCTGCTTCGACGAACGATATCGAATTCCGTTCGGTCACCAAGAATTATGGCCCGGTGATCGCCGTAACGGACATCAACCTCAATGTGCCGAAGGGTGCATTCCTCGCGTTGCTCGGCCCGTCGGGCTGCGGCAAGACCACTTGCCTGCGCATGATCGGCGGTTTCGAGCAGCCAAGCCAAGGTACTGTGCTGATCGACGGGCGCGAGATGAACGGTGTGCCGGCCTATCGGCGCCCGGTGAACATGGTCTTTCAGCATTATGCGTTGTTTCCGCATTTCGACGTCCGGCAGAACGTTGCTTATGGTCTGAAGCAGATGCGGCCCAAGTTTGCGGCGACCGAAATCGACCGGCGTGTCACTGAGGCGCTTGAAATGGTTCGGCTCGGCGGCTTCGCCAAGCGCCGCATCCACGAAATGTCTGGTGGACAGCAGCAGCGCGTGGCGCTCGCTCGCGCGATCGTCAACCGTCCGTCGGTGCTGCTCCTTGACGAACCGCTGGCTGCGCTCGACAAGAAGCTACGCTCCGCCATGCAGATCGAATTGCAGACATTGCAACGCGAACTCGGTATCACCTTTGTTCTGGTCACCCATGATCAGGAAGAAGCGCTCTCTATGGCGGATATCGTCTGCGTGATGAGCGCGGGGCGGATTCGCCAGCTGGGCTCGCCGCAGGAGGTCTATGACCGCCCGGCCGATTTGTTCGTAGCCGATTT
Source organism: Rhizobium altiplani (assembly GCF_001542405.1). Taxonomy (GTDB): domain Bacteria; phylum Pseudomonadota; class Alphaproteobacteria; order Rhizobiales; family Rhizobiaceae; genus Rhizobium; species Rhizobium altiplani. The sequence continues at coordinate 9,896 of NZ_LNCD01000038.1, forward strand.
CGTTGGCAAGACCAACCGGGTGAAGGCGACGATGGAGGCGGATGGTGCGACGCTGCGTCTTGCGGACGGTTCCGCAATCGCCGCGGGGATCCGGGCGGGTGTTTCAACGGGCGAGGCAATCGTCGCGATCCGACCGGAATCGATCCGCCTGACACGCATGCAGGCGCCCGATATCGCAAGCTTCAAAGGCACGGTGACCCACCGCATCTTCCTGGGGTCGTCGGCGGAATATGCCGTCACGGTGCCGGGGCTCGGTGACTTTCTGGTGACCGCCGACCGCCGCAGCATGAACGAAAGCGATCTGGTCGAGCCCGGCGAGGCCGTCTACCTCGGCTTTGATCCCGGCGCGGCCCATGTCTTCTCAGCATCAAGTGCAGCCTAAAATCAAAACAAGGGAACAGCATCATGAGCAAAGACTATAGGGATAACCTTCCCATTTCAGCCAACGGCTTCATGGACGAGTTCATGCGGCTCAAGCGTGGCTCTGTCAGCCGCCGCCACTTCCTCGGCATCACCGGCCTCGGTCTTGCGACCGCAGTGATGTCGCGCTTCCCAGGTGCCTTGTCGACGCCAGCCTATGCCGGCGAAGACCTCGGCACGCAGATGTCGATCGCGACCTGGCCGAACTACCATGATCCGGCGACATTCGAGAACTTCAAGGCGGCAACCGGCGTGGCCGTCGAAGTCAACGTGTTCGGTTCGAACGAGGAAATGCTGGCGAAGCTGCAGGCGGGCGCTTCTGGCTGGTCGCTTTTCGTGCCGACCAACTACACGATTTCCACCTACCACAAGCTCGGCCTGATTGACGAACTCGACCTCTCGAAGATTGCCAATTTCAGCCAGTCGACGGAGAGCCCGCGTTTCACCAAGGAAGGCCAGATCGACGGCAAGACCTACGCTCTACCGAAGAACTGGGGCACGACCGGATTCTCGGTCAACACCTCCAAGATCAAGGCGAAGCCCACGAGCTGGAAGGATTTCTTCGAGCTCACGCAGACAGAAGCTGATGGCCGCGCCATGGTGCATGACTACCAGCTGACGACGATCGGCAGCGCGCTTGTGTCGCTGGGCTATGGTTTCAACTCGATCAAGCCGGAGGAGCTTGCGAAGGCCGAGGAGCTGCTGATCAAGGTGAAACCGCATCTCTTCGCCATCAACTCCGACTATCAGCCGGCCATGCGCGCCACGGACGCCTGGATGACGATGTGCTGGACGAACGACGGTGCGCAGCTTAATCGCGACATGCCTGAGCTTGCCTACATCCTCGGAACGGACGGTGGTGAAATCTGGACCGACTACTATGCGATCCCGAAGGACGCTCCGAACAAGGCGGCAGGCTATGCTCTTCTCAACTACCTGATGGATCCCGCGAACGCGGTGAAGGAGCATATCGCCAACGGCGCGCCGACCACCGATAGCCGCGTCATTTCGTTGCTGCCGAAGGAGATCACCTCAAACAAGATCGTCTATCCGGATGAAGCATCGCTGACGCCTCTGGAGTTCGGCGCCGCTGTAACCCTGACGGATCCGGGTCGCGCCGAGTTGATGGCGCGGTTCAAGTCGGCGTGACCAGCCTGCCGTCATGCAATGCCTCTTCCCGGTTTCGGGAGGGGGCAAGCCTCCTCGTGGCCACCAACAGCGAACCTCCAGAATGGCTCTGTCACCGGACACCAGAAAACGCCTGATCACCGCGGCCCTCGTTGCGCCGGCGAGCGCGTGGCTATTCGTGTTTTTGGTCCTGCCGTTCATTGCCATCGTTGTGTTCTCCTTCGGCGAGCGGGCGCCGGAAGGCGGTTACCAAGCGGCATTTACGTTTGCCCAATTTGCCAATCTCGGATCCCGTGCGGCCGCCTTCAAGAACACGCTGGTGCTTGCGCCGATTGGGTCCTTCGTCTGCCTGTTGGTGGCCTATCCGGTCGCCTACTACCTGGCGGTGAAGGTAAGCCCGCAGCATCGGTTGTTGCTGGTGTCACTCGTCGTAGTGCCTTTCTGGACCAGTCTTCTCGTTCGCACCTATGCGTGGATGTATATCCTCGGCGCGCGGGGCATCCCGCATCTCCTGGAATTTGTCGGCATCGAGAATGTACGGCTTCTGAACACGCCGGGGGCTGTCCTTCTCGGCATCGTCTATGGCTACCTGCCGCTGATGATCATGCCGATCTATGTCAGCCTGGAAAAGCTGGACCGCCGGTTGCTGGAAGCTTCAGCGGACCTCGGAGCAAGACCGCTGTCGACTTTCTTCGGCATAACGCTGCCGCTGTCGTTGCCGGGCGTGATGACCGGCGTGGCGCTGGTCACCATCCTGTTGCTCGGTGAGTACCTGATCCCGCAGCTGCTGGGCGGCGGCAAGGTGTTCTTTATCGGGAACGCGCTGGTCGACCTCTTCCTGCAGTCGCGCAACTGGCCGTTCGGCTCCGCGATCGCCGTCACCCTCGTTGTCGTCGTCGTCATCGTGCTTCTCGTCGCCATGCGCATCGCCTGGCGCGTTGCGGGTGCCCGCCAGGTGGATCTTGTCTGATGCGTGGGCTTGTTACGGCAGTCTATCTGTTTCTCTACACACCGATCGCGCTGGTGGTGTTGTTCTCGTTCAATGCGGGCCGCAACGCTTCCGATTTCACGGGCTTTTCCACGCAATGGTACGGTAAGGCGCTCTCCAACACCTTCCTCATGGAGGCTCTGCAAAACAGCCTCATCATAGCCCTGACCAGCGCTGCACTAGCGGCGATCTTCGGCACCATGGCCGCGCTCGGCATGGAGCGGCTTGGCGCCAAGACACGGGCCGTGTTCGATGGCCTGTTTGCCGCAGCTATCGTCGTTCCGGGGGTTGTGATCGGCATCGCGACGCTGGTTGCCCTGGTTGAAGTCTTCGGTTTCATCAATCCGGCACTGGCAGCGATTTGGCCCGGCAATCAACCGCCAAAGCTGACGCTCGGCTACGGTTCGATCATCGCCGCACATGGGCTTTTTACCATGGCCCTGGTGACGATGATCGTAAAGGCGCGCATCGCCAGCCTCGGGCGCGATATCGTCGAAGCGTCGAGTGATCTCTACGCGACGCCGCTGACGACCTTTCGCCAGATCGTGCTGCCGCAGATCCTGCCGTCGATCCTGGCCGGTTTCCTGCTCGCTTTCACCTTCTCCTTCGATGACTTCATCATCGCGTTCTTCGTCGCCGGGTCGAACACGACGCTGCCGATCTACGTCTTTGCCTCGATCCGTCGCGGCGTGACGCCCGAGATCAACGCAATCGCCACGATGGTGCTCATCGCATCGCTTGCCCTCATTCTCATCGCGCGTTTCCTTATGCGCGAAAGGACAACAACAACCTAATTGGGAAACACCATGATCCTCAAGAACCGTGTTGCAATCGTCACCGGTGCCGGGTCCGGCATCGGTCAGGCCGGCGCGCTCGTCATGGCGAAACAGGGCGCCCATGTCGTCGTCGCCGACATCGACTTCATGAATGCCGAGGAGACCGTCAGCCGGATCCGTAGGTTTGGCGGCAGCGCCGAAAGCATGGTGCTTGATGTCACCGACGACAAGGCGCTGGAAGCAGGCATTGCCGCGATTGCCGAACATCATGGCCGCATCGACATCCTTCACAACCATGCCGGCGCGCAGGTCGCCGGCGATCTGGAGCAGGTCGCGATCGACGGTTTTGACAAGTCCTGGAGCTTGAATGTCCGCGCACATTTCATGGCCGCGCGCTTCGTCGTGCCTGTCATGAAGAAGACGGGCAAAGGCGTCATTCTCAACACCTCATCCTCATCGGGCGTGCTCTACGATCGCGAGATGATCGCCTATACGACGACCAAGCACGCCGTCATCGCCATGACGCGGCAGATGGCGGGCGACTATGCCAGGTTCGGCATCCGCGTGAATGCGCTTTGCCCCGGCTGGGTGGACACGCCCTTCAACGAACCCTTCATTGCCCAGATGGGCGGGCGTGAGGCGATCGAAGCCTATATCGCTGAGAAGGTGCCGCTTGGACGATGGGCCGACGTGTCGGAGATCGCCGAGCCGATCCTCTTCCTCGTGTCGGACCGCTCCTCTTACATGACTGGGCAGATCCTCGTGGTCGACGGCGGGGAGACCGTCGTTTGAGCCGGTTGAGAAGGTTGAATTCCTAGGGCAATTGTTAAATAACGGATGGACTGTGACGGGCGCTGTTCTGGCGCCCGCTTGTATTTACAGGACATCCAAGGCCCATGCCCATTCCTGCCCGGATCGAGACCGATCTGCCCTTCCTGACCGGACTGCGTCGCGACCTGCATGCCCATCCAGAGCTTGGCTTCGAGGAGGAGCGCACGAGCGACATCGTCGCGCAGTTGCTCGAAGACGCAGGCATCAAGGTGCATCGCGGCCTCGGCGGCACCGGCGTTGTCGGTACGCTGCAGATCGGCAATGGCACGCGGACAATCGGGTTGCGGGCGGATATGGATGCGCTTGCGATGCCGGAGATGGCGGATCGTTCGTATAAGTCAAAATTTACTGGCAAGATGCATGCCTGCGGACATGACGGGCATACAACAATGCTGCTCGGCGCGGCACGATATCTGGCGGCAACGCTTGACTTCTCCGGAACCGTGCATTTCATCTTCCAGCCGGCCGAGGAGGGGAGGGGCGGCGCGCGCAGGATGGTCGAGGAGGGTCTGTTCGAACTCTTCCCCTGCGATGCCGTCTACGGGCTTCACAATATGCCGGGCCTTGCCGTCGATGAGATCGCTGTAGTCGAAGGCCCTCAATTGGCATCGTCAGACAGTTGGCGCGTGACCTTCCGGGGCACCGGGACGCACGGCGCTAAGCCGCATCTCGGCAAGGATCCGATCACGGCTGCCGGCACCTTCCTGACCTCATTGCAGACGATTGTCGGGCGCGTCGTCGATCCGCTGCAGCCGGCCGTCGTTAGCGCTTGCTCGCTGCAGGCCGGCGACCCCAAGGCGTTGAACGTCATACCCGATATCGTCGAGATCGGCGGCACCGCCCGGGCCTATTCGCCTGAAGTTCGCGATCAACTCGAGGAAGAGATCGGCCGGCTTGCGAATGGCACGGCGGCGATGTTCGGCATTGCGGTCGACTACCAGTTCGAACGACGCATTCCGCCCGTGGTCAACGACAGCGACGCGACCGCGCGTGCGCTCGGCGCCGCTAAGGCGGTCTTCGAGGGGAAGGTGCGCACGAGTTTCCCGCCCTCGACGGCAGGCGATGATTTCGCGTTCTTCGGCCAGAATGCGCCGGGATGTTACGTCTGGCTCGGGAACGGTCCTGCCGTCGATGGCGCCCTGCATCACAACACCGCGTATGACTTCAATGATCATGCGATTGGCTACGGCGCGGCCTTTTGGACAACGCTGGTCGAGCGCGAGCTGAAGGCCGCACTTTAATCGGTGGTTCGCGGACCTCGATGACTTAGCCGACCGCAGCTGGGGCACAAGCCCAGCTGCTGCTACTCCTCGTGCTCGAGGGTCTCGATCACTGGGCTTTCGAGCACTTGGCCTGTCAGGACGTCGGCGATCCCCCGATCGGTCTGATGCGGGCCGACGTTGCAGGCAAGCGTTGCGCCGAAGCAGGCCTTGAAGACGAGATAGGGCGGCTTCCAGTCGACGATCTTTTCAATCGCCTTTCGGATCGCCCGGAAGGACGCGGCCGTTTCTTCCAATGGCGCGTCGGTGACCAGGCCGGACACCGGCAAGGGTAGAAGCGCTTCAATCTGGCCATCTCTGGCGACAGCCATGCCGCCGCCCGCTGATATCACCGCGTTGGCGGCAACCGCCATGTCGCGTGCATTGCCTCCGAAGACCGTGAGGTTGTGGCTGTCGTGGGACACCGTCGTGCAGAAGGCTCCGCGCCATTCTCCCCAACCTGTCAGGAAGCCGACGCGCGGCCGACCGTCGACCTTGCCGTGCCGATGCGCGACCGCGATCATAGTGCTCCCGACCGGCGGCACGATGAAGCCGCCGTCGACGCCGGTTTCCGCCTCGCCCCATTGCGTGAAACGGGGGCGGTCAATCGTGGCGACACGAACGCGCTTGCCGGTGGCGGGAACCCTGAAGTCATCTTCCTCCAGGGCGGTCAGCTTGATCGAATTTTGTAGCGCGACGGTATCGAACGAGCGCAACTGGGCGTTCATTTCGCCCGATGTCGAGACGATTGCGCCATTGGCGATGACGGCTTTCGTGGCGAAACCAACGAGGTCTTCGAAGAGCACGATATCGGCGCGTCGGCCGGCGGCAATCAAGCCAAGATCCGAACGATTCAATCGCTGCGCTGCATTGAAGGTGGCGGCCCGCAGCGCCCATTCCGGTTTCATGCCATAGCGGACGAGCCGTCGGATGACATCGTCAAGGCCTCCGCCGTCCTTCAGTTCGTCGGGGAAGACGTCGTCCGTGCAGAGCGTGACCGTCGATGGCAGATGGCCGATTCCGTTGAGCGCGGTTACGAACTCCTGCAGCAGATGGTCATGCGAGCCGCGAAGCTCGATGGTCAGCCCGGCGGCCAGCTTTTGCAGCAGGTCCGCGCTCGAGGTCAATTCGTGATCGGAGCTGACACCGGCAGCCATGAAGGCGTTCAGGTCAGCGGATTCAAGTCCGCGCGCATGGCCGCAAATGAGTTTTTCCGAAGCGAGGCCGGCATTCACAATATCAGTCATGCGGGGATCGCCGTCGATCACGCCGCGCATATTCATGACCTCGGCTACACCGCCGATGCCAGGCCACCGCAGCATTTCGGCGATGACCGATGCGTCGAAATCGGCGCCGGCGACTTCAAGCCCCGGAGCGGAAGGAACGCAGGAAGGCGCGAGAACAATGGTACGGAGCGGCAGGCACCGGGACGCTTCGATTGCCCAGCGCACGCCGTCCAGGCCATGCACGTTGCCAAATTCGTGCGGATCCCAGATGACAGTCGTCACGCCGCGCGGAACGACGGCTGCCGCATAGGCAGCGGGCGTCACCATCGAGCTTTCGATATGCATGTGCGTATCGATGAGGCCTGGCGAAACGATGCTGCCTGTTGCGTCGACGGTCTTGGCAGCGTCGGTGCGGCTGCCCGGTGCGTGGACGCTTGCGATGAGCGGTCCAACGACGCCGATGTCGGCGTCGCGGGTCAGGCCGGTGACGACATCGAGCAGGCGTCCGCCCGAGATCAGCAGGTCGAAAGGCGCATCACCGCGCGCGGCGGCGACGGCACGGGCGCGAAGTGCGGGATCGTTGAGATCCTTCCGTTCGGTGGCGCTCATCGGCCGGCCTCATCGATCAGTGCGCCGAGGATCAGGGCGCGGGCCTTTTCAGTGTCGATATCGACGGCGTATTCGGCGTTGAAGGTTGCATGCGTTGCCCGGGTCTCCACCACGGTGCGGCCACGCGTATGTTGACCCTGCAATTCGGCGTCGATGCGCGCCGGTCGGAATGTAACGATGTCGGGTGCGACGAAGGCGACTGCGGCTGATGGGTCGTAGATCGCCATTCCCGGTCTGCCGCGGCTGGTTCCGATGCCGATGTAGCCGTCGAGCATATCGGCGATAAGGGGCGCGTTGGCGCCACCGGCGTCTCGCACCGGGCCGACGTCGTCAGGAGTCGCGATAACCTTGCGGCAAAGATCGAGATCGACCATGCGCAGCGGCAGATTATGGGCGAGAACGATGGCGAGGGCTTCCGGGTCGGCCAGCGCGTTGAACTCGGCCGATGCCGTGTGATTTCCTGCAGTGACGCCGCCTCCCATCCAGGTGAGTTCGGTGATAAGGGCTGCGAGGTCCGGGCGTGACAGTGCGAGGGCGGCGAGATTGGTCAACGGGCCGAGAGCCAGGATCCGGTGCGGGCCATTGGTCTCTAGCCAACGGCAGAGCGCAGCGAATGCATCGCCGTCCGGCAAGGCCGGCGCGGCGGGCAGACCTTGGCCCGATGTCGGAATACCTGTTTCGCCGAGGATCGCCTGGGCGGTTTCGAGCGAGCCGAGAACTGGCATGGCACGGCCGGTGTGGATCGGGAAAGTCCAGCCGAAGGCCTTGGCAGCACCTGATGCGTTGACGCGCACCTGCGGCAGCGGCGTGTTGCCGAAGACAAGCGAGACGCCTGCGATGTCGAGCTTCGCGTGTGTCACCACGAGGATCGCGGCGATATCGTCAAAGCCCATGTCGGTGTCGATCCAGACGCCCATGATGTTACCTGTAGCGTGAGAGCGGCGCTGCTGCGGCAAGCGGCAGGTCGAATGGAAGTGTCGAGCCGATCGCATGCGTCGGCAGTTCGGCATCGACCTCGGCCTTGATGGGGCCAAGCGGCGTGTCGAGCAGATATTCGCGGGTGTTGCCGGCAAACGAGGTGCCGCGCACGGTGCCCTGGTAAGGACCTGAACCAAGGTTCACCATGCGCGGACGCCAGGCCAGGCCCTTTGCGGCCTGCGGCGCTGGACCGGAAGGCTCGACCGATGTGGTGGATGTCGCGAGCTTGCCGTTTTCCAGCGCAAAGACGTTTTCGAAGCCGACGAAATCGGCGACGAAGGCCGAGACGGGCTTATTGTAGATTTCCTCCGGTGTACCGACCTGCTCGATGCCGCCGTTCAGCATCACCACGATCCGGTCGGCGAGAGCGAGCGCCTCGATCTGATCGTGGGTGACGAAGATCATCGTGACGCCGGTTTCCTTCTGGACGCGCTGCAGCTCGGCGCGCATTTCGAGGCGCAGGCGGGCGTCGAGATTGGAAAGGGGCTCATCGAGCAAGAGAACTTTCGGCTCCATGACCATGGAACGGGCAAGGGCCACACGCTGCTGCTGGCCGCCGGAGAGTTCGGCGGGTTTGCGATCTGCAAACTTGGCAAGGCCGACTGATTTGATGCCGGCGCTGACCTTGCCATCGAGATCCTTGCCGCCGATGCCCTTCAGGCGCAAGCCGAAGGCGACGTTCTCGTAGACCGTCAGATGCGGGAAGAGGGCGTAGGACTGGAAGACGAGCCCGACATTGCGCTTGTTGGCGGAAACGCGGGTGATGTCCGACCCGTCGAGGGTGATGCGGCCGGAACTCGGGTTCAGCAGGCCGGCGATGGAGCGCATCGTCGTGGTCTTGCCGCAGCCGGAGGGGCCGAGGAGGGCGACGAGTTCACCTTTCCTGATCGTAAGATCCAGATCCTTTACCGCGACCGTATCGCCGTAGGCAAGCGTCAGCTTGTCGAGTTTGAGATAGGCGTCAGACATAACGAGAGAATCCCAGGAAGCGTTCGGCAAGGAAGACGATGCCGATGGAAAGGAAGGCAAGCAGCGAGGAGAGAGCCGCGATCGACGGATCGTACGTGGTCTCCATGTAGCCCAGCATGTCGATCGGCAGGGTGCGGACGCCCGGACCGGAGAGGAAGAGCGAGACCGGAACCTGATTGAAGCTCGTCACGAAGCCAAGGACGAAGGCCGCCAGGATGCCGCCGCGGATATTTGGCATGACGACGCGGAAGAAGGCGCCAACGCGTGAGGAACCGAGCAGGACGGCAGCTTCTTCCATATCCGAGCGCAGGTTGTTGAGGCTGGCTGACACGACGCGCACGGCGTAGGGCAGCACGAGCGCCGTGTGCGCCATGAACAGGGCCAGCGTGATGTTGAAGCCGAAGGGCACCACGAGATAGCGCAGCAGGGCCAGACCGACGATGATGCCGGGTACGATGATTGGCAGCGAGACGATGGTGCGCACCGTTTCGCCGAAGGGCAACTTGTAGCGCGACAGCGCGTAGGCGGCGGGAATGCCGAGCACGAGCGCTGTCATCGTGCCGAAGACGGCAAGGAACATCGACATGGCGAAGCTCTCGCGGAAGCTGTCGATGGTGAAGACCTTGGCGACCCATTTCAGGGAAAGTCCCTGCGGCGGGAAGGCGAGTGTGTCGCCAGCCGAGAGCGATGCGGCGATGATGATCAGGAACGGGCCGATCAGGAAGATCAGCAAAAGGCCGAGAACCAGCGGAGAGAGAATACGGGCGGTCATCGCTTGTTCCTCGCCGTGGCAAGGCGCTTGAGCAGGATGTTGGCGGCAAAGCTCATGACGATCAGCATGAAGGCGATGACGCTTGCCGAGACGAAGTTGTTGGCCACCGACACCTGCTGATAGAGCAGCGTTTCCAGCATCAGCACCTTCGAGCCGCCAAGCACGGCAGGCGTAATGTAGGCGGTAAGCGATCCGGTGAAGACGAGCGTGCCGCCGACGACGAGGCCTTCGCGGGTGAGCGGCAGGATCACCTTCCAGAACACCTGGAACCAGTTGGCACCGAGCACGCGGGCGGCGGAAATGGCGTCCGTCGGCATGTTCTCGAGGGCGCTGATCAGCGACAGGATCATCAGCGGCAGGAAGAGCTGCAGAAGACCGATGAAGACCGCGGTTTCGGTGAAAAGCAGGCGCAGCGGGCCGTCGCTGAGGCCGAGGCCCTGGATGGCCTGGTTGACGATGCCGGTGCGGCCGAGGATGACGATCCAGGCATAGGTGCGGGCAACCGGCGAGATCATCAGCGGCAAGGTGACGAGGCCGATCACCCGGCCCTTGCCCTTCGGCGGCAGGTTGACGATTGCGAAGGCGGCGGCATAGCCGGTGACAGCCGAAACCGCTGTCACCTCAAGCCCTAAGCGGAAGGTCCGCAAAAAGACAGTACGGTTCAGCGACTCGGAAAAGAAGCCGGTATAGGCGCTGAGAGTCCAGCTGCCGTCGATGCGGAAGCCTTCGGAGAGGAGGACGACAACGGGCAGCAGGAAGACCAGCGCGGCAAAGACTGCTGCGGGCAGGGCAAGCGCCAGGGCTTCTGCGCGGTTTTGAAACATGAAGCGACTTTCGACGGATGGAAGGGCTGGCTCCCGCAAGCCTGGGAGCCAGCTTGGAAATTACTGACCGACCTTCTCGTTCCATTCCTTCAGCCAGGCGGCGCGGTTGTCGAGCGCGGCTGCTGACGGGATGAGCTTCAGGCTCTTGGCGGTTTCTTCGCCGTAGGTCAGGTTGTTGGCGGCTTCTTCGGAGAGCTTGACCTCCTTGTTCGCCGGGCTGTCGACGAGCTTTTCAGCAAGCTTCGTCTGGATTTCGGTGGAGAGCCAGAAGTCCATGAACTGCAGGGCGAGATCACGGTTCTTCGAGCCCTTGGTGACGACCATCACGTTCATGCCGCCAGTCTGGCCTTCCTTGGGCGTTGCCCATGCGACGGGAACGTCGAGCTTGGTGAAGCCTGCCCAGGAAAAACGGCCGATCGGGGCGGCCCAGATTTCCTCCTGCTGCATCAGCTGCACGAGCTGCGAGGACTTCTCATAGAAAGTGACGATCTCGTCCTTCTTCTCGCCGAGCGCCTCGATCGGCGCCTTCAGGTCCGGGTGGTCGCTGCCGAGCGCCTGGCCGAGCATGAAGAGCGCCGGAGGGCCCTGGTTGGTGGTGACGTTCGGGAAGGCGACATGGCCAACATATTCAGGCTTCAGCAAGTCTGCCCAGGACTCGATCTTCATCTTGTCCGAGCGGTAGGCGATCGACGTGGCGTAGAAGGTATAGCCGACGCTCATGCCGTCGCCATTCGGATCCTTGGCGAGGTCGTAGAGCTTCCCGAAATTGGAGAGCTTCGAAGTATCAATCTTGTCGATCAGGTGCTTGCGCGAGGCTGAAAGGGCATCGGCCATGGAGACGACAGCCATGTCGATGACGGGGCTCGCCTTGTTGGCCTCCATCTTGGCAAGTCGCTCGACGCTGTTGCCGGTCTCGACCACGAGCTTGCAGCCGCACTTCGCCTCGAAGGGGTCGTAGACGATGGTCTTGAAGTCATCCTGAGCGAAGGCATAGACGGAAATCGTCAGCGTCTTCTCCTCTGCCTTTGCGGCGAGTGGCGACAGCGCCAATAGCGCGGCCGAAGCGATGAGGGCATTCTTCATGTCAGCTGTTCTCCGCCTGTCAGGATATTCGTGTTGGTTCCGCCGGCCCGGAGGACTGGCGAACGATCAGTTGCATTGGAACTCGGTCGGCCTCGGACGTGACAAGTACGCCCTCGCGGCTGCCTCGCGTCTGGATGGTCTGCAGTAGCGATGAAATCGCGATCTCCGCGATCGTGTGCATGTCCATCGCCACCGTCGTCAGGGATGGCGTGATGACCGGCGACCAGATGAGATCGTCGAAACCGGTAACGCTCGCCATGCTGGGCACATCGATGCCGTCACGCTGCAACTCTGTGAGGGCTCGCAGCGCCTGCAGGTCTGACAGTGCGGCGAACGCCGTGTAGCCCTCACGCACTTTCTCAGCGAGGCCGAGGCTGCATCCGCTGCCGTTTTGCCGTTCCAGCGTCTCGATCCAGAGGGTTGCCGAACTCATCCCGGGACGGAGACCTGAACGGATTCCTCCCACGCGATCGTTCTGGACGTTTGAGCCGGGATTGTTGCCGATGATAAGGACACGCCGGTGCCCAAGCTCGGCTAGATGATTGGCGATCGCCCAGCCGCCTTGCATGTGATCGGCGGCAACGGTGTTGCCCGGCGTGGACGCTGTATCAATGACCGCGACGGGACAGGCCGCGCGGGAAATTCGAGTGGCCCGGCGCGGTATGATCACCATGCCCTCGACGCCACGCTCGATCAGTCGGTTGATTGCCTCGGTCTGCGTTGCAACGTCGCCTCGGGAGTCGGCGATCAGCACGCCGTAGCCCGCCGCGCTGGCCGCGAATTCGATGGCCTGCGCAAGCTTGGGGAAAAGCGGGTTGGCGATATCAGGTAGAACTAGGCCAAGGACGCCGCTGCGGCCGGTACGCAATGCACGCCCTGCCTGGCTAGGGACATAGCCGAGTTCGGCCGCATGTTCCTTGATTTTCTCAGCCAGATGTTCGGAAACACGTCCCTTGCCCGAGAGCGCATTGGAGACTGTCGCGACGGAGACGCCAAGCGACGTTGCAATCCTGCTCAGATTCGGTCCAGGTCGCGTGGGAGGCATGCTTTCCGACGTGTGTAGATTAATCGTTTAATCATTTCGTACATCACGCCATTGGCCTTGTCGATTCCAAAATTGCCGCCGCGGTCAGTATTGATGCGGTGACAGTAATAAAAAAGCCCCGCTGTTGGCGGGGCTTGATGTCTCATGTGGCTCAGCTTGCCTTTGGTGGCGCGGTGGTCCGCGGTGCGCCCGGATTGTAGCCGCCGCCGATGGCGACGTTGAGGGAGACATAGTCCTTGGCCATCTGCTGGATGGCTGCAGCAAGACTTGCCTGGGCCAGCGACACCTGGCGCTGCGCATCGAGCACATCGAGCAGCGAAGATGCACCGTCCTTATAGCTGGCGGTCGACAGTTCCAGGGTTTCCTGCGTCGTCTTCACCTGGGCGCGCAGCGCTTCCACCGTCTGGGCGTCGCGGCGCACCGCCGAGAGCGCGTTCTCGACCTCTTCGACCGCGCTCAGCACCGTCGATTTCCAGGCGAGATACTGCGTCTTGGCATCGGACTTGGCGATGTCGACATTGGCGCGCAGGCGGCCGCCGTCGAAGATCGGCAGCGTCAGGGTCGGGCCGAAGGACCAGCTGGTCAGGCTGCCGCCCGAGACGCCGGCCACCTTGACATAGCTCGGCGAGATCGAACCCGACAGGGTGATCGTCGGGTAGAGCTGCGAGATGGCAACGCCGATATTGGCGGTAGCGGCGGCGAGATTCCGCTCGGCGACGCGAATGTCGGGCCGGTTGCGGATCAGGTCGGCCGGGACGCCGGAGGCAATGCCGCCGCGGAAGATCGGCTGTGGTGCGCCCTTCAGGAGCTCACCGAGCAGTGAGCCGGCCGGCTGGCCGAGCAGCGTGGCGATGTGGTGGGCGGCGACGCGGATGTTGGTTTCCAGACCGGGGATTTCGGCCTGCGTCGACTGCACCAGTCCTTCGGCCTGGACGACGTCGAGGCGTGAGGCGGCGCCGGCTTCGAGCTGGAACTTGGTCAGCTCGTAGGTTTCCTGGCGCGACTTCAGGTTGGCGCGCGACAGTGCCAGGCGCTCCTGGAAGAAGCGCAGGTCGATGTAGGAGTTCACCAGATCCTGCAGGAGGGTGAGCTTGGCGACGTCGGCGCTGGAATAGGCGGCATCAAGGCTTGCCTGTGCGCTTTCCTTGGAGCGGCGATACTGGCCGAAGAGATCGAGTAGCCAGGAGACGTTGGCTTCGCCGGCGCTGATGTTGGTGGCGCCGCCTGAGACGCTCCGCTCACCCATCGTGCCGCTCGTGGTGTGGCTGGCACCGACCAGCAGGCTCGGCAACGAACCGGCGCCGGCCACGGTGACGCCGCCAGCTGCGGCGTTGATGCGTTCTAGGGCCTGCTGTACCGAGAGGTTCTGGTTTAGTCCCTCGCCGACCAGACCGTTCAGCCTGGTGTCACGATAAGCCGTCCACCACGCTGCCGTCGAGACGTCGCCTATGTTCTTGGCGCCGCCCTCGCTGAACTTCGCCGGAAGCGGCATCTCCGGAGGAACATGGTCCGGGCCGCTGACACAGCCCGCGAGCAAAAGCAGAAGCGCCGGAGAGGCAAAGCGAAAAGATGCCATTAAAAATCTTCCTGTAACTCGACCAAATCTATTCTTGTCAGAAGCCTTCATGCTTCGCTATCGGCCGCGCTTCGCTCAAACGAGAAACACCATCCCGAAGCAGTCGGCGGCAATGTATCAACGAGTCTCCTCTTCTCACAGTGCATTTATATCACACTCACGCTTCATTTTTTTGCGTCCGCGAGAAGATCCGGCGGATGACAACGAAGAATGAGGGGACAAAGAAGATGCCGAGAGCCGTTGCTGCGAGCATGCCGCCGAGCACTCCGATGCCGATCGCGTTTTGCGCTGCAGAACCGGCGCCGGTTGCGATTGCAAGCGGTACGACGCCTAGAATGAAGGCAAGCGATGTCATGATGATGGGGCGTAGGCGCAGGCGCGCTGCCTCGAGTGTCGCCTCTAGCAGTCCCATTCCCGTTTCCATTCTGTCCTTCGCAAACTCCACGATCAGGATCGCGTTTTTCGCGGCAAGACCTATGGTCGTAAGCAGGCCGACTTTGAAGTAGACGTCGTTCGCCTGGCCGAAGAACGTTGCGGCAGTGAGGGCCCCGAGGACGCCGACCGGTACGGCCATGATGACGGAGAACGGGATCGACCAGCTTTCGTAAAGCGCTGCCAGGCAGAGGAAGACGACGAGGACGGAGATCGCGTAGAGCATCGGTGCTTGCGAACCCGACAAACGTTCCTGGTAGGAGATACCTTGCCAGGCGACGGTGTAACCGCCGCCCAGCTGCGCGGTCAAAGCTTCCATTTCGTTCATCGCGTCACCCGAGCTTACGCCCGGTGGGGACGCGCCGTCGAGCGGGATGGCGCTTACTGCGTTGAAGCGGGCGAGCGTCGGGGCGCCCTTGACCCATTCTGTGCGGGTGAAGGCGGAGAAGGGCACCATCTCCCCGCTCGAGTTGCGGGCATACCAATGATCGAGATCGTCAGGCTGCATGCGGAATGGCGCATCACCCTGCACGTAGACGGGCTTGATCTCGCCGTTCAGCGTGAAGTCGTTCACGTCGCGGCCGGTAAAAATCACCGAGAGCATCGAATTGACCGCGGAAATATCGACGCCCATCGCGCCGATCTTCTCCTGGTCAATGATGATCTTCATCTGCGGCTCGACTTCCTTGTTGTTGCTGCGGAGGGCAACGACCTTGCCGCTGGTGTTGGCCATCTGGATCAGCCGCTTCGAGGCAGCATCCAGCGCATCGGTGCCATGGCCGCCGGTATCGACGAGATACATCGAGAAGCCGCTCGAGACACCGAGACCCTGGATCGCCGGCGGCAGCAGCGCGAAGACCTGCGCCTCGCGGAAGGTGAAGAAGGTCTTGAGCGCCCGCGTCACGACAGCCTGGGCATGCAGGTTCGGATCCGTGCGTTCCGAGAAATCCTTGAGCTTGGTGAAAACGATGGCGCTGTTCTGGCCAGAGCCATTGAAGCCGAAACCAAGCGCGCCGAAGACGGACTGGACGGCTTCCTTCTCGTTCTCGCGGTAGTATTTCTCGACTTTCTCGACGACAGCTTGCGTCTGCTGCGTCGTCGAACCCGGAGGGGTGGTGACGATTGTCAGCAGAACGCCCTGGTCTTCCTGAGGAAGGAACGAGCTTGGCAGGCGATTGAAGAGATAGGCGCAACCGACGCCGATAAGAAGGAAGACGAGCATGACGCGGATTGGCCGCTTCAGCAGGTACCCGATGGTTCTCACATATCCATTGGTCGAACGCGTGAAGTTGCGGTTGAACCAGTCACCGATGCGGTGCTTTTTGTGCTCGCTCACAGGCTTCAGCATCGTCGCGCAAAGCGCTGGCGTCAGCACGATCGCGACGAGTGCAGAAAGCAGCATCGCCGAGACGATCGTCACGGAGAACTGACGATAGATGATGCCGGTCGAACCGCCGAAGAAGGCCATTGGAATAAAGACGGCGGTGAGGACGAGCGCGATACCAACGATCGCGCCGGTGATTTCGCCCATCGACTTCTCGGTCGCTTCGAGCGGCGACAGCTTCTCTTCCGTCATGATGCGTTCGACGTTCTCGACGACGACGATCGCGTCGTCGACGAGGAGGCCGATCGCCAGCACCATGGCAAACATTGTCAGCGTGTTGATCGAATATCCCGCCATGGCGAGAATGCCAAAGGTCCCGAGCAGAACCACCGGCACGGCGATCGTCGGAATAAGCGTTGCCCGAAGATTCTGCAGGAAGATCAGCAGCACGATGAACACGAGAACGATGGCTTCAATCAGCGTGTGCACGACCTTCTCGATCGACAGCTCGACGAACGGTGTTGTGTCGTACGGATAGGTGATTTCCACGCCTTCCGGCAGGCCGCGGCTGATGGTGTCGAGGGCAGAGCGTACGCGGGCGGCAGTATCGATGGCGTTGGCGCCGATGGCGAGGTTGACGGCAAAACCGCTCGATGGCTGACCGTTGTAGCGGGAGGAGCCGCCATAGCTCTCCTGGCCGATCTCGATGCGTGCCACGTCGCTGAGGCGCACGGTGGAACCGTCCTTTTCGACCTTCAGAATGATGTGCTCGAAGTCGGAAACGGTAGTGAGCTGGCTCTGCGCCGTAATGGTCACGTTGAGCTGCTGGCCTTCAACTGATGGCTGGGCGCCAAGCGATCCAACGGAAACCTGGGTGTTCTGTGCTTCGATTGCGGAGGTCACGTCGCCTGTCGTCAATTGGTACTTCAGCAGCTTGTACGGATCGAGCCAGACGCGCATGGCGTAGCCGGAGCCGAAGATATTGATGCTGCCGACGCCTTCCAACCGCTGGATCTGATCTTCGATGGACGTCGACATGATGTTGCCGAGGTCGACGGAACTGCGCTTGCCGTCGGTCGAAACGAGCGAGCCGACGAGCAGGATGCTCGACGTCGAGCGGGTGACGCTGATGCCGGCGTCAATGACATCGCCCGGCAGCTTGGACTGCACGAGCTGGAGCTTGTTCTGGACCTGAACCTGCGCGATGTCGGGGTCGGCACTGGTGCCGAACGTCAGCGAGATGCTGGCAGAGCCGGTCGACGAGGTCGAGGTCATGTAAGTCAGGTCGTCGAGGCCGGTCATGCCGTCTTCGATGATGGTCGTCACCGATTTCTCGACCGTTTCGGCACTCGCTCCGCGATAGGTCGCGTTGATCCGCACCGTCGTCGGCGCGATATCGGGGTATTGCGAAATCGAGAGCGTAAAGATCGCGAGCAGGCCCGCGAGCATGATCGTAATCGCGATGACCCAAGCAAAGATCGGGCGTCGGATGAAAAACTTGGCCATTGGCTTACTGTTCCTGTGCGGCTCTGATCACGGTTCGTCGCGAATTACTTCGCGGCGGGCTTCTGCGCTTCACCGGATGCGGCCTGATCAGCGGGCACGACGATGCCCTTGTCATTGATTTTCATCGGCATTGGCTTGACGGGCATGCCTGCCGTAATCGACTGCAGGCCACTGACGATCAGCTGGTCGCCGTCCTTGATACCCTCGGTCACAAGCCAGGCGTTGTTCGAAGGAGATGCGTTTTCGAAGATGCGGGTTTCGACCTTGCCGTCGGCTGAGACGAACTGCGCGGTCAGCTCACCATTTGCATTTCGGCTGGTGGCAAGCTGCGGCAGCGCATAGCCTTGCTCCGCGCCGAGTTCCAGCGTCGCGCGGACATACATGCCGGGCAAGATGATGTGATCTGGATTCGGGAAGCGCACGCGGATGATAAACGTCCCGGTCGTCTCGCTGACCACGGACTTCGACATGTCGAGCGTGCCCTTCTGGTCATATTCCTTGCCGTTTTCGAGGATGAGGCGGAAGGCGGCATTGCCGGCGTTGCCCTTGACCTCGCCGCTGCGGATCGCGTCGCGAAGCCGCAGCAGGTTGGTGCTCGACTCCGTCAATAGAATGTAGACCGGGTCCAACTGGCGCACGGTGGTGAGCGCCGCCGTCTGGTTGGCCGCGACGACGTTGCCGACGTTGTATGCCGTCTGGTCGATAACGCCGTCAAACGGCGCAGTGATCTTCGTGTGGTCGACATCGATTTCGGCGGCAGTCAGCGCTGCCTTCGCGGATTCGACCTCGGCCTGCGCCTGCAGAAGGTTGGTGCGTGCGGTCTCAAGCTCGATCTGCGTCGCGCCCGAGCCGACTAGGCGCTGGTAACGATCGAAATTACTTTGCGCGCTGGGAACGCTGGCTTCGGCCTTGGCAATGGCGGCGCGCGCTTGTGCAGCGGTTGCCAGGTAAGGTGCGTCTTCGATCTGATAGAGGACGTCGCCCTTCTTGACTTCGCCACCTTCCTTGAAGGGGATCTCGCGGATGATGCCGCTCACCTGCGGGCGAATGTCGGCGATCTGCGAAGCCTCGGCCCGGCCAGGCAGGATCGTGGTGACGGGGAAGGTGGCCTTCGTCAGGGATATCACGCCAACCGGCGCGGCTTGCTGGGCGGCGGCTGCACCCGCGGCCCCGGCCGCGCCCTGCTTGTTGCCGCTGTCGCTGCATGCGGCGAGGACGCCGCCGATCGCGAGGGCGGAGGAAACGAGGAAAATGCGCTGTATCATAATGAATTCCTTGTGCGGTGGCGTCCGAACCAGTGACCTTCTTCAACAAGCAAGGCCGACCGTCGATCCAGAATCAAATGCCACTGATCCGAATTTAAGAAAGACTTTACGAAGTGACGTAAGTTATGAATCGTCACTTAGCAAGCGCTATTTTGCAGTGCGGCATCCACGAAAATGACGATCTGCTTTGCGCGCTGGACAAGTGTATCCTTATCATCACGGGCGATCAGAACGGGATGCAGGACACTCGCCAGGACATCGGCAACGGTGTTGGCGGCATCTGCGGCGCTACTGCAGTGATAGCGACCTTCGGCGACACCTGCTCGTATGATTTCATCCAGTTTCCGGACGATGCGCTCCCTATATCGATTGCCGGCCTCGAGCTTGGCCTGCACCGTCATCAGGACCATTTCAAAGATGTAGGGGTTCTGCTGGATATCCTGTAGGTGACTGTCCAGCAGGCGCAAGACAAAGCGCAGCAACTGCTCATTTGGCGGTAGCGCATCGTCAAAGGTCGCGAAGCGGTCAGCTACATCGCCCAGATGGCGTTCAGCGATCGCATCGACGAGGGCGGCTTTCGAGCGGAAGTGCTTGAAGACGTTGGCAGGCGACATTCCAAGCGCGGCAGCAATGTCGGCGATCGAAACGGCGACGAAACCGCGTTGGCGGAACAACAATTCCGCCATGGACAGAATGTCTTCACGAGTCTCTTCGGCCTTACGTCTTGGCCTGCGTGCCATCCATTCCCCTGCCGGCACGAGGCCGGCCCCCAGTTTTCCAGATGCTAGCGCTAAGGACGGAAAGCCTGCAAGCTAATGTTGCAGGCTTTCTATCGCGCGACTTTAAGAGAAGTAGACGGACAGATTCTTGCGGACGCGCTCGACCGGCGTCGCGCAGCTGTCGTCGGGAACGAAGCGTTGCGCCGTGATGCTCTCGTAGGCCTTGATGTAGACCTTGGAGGTCTGCTGGATCAGTTCGACGGGAATCTCCGGTATTTCGTCCTTGTAAGGATCACAACGCTCGGCGACCCAGGCGCGAACGAAGTCCTTGTCGAAGCTTGTCGGGCGCGCGCCTGCCTCGAAACTTGACTGGTAGCTGTCGGCAAGCCAGTAGCGGCTGCTGTCGGGTGTGTGGATTTCGTCCGCGAGAATGATGTTGCCGTTCTCGTCCGTGCCGAACTCATATTTGGTGTCGACAAGGATGAGCCCGCGCTTGGCCGCAAGTTCCTGGCCGCGGGCAAAGAGAGCCAGCGCGTAACGCGAGAGCGTTTCCCATTGTTCCTTGGTCAAGAGCCCGCGCTCGACGATCTCGGCAGGCGTCAACGGTTCGTCGTGGCCGCCATCGAATTCCTTGCTGGTCGGCGTGATGACTGGGGTCGGGAGTTTCTGGTTGTCGCGCATGCCGTCCGGCAGTCGCATGCCGTACATCTCGCGCTCGCCCTTCTTGTAAAGAGTGAGGATCGAGGTCCCCGTGGTGCCGGCGAGATAACCGCGAACGACGATTTCCACCGGCAGGATATCGAGACGCTTGCCGATGACAACGTTCGGATCGGGATAGTCGAGAACGTGGTTGGGGCAGATGTCCTTCGTCGCCTCGAACCAGTAGCGGGCCGTCTGCGTGAGGACCTGGCCCTTGTAAGGGATGCAGGTGAGGATGCGATCGAACGCACTCAATCGGTCTGTGCTGATGATGATGCGGCGCCCATCCGGCAGGTCATAGTTCTCGCGAACCTTGCCACGGTAGTAATTGGGGAGCTCTGGGAAATGGGCTTCGGAGAGGATTCGCACGGGCTCGACCATCCTTCTGCGTTGATCGGGAACTTTTCCCCTGCTCTAGTTCCATTGCCGGGGATGTCAAGCAAACCGGCTCCTAAAGCCAGAAGAGATAGATAAGAAGTAGGGTAAGACTATAGCTCAGCACGGTCAGAGGCGCGCCGGCCTTCAGAAAGTCACTGAAGCGGTAGCTTCCGATCCCCATGGCAAGCGTATTGTTGTGGTGGCCGAAGGGTGTCAGAAAATCCAGCGAGGCGCCCGCGGCGACGGCGATCAGATAGGCCGATGGAGAATGATGGCCGGCTGCTGCGAAGGCAACGGCGATGGGGCTCATGACGATTGCGACAGTCGCGTTGTTAACAAAAGGCGTCAGGAGCATCGACAGAAAGAGAACAAGCGCCACCCCCACGGCGGGTTCGGCCAGCGACACCATGGAACCCAGCGCCGCCGCGATGAGTTGGGCGGTGCCAGTTGTCGCGACGGCGGAACCGATCGGGATCATTGCGCCGAGCATGATGATGATCGGCCAGTTGAGATCAGCCATCGCCTGGCGAATGTTGAGGTAATTTAGGAGTGCTAGGACAAGCACGACGCCTGCAAAAGCAATATCAGGCGTCACGAGTTCGAAGGCCGTCGCGGCGACGCCTGCGGCGAAAATGGCAAAAGGCTGCCAGGACGATGCGGACATTCGGGACGGCGGCTGCGACGCCAGCGGGAGGCATTCGCACTCCTCCAGCGCTTCGGCGATCGCCCTTTGCTCGCCCTCCAAGACCAGAATGTCGCCGATCGACAGTTGCAGATCGGCGAAGCGCCCCTCGATCCGTGGCGAGCGCATGGAGAGTGCCGATATCGTAACATCGCGGCTGCTGAACACCTCGAGAGAATGTAGCCGCGAGCCGACCAACGTGCTTTCCGGCATTACGACGGCCTCGACGTAATCGAGATCGGCAGAATCTGCGCTCGGGTGGCGCTCCGGAAGCAGGGTTCCGGACGAGTAAAGCCTATCAAAGACCGTCTCGTCTGCTTCGGCCAATAGCAGGTCGCCCGCCTCGACAACCAATTTGTCGGGCGTGCCGAAAACAAACTTGCCGTCACGCACGAGCGTATGCGGCTGCAGCGAGAAGCGATCCGGCAGGTCCGAAAGCCGAGCACCGATCAGCGAGGAGCCCGGTGGGATATGTCTTTCGGTGATCCTGCGTCGCGGTGGTGAAACCGGCTCAGCGGAGAGGGCCTCTCCATCCTTTTTCGGAAATAGCCGTGGTGCAAGCCATGCGGTTATGATGATGCCGACAACGGCGACCGGTAGCCCGACATAGGCAAAGTCGAAAAGTCGAAAGCCGTTGCCGTTTGCTTTTGCCCAATCGTTGCTGACGAGCATGTTCGCCGGTGTACCGATCAGCGAGACGATGCCGCCGAGGAGCGCGGCAAAGGAGATCGGCATAATCAGCTGTCGTTTGGGTATCGAGAGCAGGGCACTCACGCGCAGCGTCGCCGGCAAGGCGATCGAAAAGGCGCCGATGTCGTTCATGAAGATGGAGATGAAGCCGGTCGCGCCCGACAATGTCGCGATGACGGCGATATCCGAAAATCTGGCTCGCACGAAAAAATCCGCGAGCTGATCAAAAAGCTGCGCCCGTGCAAGGACCTGTACGATGAGCAGGATCTCGACGACCGTGATGACCACCGGGCTTGCAAAACCGGAGAAGATCTGTTCGGCGGAATAGAGGCGGAGGGCATAGCCGGCGAGCAGCCCGGCAATCGCGACCACTTCGATATGAAAGCGCTCCAACGAAAACAGGATGAGCATCGCAAGCAGGAGGATCAGCAAGGATGCTTGCTCGAACGTCATGGTTTGCCCCGAACCTCAATCCATCACGAGACTGTAGCGGTTCGGCTCGCGCTGTATAGAGCGAAATATTGCAATCCGCGCTCCACGCGACCGTGCATTCAGACTGCGGGCCGGCGCCAGGTGCCGGTCTCGGTCATCTCCAACATCGGGGTAGAAAAGACGCCGACTGTTTTTTCCCGCCATTGCGGTCCGACGGCATCGAGCGTTTCGCACCAGCGGCGGGACTGCAGCATGGCGGCACCGATAGCAACAGGCTCAATGCCGCAGCCGGCAAGAAGCTGCAGCCCGGAAACGATCGAAGTGCCACTGGAAATGACGTCGTCGATCAGCGCAACACGCCGGTCCTCCAGCAGTGGCAGCATGCGTGGATCTATATAAAGACGTTTCTGTTGGGTGGGGGTGGTAATCGAGGAGAGCGCCACGGACAGGGAGTCGCGGTACCAGAACTTTCGGGACGTTCCGAGCGGCACATATCGTGTATGCCCCAGCTTCTGCGCCACGGCGGCTGCGAGCGTCAGGCCAAGGGTCGGTAGGCCGGCAACAACCTCGACCTCGAAAGGCTCCAGCTTCTCGGCAAGCGATCCAGCCAGGACATCGAGAACCTGGAAGCTTGCCTGATTGATGATCAGGGAGGCCAGCGCATGCTGCCCGTCTGCCAACACGCGTACAGGCAGGCGAAGCTGCCGCCCATCATCCAGTTCGGCGATATAGGACGTCGAGACATCGCCGTCGCTTCTAAAGGTGCCTGGGCTGTGGATCTCCTGCCAAAACTCGTGCGCCGCCAATTCCGTCATGCACTCAATTCCGTCTTGCCGTTTCCACGCCGGAACTCTGGCGCAATTCTCTTAGTTCCGCATCCGTCAAGGCACGCACAGCACCCTTTGGCAGCTCGCCGAGCGCCAGGCCACCGATCGCAACGCGCACGAGGCGGAGGCATTCGACATCCAGGGCTTCCAGCATGCGGCGGATCTGGCGGTTGCGGCCCTCATCGAGTTCGACCTCGATCCAGGCATTCCTGTCGCCGCTCCTCAACAGCGTCGCCGACGTCGCCTTCAGAATTTCGCCATCATGGCGGACCCCATAGGTCATCTGGGCCAGCATCTCCACGTCCATGATCCGGTTGACCTGGACATGGTAGGTCTTGGTGACATGGGTGAGCGGATCGAGCAGCGCCTGCGCGAAGACGGTATCGTTGGTAAAAAGCAGCAAGCCTTCGCTCGCCTTGTCCAACCTGCCGACCGGCGAGAGGTGCGGAGCCTCGAAATCCTTGAGGCAGTCGTAGACGGTCGGCCGGCCCTCGGGATCATCGCGCGTCGTGACCAGCCCGCGCGGCTTGTTAAGCATCAGGTAGATCTTTGCCTCGGCGACCACTTCGGTACCGTCGACGCGGATCTTCGCGAATGCCAGGTCTACCCATGCGGAAATATCGGTGACTTTGCGGCCATCGACCGACACGCGACCTTCCAGGATTAGCCGTTCGGCCTGCGTGCGCGAACAGTGCCCGAGCTTGGAGAGCGCACGCGGCAAAGTTACCCGCTTGCCGGATGTCTCCCCGTTCGGTCTGGCGCGTTCGCGCGATTTCTGAGGTGAGCGCCGCTGCCTCACACTGTTTCTTCCCGTCATTGCCGTTGATCAGGTTCTGACATGAACAGGGTCACGATGCCAGCAAGCCATCGACAAAACGCGGGGATAATAAGGGGTTCAAAGCGCTGCGTGACGAAAGCGAAAAAAGCGAGATGGCGCTTTGCGCGCCATCCAATTCGTCTTGGGGAGAGGGCAGAAAGCCTCAGTGGCTGGCCATGTAACCGGCGAGTTCCTGACGGCTGATAACGACACCTGCTGCTGCCTTGGCGGGGTCCGGATGGGTGTAGGACAGGGAAGGCAACTCGGGCAGTTCGAGAGCTTGACGCGTGTTCATGATGCCGACAGCCCTGCGGCCGTTGACGCCATCAACGCTGACTTCGACTATAAAATGGGCTCCCTTGCACTCCACGAATAGTCCTCCCTCTTATTCTAGCGGCCCTAGTAACGGCAAAACTTGGTTTTTCTAAGACCAAAGTATTACGAGCCGCATTAAACTTCGGATCACTGCGGCTCGCGATGAATGCGGGGCGTTTCCGCTGTCACTATATCAGCGCCACCAATGACGTGGTGGCTCTTGACTGCCGGCCAAGAGATAGCCGGCTAGAAAGCCGATCGCACCGGCGAGCGCCAACGCGGTCGTCGTCGCAGCAGGATGCTCGCGGGCGGCGCCTGCGGCAGCCACACCTTCTGCCCGGATCTGCGCTACCGCGCTTTTCGCGCGGGGAAGGGCGTCCTCATAAGCCTTGCCTGCCCGGTCACGCACCTCATAGTAAGCCTCTGCGCCCTGCGCCGAGATCATTTTCTGCAGGCGGGACACTTCTTGCTGGAGCGCGGCGATATCCTTGCTGACGGATGCTCTGATGTCATCGGTAGTGGCAGCCATGTCTTT
>NZ_LNCD01000039.1 GCF_001542405.1 Rhizobium altiplani
GCTGTCATCGTTGATCGCGTGTGTTGAGGCTGCATGATCGGGCCGACAGGAAATGTGCGGGTCTACTTGGCTTGCGGGGTGACCGATATGCGGCGCGGTATCGATGGTCTGTCCGCTATGGTCGAGGCGGTGATCAAGGAAGCGCCGGGTTCCGGAGCGATCTTCGGCTTCCGTGGAAAGCGCGCCGACCGGATCAAGCTTCTATGGTGGGATGGCGAGGGGTTCTGCCTATTCTACAAGATTCTCGAGCGCGGATACTTTCCTTGGCCGACGGCGAAAGATGGCGTTGCGCATCTGACGCAGGCGCAGTTGTCGATGCTTGTTGAAGGGATTGACTGGCGCCGACCAGCGTGGACTTCCGCCCCTGGCCGCACGGGTTAAAAGCTATATTTTACAGGGACATCCGGGGCAAAACGCTAGTGCTTTCGCTGCAAATCGGCTATGTTTTTGGGCATGAAAGCACCGCCGCTGGACAGTCAGGACGAGCTATTGGCATTGCGCGCGCTCGTCGCTGAACAGGCGGCGAAGCTTGAGAGCCAAGTAGCCGAAGTCAGCAAACGAGACTCCATTATCGGGCTTCTGCGTGCGCAGCTGGAACTGCTCCGCCATCGGCAGCATGGCGCTTCTTCGGAAAAGATCGATCGGAAGATTGAGCAATTCGAACTGATGCTGGAGGAGATCGAAGCCTCTCGCGCCGAGGCTGATGCTCGTTCCGGAAAAGGCCTGTTGCCAGATCTGGACGATGCCCCCGACAAGCCGAAACGCAGACCTCTGCCGGATGGCCTTCCAACTGAAGAGCGGGTGTATGCAGCGCCCTGCAGTTGCCCGACTTGTGGTGGCATGTCCTTCCTGAAGGCGGCCGACAAGGTGGTCCAGGTGATGGAGCATGTGCCGGCTTCTGTGAAGATCGTCCGGCATATCGAGAAGCGCATGGTCTGTAGGGACTGCGATACAATGGTATCGGGTGAGATGCCGAGCTTGCCGATCGAGCGAGGCAAACCTGGACCAGGACTGCTCGCACACATCATGGTCGCCAAATTTGACGATCATATCCCGCTCTACCATTTGTCCGAGATGTACGACCGGCTGGGGATAGACATCTCCCGGTCTGTCATGGCGGACTGGGTTGGCCGTGTGTCCGTTCTGCTCTCGCCCCTCATCTCGCTGATCAGAGCCCATCTCGCGGCCATCGATCGAATACACACGGACGACACGCCGGTCGATGTTCTCGACCCAGGACGAGGAAAGACGAAGACCGGCAGGGTCTGGGTCTATGTCTTCGATGGCAGCGGCTGCCAGGATCCCACGCCCGGAGCGATCGCCTATTACTATAGCCCCGACCGAAAGGGCGTGCATCCGGCTGAACACCTCGCTCACTTCAACGGCGTAATGCATGCGGACGGGTATGCTGGCTATAGCAAGCTTTACGGCAACCAGATCATCGAAGCTGCCTGCATGGCGCATGTGCGCCGCAAGTTCCATGATGTGATCAAGCTCAAGCCATCTTCGATCGCCGACGAGGCTCTGTCGCGCATCGGTGCCCTCTACGATATCGAGGATCGTATCCGCGGCATGTCGGCTGACGAGAGGCGAACACTGCGCCAGCAACACGCCAGACCATTCTGGCGGACCTCAAGGCCTGGATTGAAACGGCGCTTTCGACGCTGCCGCAGAAACAGAAGCTTGCCGAAGCGATGCGATACGCTCTCTCGCGATGGGCAGCATTGAGCGTCTACATTGACGATGGCCGTGTCGAAATCGATAACAACATAGCTGAGCGCGCTATGAGGCCACTCGGAATTGGAAGAAAAAATTGGCTCTTTGCTGGATCAGACAAGGGCGGCGAGCGCATCGCCACTATCCTGACCATCATCGAGACAGCTAAACTCCATGGCCACAATCCAGAGACCTATCTGACAGACGTCCTGACCAGGATCCAGAGCCATCCGAAGGATCGACTTGAGGAACTGCTCCCGTGGCAGTGGACTCCGGCAAAAGACCGGTACGAGGCTGCGTGATGGCACGCTCAAGGATCATCTATACCCTCAAAGAGGTCGCTGAGATGATCGGCGAGAACCTCGAGTTGATCGAAGAGGTGACCGCCAACTCGGATAATATCAGCGAAGGCGAATTGCTTTATGTCCGCGACGGCAGCGAATTCGGCACAAAGGGCCTGACCGAGAACGGCGTGGACGAACTCCAAAATCTCCTCGCCGACATACGGACATGGGATGGTGGAATCCGCCAGTTTCTCGTCGATGAACAATGCGATCCGGATGTGGTCGAACGCGTTATGGCAGACGAGATGAAACGCGGCCTATAATATCGGCCTCTCGACCAAGCGAAAATGCCTTCGCCGGACGCTTACAGTCGATCGGCTCCCGATGGAGATAGACCTTGAGGTCAGCGCCCAGCCTGAACATGACCCAACGCTCCTATGATCGCCGCCAGGCCATCGACATCGCTGCATTCCACCGTCAGGCTGACCCCGTTCGGCAGCACCGCGCTCAGCTTGGATGCATGAGATCGTTTGCCGACCGGCTCCGCCTTCGTCAGCGGACCGCTGGCAGAAGACGAGTGCATATCCGCAGCTATCTGAACCGGAACGAACGCCGAGACCGCAGGCAAAGCACGATCTTCTCTGGCTCTCTTCACCCACTTGCGAACGAGATTGGCGTTGACGCCGTGCTCCAGAGCGAGACGCGAGACCGAAACGCCCGGCTCTAAACACGCTGCGACAAGCTGATCTCGCGAAGCAGGGTCATATCGACGGCGGCCGTCGCGACCAACAAGCCGCACCTGCAGTTTAGGAGCATCTTCATCCATGATTTGGTGTCCACCTATTTTGGTGGACACTTCATGCACCAGAGCACTGAGCTTCAGAAGGTGTGCAGAAATTCGCGCTTACAGATGACCAGCATGGCGATCCTCAAATGGTGCCAAGAGACCATGTCGAATGGCACCCGTCAGGATCTCAACCTTGGCCATAAATACCCTGTTACGTCACAAATGAATCATCTGTGTTGTAACTTGCGCGAATTCCCCACCTAACCAAAACCGGCTCACCGGACGCTCACGACAGAGTAAAGACCAATCGTCGAGATGCCCTCGCGCTCGCCCGGCTATTAAGGGCCGGCGAGCTCACGGCAGTGTGGGTTCCTGATGAGGGCCATGAGGCGGTGCGCGACCTCGTTCGCGCTCGAGCTGCAGCTGTCGAGACATTGCGGGTTCACCGACAACAGATCAGTGCCTTTATGCTCAAACACAGTCGCATCTATCCAGAGCACGAGCAGATCGTCCATGTATTCGTGGCATATCTGTCGAATGAGAGAGGGCTCGCCGCCATGTGCAGAGTGGCACGTGCCTTCCTGCGCTACTTGCATTTGAAGGGCTTCATCTCGACGGCGCGCGCTGACTGTGTGCCGTCCATCCGCCGCTGGCGACTTGCCGGCCTTCCAACATTCCTGCCGCCAGAGAAGGTCCAGAAGGTTCTCGAAATCGCTCAGACCCTCCTCGCAAGACAGAAAGATTGTAAGCTCCAATGCACGCTTGGTGACACGGAACTTACAATGCACGCCTCACTCGCAGTTCACGTTGACAATTTCGAGCTTCCGGCCGAACGCCCCGCGCTGCTCAGGCGTGACCTGACCGTCCGTCACGATCAGCGTGAGCTCCTCGACCCCGCAGACTTTCGCGAACGACCTTTTGCCAAATTTCGAACTGTCGGCGACCAGGACAGCGCAGTCTGCTGCCCTTATCATTGCTTGCTTGACTGGCACCTCGATTACATTCACGTCGCTGAGTCCCAGCTCCGCCTCCACTGCTTCGGCGCCGAGGAACGCAACGTCAACATGTATTCTGTCGATGAATTCGACGGTGGCCGGACCAGCAAGCGTATATAAGCCGTCGACTTGCGCACCTCCTGTGACATGAAGATTAATGTTGGTCCACTCGCAGAGTAGTAACCCAATTTGCAGATCATTCGTAATTACAGTGAGGTTCCTGGTCGACTTAAGATGATTTGCCACATGCCACATGGTTGAGCCGCCATCGATCAAGACAGTCTGACCTTCTTCCACCAAGTGGGCGGCGTATTCGCCAAGTTGGTTTTTTACGGACGGACGAACCAGGCGACGAGGTCCATAAGGATAGGTGTGGTTTTCCTTGCGTTCGACGGGAAGAAAACCTCCCTGGGTGCGAATAATAAGACCTTCTGCTTCCAACCGTGCGAGGTCACGCCTTATTGTCGAGCTATCGACACCGAACTCATCCTCAACTATCTTGGAGGGAACGTAGCCGGTCTTGCGCGCTCGCTCCACCATAACATGCCGTCTCTCGGAGGCGCTAGTCATGCTTCTCTCAGATCCTTGGTTGCACAATTTCGCGTACGGAAACAGCCCTTGCGCAAAGAATGGCAACAGACGTTCCCGGATGACCCTTACGGTGCCGCGAGCTGAACAACATCGCGGTCGCAACGGCCATGTGAGAGCTCTACGATATGTTCAACATCTAGATTGAGCTTGGACGCCCAATGACACAAGCAACGTTCGATTTGTGAGATTGAATTAACCAATACGCCGTCCATGTCGCACAAGACCGCTAGACAGTTCAGCTATACTAATGTTCTCGGCATCGAAATCTTGGTAAGTGGTCACCAGCAGCAGAAAACCCTCTGTCTAGACGCCGTGGTTGTCAGCGATCGTCTGCTAGCAAAAAAAGGAATTGATGCTGTCGCAAACGAGATGAAGCTGATCGTCGGTCATGGCTGGATGAAGTGGCAAGCAAAGTGTTTCTGCCGCCAAAACCTCCGCAACGGGCAAGTCACCCACCTGGTATCCGAAATCAACGAAAGCAGGTTGCAAGTGAATTGGGATTGGATATCGTATAACAGCGTCAACACCATCTTTCCGCAAATGGGACAGCAGATCATTGCGAGAGTCTGTTCGGACCTGGAATAAATGGTAGGCGTGCTCTGCAGGTTTAGCGCCCTCTTGAAATGCGAGCGGCAAACCTTCCAATCTTTCCTTGTAAGCCGATGCCAGTTTAGCGCGGGCGGCGCCCCACTTAGCGACCCGCGCAAGTTTTCTTTTCAGGATCAGAGCCTGGATCGTG
Source organism: Rhizobium altiplani (assembly GCF_001542405.1). Lineage (GTDB taxonomy): Bacteria > Pseudomonadota > Alphaproteobacteria > Rhizobiales > Rhizobiaceae > Rhizobium > Rhizobium altiplani. The sequence continues at coordinate 5,113 of NZ_LNCD01000039.1, forward strand.
TCGAGCCTGGAATTGTAGCCGAGAGTAAGATGTTCGTTTTGAGTTGCCTGACCGAAATGACGCAATTGGCGTATTCGATCCGAAATTTCCGTGCTGTTCAATGTGACAGCGCCGGCGTCGCCGCCCGCAGCTAGATTCTTCGCAGGAGCGAAGCTCCAGCAACCCGCGTCGCTTGTTGATCCGACGTTCTTTCCACCGGATAGAGCGCCGATCGCTTGCGCGCAGTCCTCGACAACAAGCAATTCGTAACGTTTGGCAATGTCATGGACAACGGCCATATCAACCGACTGACCAAACAGATGGACCACGATGAGAGCTTTCGTTCGTTCGGAAATTTTTCTTTCGAGTTGTTCCAGATCGATCAGAAACGTGTCCGGTCTGCAATCAACCAGAACCGGAATCGCCCCAACTCTAACAATTGCCAGCGCAGTCGCGTGGAAGGAGTTTGTTACGGTAATGACCTCGTCACCCCGGCCGATTCCCAACGCATGCAAGGCAAGGATCAACGCGTCCGTACCGGAATTCACGCCGACAGCATGTTCTGTCCCAATGTATGCCGCAAAGTCCCGTTCAAAGTCGAAGACCGCATCTCCAAGGACGTATTGACCGTTGTTTAGAAGGTCCTTGATTTCCTGCAGTAGTACGGCTTCAATGCCAGCGAACTGCGAGCGATAATCATATCGCGCCACCTTGAAATCCATCTTGTTCAACCTCCTCCCCAGAATGTTCGGACTCGATGCGACCGCTGCCGCGGTTCCAATCGTCTTCAAGTCGAATGACATCATCCAATTCCGGTGTTGAAACTTCTATTAGTGTTACGTCGGTCCGTGCGTGGATGCGGTGCACCTTACCTGGCAAAATATGGATGATGTCACCAGCGCTAAGATCCGCCTGCTTTAACGGTTCGTTTGATGCGTTGGCATAGAGGAACACGCCGCTTCCTCTCAGAACTAGGTTCGCCTCTTCCTTGCGTTCATGGTACTGAAGGCTTGTCTTTTGACCAGCCCTAATGTTGATGACCTTAAATCCAAAGGGGGCTCCTTCAGCTATGAGCCAACGCTCCTCGCCCCATCGCTTAGTGACCTTTTTGGCCGTGGTCACGTGCTCAATTTTGGCCGCGCTCAAAGCACTGCGGCCTGGGCCTGGTGCACCGGAAAAGATCTCATGGAGGTAACTGTCAATCATGTTTAGCACCTACATTTCCGACCGACGCGAGGACGTATCGCTCGACCGATTCTTCGACCTTACTCTGCAAAAGTCGGTCCAATGTTTTTCCTATCCTGCAGCATGCTGACTCAGCGGCGTCCTTGATAGCTCGACATTCTTCAGTGCCAAATACGTAATGGCCTGCAATGATCGCACGATCTGCATCCGAGGCTTGGGAGTTCGGCTTCATCCACTTCTTCCAAGCAAGCGATTCGAAGGCTATTTGCAAGAACCGCTCCAGCTGAGCATTCAAATTAAACTCTTTAAGGACGGCTACGAGCGCTCGCGTTTCGGCAACTCCTAGCTCCGGCGCAATGTTCATCGAGGAGACCCCACAGCGCTTAAGCATTGAGATTTTCTCCGTCGGCAAATAGTCCGCGTTGTGGGCCTTTAACGCGACGCCCTGCTCGCTGCAACTCTTTGCAAGCTGCTCGATTGAGTGTCGGACCGCAAGGGGAGCCGATTTGATCGCTCCCACATTTTCTGTTTCGAGGATTTTCGTGCCTGTCTGAGCGACAACAAACAATGGCAACGGTAGTTTGCGGTCAGTCAGGTTCTTTAGAACATCATGCAGCTTGTCGGAAAATTCAGGGGGATAATCTGTGTCGACACTTTGATCTTCGAACCCGATCTCAAAGTGAACCGATCTGCCAAGCGCCCTCGCGAAATCATGACAATGCGCGTATAACTCCACCAGCCTTTGCAACGCTTTTTTTGTTTGTGCAACTCCCCTTCGCTCGAGGCTGGTGTCAATATGAACTAACTGGAATCCCGATCGGATATCCTCTTCGAATGACGCTAGGGAAGATTTCATAGCACTCTCGTCGTCGAGCTCCGTCTCACTTGGATGTTGCCAGGGACCCCCGTGGTCACGGCAAATAAGCAACGAATTCGGCGGACACTCTTTCCGAACGTATTCACAAAACTCACGCGTGGTCCAATTCTCCACATATCCACCGCCCAGCTTCTTACTTTCAACCTGGCGTCTGCTGGCAATCAACATCAAAGGAATGCCGTGGCGGTTCGCAATTCTACCGCAAGCCTGCACCGTGTTTTTTGACATAGGTCCAACCCCCAACGAAAAATGGCGGAACATTTCCGTCGGCTTAACGCTTGAGTTGCTCATGTCGCTCCCGTGTATCGCTGCATGCTCGAAATCGAAAGCAAGATGCAGGCCACATCAAACCAGCCTATTCGTCTTAAGACCTTCATTTTGCGGTTATAACCCTGTGGGCTCGCACAATCCGATTGCGGCGCGGCGACCAGAAATCGATCGCTCTAACTCAGTGGGAGTGTAGACTCTCAAACAGAATTGACAGAATCCTGTCGCCGAGAGTTTGAGGCGGTAGGACAAATGTCGGAAGCATGGCCGTGGCGGCTATAAGAGCCATGCATGTGTTTGACACGACCAGCTTGACTTCTGCCGAGAGCCACAAGGACTGAAGCTGAAGCTCTGCTTTGGGATGTTAGCCCGAGTGCTTCGGCCTTTTAGAAGTTGGCCCGAGCACCATTAGCAGGCTGTTGAAGAAGTCAGTCGCGTTCGCAGACGAAGCCTGAATCTTCTCCGTTGTGGACGTAGAAGTGCCCGACAAGGCGTCCGGCGGAGCCGAGAGCTGCCCATCCGCGACCACAAACCGGGTCGCTCTCGTCTTGTCCTTCCCATGAGAACTCTGCACAGGCTGATCCGTCGCGTGCGCCGTAGCGGACATCGAGGAAGCCCTTGAGCGCGACGAAGGCAATTTCGCCGTCTGCCGCGCCGTGGAATGTCAAATGCGCCTCTTCGACGAGATCGAGGACGTCGTTGTCCCAGTTGTCCATCTCGACGATGCGCCAACGACCGGCAAAAGCCATTGCGAAGGGAGACACTCTGGCCATCAGCCTGTCTCCGTCATGAGCTTCGGAAGCCGCACCAGATTGTAGGCGGCGGCCGTGAAGGTAAAGGCCCATCCGACGCGATCGCGGCCACGGAACTTTGTCTTGTCCTGCCCCGCGACGGTCTTGATCCAGCCGAACGCCTCCTCGATGCGCTTGCGGATGCGCAAGCTGACCCCATAACCCGAATGGCGCGTCGTGCGCGCATCAATGGCCGAGCGGCGACCATTGACGTTCTGCGCCACGTGCGGCGTCACCTTCATCGACCGCAAATCTTTGACGAAGTCTTTCGTGTCATAGGCCTTGTCGGCACCCAGCGTGATTGCCTGTGGCCGGCTGCAGAAAGGTTCGACCATGTGAAGAGCCGCGATGCGTTCGGTATAACCGCTGGCCTCTGTCAAATAGGCATTCACCAGAAGACCATGGTGGTTTTCCATCAACCCATGCCCCATGAAGCACAGCTTGGCCTCCTTGCCTTTTCCCTTCCTATATAGCCTTGCATCCGGATCGGTCGTTGATGCATGCGTCTCGTTGGAACGCTTTTCGCCATGGAAGTCGGCTTCCACATTTCGACCGCCGGCATCCGACGGTGGTTCACCCGAACCTCCCTTCGGCTTGAAGCTCTTGATCGACGCCCAGGCTTCGATCAGCGTGCCATCGACAGAGAAGTGGTACGTTGACAGCAGCCGCTTTACTTTGGGCTGAGATAGGATTGCACCCAGGAACTTTGCAGCGATGTCACCATCAAGCAACCGGTCTCGGTTCTTCGAAAACACCGAGTGGTCCCAAGAGGGATCGTCAATGCCGATGTCGACGAACCAGCGGAAGAGAAGATCGTATTCCAACCGTTCCATCAGCAGTCGCTCTGAACGGATCGAATAGAAGGCCTGCAAAAGCATGGCACGTAGAAGCTTTTCAGGCGCGATCGACGGCCGTCCGATCGGTGAATAAAGCGCCGCAAAATCTCGTTCCAGTGAAACGAGCGCTTCGTTCACGATCTGCCGGATGGACCGTAGAGGATGATCTTTTCGAACACGATCCTCCAGATCGACATAGCTGAAGAGTTCACCCGTCCTTACATCGCCGCCGCGCATCCATCAGCTCCAAATCGCCATGAAGCGAGTGAATCACGACAAGAGTCTGTGCGCCAGAGTCTTTTTCAGCAGCCTGTTAGACGTCTACGGCAGCGTTCAGATATCCTGGAGCTGAGGTAAGATCACCAAGTCGCGAATGGTGACGTTGGCGGGTCGCGTCAGCATATAGATCACTGCGTCAGCCACGTCTTCCGATCGGAGGCCCTCTCGCGCCTCCACCTTGGCATCAACAGCCACGGAGTCGGTGTAGCCCCAGAGCTCATTCAGCACAATACCAGGCGCCACTGAACCGACGCGAATATTATGTTCCATCGTCTGCCGCCGCAAGCCATGCACAAAAGCCTGGATCGCATGTTTTGAAGCAGAATAGATCGGCTCTCCCACGAGGGCCTGGTGGCCGGCTACGGATGATGTAACGATAAATTGCCCACTTGCTTGCTTTATCATGCTCGGCAATACAGCGCGAGCCAGACGGAAGACCGCACTGACATTGATAGCGATTAACTTGTCCCAAGCGTTAGGATCGCCTTCAGCAACCTCCCCAGGGATATAGATGCCCGCGTTAGGAAGCAATATGTCAATCCGCCCAAATCGCTCTGTCGTCGCATCGACGACATGTTTGACGGATCCCGGAGCGGATAGATCAGTCGACAAAACAAGCGTTTCGCTGGCTGATTTATTCGCGACCTGCTCGAGCCTTTCGGCAGAACGGCCGACGAGCGCGAGCTTCACACCGTGTCTTCCAAGGGCCAGCGCAGTCGCCCGGCCGATACCTGAACTTGCGCCTGTTATAAGCGCTACCTTGCCTTCAAGTTTCTGTTCCAAGACTTCCTCCTCGATCGCAGTCGAGAACTTGTTTTTCACGCTTGCTCTTGCGAAAAAGGCTGTTGGGTCCAGAGACTCCGGCGAGCGTCGTAACGCGTTGGAGTCGACCGCTTGGTAGCTGTGGTCATATGAAGCCGATAGCAGACGCACCCCATTTTTCCGTCGCTAACAATGTAGAATTCTTGCACAGGCTTTTGAGCAGCAAACGGTCAAGCAAGATCTCTGCAATAGCCGTGCCAACCAAAACCGCCGCAACTTGGAACTTGCCCTCAAGGAGTTATTCCAGGAGCGGAAAGTCGCATAGCAGCGACATCCACAGCGTTATTTAGACCCATCAGGTTCTCGCCTATCTCGGTAGCCGCACCCCTAACATTGCCTCTTGGATCACCCGCCTCGATAGAATGATGGCGATCGCGTCACATCGAGCTGGATTGATCAACGCCATAGCAGGCAAAGGTAATGCCGCTCGACACATCGAGTTCATCGGACGCTTGTATTTTAACTAGTCTTCGAGTGAGCTTGGAACGGGTCTGCGGCCTGACCCCTCTCGGGCTTTCCCAGACGCGCAGTTTTGCGGCGTTTCGTAGGTCCTTTGCGCGCCCCGCGGAGCGTCCAGATCGGTAACGAGTCATAGCTCAGGACTACGATCTTCAGTTCGGTCCTCGGGCCCCTGTGGAAGCCGCCAGCGAAGATCTTCCGGACGTTCTCATTCATAGGTTGAATTCGCTCTATGCAAAATATGGATTGGCTTGCAGATGCTTACCAATGCTAGAGCGGCTTTTGGGCGGGGTAGAAGCACTAAAAAGGAGACCCTCGATGACAATGTATGCTGGAGCTAATGGCGAGGAAGTGAATGTACCTAAGCCCGGCGCCAGCCAGAACACTTGGGTTCTCAACGTCAGTGGGCCGGAAGAGCCCGGCTTCCACCCCATCGCCTAAACCGTCGCGAGTTCAGAGCCCTCATCAGACTGGTGGCATCTCTGAGTGACTTAGATGGTTTGAGGAACCGGCAGCCTTCGCTGCCGGTTCCGACGCCATCCGTCTTTGTCGAGCGGCGGCGCGTTTTGTGTTTCCGCAGATGCAGTCGGCATGTTGATTGAGTTCATCCCGCGTCTTTCTCTTGTGCAAGGAATCGGCCGGCCGCTAAGGCTGTACGGTCAGATATTTGCTTCCACGTCTCATGGCTCTGTTGAATTGCCTAGAGTCCTCAAGGGCAGTGTGGCGTTAAATTCCGCACCTCGTTATGCCACAAAGCGAGCCTTCTCGTGCTCTGGCGCTGGTAATGGCGTTGCTTTTTTTGCCGCCGAAGAGCGCGGTAAGGCTAAGTGCGGCCGCTTATCCCGTGGGGTGACATTAGTGACAGACTTTGCAGCAACATCGAGCAACAGGAGCGCCAATCCCGCCTCCGCCCTACGCGACTGCCGAACGGCCTTCATCGGAGTCGGCGTTACAAGCGCACTCGTCAACATTCTCTATCTCACCGGCTCCTTCTTCATGCTCGAGGTTTATGACCGCGTGCTGCCGAGCCGGAGTATTCCTTCGCTCATCGCCCTCTGTCTCCTCGCACTGCTTCTCTATGGATTCCAGGGGATATTTGAGCTGATCCGGAACCGGATGCTCGTTCGTATCGCCGGCGCGCTCGACGAGAGCCTCAGCGGCCGCATCTATCGAGCGCTCGTCAAGGCACCGCTGAATCTCAAGACGCGGGGGGATAGCCTTCAGGGCCTGCGCGATTTCGATCAGGTCCGGTCATACCTTTCCGGCACTGGACCGTCCGCGCTCTTCGACCTGCCCTGGCTCCCCTTTTATGTGGTCATTTGCTTCCTGTTTCACCCGATCATTGGAATGGTCGAAGTCGGCGGCGGGCTGATCCTCACGCTTCTTAACTCTCGGCAAACATGTCGGCTACGCTGGCGCTGCCCACCGGAGAATTCGTGCGCGCTTTCCGACCCACCGGAAGTTATGGGTAAAGTTGCAAGGGCAGCAACTGACGTTGTAGGCATGAGACAACTGCACTGGCAACGGGTGCTGCAAATCATCCACACACCGCCACCAGCGTGGTCCTTACTATTGGGGCCCTTGCCTTCGCAATCGGGTACGTCGTTGGCAAATCATCTGCGGAACGCAGTTATTCCATTGGTGCTAGGTAAACGCTCCTTCCCGCTCCGACATGCAGAAGTCATGGCCGTCTCTGGTCATAGAGCGGTCATTCAGTCAGGACAAGGTCGTGAACGCCCTCTATGCAGTCCGATGGCCTGATCCGGCTGCTTGAAGGTAACAGGATGCAGGTGTTGTGAAGGGTGGCGCAACGCCTTTCTCCTTGAGCCAGGGCAACTCGCACCTTTGCGGGTAGATGCCATTGCGCCAATCTGCTGTAGGTAGGAGAGGCGCGATTTTTGGGAGAGGCCGATGCAACTCGAATGGGTGGAAGTCACCAACATTGCATACTTTGAAGATGAAAAGGTGTTCGTTGGAGAGCTCGACGCTACTTGGACAGACCACGCGGCGCCTGGGACGGGTGTTGCCGGCCATTCAGTACGTGTGAAAACTCAGGTGCCGGGTGATACCAGCCTGCCCTTCACGGAAGTTGAGGAGAAGCTAAAAGCCGCGGCAATCGAACTTCTTTCGCTGGCGGCGAAGGCCATCCGTGCGCATTGACTCAATAGAGCCCGACGACGCACAGTGCTCTTACTTGTCGGGAGCCTCTGCTCTTGTCTTTGGAAGCAGAGACGGCGCGCCCTTTGTGTCGCCGACGGATCATGTCCAGGGAGTGGTGTAGGTGGCGGCTTTGGTCGCCGCGTTCTCCGGCATGGGCCGGGATGATCAGCGCGCTACGGCTAGCAAGCTGATGAGCGGATCATCGCTCATCTGGCTGATGGTTTCCAGCGTCATGTATCTGGCGCGTTGGACAGCCAGATCGTTCATGTCGACGCCTCACTTATCCGGGCCAACGTCAGTTGGGAAAGTCTGGCGGTCCGCCATATAGATGCGGTCACTGACGCCAACGAAGCCGCTGAGAGCGAACGAAAAAGCCGCAAAACAGGCAAATAAAAGAAAGTCTGCGTCACCGACCCTGACGCGTCTATGGCGACCAACGGGCGTAATCGGAGACTGGAGCCAGCCTACAAGCAACATGCTGTGGTGGATGATGCATGCGGCGTAATTTTAGATGTGGAGGTCACCAAGGCGAGATTAATGAGGGGCAAGTCATACTCAGTCGTCTCGACGCCGTCGCCGCGATGACCGGCACGATAATCAAAACGGCAACGGCCGACGCCGGCTTCCGCATAGCTCCGCCGACGATTGGTTCTTCAACAACCCCACCCGGCAGCGCTGCCAGGTCGCGCTGAGCACCTTGGTGACGGCGGCCTTCAGGCCTTCGTGGGCGTCGGAGACGACCAGCTTGACGCCTCTGAGGCCACGGCGGGTCAGTTTGCGTAGGAACTCGGTCCAGATCGGCTCGGCCTCGGAGGTGCCGACCTCCATGCCCAGCACCTCGCGGCGACCGTCGCTGTTGACACCGACGGCGATGATCACGGCGACGGAGACGATGCGGCCGCCGCGGCGGACCTTTAGGTAGGTGGCATCGATCCACAGATATGGCCAGTCGCCCTCGATCGGCCGCTCGAGGAAGGCCTTGACCTTGCCATCAATCTCTTCCCACAGCCGGCTGACCTGGCTCTTGGAGATGCCGCTCATACCCATGGCCTTGACCAGATCGTCGACCGAGCGGGTCGAGATTCCCTGCACATAGGCTTCCTGGATGACCGCCGTCAGCGCCTTCTCGGCCATGCGCCGCGGCTCCAGGAAGCCTGGAAAGTAAGAGCCCTTCCTGAGCTTCGGAATGCGCAACTCGACAGTTCCGGCGCCCGTCTCCCAATCCCGCTCGCGGTAGCCGTTGCGCTGGGCCGTCCGCAGCGGGTTCTTCTCGCCATAACCGGCACCGGGGGACTTCTCCACGAGCGCACGCAGGTTCATCATGTGGTCGGTCATCGGTGGTTCCTTCGAATCAGGTTGGTGTCAGCAACCCGACCCTACCGGAGAACATCGATGACCACCGCTTCGCCGCCCGCTCACTACCGCGCTGTTTAGGGCGCGCTCGCGAGCGGCTTCGCTACGAGCTACACCACCTGTAGGGACACGACCCGCCGACGCGCCGCCTCCGAGCAGTTTCTGGCGAATTCCTCCAGGCGGCACCCAGCATCTGAGTGGGCCGTCCCGCAATTTCTGGTGCAGAGGGAGATTTCTGCAGGACAAATTATTGCCCCGCTCAGGTTCACTCTCGGCACTCACAGGCGTGGTTGTGGATTGCTCGTCACCTAAGCCTAAATCCTGAGGTCAAAGCCCCAGCTACCGGGTGGACTGAAGCGAATGGAGCCCTCGTGCAACTCCACTAGCTCGCCGCATCTGGATGACGCAGACGACTCGCCTATGGGCCGGGCGGAACGTTCAAATAGGACATCAAAGCCCGAATTGTTTCCGCCGCGACCATTTCGTGCGGTCCATCGTGCGACACTACCGTGACGTCGGCTAAAGCATAAATCGGGTAACGGTCATCTATCAATTTGCGCAGGGCACCTTCAGGATCGCGTGTTTGCAGCAGCGGCCGATTGGCACGTCGGCGCACGCGGCGGATTAATCCGTCAAAATCTGCCTTCAGCCAGATTGACACCCCCTTCTCCGCGATCCGCGCGCGGGTTTCGGCGTTCATGAACGCGCCTCCGCCGGTTGCCACCACTTTCCGTCCTTCAGCCAGAAGCCGCGCGAGCATACGCCGCTCGACGTCGCGAAAATAGGTCTCGCCGTGCTGGGCAAAAATCTCCGGGATCGTCATGCGGTGCGCCGCTTCGATTTCAGCATCGGCGTCGATAAAATCGAGTCCCAGCCTTCCCGCAAGCGGTCGACCAACTGATGTCTTGCCAGAGCCCATCATGCCGATGAGCACAATGCAGCACCCACCCAAGGCTGCGAGCAGAGCGGCTGCCGGCTGTGAATTTAAAGACATATCTGATCATCCTAGTCATAGCGCCACGATCTATAATTTCTAGTGGGTCGCCCGAGTCTATCTGCGCGGCAGCACGCAAGGGCGTAAGCATTTGGTACTCGGCTCGGCCGAGAAGTTCAAGGAGGGGTCATCCTGCCGCTTGCCGACGAGCTCGGCGCTATCCAGCCCTGGCGGGCATGAAGGATTCGAAAGTGATCGTCGCCATCAACAAGGACGAGGAGGCACCGATCTTCCAGGTCGCCGACTATGGCCTCGTCGCCGATTTCTTCGACGCCCTGCCGGGGTTCGGAGAAGCGATAATTCCAATACAGCGAGAGCGCCTTGACGAAATCGAACCTGCGAAACCCCATTCAATCTGAGAATGTTGAACTGTATGCAATCGAATCCGTTTCAGTGGGCAAGACCAGCCGACGTTTCACCGTTCAAACCGCTCGAGCATTTTTCTCAACTGCGCGTTTTGCAGCTTTAGCTTCCTGGCGAGTTGCCCCCTGAGCAGCCTGATCTCTTCATCCAGGTTCATTTCGTTTCCGGTGCTGCTGACCTGGGGGGCCTGGGGAGCGTTTGGGACCGCTACCGTTTTCTTGCCGCGGCTTCTTTTCTTACGCGGTGTGACCTCGACAGCTGCCTGAATGTCCACAGCACGATGCGCAGCGATGATGTCCGTACCAGACTCGTCGGAAAGAACTGGATGAACAGCCTGCACGACTTCAACATCTCTGCCGTCGATTTTATCTTGGCCAGCGGCTTCTTCGGAACGCACACGCTCTGTGAACGTTGTAGCGGCTTGATCGTGACGCTGTGTCGCGTCGCTTCTCGGCCCGTCCCCGCTATTCAGGCTCTCCTCGGCAGGCGCTTCAGCCGGATCGGCAGTTTCCGACGGCACTCCTTGTGTCACCTTTTCGGTCGAGCTGTTTTCTCGCCTTTCTTCGCGTTCCGGTGAGATCAGTCGGACAAGAAATTTCCAGGGAGACGCCATCTCTCTGACCTCGCTTTTTATTCCGCTAGCAGGTTGCGAGCTTTCGTTCCGGCAACGCATCGAACGCTACCAAACTTTATGTCTCGATAAGCATAGCAATGCGGCCGGCGACTGGCCGGCTGCTTATATCAATCGAGCTTGAGCCGTTTGCGCAGATCGGCATTTTCAGCGCGAAGCTTTTCAGCGAGAAGCTTGCGCAGTCGCTGATTTTCCTCTTCCAACTGCAACAGATCCGCCATGTCATCGATCGCGGTCATCGGCGCGGCCGAGGCGGTCTGCACGGCCTTTGGGGCACGGCTAACACGCGGACGTTTGGCACTCGACGCGGCTTCGGTCACCTTTGCCTTGGGCCCTCTCCTTTTCACGCCACCGGCACCGGTCAGCGCAACTGCCGCCTCTGCCGTAGCGTCAGCTGACGACGTCTCGAGTGCCGCTGCTTTCTTGGCGCGGGGTTTGCGCTGCTTCTTCGGCGCGGTAGGCGTCTCGACGACGGTCGGTCTATCGGCCCTGGTTGTCGCTTCAGTCTCGTCGGCCATGCTCGTCTCCTGTGTAACTGATACAGTAGTTGACGTCCTAAGAGGCGATGTCAACAACGACTTGTGATCAGGTCGCGGGACAGACATTTCCCCGTCAGATTTGCCACGCCGAGAGCTATCTGACAGATGCATCGATGTTTCTTCCTCGATATCGCGAGCGACTGACTTCAGGTCCATGTTGCCCCAGATGGAGTTCGACCTTGGATCAAGTTTTCGCCTGCCCTTTTTGTACTCGACGGCAAAACTGCGTTGCACTTTCTTCAACATAAGAGGCCTTGGAGAATCGACGGTGTGGCTTGTTATATCGCGAGGCATCCGAAATAGCGAATACCGAACCGTCAGTCTATAGTCGCCTGCTGCCAGTTTTATCGAATTAAGGGGTCGTCTCGAGCCGGGAGGGGAACCCAAAGAGGCTATTCCGACCTCGAGTTTGCGCGCTTGAGGTTCCGGAGATGCTGTCCTCGAAAATCACCAGCTGCATCTCGAAAGCTGAAAGCGCTCCAACTTCCCCATTCTGGCGGCACGCGGGTTTCCTTCCTAGAGAACCTCTTCTGACCATGCCAATGATGCGGGGGGAGCGTCCGGCGCCACGAAATGCGTGTTCGGCAGGAAGAAAAACATCGGCTCGAAAGGAGAAGACGTAGGCGCTGACCACTGACGGTGACTCGGTGCTCCCCTGCCAACAGCGGTGTGCACACATGGGCAAACCCCTCTGTGATGCTCAGTTGAAATCCTCCCGCGCTTTAGTCGAACAATCAAAGGGGCTGGCGTCAACCAATCGCCTCGTATCTGCGGAACGGCGGTTCCCCGAGTTGGCTGAAACCGATGATCCGGACACAGCGTCTGGGCAATGAGAGGCCGTCTCACCCCAAGAATTGAAACCTTGTGCTGAGTTGTGGAGCGGTCTTCGCCGGCCCTCCAATTCGAACGGGATAGCTGTTCATCGGGGTTCATTGAGCCCGCCAATGTTCGATGTGTACGCCTAGATAGGAATCTAACAGGAAACACAGCGGTTTGGACGGCAAACTATTGATACGTTCGAAATGCTAGTGCTCGGGCGTCCGCTGCCCGTCCGACGCCTGCCATCGCACGAGGTGGCTCGACGAGAACAAGTTCGGTGGAAGTTGCACCCACTTGTAGTTTGAAAGCGCAAGCAGGATCAGGTCGACTGCGAGAACGAAGACGAAGGCGCAGCACGGCAGCTTGCTAGTCGACCATGTGGAGTGCCCCCCATTTCGCCGGACAGATCAGCTATTGAGACAATGCTTTGATGAACTCCCTTGGGGAGGCCATCTTCAGCGCTGAGTGTGGATGGATTTCGTTATACAACACGACGACAGAACACCCACGGGACCGAGGTTCGCGAGCTTTTGTATCCGTGGCATCCCTGGTCCGGGCGGTTTGTTCACGTCCATGAGGCGCTGTCCAAAGGGACGCATATTTTCCGCTGCAGCCTTTCTGGTTCTTCTTCTGATCGACTTCTTGAAGTCCCAGCATGGATGTTCGACCGCTCCGTGAGCGGATATTGGCGCAGCCCGCCGGTTCCTTACGTCGATCTCTCAAGCCTGCATGCTTTGGCAAAGTTACTGGAAGACGCCGATGCCTCATCGCAATCTGCGGTAATGGGCGCAGCATTGGCCTCTCACGAAACGAGTCGGAGAGATGTCCATGCCTTGCCAGTCCATGACATACCAGTTCGATCTGTTTTCGGTTCCACAGCGGGGAAAGAAGGCAGGGACGCCGCAATGGCTGGAGTTGCCAGAGGAGACCCGCCAAGCGCTGACGGTGCTCATCGTGCGGCTGTTCGTCGATCACGCAAACTGCGGGCGTGCCTCCCAGCAGAAGGATGCCGGTCATGATGCATGAGAAGATCGGGCCGCATCATCTGGAGCGGAAGGCCATCCTCTATGTTCGGCAGTCCTCGGCTCACCAGGTCCTCCACAATCGCGAAAGTAGCGCCCTCCAGTACGCCATGCGCGACCGGCTGGCCGCGCTTGGATGGTCACATATAGAGACGGTGGATGACGACCTTGGTCGTTCGGCCGCCGGCGGCGTGACCCGCGCTGGATTTGACCGGATGGTGGCGGAAGTCTGCCTTGGAAAGGTCGGCGCCGTGGCGGCACGTGAGGTATCGCGCTTCGCCCGGAACAGCCGGGACTGGCAACAACTCATCGAGATGTGCCGTGTTGTTGATACGGTCCTGGTCGACCAGGAAGCGGTTTATGCGCCCCGCCAGGGCAACGACCGCCTGCTCTTGGGTTTGAAGGGCAGCCTCAACGAGTATGAACTCGATCTCTTGCGTCAGCGTTCCCTTTCCGCCCGCTATGAGAAGGCTCGCCGCGGTGAACTCGTCGTTACTGTTCCGGTCGGCTTCGTAAAGGCCGGTGACAGGATCGAGAAGGATCCCGACCGACGCATCCAGGAAGCCATTGCACTCGTCTTCAACAAGGTTGCCGAACTCGGCAGTGCGCGGCAGGCTCTACTATGGTTCCTCGAGCAGGGGCTGGACCTGCCGGTCAGGTACGCCAATGGTGACGTCATCTGGCGAAGGCCAAATTATGCCACCATCCACCGGATGATTGCGAACCCGATCTACGGCGGAGCGTACGCTTATGGTAAGAGTCGCTCCGTGCCCCGATACGATGGCCGATCTGGAATTCGCCGCAAGACGCGTGATGAATGGTTGGCGCTGATCCCGGATGCACACGAAGGTTACGTCAGTTGGGAACGGGCGGAGGAGATCCGCAAGATGGTCAGCGATAATATGCCGGCTAGCCGCCATCACGGAGCGCCGAAACATGGTGACGCTCTGCTTGCCGGCCTTTTCCGTTGCAAGAGGTGCGGTCGGAAGCTGACGGTCCGGTACACCGGAGCCAAGCATAACATTCCGCGCTATTCCTGCTGGCGTGGTCTACTCGACAATGGCGAGCCCCGCTGCATTGCTTTCGGCGGTCTGCGGGTCGATGACGCGATCGAAGAGGCGCTGCTAGGGGTGGTGGAACCGGGAGCCATTGCCGCCGCCATCGAGGCGGAACGGAATATGGCCAGCCAACGCGACCGGGTTCAGGATGCCCTGCTGCGCGACCTCGAGGCAGCGCGCTATGTCGCCGACCGGGCCTTCCGGCAATACGACGCGGCCGATCCGGAGAATAGGCTGGTGACGTCGGAGCTCGAAGCACGCTGGAACAAAGCGCTCGCTCGTGTCGGCGAGATTGAGGCCAAGATTGCCAAACATCGGACAGTTGCGCCGCAGCCATTCCCCATGTCCGCTTCCCAGGTAACCGCACTTGCGGGGAATCTTCGCATCGTCTGGACGGCGCCGACAACCGATGCAAGGCTGAAGAAGCGCATCGTGCGCACGCTCATCAATGAAGTGGTCGCCGATCTCGATGATGGAACCTCTGAGATCGTCCTCGTCATTCATTGGGTTGGTGGCGTCCATACCGAGCTGCGCCTGCCTAAACGGCGCCGCGGGCAAAGAAACGCGACGCCTGACGACATCGTCGACGCTGTGCGACAGCTCGTCCTTATTGCCAATGACGATGTGATTGCCGGTGTCCTCAATCGCAATGGACTGACGACCGGCAATGGCAATCGTTGGACACGGGAGCGGGTCACTGCGCTGAGGTCATATCGCAAGATTCCGGTCTTCCGTCCCCAGATCGACGGTGTCGAGCCGTGGCTTAATCTGAGCGGTGCGGCGAAGTTACTCGGGATAACACCAAAGACGCTGCGTCTGGCGGCCGAGGCCGGCGAGATTGAGGGGGCTCATCCGCTACCCGATGGCCCATGGATCTTCAGCCGTTCAAGAATCGCGACTCCACAAGCACGTCAGATCCTCAATCGTGCCCGGCAAAACCCTCGACACCCCACAGGATCGTCTCCAGATCAGGAAAGCTTATTCTCTTCAACAACATAGAAAGATGGGCGTTATGAAACAGGATTGTA
>NZ_LNCD01000040.1 GCF_001542405.1 Rhizobium altiplani
GCTGTCATCGTTGATCGCGTGTGTTGAGGCTGCATGATCGGGCCGACAGGAAATGTGCGGGTCTACTTGGCTTGCGGGGTGACCGATATGCGGCGCGGTATCGATGGTCTGTCCGCTATGGTCGAGGCGGTGATCAAGGAAGCGCCGGGTTCCGGAGCGATCTTCGGCTTCCGTGGAAAGCGCGCCGACCGGATCAAGCTTCTATGGTGGGATGGCGAGGGGTTCTGCCTATTCTACAAGATTCTCGAGCGCGGATACTTTCCTTGGCCGACGGCGAAAGATGGCGTTGCGCATCTGACGCAGGCGCAGTTGTCGATGCTTGTTGAAGGGATTGACTGGCGCCGACCAGCGTGGACTTCCGCCCCTGGCCGCACGGGTTAAAAGCTATATTTTACAGGGACATCCGGGGCAAAACGCTAGTGCTTTCGCTGCAAATCGGCTATGTTTTTGGGCATGAAAGCACCGCCGCTGGACAGTCAGGACGAGCTATTGGCATTGCGCGCGCTCGTCGCTGAACAGGCGGCGAAGCTTGAGAGCCAAGTAGCCGAAGTCAGCAAACGAGACTCCATTATCGGGCTTCTGCGTGCGCAGCTGGAACTGCTCCGCCATCGGCAGCATGGCGCTTCTTCGGAAAAGATCGATCGGAAGATTGAGCAATTCGAACTGATGCTGGAGGAGATCGAAGCCTCTCGCGCCGAGGCTGATGCTCGTTCCGGAAAAGGCCTGTTGCCAGATCTGGACGATGCCCCCGACAAGCCGAAACGCAGACCTCTGCCGGATGGCCTTCCAACTGAAGAGCGGGTGTATGCAGCGCCCTGCAGTTGCCCGACTTGTGGTGGCATGTCCTTCCTGAAGGCGGCCGACAAGGTGGTCCAGGTGATGGAGCATGTGCCGGCTTCTGTGAAGATCGTCCGGCATATCGAGAAGCGCATGGTCTGTAGGGACTGCGATACAATGGTATCGGGTGAGATGCCGAGCTTGCCGATCGAGCGAGGCAAACCTGGACCAGGACTGCTCGCACACATCATGGTCGCCAAATTTGACGATCATATCCCGCTCTACCATTTGTCCGAGATGTACGACCGGCTGGGGATAGACATCTCCCGGTCTGTCATGGCGGACTGGGTTGGCCGTGTGTCCGTTCTGCTCTCGCCCCTCATCTCGCTGATCAGAGCCCATCTCGCGGCCATCGATCGAATACACACGGACGACACGCCGGTCGATGTTCTCGACCCAGGACGAGGAAAGACGAAGACCGGCAGGGTCTGGGTCTATGTCTTCGATGGCAGCGGCTGCCAGGATCCCACGCCCGGAGCGATCGCCTATTACTATAGCCCCGACCGAAAGGGCGTGCATCCGGCTGAACACCTCGCTCACTTCAACGGCGTAATGCATGCGGACGGGTATGCTGGCTATAGCAAGCTTTACGGCAACCAGATCATCGAAGCTGCCTGCATGGCGCATGTGCGCCGCAAGTTCCATGATGTGATCAAGCTCAAGCCATCTTCGATCGCCGACGAGGCTCTGTCGCGCATCGGTGCCCTCTACGATATCGAGGATCGTATCCGCGGCATGTCGGCTGACGAGAGGCGAACACTGCGCCAGCAACACGCCAGACCATTCTGGCGGACCTCAAGGCCTGGATTGAAACGGCGCTTTCGACGCTGCCGCAGAAACAGAAGCTTGCCGAAGCGATGCGATACGCTCTCTCGCGATGGGCAGCATTGAGCGTCTACATTGACGATGGCCGTGTCGAAATCGATAACAACATAGCTGAGCGCGCTATGAGGCCACTCGGAATTGGAAGAAAAAATTGGCTCTTTGCTGGATCAGACAAGGGCGGCGAGCGCATCGCCACTATCCTGACCATCATCGAGACAGCTAAACTCCATGGCCACAATCCAGAGACCTATCTGACAGACGTCCTGACCAGGATCCAGAGCCATCCGAAGGATCGACTTGAGGAACTGCTCCCGTGGCAGTGGACTCCGGCAAAAGACCGGTACGAGGCTGCGTGATGGCACGCTCAAGGATCATCTATACCCTCAAAGAGGTCGCTGAGATGATCGGCGAGAACCTCGAGTTGATCGAAGAGGTGACCGCCAACTCGGATAATATCAGCGAAGGCGAATTGCTTTATGTCCGCGACGGCAGCGAATTCGGCACAAAGGGCCTGACCGAGAACGGCGTGGACGAACTCCAAAATCTCCTCGCCGACATACGGACATGGGATGGTGGAATCCGCCAGTTTCTCGTCGATGAACAATGCGATCCGGATGTGGTCGAACGCGTTATGGCAGACGAGATGAAACGCGGCCTATAATATCGGCCTCTCGACCAAGCGAAAATGCCTTCGCCGGACGCTTACCATTGAGCATGGGACATGCAGTTTTGCTGACGGGGCCGGAGCGGCGTCGGCGATGGTCGTTGGAAGATCGTGCGCAGATTCTGGCCGAGGCTTTCGCGCCAGGCGCGGTGGTTTGCGACGTCGCACGCCGTTTCGATGTTGCGACTGGGCTGATCTATACTTGGCGACGGCAAGCTTTGGCGCAGGAAGCCGGTCCGGCGTTCGTCCCGGCCAAGCTCGTTGACGTTGCGAGCAATGGTGGTGCGGCCGAGCCGGCCATGTGCGTGGACTTCCCGAGTGGCGTGAAGGTGAGGATTGGCGCAGCAGCGCCATGCGACCTGGCAGCCGCGATCATGCGAGCGCTCAAATGATCCCGATCAGTTCCGGGGTGCGGGTGTGGATCGCAAGCGGTCACTGCGACATGCGCAATTATGCGGCGACCATGATTATGCGAAGTTGTCATTGCCGGTCTATGGATTATGGCGTCTTCACAGATGCTTAGATAGATCGAGCACGCGCAATCGCTCCACATAACTATGCTCCCTCACGATGAGGTTCACGTTGTGAGGAGAGCACAGATGGATGCCAATAATCGTAATCACAGGTTCCTCGATCCAGGATCGTTGTCGTCATGGATCGAACGGTTCGCGGCCGAGCTTGCCGCTCAGAGATATACGCCGCTGACCATTGAGGGCTACACGTCCTCAGCTCGTCATTTCGCGGCTTGGCTTGGTAGCGCCGGTATCTCGATCGACGTCATTGATGACGATGTCGTTCGTCGCTTTGCCGAACATCGGTGTCGATGTCCTGGTGGGCGGCAGTGGCTGCGTATCTCACCAAAATATTCGCGCCGCGCCGGGAGGTTCGTTGTTTTCCTGCAAAAAGCCGGTATCGCACGTCCACCCTTGAAGGTCACGTCGCCATATCCCCTGCTTGTCGACTATCAGAGCTGGTTGCGCGTCCACCGGGGACTGTCGGAACGCACGATCGTCCGTCACCTTCGCGACCTGCATAAGCTGTTACCGGAGCTCGGTACGGCGACTCTCGACTATGATGCCGCCCGGGTCCGTAACGTTGTCCGCGAGTGGCGCGAGCGAACCGGCCCGGCCAACCTGAGGACCATAACGAGCGCCTTGCGCAGCTATCTTCGCTTCCTCGCGGGTGTCGGCTTGTGCCGCCCCAACCTCGATCACGCCATTCCGCCGGTCCTGCAATGGCGCCTTTCGTCGTTACCGCGGTATCTTGCAGCCGCCGATGTCGAGCGCGTCATTGCATCCTGTGATCAACTTACCAGAGGGCGTTTGCGGGACCGTGCAATCCTGCTCCTACTGGCTCGCCTGGGGCTGCGGGCCGGGGATGTGGCCGGACTCAGGCTCAGCGATATCGAATGGACGTCTGGTATGCTGCGCTTGAGTGGCAAAGCGCGCCGTCAAGTTCGGCTGCCGTTGCCGCAGGACGTCGGTGATGCACTTCTCGCGTACATCGAGCAGGAACGGCCGCGCGTGCATCAAGAGGCAGTCTTTCTCACAATGATTGCACCCTACCAGTCATTTGCACAGTCCAGCCATATCTCTACGATCGTAGCACTGGCGCTAAAGCGTGCGGGCATTTCCGATCCCCCATCGACCGGAGCGTGCCTGCTGCGCCACTCTGCGGCAACCACCATGCTACGCTCGGGGGCCACACTCGAAGCTGTTGGCACGGTGCTACGTCACCGCTCGCTCGATATGACCGCACATTACGCCAAGGTCGATGTAGCGATGCTGGAGCAGATTGCTCAGCCCTGGCCGGGAGAGCTGCCATGCTGAGTCAGCTCCTCGCCGATCATGCGGCGCTGCACCAAGCCCTGGGATTCAAGTTTCGGACCCCGGGCATTCTTCTGCGCAATTTCGTCTCCTTTGCCGAGCATCGCGGTGAGCATGTCATAACGACGGCAACCGTGCACGAGTGGGCGCTACAGGCGCCTTCACCCGAACAACGTCGGAACCGCCTATTGGCGGTACGTCGCTTCGCGCTCTCGCTGCATGCCGAAGATCCCCGCCATGAAGTTCCCTCCGCTGATCTTTTTGGCCGCGCCAGTCGCAAGCGCCGCACGCCCTATATCTATAGTCCCGGGGAGATCCGACGGCTGATCGACGCCGCTCAGCGACTTGGCCCCGACGGTTCAATCCGATCGCTCACCTACGCCACGATGTTCGGGCTGATTGCCGCGACCGGCATGCGTGCTTCGGAGGCGATCGCCATTCGATTGCCGGACGTGACCAACGACGGGCTGATCATTGCCCAGACCAAGTTCAAGAAGAGCCGGTTGGTGCCGCTCCACCCGACGACCCGACGCGCCTTGGACCGATATCTCGCAACCCGCCTGAAGGCAGCAAGTCAGAGCGACGCGCTTTTCATTTCGCATCAGGGAACGCCGCTCGCTTATCCGACAGTAATTACGGTCTTCCTGCAGATCAGTCGATCGATCGGCTTGCGAGGCGCTCCAGGATCGCGAGGGCCGCGGATCCACGATCTTCGCCACACGTTCGCCGTTCGCTCTCTCGAACGCTGTGCGCACGATTCCCAGGCGGTGGCGCGGCATATCACCGCCCTCAGCACCTATTTGGGGCACGCCCATGTGACCGATACTTACTGGTATCTTCAGGCAACGCACGAGTTGATGGCGCATATGTCTGCAGCCGGCGAGACATTGCATCGAGGAGTGACGGCATGACCCAGCTTGCCCAGCACCTCACCGCGTTCCTGCGCGAACATCTTCCCCGGGAACGACGCGCAAGCGTTCACACTTGCGATGCCTATGCCTATAGCTTCCAGCTGCTGGTGACGTTCGCCGCGCGACGGTTGAGCAAGCGACCTTGTCTGCTGCAGATCGAAGATATCGACGTACCGATGATCCTCGCCTTTCTCGAACACATCGAAGAGACGCGTGGCAACAAGGCCCGTTCGCGCAACGCCAGGCTGGCTGCCGTGAAGTCCTTCTTCCGCTATCTCGAGCATCGCGTACCCGCAGTGCTGGATCAGGCCCTTCGGGTTCACGCCATTCCGATGAAGAAGATTGACGAGGCCCTCGTGGCTTCGCTTTCGCGTACCGAAGTGCAAGCGCTGCTCAATGCACCGGATCGGCGGACATTATCAGGCATTCGCGATCGAGCCATGCTGCATCTGGCTTTCGCCGGCGGGCTGCGCG
>NZ_LNCD01000041.1 GCF_001542405.1 Rhizobium altiplani
TCGTCTGCCATAACGCGTTCGACCACATCCGGATCGCATTGTTCATCGACGAGAAACTGGCGGATTCCACCATCCCATGTCCGTATGTCGGCGAGGAGATTTTGGAGTTCGTCCACGCCGTTCTCGGTCAGGCCCTTTGTGCCGAATTCGCTGCCGTCGCGGACATAAAGCAATTCGCCTTCGCTGATATTATCCGAGTTGGCGGTCACCTCTTCGATCAACTCGAGGTTCTCGCCGATCATCTCAGCGACCTCTTTGAGGGTATAGATGATCCTTGAGCGTGCCATCACGCAGCCTCGTACCGGTCTTTTGCCGGAGTCCACTGCCACGGGAGCAGTTCCTCAAGTCGATCCTTCGGATGGCTCTGGATCCTGGTCAGGACGTCTGTCAGATAGGTCTCTGGATTGTGGCCATGGAGTTTAGCTGTCTCGATGATGGTCAGGATAGTGGCGATGCGCTCGCCGCCCTTGTCTGATCCAGCAAAGAGCCAATTTTTTCTTCCAATTCCGAGTGGCCTCATAGCGCGCTCAGCTATGTTGTTATCGATTTCGACACGGCCATCGTCAATGTAGACGCTCAATGCTGCCCATCGCGAGAGAGCGTATCGCATCGCTTCGGCAAGCTTCTGTTTCTGCGGCAGCGTCGAAAGCGCCGTTTCAATCCAGGCCTTGAGGTCCGCCAGAATGGTCTGGCGTGTTGCTGGCGCAGTGTTCGCCTCTCGTCAGCCGACATGCCGCGGATACGATCCTCGATATCGTAGAGGGCACCGATGCGCGACAGAGCCTCGTCGGCGATCGAAGATGGCTTGAGCTTGATCACATCATGGAACTTGCGGCGCACATGCGCCATGCAGGCAGCTTCGATGATCTGGTTGCCGTAAAGCTTGCTATAGCCAGCATACCCGTCCGCATGCATTACGCCGTTGAAGTGAGCGAGGTGTTCAGCCGGATGCACGCCCTTTCGGTCGGGGCTATAGTAATAGGCGATCGCTCCGGGCGTGGGATCCTGGCAGCCGCTGCCATCGAAGACATAGACCCAGACCCTGCCGGTCTTCGTCTTTCCTCGTCCTGGGTCGAGAACATCGACCGGCGTGTCGTCCGTGTGTATTCGATCGATGGCCGCGAGATGGGCTCTGATCAGCGAGATGAGGGGCGAGAGCAGAACGGACACACGGCCAACCCAGTCCGCCATGACAGACCGGGAGATGTCTATCCCCAGCCGGTCGTACATCTCGGACAAATGGTAGAGCGGGATATGATCGTCAAATTTGGCGACCATGATGTGTGCGAGCAGTCCTGGTCCAGGTTTGCCTCGCTCGATCGGCAAGCTCGGCATCTCACCCGATACCATTGTATCGCAGTCCCTACAGACCATGCGCTTCTCGATATGCCGGACGATCTTCACAGAAGCCGGCACATGCTCCATCACCTGGACCACCTTGTCGGCCGCCTTCAGGAAGGACATGCCACCACAAGTCGGGCAACTGCAGGGCGCTGCATACACCCGCTCTTCAGTTGGAAGGCCATCCGGCAGAGGTCTGCGTTTCGGCTTGTCGGGGGCATCGTCCAGATCTGGCAACAGGCCTTTTCCGGAACGAGCATCAGCCTCGGCGCGAGAGGCTTCGATCTCCTCCAGCATCAGTTCGAATTGCTCAATCTTCCGATCGATCTTTTCCGAAGAAGCGCCATGCTGCCGATGGCGGAGCAGTTCCAGCTGCGCACGCAGAAGCCCGATAATGGAGTCTCGTTTGCTGACTTCGGCTACTTGGCTCTCAAGCTTCGCCGCCTGTTCAGCGACGAGCGCGCGCAATGCCAATAGCTCGTCCTGACTGTCCAGCGGCGGTGCTTTCATGCCCAAAAACATAGCCGATTTGCAGCGAAAGCACTAGCGTTTTGCCCCGGATGTCCCTGTAAAATATAGCTTTTAACCCGTGCGGCCAGGGGCGGAAGTCCACGCTGGTCGGCGCCAGTCAATCCCTTCAACAAGCATCGACAACTGCGCCTGCGTCAGATGCGCAACGCCATCTTTCGCCGTCGGCCAAGGAAAGTATCCGCGCTCGAGAATCTTGTAGAATAGGCAGAACCCCTCGCCATCCCACCATAGAAGCTTGATCCGGTCGGCGCGCTTTCCACGGAAGCCGAAGATCGCTCCGGAACCCGGCGCTTCCTTGATCACCGCCTCGACCATAGCGGACAGACCATCGATACCGCGCCGCATATCGGTCACCCCGCAAGCCAAGTAGACCCGCACATTTCCTGTCGGCCCGATCATGCAGCCTCAACACACGCGATCAACGATGACAGCATCTTGCGTTCAATGTCCGCCGGAACTTTCAAACTGCGACCATTTCGTAGCTGGATCTTGATTAGCGCGGGCGCCCCGCCGGCCGCCGGCATCTGCCCGAGGCTTACGTCGTTGACCAGGTGGACCGGAAGGAACGTTGCTGACACATCGAAGTGGCTAAGCGTTTTCCGCCATAAACGGATCTGCGCAGGATAAATGTCATGGCGACGAGCGACATCGCCAATGCGAACACCCGGTTGATCGGCTTCAGCCAATATCGCCAGCTTCGCTTCCTTCGACCACCGCCGCCTACGCTCAACGCCGGAAATGATCTCCATGCGAGCCATACCAACCTCTCAGATCTGATATTAGTGTCAGCACTAATGCTGGTTCTAATGCCAGAACATCGCCTAACTGGCTCGTTCAGCAAAATCCGCTCACCGGACGCTCAC
>NZ_LNCD01000042.1 GCF_001542405.1 Rhizobium altiplani
TCGTCTGCCATAACGCGTTCGACCACATCCGGATCGCATTGTTCATCGACGAGAAACTGGCGGATTCCACCATCCCATGTCCGTATGTCGGCGAGGAGATTTTGGAGTTCGTCCACGCCGTTCTCGGTCAGGCCCTTTGTGCCGAATTCGCTGCCGTCGCGGACATAAAGCAATTCGCCTTCGCTGATATTATCCGAGTTGGCGGTCACCTCTTCGATCAACTCGAGGTTCTCGCCGATCATCTCAGCGACCTCTTTGAGGGTATAGATGATCCTTGAGCGTGCCATCACGCAGCCTCGTACCGGTCTTTTGCCGGAGTCCACTGCCACGGGAGCAGTTCCTCAAGTCGATCCTTCGGATGGCTCTGGATCCTGGTCAGGACGTCTGTCAGATAGGTCTCTGGATTGTGGCCATGGAGTTTAGCTGTCTCGATGATGGTCAGGATAGTGGCGATGCGCTCGCCGCCCTTGTCTGATCCAGCAAAGAGCCAATTTTTTCTTCCAATTCCGAGTGGCCTCATAGCGCGCTCAGCTATGTTGTTATCGATTTCGACACGGCCATCGTCAATGTAGACGCTCAATGCTGCCCATCGCGAGAGAGCGTATCGCATCGCTTCGGCAAGCTTCTGTTTCTGCGGCAGCGTCGAAAGCGCCGTTTCAATCCAGGCCTTGAGGTCCGCCAGAATGGTCTGGCGTGTTGCTGGCGCAGTGTTCGCCTCTCGTCAGCCGACATGCCGCGGATACGATCCTCGATATCGTAGAGGGCACCGATGCGCGACAGAGCCTCGTCGGCGATCGAAGATGGCTTGAGCTTGATCACATCATGGAACTTGCGGCGCACATGCGCCATGCAGGCAGCTTCGATGATCTGGTTGCCGTAAAGCTTGCTATAGCCAGCATACCCGTCCGCATGCATTACGCCGTTGAAGTGAGCGAGGTGTTCAGCCGGATGCACGCCCTTTCGGTCGGGGCTATAGTAATAGGCGATCGCTCCGGGCGTGGGATCCTGGCAGCCGCTGCCATCGAAGACATAGACCCAGACCCTGCCGGTCTTCGTCTTTCCTCGTCCTGGGTCGAGAACATCGACCGGCGTGTCGTCCGTGTGTATTCGATCGATGGCCGCGAGATGGGCTCTGATCAGCGAGATGAGGGGCGAGAGCAGAACGGACACACGGCCAACCCAGTCCGCCATGACAGACCGGGAGATGTCTATCCCCAGCCGGTCGTACATCTCGGACAAATGGTAGAGCGGGATATGATCGTCAAATTTGGCGACCATGATGTGTGCGAGCAGTCCTGGTCCAGGTTTGCCTCGCTCGATCGGCAAGCTCGGCATCTCACCCGATACCATTGTATCGCAGTCCCTACAGACCATGCGCTTCTCGATATGCCGGACGATCTTCACAGAAGCCGGCACATGCTCCATCACCTGGACCACCTTGTCGGCCGCCTTCAGGAAGGACATGCCACCACAAGTCGGGCAACTGCAGGGCGCTGCATACACCCGCTCTTCAGTTGGAAGGCCATCCGGCAGAGGTCTGCGTTTCGGCTTGTCGGGGGCATCGTCCAGATCTGGCAACAGGCCTTTTCCGGAACGAGCATCAGCCTCGGCGCGAGAGGCTTCGATCTCCTCCAGCATCAGTTCGAATTGCTCAATCTTCCGATCGATCTTTTCCGAAGAAGCGCCATGCTGCCGATGGCGGAGCAGTTCCAGCTGCGCACGCAGAAGCCCGATAATGGAGTCTCGTTTGCTGACTTCGGCTACTTGGCTCTCAAGCTTCGCCGCCTGTTCAGCGACGAGCGCGCGCAATGCCAATAGCTCGTCCTGACTGTCCAGCGGCGGTGCTTTCATGCCCAAAAACATAGCCGATTTGCAGCGAAAGCACTAGCGTTTTGCCCCGGATGTCCCTGTAAAATATAGCTTTTAACCCGTGCGGCCAGGGGCGGAAGTCCACGCTGGTCGGCGCCAGTCAATCCCTTCAACAAGCATCGACAACTGCGCCTGCGTCAGATGCGCAACGCCATCTTTCGCCGTCGGCCAAGGAAAGTATCCGCGCTCGAGAATCTTGTAGAATAGGCAGAACCCCTCGCCATCCCACCATAGAAGCTTGATCCGGTCGGCGCGCTTTCCACGGAAGCCGAAGATCGCTCCGGAACCCGGCGCTTCCTTGATCACCGCCTCGACCATAGCGGACAGACCATCGATACCGCGCCGCATATCGGTCACCCCGCAAGCCAAGTAGACCCGCACATTTCCTGTCGGCCCGATCATGCAGCCTCAACACACGCGATCAACGATGACAGCGTCTTGCGTTCGATGTCCGCCGGAACTTTCAAACTGCGACCGTTTCGCAGCTCAATCTTGATAAGCGCGGGCGCGCCGCCGGCCGCCGGCATCTGCCCGAGGCTTACGTCGTCGACCAGGTGGACCGGAAGGAACGTTGCGGACACATCGAAATGACTAAGCGTTTTCCGCCATAAACGGATCTGTGCAGGATAAATGTCATGGCGACGAGCGACATCACCAATGCGAATGCCCGGTTGATCGGCTTCAGCCAATATCGCCAGCTTCGCTTCCTTCGACCACCGCCGCCTGCGCTCAACGCCGGAAATGATCTCCATGCGAGCCATGCCAACCTCTCAGATCTGATATTAGTGTCAGCACTAATGCTGGTTCTAATGCCAGAACATCGCCCAAGTGGCTCGTTCAGCAAAATCCGCTCACCGGACGCTCACCTTGCATTGATCCCCTGGGCCGCGAACAGGCGAAACGCCCAGCCGGTCCGAATTCCGTTGATCGCTTGCTTGCGGCGTCGATTCCTGCCCCCGACCCGGCCGCCATCATCGCATCCAGATGGAAGCTGTGCTGCTTGGCGGCTTGGATAAGGATTTTCTTTGCGTCTTCCGGCGATATCATCTTGTGTCTCAGGCTGGGCAGGAGACGATGGCTGGCAAGCGTCACCTCCTGGGCGACGGCCCGCGCCCGTTCCAGTTCCTTGGTGTGCAGGCTGATTTCGAGCCTCACCCAAGCATGAACACCTGTTCCAAGTGGTAAACGCCGCCGCCACCAGTAGACGGAACCGCGCTTGTAGACGTGTTGAATCGTTGCCATGCTAAACCCTTTCCTAAGAGGGTGAGCAGGACTTGGGTACCCTTCGTGTAAGACAGCTGTGTACGACAGTCGTGTACGACAGTCGTGTAAGACAATCCTGTACGACAGTGCCCCGAATTCGATTCCCAGCTAGCTCGGAAGTGCTGGAAAACCGCGATTCTGGCTTGAAAAGGGAAACTTGGCTGGGGCGCCAGGAGTCTCGGTTGGCTTGGTGAAACACCTCGTAGGCAATAAAAGCGTCCGTTTCTCACTGGACCCGAACGTTGTGTCCGTCGAAGAAGTGCAGTCTCTCGGCCTTGGCGGCAATCCGCACCGGGGCGTCAATGGCGATTCTTGATCGGCCCGCAACACGAAAGACGACATTGTCGCCGGTCGGCAGCGTTGCGTGAACGTAGCTTTCAGCGCCGATCAGTTCGACAGCGGCGACGCGCGCCTCGGTGGTTAGGGCTGCGGGTTCTGCGCCTTCCGCCAGATAGAAATCCTCTGGGCGGATGCCGATGGTGGCGGTCTCGGCTGGAAGAAGGTCCGGGTTGCTCAATGTCAGGCTCGGATTGTCGGTCGAAAACAGGTTCATCGCCGGCGAGCCGATGAATGTCGCGACGAAGGTTGTTGCGGGTTTCTCATAGAGCTCGATCGGTGTGCCGACCTGCTCGATCAGGCCGCCGTTCAGGACGACCAACCGGTCGGCGAGCGTCATCGCCTCCATCTGGTCATGGGTGACGTAAACGCTGGTGGTTGCAAGTGACCGCTGAAGGCGCTTGATCTCGACCCGCATCTGTACGCGCAGCTTGGCGTCGAGGTTGGAGAGCGGCTCGTCGAAGAGAAAGGCGGCGGGCTCGCGCACGATCGCCCTGCCCATCGCCACACGCTGGCGCTGGCCACCCGAAAGCTGGCGCGGCTTGCGCTCAAGGTAGGGCTCGATCTCGAGCGAAGCCGCCGCCTTGGCAATGCGCCTGTCGATCTCGTCCTTGGGCGTGTTGCGGTTCTTCAAGCCATAGGCGAGGTTCTGGCGCACGGTCATATGCGGATAGAGCGCATAATTCTGGAAGACCATGGCGATGTCCCGCTCGGAGGGCTCCAGCTCGTTGACCCTTCGCCCGCCGATCCCGATCTCGCCGGCAGTGATACCTTCCAGCCCGGCGATCATACGCAGCAGCGTGGACTTGCCGCAGCCCGAGGGGCCGACGAGGACGAGGAGCTCGCCGTCGGCGATGTCGAGCGACACGCCCTTGATCACGTCGATGCCGCCGCCATAGGACTTGCGGACGTCGTTAAGCTTGATTTCGGCCATTATTTCTCCGTTTCCACCAGACCTTTGACAAACCAGCGCTGCATGAGCACGACAACGAGGACTGGCGGGATGATTGCCAGGATCGCCGTCACCATCACGAAGTTCCACGGGGTCGCCGCATCAGCAAAATCCACCATCTTGCGCAAGCCGATGATGATCGTCGTCATGCGCGCGTCGTTGGTCACGAGCAGCGGCCAAAGATATTGCGTCCAGCCGTAGATGAAGAGGATGACGAAAAGCGCGGCGATATTGGTGCGCGATAGCGGCAGCAGGATATCGCGCATGAAGCGGAAGGGACCGGCGCTATCGATACGTGCCGCCTCGACCAGCTCGCCCGGGATCGTCAGGAAGAACTGCCGGAACAGGAAAGTCGCCGTCGCTGACGCCATCAGCGGCAGCGTCAGACCGGCGTAGGTGTCGATCATGCCGAGATCGACGATCACCTTGTAGGTCGGCAGGATACGGACTTCGACCGGCAGCATCAGCGTGATGAAGATCATCCAGAAGAAACCCATGCGGAAGGG
The DNA here is from genome assembly GCF_001542405.1 of Rhizobium altiplani. Classification (GTDB taxonomy): domain Bacteria; phylum Pseudomonadota; class Alphaproteobacteria; order Rhizobiales; family Rhizobiaceae; genus Rhizobium; species Rhizobium altiplani. The sequence goes on from NZ_LNCD01000042.1 coordinate 4,927, forward strand.
AAAACGGAAGAAGACGATCGCGAAAGCCGACAGGAAGGAAATCGCGATCTTGCCGACCGCGATGACGAAGGAAACGACGAAGGTGTTCCAGAGCATCCGCTCGAGACTGACACCGACGGTGCGCTCGACACCACCGAAGAGCGCTTCGCCGTAATTTCCGGAGAAGTGCGCACCCGGCAGCAGCGAGATCGGCGGTCGCAGGATCTCCGCCGAGCTCATCGTCGAGGCGACGAAGGTGTAGTAGATCGGAAAGGCGACGATGACGATGCCGAGGATCAGCATCAGGTGGCCGAGAAGCGTGGCCAGGGGACGTTTTTCGATCATCAGCCTGCCTCACCCATAATGTACGCGGCGTTCCACGAAGCGGAACTGGAAGGCGGTCAATGCAATCACGATTGCCATCAGGATGACCGATTGCGCCGCCGAGGAGCCGAGGTTGAGATTGACGAAGCCATCGTTGAAGACCTTGTAGACCAGCGTTTCGGTCGCCCGTGCCGGACCACCTCCGGTAACCGCGTGGATGATGCCGAACGTGTCGAAGAAGGCGTAAACGGTATTGACCACAAGCAGGAAGAAGGTGGTCGGCGCCAGGAGCGGGAAGACGATCGTCCAGAAGCGCCGGCTGCCGCGGGCACCGTCGATCGCAGCCGCCTCGATCAGCGATTTCGGGATCGCCTGCAGCCCGGCCACGAAGAAGAGGAAATTATAGCTGATCTGCTTCCAGGCGGCTGCAACAATCACCAGCAGCATGGCCTGGTTGCCGTTCAAGAGTGGATCCCAGCCGAAGCCGTTTCGGCGCAGCAGATAGGCAAAGGTGCCCATGGCGGGATTGAACATGAAGAGCCAGAGCATGCCGGCAACGGCGGGCGCGACGGCATAGGGCCAAATCAGCAGCGTCCGATACAAGCCCTGCCCGCGCACCACCTTGTCGGCGGCGGTCGCAAGCGCGAGCGCCAGGACCATGGACAGCAACGCCGTCGAGATGCTGAAGACAACAGTTACCTGCAGCGAGTTCAGATAATTTTCGTCGGAAAGAACCGCCCGGAAATTGGCGAGGCCGACAAAACCGCTCTTGAGTCCGAAGGGATCCTCGCGCTGCGTCGACTGGTAGAGCGCCTGGCTTGCCGGCCAGAAGAAGAAGACCACGGTAAGCACGATCTGAGGCGCGACCAGGAGATAGGGAAGGATCTTGTTGGGAAAAACAACACGCTGCAAATGAGGCTCCTGACAAACGGTAGTAACCGCCCGCGGCTTGGACCACGGGCGGCAGGTGACGTCCGTTAGTTGCCCAGGGCTTGCTGGATCGCCGCATTGCCTCGCTCGACCGCCTTGTCGAGGGCTGCTTTGGCGTCCTGCTTGCCGGCGAGCATGGCCTCGAATTCCTCGTTCATGATGTCGCGGACCTGAGGCAGGTTGACGAGACGAACGCCCTTGGAATTTTCGGTGGGTGCCTTGCCCATCATCTGCAGGATCGGCGTCTCGCGCGCGGGGTTCTTGTCATAGAAGCCGGACTTCTTCGTGTCCTCGTAGGCCGCCATCGTGACCGGCATGTAGCCCGAAACCTGGTGCAGTCGCGCCTGGATCTTGGTCTGGGAGAGGAAATGGAAGAACTCGGCGATGCCCTTGTATTCTGCATCCGACTTGCCGGCGAAGACCCAGAGGCTCGCGCCGCCGGGGATCGTATTCTGCGGCCGCCCCTCGCCATCATAATAGGGCAGTTGACCGATGCCGTAGTTCATCCCCGACTTGACGATGTCGCCGAGGCCACCCGAGGATTCCGTCATGATGGCGCATTCGCCGGAGGTGAAGAGTTGCTTTGCCTCCGAGGTCCTGCCGCCGTATCGGAAGGTGCCGTCCTTGGCGAGATCGGCGATCGCCTGGAAATGCTGGACGAAGAGTGGCGAGTTGAATTCGAGCTTCACATCCGTGCCGCCAAGCCCGTTCTCGTTGGTGCCGTAGGCGACGTTGTTCCAGGCGGCAAGGTTTTCCGTCTGGATCCAGGTCAGCCATGTTGAGGTTAGGCCGCAAGGGGCTGCGCCGCTCGCCTTGATCTTCTTGGCTGCCTCGAAGACATCGGGCCAGGTTTTCGGGGGCGTCTCCGGATCGAGGCCGGCCTTCTTGAAGACATCCTTGTTGTAGTAAAGGATCGGCGAAGAGGAGTTGTAGGGGAAGGACAGCATCGTGCCGTCCGGCTTCGAATAATAGGCGACGATGCCGGGCAGGTATTCAGACTTGTCGAACTTGTAACCGCCCTTCTCCAGGACCTGGGCAGCCGGCATGACGGCGCCCTCTGCCCCCATCATGACGCCGCTGCCGGCGTCAAAGACCTGCAGGATTGCCGGTGCCTGCTTGGCGCGGAAGGCGGCGATGCCGGCGTTCAGGGCTTCCGGATAGGTGCCCTTGAACACCGGGACGATCTTGTACTCGCTCTGGCTCTCGTTGAACTCCTTGGACAGCTTTTCGACGACCTCGTTATTGGCGCCTGCCATGGCATGCCACCATTGCAGTTCGGTCACCGCAAAGGCGTGCTGGGCACCGGCCGAAAGGGCCGCGGCTGCGACGGAAACGAAAAGTAGACGTTTGGACATAATTCCTCCCTGTGGTTTTGGCGATCGTCTGCGACCTTTTCCGGACGATCCTCCTCGATCGTTCCGGAAATCCTCTTCTGTCTTTTCCCGAAAGCGGCGAACTCCCGATGCAAAGCTGTGCAATCGAAGAGAACTAGGACGCTTTCGCAATCTGTCGAGCACCGGAGCGAAGATCGCCTCAAAGGCCGGCGATACTCCTCAAATCCTCGATCGCGCCTGGCGCGGCGGCAAGCACCGGCGCGCCTTTCGTGAGCGTCTCGCCCTGCGTCGGGAAGGGGTGGTACCAGCCGCCCGCTTCTTTCACCAGGCAATAGCCGGCCATGCAGTCCCAGGCATGCATGTAAGGCTCGTAATAGCCAACCAGCCGGCCCGCCGCGACATAGGCGAGCATCAGCGCGCCGGAGCCGTTGCGGACGAAATTGCCGCCGGCGTCCAGCAGGCTTTCGACCATCTTCCCGACGAAGGCCGGCGTGACGTAGTTGTTGGCACCGATTCCCGTCACCGCGTTGCGAATGTTGCGCGAGAGGTCGAGCGTCAGCGTCTTGCCATTAAGCGTCGCACCCATGCCGAGTGCCGCGGCATAGAGTTCGCCGTGGCAGGGCGCGGAAATGACGCCAAGCACGGGAACGCCGTCGTGCAGAAGGCCGATCGAAACACACCAGTTCGGCATGCCGTTGACGAATGGGCTCGTGCCGTCAATCGGATCGACAACCCAGGTGAAGCCCGAGGAGCCATGTTCGAGCCCATACTCCTCGCCGAGGACACCGTCGCCCGGATAGGCTTGATGAAAGCGGGCGCGGATCAGGTTCTCGACGTCGCGATCGGCGATCGAAACGACGTCCTGGGGGTCGCGCTTGGTCTCGATGACGAGGGTTTCGCGCTTCCTGAAATAATCGAGCGCCACTTCGCCTGCCTCACGGGCAACCGCCTCAGCAAGCGCGAGACGGGCTTCGAGACCGGAGATGACATGCGACGTCATGAACTAATATCCTTCTTGTCAAAACGGGATTGGGGTCAACCGATAATGGCGATGCCACGGTTCTTGAAGCCGATCGTCACTTCCGTTCGCGGCGCGAGCGCCTGTTCGACAGCCGGGTCGACGACGAACAGCGTACCGTTGCTCGTCTTGACCTCGTATTCGACACGGTCGCCAAGATAGGCGGCATGGGTGATCTCGCCATTGAACGATCCATTGGAGGTACGCGGCGCAAGGGTGATGGCGTTCGGACGAATGGCGAGCTGCGCCGGTCCGGTGCGGATGTTGCGGCCAGCAACCCGATGCTGCAGCCCCTCGACGCTGATCGTCGCGCTGTCGCCCTCGACGCCGACGATGTCGCAGGGCAGCACGTTGGCCTCTCCCATGAAGTCGGCGATGAAGGCGGAGGCCGGCGCGTCGTAGAGGTCGCGCGGTGCACCTGCCTGTGCGATCTGGCCATCCTTCATGACAATGATGCGGTCGGAAACGGCAAGGGCTTCGTCCTGGTCATGCGTGACATAGACCGCGGTGAAGCCGAGACGCTGCTGAAGATCCCGGATCTCGGTGCGCACCCGCCGGCGAAGGCGGGCGTCGAGATTGGAAAGCGGCTCGTCGAGCAGCAGGACCTGCGGCTCCAGCACCAGGGCGCGGGCGACGGCGACGCGCTGTTGCTGGCCACCGGAAAGCTCGGCCGGCAGGCGCTGGCCCATGCCGGCGAGACCGACCAGCTTCAGCCCCTCCTCCGCCCGCTCGCGGGCCTCCTTGCGGCGAATGCGGGAGGATTCGAGGCCATAGGCGACATTATCGAGCGCCGTCATGTGCGGAAACAGCGCGTAGGACTGGAACACCATCGAGACGTCGCGCTCGTTAGCCGGAAGGGCCGTGACATCCTTGCCGCCGATCAGGATCCGGCCGGCCGAGGGATGTTCCAGTCCGGCCAGCATGCGCAGCGTCGTCGTCTTGCCGCAGCCCGATGGACCGAGCAGCGTGACGAGCGTACCCGGCTCGATGGTCAGCGACAGATCAGGGATCGCTGTGAAGGCACCGAAGGTCTTGCGGACATTTTCGAAGACGACGGACCCGGCGGCGGTGTTGTTCATGCGGTTTTCTCCTGACCGAGAGGCGCGGAAGCGGCTTTGCCGGCAAGCGCGACGCGGTTTTCGCGCCGCAGCCGGCGCTCGCCGACGAGAAGCTGGAAGCCGGCGATGATGACGATCATCACCAGGATAAGCGCCGAGGAATAGGCGATCGCGACGCCGTATTCGCCGTTTTCGACAAGGCCGACAATATAGGCGGTGGACATGTTGTACTTCGCGCTGACGAGAAAGATGACCGCGCTGATCGAGGTGATGGCGCGGACGAAGGAATAGACGAGTGCTGCGGTGATTGCTGGTCGAAGCAGCGGCAGGATAACCCTGCGGATGGTGCGGAAGCTGTCGGCGCGCAGTGTCAGCGACGCCTCGTCGAGGCTCTTGTCGAGCTGGCTCATGGCCGCCACGCCGCCACGCACGCCGACCGGCATGTTGCGGAAGACGAAGCAGGCGACGAGGATCAGCGCCGTGCCGGTCATTTCGAGCGGCGGCAAGTTGAAGGCCATGATGTAGCTGATGCCGATAACGGTGCCGGGAATGGCAAAGCTCATCATCAGCGCAAATTCGAAGAGGTTGCGGCCGACGAACCGCTGGCGAACGATCAGATAGGCCGTCAAGAGGCCGACGGCTGCTGTCAGCGGCGCGGAGATCAGGGCGATCTCCATGGTCGTCCAGAAGGAGTTCCAGGCGACGCCCGTCCAGGCGATGCCGCCATCGTCGCGCCAGCCGATCGAGAAGGCCTTCACGTAGTGCTCGACGGTAAGCGTGTTGTCGAGGCCCCAGGTGCGGACAAAGCCGCCGAAGAGGATCATCGCGTAGACGACGATGGTGAAGATCATCCAGGGAATGACGATCGCATGCACGCCGATCGAAAGTCCACGCGGCAGGGCGATATGAGCGCCCGAATCCCCCTTGCCCGTCACGGTCGCGAAACTCTTGCCCGCGAGCCAGAAGCGCTGCGCGATGAAGGCCGACATGGAAGAGAAGCAGGATCATCGCAAGGACGGCGGCCCGTGACGGATCGTTCTGCGAGCCGACGACGGCGAAGAAGATCTCCGTCGACAGCACGCCATGGCTGCCACCAAGCACCATCGGATTGCCGAAATCCGCCATGCTCTCGATGAAGGCGATCAGAAACGCGTTGGCGAGACCAGGCTTCATCAGCGGCAGCGACACCCGCCAGAAGGTGCGCCAGCGGTCGGCACGCAAGGTTTGAGACGCCTCCTCCATCGAGGGGCTGACGCCTTCCACCACGCCGATGAGCACAAGGAAAGAGATCGGCGTGAAGGAAAGAACCTGGGCGATCCAGATGCCCGTCAACCCATAGAGCCAGCGGCCCGGTTCCGCGCCAAGAAGAGTTGCCACCGTTTGGGTGACGACGCCGGCACGCCCGAAGAGCAGCGTCAGCGCCAGACCGACGACGAAGGGCGGCGTGATGATCGGCAAGATCGTCAGCAGCCTTAACCCCTTCTTGAAGGGAAATCGCGTGCGCGTCGCAACCAGCGCAAAGCAGAGGCCGAGAAGCGTCGCGCCGCTGGCCGTCAGGATCGCGAGCCAGAGCGTGCGCCAGGCGACGCCGCAGCGGTCGCCACCAACCAGGCAGTCGAGACTCCAGACAGACGGGTCCTGAATATTGGTCACGAACCCGCTCGGATCAAAGGACCCGTCGAAGGCCTGAAAGGCGCCGACGAACATGCTGCCTACCGGGTAGAAGACAAAGATTGCGACCAGCACGATCAACATCATGATGGCGCCGACAAGAAAGGCATCGCCTTTCATGACGCCGCGTTCGGCAAGCCCGAAGGAAAAGAGAAGCACGAAAACGATGCCGGCAAGGATGGCGCCGGCACCCATCGAGGGCTGCCCATCGTTGAGCGGACCGAAAAGCATTTCGCTGATCGTCCAGCTCCAGCCGGAGAAGGTAATTGCCAATCCCTGCAGCGCCAGGAAGGCAAAGCCGAGGCCACCTGCCAAGGCGAGCAGCCGACCGCGGCGGATCGGATCGGACATCAGGCGTGCCGAGCCGCCCGCCAACAGGAACGTAAGGGCGCCCGCAAGCCACCAGCGTCCGTGCATCAATATCTGCAAAACGCCAGGCCCGGCGGCAGGGTCAGCTGGAAAGCCGGAAAGCCAGCCGAAGCCGTAAAAGCCACCTTCGATCCGATACCACGGAAAGAGAACGAAGGCAGCAAGGCCGAGAAGAAGAGCGACATCGAGCCGTCGATTGCTATGTGTCATGGTCGGGTCCGCGTCTTCATCCGGTTTCAGTTGTGCCTTCGGGCCGAACATGGTCCGGCCCGGGCACGGGCGAAGTCAGGTTCAGTTCGCCTTGGCGCCGATCTCCTTGTCCCAGCGCGCAAGAAGCGCCTTGCGAACATCGGGATCGCCGTATTTCGCGAAATCGTAATCGATGAGCTTGATGTCCTTAAACTTCGGCGCCTCCTTCGGCACCTCGGCGGATTTGTTGGACGGAAGCTGATAGGACTTCGCTTCCTTCATATGCGACTGCGCTTCGGCGGAAAGCGCCCAATCGTACCATTTCTTGGCGTTTTCCAGGTTCTTGGCGCCCTTGACGATCGACATCGAACCGATTTCGTAGCCTGTGCCTTCGCATGGCGCGACGGCCTTGACCGGGAAGCCCTCGACGGTCTGGGCGACAGCGTCGTGCATGAAGACGATACCGATGGTGGATTCACCGCGCGCGGCCGCCTTTACCGGCGCCGAACCGGACTTGGTGTATTGAGAAACATTGGCGTTCAGCTTCGAGAGATAATCGAAAGCCTTGTCCTCGCCCATGATCTGCACCAGCGTGGCAAGCGTGTTATAAGAGGTGCCGGACGAATTCGGATTGGCGATCTGGATCTCACCCTTGTAGCCCGCATCGAGCAGGTCAGCCCAGCATTTCGGCTCCTTCAGCCCCTTCTTGGCAAGGATTTCAGAGTTGTAGCCCCAGCCGAGCGCGCCGGCATAAACACCGACCGTGCGGAACTTGGCGCTCTCGGCCTGCTTCTTGGCCCAGTCCTGGAGCTGATCGAAAAGCGGCGACTTGTATTCCTGGGTCAGGCCTTCGGCGGCTGCCTGAAGATGGGGATCGCCGGTGCCGGCCCACCAGATATCCGTCTTCGGGTTGCGTGCCTCGGCACGGATCTTCGCATAGGTCTCGCCAGCCGACAGGCGAACCATGTTCACCTTTATGTCGGTCTGCTTCTCGAACAGACCCTTCATCAGGTCGCAGACCTGCGAATCCGCCGAGCAGATGACATTGAGATCGCCGGCGGCATGAGCCGAAAAGGCAACAAAGGATACACCCGCGGCAAGCAATGCCGCGGCCAACTTGACCGGTCGCATGATTTCCTCCTGGTTGTGACGGCGCCTCCACGCCGCTCGCTTTTGCAAGCGTGTGCAGAGCTTGCATACGGGCAAAATAACTGTCAACTCGTTTTTCGCAAAACTGTCACAAAAGTCTCGTGCAAGACCGCTTGCACGCACGTGCAACAAACGGCTAAGAAAAGACCGAGCGGGAGGGAAAGGTGCGGTCGAAAATTTTCGTTAGTGCACAGGAAGTCGCCGAAAGGGCCGGCGTATCGCGTTCCGCCGTCTCGCGAACCTTCACCCCGGGAGCGAGCGTTTCGGCAGAGACGCGCGAACGGGTGTTGCAGGCGGCAGAGGAGCTCGGCTACCACGTCAACCATCTTGCCCGAGGCCTGATGCGCAACGAAAGCGGCATCGTCTGCCTTATCGTTTCCGAGGTCGCGACGCCGTACCGGTCGGCGCTGCTCAGGGAGCTGACGCTGCAGCTGCAGAATGCGGGCAAGGTGGCGATGTTCATCAACACGGATCGCTCCGACGGCAGCGTCGACCGGGCGCTGCAACAGGCCATCCGTTATCGCGCCGATGCATCGGTCATTCTTTCCGGCCTTCCCGACAAGTCGATAACGCAGCTTTGTCTGCGCAATGGCCAGCGCCTGGTGCTGATCAACCGCGACGACGATCAGCCTGGCCCGCTCCGGATCAATCTCGACGACGACGAGGCCGGCGGACGCATCCTGACAGCCTTCGTGCGGGCCGGCTGCCGGCGGCTTGCCTTTGCCAATTCCGAAGCGGGGACGCCTAGTCTCATGGGGCGCGAGCGGGGATTCGTTGCCGGCGCGCGCGCGCTTGGAATGGATGTCATCGTCGAACGTCACGGCTGGACGGGCTATGAGGCCGGACGCGTTCTCGCCCATCGCCTGCTGACGGCCAAGGAGCGGCCCGACGCCGTCTTCTGCGCCACCGACCTTCTGGCCTGCGGTTTCATGGATGCTGCGCGCCACCAGTTCGGCATATCCATTCCGGACGAACTCTGCGTCGCCGGCTTCGACGATATCGAGCAGGCGTCCTGGTCATCCTACGAACTGACGACATTCGCACAGCCGGTCGCCGAAATCGCTTCAAGGGCCGTCGAGTGGTTGACCAAGTTGGAGCGGGAGGACGGCCAAGGCGACGTTCAGTCCATCAGGTTGAGGGCCGAACTGCTTTGGCGAAAGTCTATTCGCGCCAGAAAATCATAACACCGCTACCGGCACTGCGAGCATGCTACGCAGACGCGCAACGTCGCCCATACCGGCTCGGGGCTGGTGCCGCGACATGACGTCCTGACCACGATCATCCCCCACAAAATGGGCTCGGCCCTTGATGCGGCGGTCGAAACGGGGATGGCGAAGGTTGACAACGACAAGGTCAACATGGTGCCCGGCATCCCTCTCCGGCCAGGCGAGAGGCAAAGGGGTCGGCCATGCCCATGGCGGGAGAACCGTCAGCTTCGATATTCCCGCCGGCCAGCCTCGTATTCGACAGGCCGGATCGGGCTCTTCAGCTCCTCGACGACAGCCATTCGTTTCTGCCGGCGACGGTCGGGATCCGGCACCGGAACCGCGGCCATGAGTTTCTTGGTGTAGTCGTGTTGCGGGTTGCCGAAGACTGCCGCGCGCGGGCCGATTTCGACGATCTCGCCAAGATACATGACCGCCACACGAAGCAGACCAAGGGCCACGTCAACCGATAGACGGTCTATGCCTTTGCGAGTTCCCCCACCGTCGTCTCCCCAACTGAGAGCCCCGCTTGGTCTTGCACTTCCGCGGGGCTTTTTTGGCCGGAGTTCAGCCGCTTGAGACGACTATTATTGTGCCGTTGGCTACCAGAGCCGTGACGTCAAGAGTGGTTTGAAGGTCACCACAATCATCGGGTGGCGGTTCCAAGCGAAAAACCTGCGTTGGGCGGCTTTTTGTCGCCCGATGCGCTGCTTCAAAACGGAGACCGGAATAGCTGCCTTTACGCAGCGCGTGCCCCGCCACGTAGATGTCCCTTTGAAGCTCTAATGTAACGGAATCCATCCGGGAATCGTGCATGTGGCTTGGCCATCTCTATCGCTACGCTCGAACGGTACCATTGACGTAATCGGGCGGCAAACGCCGTAGTTTTGGCGCCCCACCAAGGGCGCCTGTGTTATGATCACGGCGGCCCGCACCCCGATTGCGGGCCGCTTGCATTCCTCCGAAGAGGGTTAAGTCGATGAAGAGGTACTAGGTCTCGAGTACCTCTACCTTGCGCGAAGCCTACCTCTAATGTCCATTTACGGAACTTTAATGTGAAGTACGTATTGACTAGGTGCGTATTTTACTCACATAACTAGGTGCGTATTTTACTCACATAAAAGGTCCATGCACACGGTCACAGAACTCAAGTCTTTCCGCAAGGCTGCTCTGGCAGCCGGGATGTCCGAACAGGACATAGAAGCTCTGGTCGATCATCTGTCAGAGAACCCTGATGCGGGAGACGAGATGGAAGGCACAGGTGGGTGTAGAAAGCTACGCTGGGCCATTAGAGGAAATAACAAAGGTAAGAGCGGCGGTGTTCGAACCATCACGCTGTTTTCCGGGGAGAATCTTCCTGTGTTCCTGATCACCGCCTTTGGGAAAGGTCAGAAATCCAATCTCACCAAGGGCGAGCGGAACGAACTGTAGAAAATATCTGACCGTGTGGTCCAAGAATATTCAAGACGGGTTTTACCGATCGCAGTAGGAGAATGACAATGAGCAAGAAGGTATTCGATCAAATCGCAGAGGGCTTGAATGAGGCTTTGGCCGTCGCTCGCGGCGAAGCTGAACCTTACAAGCTCCATGTGCCGGCCGAGATCGATGTCAAGGCCATACGTGTGCGCACCGGTCTGACGCAGAAAGATTTCGCGTCGACGTTCGGGTTTGGCTTAGACCAACTCAAGCAGTGGGAACAGGGCCGTTCGCGGCCTGTGCAGGCGATGAGGGCATATCTCCTTCTGATCAATTCTGAGCCGCACAAGATGGTTCAGGCTCTCAGGGAGATCAATATCGCATCGCACGACGTCCCTATGAGACGTGCTGCCTGCTGAGTAAGCTGGGCATACACTACCAATTCGGAACGAGTCATACCCCGCCTCCTGGCGGGGTATTTGTTTTAAGGCCTATAGCGACTTTTTCGCTCTTCCCGTTGGCTCGTCGATCTTGCTGGACAACACCTCTACTCGGGTAGCGATCTTCTTGATGGTGTCGAGGACCGTATCCAGCTTGTCGCCGAAGGACTCAACGACGCGATCAATCCGCTTGTTTGAGCGATGCTGGTCTTGTTCTCGCTGACCTTCTCAAGCATTTGAGATTGCTGGTACTGGAGCGGAGCAATCTGGCCAATCTGGGTATTCATCGCGTCCATGGTCACTTGGTAGATGTTCTGACGCTCCTTGCGATCGAGAGCTTCGCGGGCGAACCGGTCTGCAAGCTCGCGCTGAGTTTGCTGCAGATCGTCCACGGTGTTGTTAAGATTGGCCCATACCACGCCGATACCCGCCGCGTTCACCATGTATGCCAATGGTGAGAACAACGACAAAACCGAGGATGACAACCAAGGCCCGCCAGTCGAAGCCAGAGAAGGCAGCAAGACCGAACCCACCGCCACCGAATGCCGTGCTAGCCCAGCCGAGGATGTTGAATTTCTTCCTGACGGTCTTGTCCACCGCGACCGGTACAGTCTCCTTCTACCCGACGACAGGAGCCGCGGAGAATGCCGCCATCTTCGTCGAGACACCCGAGAGGGCCAGAAGGGCTTTATGCAGTGCCGCCGAATGCTGCCTTACCACGGGCCCTACGCCGGCCTGGGCAAGAATATCAGACCCTGGCGAACAGCTTGACTATATCCTCTTCGAACATCCGGAGGCCTCCTGAAGAGACCTCCGTTCCTGTCGTTCGAGGCTTCTTGTATGCAGATGGGAGGGCAGGCTCCTGCAGCCGAAGCCCGGGCCTGTCCCGGCATGTCCTCCCAAGGTCGCCTTTAAAACGTTCACATCGGCGGCACGATACCGTGGGTTCCGACAACGACGCGAAGGGTGGACATCGAGCCGTCGGCAGCCCGTTCTGACGGAATGAACACTGTTGCACCGCTCTTGATGTCGCTCTCGGTCGCCGGAGCAAAGGTGACGACGGGCGTGCCGTCCGGGATGGAGATTTTCTTCTCACCGCCCTTGTACTTTACCGTCAGTGTTCGGCCGTCGACCGATTTGACCGCGTCGGCCACGGTCGCGTTGGTCATCGAACTGTTCGGCTTCAGGTCCCAGGCATAACTGCCCTCGCCGGTGCCTTTCATGGCGGCAGGGAAGATCAGTACTTCGAGTGCGCCATCACCACCATCGGCGGTGGGCAGGGACGCGATGCCAACGAAATCGCCTGGCTTGATGTCGTCGATCGACGCCTTGGCGACGCTCGAAACCTTCCAGCCATCCTTGAGCATGATCTTGGCATCGGTGCCTTCGCGTGTCTTCACCGACAGCGTGCTGCCGTCGCGGCTTTCGACCGTGCCGCGAACCCGGATCGTGTCCGCAGCGTTTGCCGAAAAACCAACCGTGACGGCCATCAACGCGCTTGCAAGCAACGCAAAGCCGGTTTGGGAAATGGGGGACATCTGCTCTTCCTTCTTGAAACCCTGACATCGAAACGGCCGGCGGATGCGGGTTGAAACCGTCGGCTTTCTCGAGGCGCTGCCATCAGGCCGGCCCCGCGAACATCAAATTCCGGCGTACCATTCGTAGCCGCGGTCTTCCCAGAAACCCCCATTGCCGCCATAAAGACCAGACAGATCGGCGAGCGCCTCGATGCGCATCAGGTATTTTGCCTGCTTGTAGCCGAGTTGCCGCTCGACCCGGAGCCTGAGCGGCGCGCCATGCGGCACTTCGAGGTCCCGGCCATTCATCGCATAGGCGAGGATCGTTTGTGGATGGAAGGCATCGACGAGATCGATGCTCTCGTAATACCAGCCGCTGTTGTCGAGTGTTTTCTCGTATTCGTCGGCGCAATGGAAAACGATATAGCGCGCCTCTGGCTTCAGGCCGACCTGATGCAACAGGGCGCCGAGCGGAACGCCGGTCCACTGGCCGATGGCGCTCCAGCCCTCCACGCAGTCGTGCCGGGTGATCTGGGTTTTCGACGGCATCGCTTTCAATGCGGCGAGCGAGAAAGCCGCCGGACGTTCGACCAGCCCGCCGACTTGCAGCTGCCACGTCTGGAACTTCCGGCCAAGCAGCTCCTGATATTGCGCCCCGTCCGGCATGCTCGTGCCATTGGCTCGAAAGGTCGGCGAGATGTCCGCCATGGTGAATTCGCGCGCGAGTGTGTCATCCCCGATCAGCAGGCGTTGCGTGCGCATCGTCAGGCCCTCGGCGATCTTCAGGACCGACTGCACTTTCGGGTTTTCGACCAACGCGTCGCAGCCGCTGAGACCAAGCGCCGATGCGCTGAGCGTCGAGCCGATCAGAAATCGGCGGCGGGTTATGAGGCGGCTCATGGCTTTGGCTCCGTCTGGATGGCGTAGCGACCGGTGATCATCGAACGCATATTGTTAAAGACGCCGGATACCAGAACCATCGCAACGTGGACGACAACGAAGGCAACGAGTGAGCTGGCGGTAATGAAATGCAGCGTCCGGGCGGACTGACGACCGCCAAAAAGATCGATGAGCCATGGTGCGAATGCATCGAACCCCGGTGACATGGTGAGGCCGGTGGCAATCATCAGCGGCAGAGCCACGAAGATCACCAGCAGATAGGTCAGCTTCTGCAAGGCATTGTAGCTGCGCGCTTTTTCGCCCTTGGGGAAACGCAGTCGGGCATGGTCGACAATCTCCTGCGCCAGATGCGCGGGGGCCATTTCGTCAGTCGTCGGCAACAGGTCGCGGCGGAAATGGCGGGTAAGAAGACCGTAGCCCAGGTAGATCAGGCCGTTGACGACAAACAGCCATGCAAAGAAAAAGTGCCACCGGCGCCCGGTTGCGAGATCCTGGTAGCTCGGGAGCGTGATCCAGGCGGGGAACCCGCGCGCCGTGGGTTCGCCATCAACATTCGATACCCCGAGCGTTCCGGTCGTGTCGAAGGCCAGCCCGCCGACGCGAGTGACACCCCGGATGGCATCCCCCTGCTCCACCGCCTCCAGGGAGAGGAAGGATGGATCGCTGTCAGCACCATATTGGCCCCAGTAAAGGGCCGGATGGGCATTGAAGATCTGCAGCCCGCTGAACAGCAGGACCGTCATGCACAACACGTTAAGCCAGTGCGACAGGCGCACAGTCAGGCTGTGGCGACGGATCAGCCTTCGTCCGCTCGTCATGCCAGGATCAGCAGTTTCCATTGATCGTCCTCACAGCAGTCGTCATCTTGCTATACGGCGCCACCCCCGCCGGAGTTTCACCGGCAAAGGCGCCACCTGATCACTTCATCGCATCGCAGCTCTTCATCATTTCGGTCTTCTTCATGCTGTCCTTCTCCATGCCGGCCTTGTGCATGCAGTCAGCCTTGCTCATGCCCATCTTCATGCTGTCCGTTTTCATGGAGCCGGTCTTCATGCTGTCCATTTTCATCGTGTCGGACTTCTTCATCGTGTCCGTGCCCGTCTGTGCGCTGGTCCCGCCAGCGGCAAGGAAAACACCGAGAAAGACCGTGCCTGCAGTGACGGCGAAAGGACGAATGCTCATGCTGGTTCTCCCAGGTTGCGTGGTCGCCGCAGGATGCGACGACGGTCACATCGGCTCCTTCGGCCGCAGCGCTGACCGGTTACAGGCATCACGGTCATGTGATCGTGAAATTTCTGTCGCTTCAGTTTTCTCGCTTTTCCTTTCGCCCGCGTGTAACGGTTTTCTCATCTGGCCGTATGAGTGGTCATAGACATGAAGCAATTGACCGAGCCCGAGCTGAAAGCCCTGATGCTCTTGTCCCTCGATGGCGACGAGGCGGCATATCGCTGTCTGCTCGAGATGCTGCGGCATCTGCTTGCAAGCTACTACACGCGACGGCTCTACCGCTCAGCCTCGGCCGACGTTGAGGACCTTGTCCAGGAAACACTGCTCGCCCTGCATCAACGCAGGATCACCTATGATCGGGGCAGGCCGTTCACGGCATGGTTCTTCACCATCGCGCGCCACAAGCTGGTGGATCACCACCGCAGGACGGGTGGACGTTCCTATCTCGGTCTGGAGATGGTCGAAGACATGGTGGACGCCTATAGCGAGGATGCGATCGCCGCGGGCATGGATATCGACCGCTTACTGAAAAGCCTGCCGGCATGGCAGGGTGAGATGATCCGGGATGTCAGGCTCAAAGGCCATTCCGTCGCCGAAACTGCGGCAAGCAGCGGGCGCAGCGAAGCCATGGTCAAGATCAGTGTGTTCCGCGGCATACAGGCCATGGCGGCGAAATTGAAAGGCGAAGGTAAGTGACGACCGATGACCTCATCAACGCTCTGGCAAGAGACCTGCGGCCGGTTTCGCCGGGTGCGCTCGGGCGGCTGCTGGGGTTGGCTCTGGCGCCTGGTCTTGTGTTGTCGGCGGCCCTGATATTCTTTGCGCATGGCTTGAGGCCGGACCTGTCGACAGCGCTTCATCTGCCGGCCTTCTGGGTCAAGTCCTTCTATCCGCTGTTGATCGCGCTAACCGGCATCGGCGCACTGATGATCGTCGCTCGGCCGGGTGGCGTTCCGCGCAGCTGCGGTATTGCCGCTCTTATCATCTACATGATCCTGGTCGCACTTGGCCTGTGGCAGTTGCATGCATCTCCGGCAAGCGACTATCCAACATTGATATTCGGCATTTCCTCCTGGTTTTGCCCGCTAATCATCCTTGGTGCGGCCCTTCCGGTCTTTGCCGCCAATGTCTGGTTCCTGCGCCGCGCGGCCCCCACCCATCTTCGTCTGGCGGGATTTGTCGCCGGCATCACGGCTGGAGCTGTCGGAGCCTGGACCTATTCCTGGGGCTGCATTGAAAACGGACTGCCTTTCGTAGCGCTCTGGTACACGCTCGGCATCGTCCTGTGCGGCATCCTCGGCGCGTTGACATCGCGGTCGCTACTGCGCTGGTAAGCCAAGGCAGGCTGGAGGTTCAGGAATCGTCTAAGTGCGATGGAACCGGCGAGAAGCAATCGCGCGGGGGCGTAACAGGAATTCGAAGGCTCCAGATTGGCCCCGGGCAAGCGATGCACCGTTATTCCTGCATCTGTTGTGTGCGCCGAAGGAAAACTGCCGCAACTTAATCCCGGCCTTTGAGCGAGACATGGCCCAAAAGCAAAAAGCCTGCCGCGGGAGGAGGTGCGGCAGGCTCTTCGAAAAGAACCGAACAGCGACTGGGAGGAGGAGTGTTGCTGTTCCTTCAGACGTCCCTGGGAGGAGATTGGCCGTCTGAAACTCGAAGCTTTGCGGGAGGAGTTGCATTGCTTCGACAGCCCCAACACTACATCGTTCGGCGGCAGTTTCCATGCCTTATGTTGCACTGCAGCTATGCAAATAATTCAAGCCGGAAAGACTGGCGATGAGTACAGGGCCTGAACCGACCTCAGCTATCGAGATCGACGCAAAAACGCCCGCGTTACCAGCGGGCGTCGGGCAGTCTTGGAGACGGAAAGTGTGCGCGGTCAGCGGGCGACAGCTGCGCGGGCAACGCTGCGGATGTCGGCGCGGTCGATGCCAAGGTCCTGCAGTTCACGGCTGGACATACGGCCGAGTTCGTTAACAGTCTGACGGAACTTGCGCCAGTTGTTGAAAGAGCGTGCTACGTTCATGATAATCCCCTTTCCTGAGGGCTAATGACGTCAGCAACCTTGCTTGGCTCCGGCGTCGTTTCGATTGTTGAGATATAGGCGGTTCAATCGGTTTAAAACAGTGACAATACCTCACTTCACCTATGCGATTGGTGCATAGGATGATCCTTCGCTTTCAGAATGTGCTTGTTTTTTAACCCCGTGAGCGAGCCCGTTTCGCTGGAAGGCGCCAGGGACGAAGGGTCGCTTTTCAGGCCGCCGAGCCAGCTGGCAAGATACCTGTTTGCCTTTGAAAGCGGTTGGCGCCCTGATCGACTGTCCTCGGCTCCTCATGCCAATCTCGGTTCGCAAAATCGGTGGAAGTGATCCAATGGGAGTGCTCGAAGGCCGCTCCTGGGACCACGCGCAAGGCTTCCGCTGTCCGCCGACGAGGTCAGCGATCTCCGTAGAAATGACGCCTGGATGAATTGCCCTGGCGGTGACCGGCTACGGCGCGGTTTTCTCCTCCAGGACATACCGGAAGTCACAATGTGTCGCGCCTTGCATGATGGTCTGTGTGCGAGACATTTTGATGCGGGCATCGTAGCCTTTGCAGAAGACGGCATCCCGGTTACAGGACAGGAGATGGCCTATGTGGCCGAGCCCCATCTCGCGGTAGGTTTCGGCGTAACGACAGCGCAGGACATTGTAGTCAAATACCTTGTCATCCGCCCGCACGACCTCGATTTCAAGCGCGTCATCTTGCGTCCAAAGGCTTTGCAGGGCCTGAAACGTCAACAGACTGGTGCCTTCCTCCGTCGCGTCTGCGAATTCACGGGCGGACCGCATCGCCGCCTTGCTTACAGCCGCATCGATGATTGCCTGTGCCTCTGCTTCGCCCAGCCGCTGCCTCAACTCATCATAGATCGGCGCGATAATGGCCGCTTCGATCTTGCGCCGCTGGAGGATGCCCATTGGTTTTGGCGCTTCCACAGTCGCTAGGTCCGGGCAACCTGTCTCTTCAGTTGGCAAATCCGACATGCCGAGTTCCCTTTGCTTCGTCTGTCTAGGGCGTGGGCGCAACCTTGCAACACGCTGCCGATCACGTTCAAGGCTCGACGTGGCGGTCAGGACAGCGTTGAATATCACTCGCTTTCATCCGGTGGAAGGAAAATGCGGGCCTGTCGGTTTGCGAGATCTCCCGTTTTGGATCGTCGATCCGCGAAAAGAGCCGTTTCATGTGCTGTCGTTGACACGCGTCCCAATGCCCGGGCAGCAGCGCCTCTAAGACGCCGTACCTGCGACTGTTACAGACGGAAGAACCGGCCTAACACGGTTCAGAATGGATAGTGTTGCTTCGCATCCTCGATCGTGATCCAGCGAAGATCGGTGAATTCGGCAATCGCCGCCTTGCCGCCGAAGCGGCCAAATCCCGAGGCCTTCACACCGCCGAAGGGCATTTGCGGTTCGTCGCTCAGTGTCGGGCCGTTTATGTGGCAAATGCCCGTCTCCAATCGTTCGGCAACGCGCAACGCCCTCTGGATGTCGCGACTGAAAACGGCCGAGGATAATCCGTATTCGGTGTCGTTGGCGATCCGGAGTGCTTCTTCGTCGCCGCTGACGCGAATGACGGGTTTCACAGGTCCGAAGGTTTCCCTTTCATAGATCGCCATGCCGGGCTTTACGTGGTCGACCAGCGTCGCCTCGACGATGGAACCGGTGCGCCCACCGCCTGCAGCGACCTTGGCGCCCTTTGCGATCGCGTCGGCCACAATGCCGTCCATCCTCTCCGCGGCCCCGGGCGTGACGAGGGAGCCCAGCACGACCTGTTCTCGCGGATTGCCGGACACCAGCGAGGCGACGCGCCCCGCAAGCTTTTCAACGAATTCGTCGGCGATCTTTTCATCGACGATGATACGTTCGGTCGACATGCAGATCTGGCCCTGGTTCATGTAGGCGCCGAAGACTGCCGCATTGACCGCACCGTCGATGTCAGCGTCATCCAGTACGATGAGCGGCGCCTTGCCGCCGAGCTCGAGCAGCATAGGCTTCAGGTTCTCGCCGGCAAGGCGGCCGATGATCCGGCCGACAGCGGACGAGCCGGTGAAATTGACGTGCTTGACTTTCGGATTCGTGATCAGTGCCTCGACGATTTCGGCCGCGTTTTCCGGCGCATTGGTGATGACATTCAAGACACCGGACGGGAACCCGGCATCAGTAAAGCAGTCGCCGATCAGGCGGTGCGTTGCCGGGCACATTTCTGATGCTTTCAGGACAACCGTGTTGCCACAGGCAATCGCCATTGCAACAGCTCGGGTGCCAAGGATCACCGGTGCGTTCCACGGCGCTATGCCGAGGCAAACACCCTTCGGCTTGCGGATTCCCATTGCAAGCGTACTGGGTTTGTTGGAAGGAATCACTTCGCCGCTGACCTGTGTCGTCATGGCTGCCGCCTCCCGGATCATTCCCGCCGCCAGCATGACGTTGAATCCTGCCCAAGGCACTGTCGCGCCTGTTTCGGCAACCATGACGGCGGTAAATGCGCCGACTTTTGCCTCCATCACGTCCGCCGCTTTCGTCAGCAGCTTCCTCCGTTCGCCGGGGCCGGTCTTCGACCAGGTATCGAAGGCCGCCGCGGCCGCATTGACCGCACTGACTGTGTCATCCACGGACGCGGCAGCGGCACGGCTCGCTACATCACCCGTGACGGGGTCGATGCGATCGAATGTCTTGCCGTTTGTAGCGCCTTTGGCTTCGCCATTGATGAGCAAATTGACAGTCATGCTTGTTTCCTCCCAGGATCGATCGTGGCCGGATTTTCCGGCGCATTCGCGTGCGGTCTGGCGCTATCGCCGGGTTCGGTCCGACCGCAGTCACGATGTCTCATTTCAGTTCAGCCGTGATTTTCTTGAGCAGCCGCAAGAATTCCGCCTTCCGCTCCAATCCTACCAGTTCATCAAGTTTTCGGTCGTGTTCACGTGCATGCGCCAGGAGCGATTGGAGCGCCTTTTCCCCGGATTCAGTAAGCCAGAGCGTGACGCTGCGCCGGTCCTCCGGCGAGGGACGCCGCTCGACAAGGCCGTCCTGTTCCATCGCCTTGACCAAGGGCGTGACTGAGGACTTGTCCCGGGCAATCGCTTGCCCGAGGTCCCTTTGAGTCAGTCCGGGATTCCGGTGAATAACCATGAGGCTGGCGAAGCGCCCTGGCCGCAAATGAGGTTCCCCGGTATGCTGTGCGAAGACCTGGAATGACGCGTCTTGGGCGAGACGCAGGTTGAAGCCGACGAAATCTTCCAATGGGCCGAGATCGATGCTGCTGTTCAGCTCGGGCGGTGCGGAAATCCGCTTGCGCTTCGTCTCGCTCATGTGCTCATTCCTCCATCGACCGCAAGCATCGACCCGGTGGTGAAGCTGCTCTGGTCGGAAGCGAGAAAAAGAACGGAACGTGCCGCTTCGTCCACCCTTCCATGGCGCCCCAGCGGAATCATTTCATTAAAAAACTCGGCCCCATCGCGACCAATGGCGGCACCGAGGCCATCTTCGACCCGGTGCTGGAACTCGTTGTCGAGTGGGCCGGGATGGATGGAATTGACGCGGATCCGGCGAGGCGCCAATTCTTTCGCCAAGCAGCGCATCAGGCCGACCTGGGCGTGCTTGGCGGTGATATAGGCGTAGACACCGGGATCTCCCCGGGTGGCGGCGACCGAAGATGTCAGAACGATGCTTCCGCCGTCGCGCATGCGCGGCACTGCGTATTTGGCGGCCAGAAACGCGCCACGAACGTGAACGGCGAAAACCGCGTCGAACACCTCCTCGGGGTACTTGTCGATAGGGGCGACGGTACCGAAGTTGCCGGCATTGCTGAAGAGCACATCGATTGGCCCGAAACGCTCCACGGTCGCGTCCACATAAGCCGCCGAATCGCGTGCCTTGCTGACATCGGCTTGAAATATGGCCACCCTGTCGCTCGCCAAGGCGTTGGCGGCGCCGGCAAGTGCCTCTGCGTGAAGGTCGACCAGCATGACCGAGGCGCCCTCGTCGAGGAAGAGACGCGCGGTCGCCTGGCCCAGGCTTCCAGCGCCGCCTGTGATGATGCAAGTCTTATTTTCCAGCAGTCGCATCGGCATTCAAAGCCCCGGTGTTGATGATGAACCTACCAAAACGGAATAGGCCGGTCAGCGAATGAGATCGTCGATCAGCTTGGCGCCGAGGCCGACGCTGTCGTAGTGGCGCTTGCACATGTCGATGTAGTCGAACACATCGAAATGACCGCTAGGCTTGCCGTCATCGTCCAGCCAGATCAAGGGCCCGGTGACGATGAAGAAGGCACGCATGGGCTCCTCGTGGTCATAGGCGACCAGCGTATGGCCTTCTCCCGGCGACTCATAGACGAAGTCTCCGGCGGTCGCGATCCAGTCGTGCTCCAGATAGCCCCATTTTCCGGAGATCGTGTAGGCGAAAACCTCGTGCGGATGATAGTGCCGGTTCACCAGTCCGGCGCTCTTGGCAAACAGGATGTCCGCCCATTTGTTCTGACCAGGCTGGATCCAGAGCGGACGGGAAAAGACCGTATCGCTGAAGGGCACATAGTAGCGTTCATCGCTGGTCGGCGCGTCGTGAATGTATGCTTCCGGCTTTGCGCCTTCGCGAAACACGGTCTGGATCGGCTGCAGATTCCGCCAGAATTCGCCTCCCTGAAATTTCGGCATGCTTGGTCCTCCCGCCTGTCTTCCAACAAACTACCGCAAGCGAAACCGGTTTGGCAATTAGTTTGCCTTCAAACTGTTTTCGATCTATGGTTTGTCTATGGAGGCCGCTTGCGCCGGCGGAAAAATAAGGCGCACTCAGGACAAGGGGAGGATGTCAATGAGCAGAATCAATCTATCGATGAGTCGCCGCCACGTGGTCAAAGGGCTGACTGTAGGAGCCGCCGCCACCATGGCGCCCGGCTTTATGACAAGGGCGCTGGCAGCACCAAAAACCATCAAGATCGGCCTCGTGCAGCCGACGACAGGCCCGCTCGCCTTTTTCACCGAACACATACCTTTTGTATTGGATCAGGTGAAAAAGGCCACGGGTGGCAACGTGACGATCAACGGCACGAAGCATCCGTTTGAAATCATCATCAAGGACAGTCAGTCCAACCCAAATCGGGCTTCGGAAGTTGCGCAGGAACTGATCCTGCAGGACGAGGTCGATCTGATTGCCACCTTCGCCACGCCGGAAACCGTCAACCCGGTATCCGACCAGTGCGAAGTCAATGGTGTGCCTTGCATCAGCAATGACGCCCCGCTGGAGCCCTATTTCTTTGGGCGGAACGGCGATCCTAAACTCGGCTGGGACTGGACGTACAACTTCTTCTTCTCCGGCCAGGAACTGGCAGAGACGATGGTGCCCTATTGGAAGAAATTGCGTCCGGAGGGTGTGATTGGCGGCCTGTGGCCAAATGACGGTGACGGCATCGCCCAGTCGAACAAGGAGCGCGGCTTCCCGCCATTCTTCGAGAAACACGGCTTCAAGGTTATCGATCCCGGCCGGTTCGACATGCCGGCATCCAATTACAATGCGCAGATCGGCGCATTCAAGGCCGCAGGCGTCAATATCATCCAGGGCGTGCTGCCGCCGCCCGAATTCACGACGTTCTGGAACAGCGCCGCGCAGCAGGGATTCCGGCCGGATATCGTCTATGTCGGCAAGGCCTGCGAATTCCCGGCCGCGATGGAACCACTCGGTGACCGGGCGATCGGGCTCACGGCTGAGGTGTGGTGGAGCAAGTATCATCCCTATCATTCGGGTTTGACCGGCCAATCCTCGGAGGAGCTCTCGGATGCCTATGAGGCGGCCAGCGGCCGTCAATGGTCGTTGCCTCTGGGCTTCCGCCATTCGCTCTTCGAAGTGGTGTTCGACACCCTGAAGAGAACACAGGACCCCACCGACCGAGGTTCGATCCGCGACGCGTTGAAAGCGACCAACTACAGGTCGATCGTGGGAACAATCGACTTCAGCAAGGGGCCGTTCCCGAACACCGCTCTGACACCGCTTGTGGTCGGCCAATGGCAAAAGGGAAGCAAGTATCCGCTGGAGCTTGTCATCGTTGATAACACGACGACACCCGAAGTGCCGGTGAATGGTGAACCCAGCGTCATAAAATACAGCTGATGAGCGACGCCGGGCCACGCCACCGGTTTGGCGTGGCCCGGCGCCATCCGCAATGCAGTCGTATCGGTAATCGACAATGCCCGACGTCAATCAATCTCAGGCAATCCTGGAACTTTCAAACCTTCAAAAGCACTTCGGTGCATTGCGCGTTCTCGATGGAATCAATCTGACAGTTCCAAAGGGCTCGATCCTTGGAATGATCGGCCCGAACGGTGCCGGCAAAACGACGCTATTCAACGTCATTGCCGGCGTCCTGCCGGTCAACGGGGGAGCCATTCGCTTCCAGGGCAAGGACATCACGAAAGTATCGGTGTGGAACCGGTCGAGGCAGGGCATCGGACGGACGTACCAGATACCCAAGCCTTTCTCGAATATGAGTGTTTTCGAGAATGTCCTGGCGGCCGCCCTGCATGGTGGCGGACTTGCGATGGGAGATGCCAGTTTCCATGCCGAGGAAGTGCTGGAACAGGTGAACCTCGCGCATCGCTCCGAAACGCAGGCAGGGGAGCTCTCCTTGCTCGATTTGAAGCGGCTCGAACTCGCCAAGGCGCTCGGCAGCGCACCGCGCCTGTTGCTGCTGGATGAGATTGCCGGTGGCCTCACCGATGCCGAGTGCGACACCCTGCTTCAGATTATAAGCGACGTCAGTTCCAGGGGAACGACGATCGTCTGGATCGAACATGTGTTGCGAGCCTTGAGACGCGCGGCGGATTCGATTGTCGTGCTCTACGGGGGAAAGCTCATCGCAAATGGCAGCCCCGATGCCGTGCTGGCCGACAAGGCCGTCAAGGATGTCTATCTCGGAGCGGGCGAATGACACCGCTTCTCTCGGTTGAAGCCCTGTCGGTCTACTACGGAAAGTTCCGTGCCCTTTTCGATGTAAGCCTGGAGGTGGCCGCCGGCGAGATCGTCTCGATTATCGGCGCGAACGGTGCAGGAAAGTCCTCGCTGTTGAAGGCGATCGTCGGCCAGGTTCCCCGTATCGAAGGCGGCATCCACCTGGATGGACGCTCGTTGGATTGCATGTCGACGTCGGCAATCGTCTCGAGTGGAGTGGCGCTTGTCCCGGAGGGGCGGCGTCTGTTTCCGTCTCTGACAGTCGACGAAAACCTCGATATCGGTTGGCAGATCGGGCGGCGAGGATCAATCCGCCACGAGGATATCTTTGGCTTCTTCCCTGCTCTTGCCAGCCGGCGAAAGCAGCGTGTCCGAGAACTGTCTGGCGGACAGCAGCAGATGGTGGCGCTCGGACGAGCCATACTCACCAATCCCAGCCTGTTGCTGTGCGACGAGATCAGCCTCGGATTGGCTCCAGTCATCATCGGCGACCTCTATAACATCCTTCCCGAGATCCGGAAAAACGGGACGGCCATCCTCCTGGTCGAACAGGACATCTCCCGTTCGCTGGCGGTCTCCGACCGCTTCTACAGCCTTCTCGAAGGCAAAGTCGTGCTGAGCGGCCGTCCGGGCGACGTGTCCCGCGAGGACATTATCCGTTCCTATTTTGGAGGTTGAACCCTTGCTGGGCGCCTGGATCAATCAAATCGTGCAGGGCATTCTCCTCGGGGGGCTCTACGCAATGTTTGCGATGGGGCTGTCGCTGTCGGCGGGTGTGATGCGCTTCATCAATATCGCCCACGGCGACCTGATCGTTCTTGTCTGCTTCATGATGCTGTCCTTGACGGTTTCGCTGGGCCTTTCGCCGCTTCTGTCGGCCCTGATCATCCTGCCCATCGCGTTTTTCGCCGGTTATTTGCTCCAGCGCGGTATTCTGGAACGGGTTCTCGGCAAAGGGGTATTGCCGGTCATCCTAGTCACCTTCGGCTTGTCGGTTATCATCCAGAACGGACTTCAGGGGGCTTATGGTGCGGATACGCGAAAAGTGCCGGCTGGCGCGATCGAGGCGGCGACGATTCACGTCGCCGGCGGGGTAAATATCGGAACCCTACCGCTCCTCATCTTCGCTTCGGCAATTCTGCTTGTATTTGTGCTCGACCAGCTGCTCTACCGCACCGGCATTGGCGCGCGGATTCGGGCAGTCTCCGACGATCCGGATGCAGCCAATCTGATTGGATTGCCATCGGCGCACATCTATGCCGTCGCGATGGGAATGGTGGCCGTGACGATCGCCATTTCGGGTGGTTTCATGTCGCTCTGGACCAATTTCGATCCGACCAGTGGCCCCAGCAGACTGCTGATCGCCTTTGAGGCCGTTGTTCTCGGGGGCCTTGGAAGCCTGTGGGGAACACTCGTTGGAGGCATTCTTCTCGGTGTCGCGCAAACAGTCGGTGGGCAGATTGATGCCGCTTGGCAAGTGCTCGCCGGCCATATCGCTTTCCTCATCATTTTCACATTGAAGCCACAGGGCTTGTTTCCGCGGTACCCATAGATGAACCCGTCCATCCTCATCGGAAGAGTATTGTTGCTGGCCGGCGTCGTTTTTCTGCTCGCCGCACCAAGCCTCCTGTCCCTCAGAGGCCTGCAGCTTTCGACCGAATTCCTGACTTTGCTCGTACTTGCGTTGATGTGGAACCTGCTTGCCGGCTATGCCGATATCGTTACGGTCGGGCAACACGCATTCGTCGGCATCGGCGCCTATGCCTTCTTCGGCTTTCTCGTATTTGCCGAAATGAACCCCTACCTCTCCGTGCTCCTGGCCGGCCTGGTGGCCCTGGTGCTGGCAGCGCCGATCATGGCGATCATATTTCGGCTGCGCGCCGGATATCTCGCGGTCGGGAGCTGGGTCGTCGCGGAAACCTTGATGCTTCTAGCAGGAAAACTACCCACATTCGGCGGCGGGTCGGGAAAGAGCATGCCGGTCGCCACGGTCAAGCAGTTCGGTGGCAGCGCGATCGAGCGCTATGTCAATATCTATTGGCTGGCCCTCGCCCTTGCCGTGGTTGCACTGCTCGCGACCTGGTACCTCATTCGAACCCGTGTCGGCGTAGGATTGACGGCCATGCGCGACAGCGAGGAAGGGGCCGGCGCGATCGGCGTCAATCTGCATAGAACGCGCATCCTCTGCTTCCTCTGGACCGCGCCGTTCCTCGGAATCGCCGGCGCCATCATCACATCGCAGAAATTGCGCGTTGCTCCCCCCGCGTCCTTCAGCATTATTGATTGGACGGTTTACGTTATCTTCATCGTGGTCATTGGTGGAATTGGGTCATTCGAAGGCCCGATCATCGGAACGATTGTGTTCTTTTTCCTGCGGGAAACACTGGCGGATCTCGGGGTGTGGCATCTCATCATTCTCGGCGCCGTATCGATCACCGTCGTATTGATCGAGCCCAAAGGCATCTGGGGCATATTGCGGCGCTTCCTTCCCGGCGATCTCATCCCACTCGGACATCGTCCGAAAAGCCGGCCCCAGCCAAAGTCAGCGGAGTAAGGACTTGCGCACGACAGACCAGACGGAAAAGTCAGACCTGACCGCCGGCGCGGCAATTTTTCCACGCCTGAAGAAACTCGGCGTCGACTATGTCTTTGCCAATTCCGGGACCGATTTTCCGCCCATCATCGAGGGGTTGGCACAGGCGGCAAGCGCAGGGATCGAGCTACCCAAAGCGATCGCCGTTCCCCACGAGCATGCCGCTCTTGGCATGGCTCATGGCTACTATTTCATGTCCGGCAGACCGCAGGCGGTCATTCTGCATACCAATGTCGGGCTGGCGAACGGAGCGATCGGGGCACTTAACGCGGCGATCGACCTTGTCCCGGTAATTCTGATGTCTGGCCGCACACCGGCAACGGAAAAAGGACGATTCGGAACGCGGACCGTTCCCATCGGCTGGGGTCAGGAAATGCTGGACCAGACAGCCTTGGTCCGGGAAGCTTGCAAGTGGGACTACGAATTGCGCTATCCCGAACAGATCGGAGAGATGCTGGACCGGGCCTACGCGATTGCGCAGTCCAGCCCCAAGGGCCCCGTCTATCTAAGCCTTCCCCGCGAAGTGCTGTCCGAAACGGTCAGCGACGAATTGCTTGAGGTTGAGCCGACGATGGCGGCGGCGCAGGCCGAGCCACCAGCCGATGCGATCCGCAAGGCAGCGGATTGGCTTCTGCGCGCCAAGAGCCCGGTGATTTTCGTCCAGCGAGGCGCCGGTGGCCGCGACGGATTTGCCGCGTTGACGGCACTTTCGGAAACCTGGGCGATCCCGGTCGTTCACTACTGGGCCACGCAGATCGGCATTCCGACGGACAGTCCGATGTTCGGCGGCGCCGACCCGGCACCCTGGCTGGCTGAAGCGGATGTCATCCTCGTCATCGACGCCCTCGCCCCCTGGTCTCCCGATATTCATAAGCCGAAGGCCGATGCACGCATCATCCAGTTTGGGCCCAACCCGCTCTTTACCCGGACACCGGTGCGCAACTTCCGATCGGATCTTTCGATCGCCACTGAAACGGCGCCTGGTCTCGTCGCTTTGTATGACGCAATGAAGGAACACGGCTCCGCCACCCACCGCGCTGCGCGCCGCGCTCGGATTTCCGCGGCAACGGCAAAAATTCGAGACGAAGCCAGTGCCGAGGCCGAACGCGCTGCGGAGCCTGTCATGACCAAAGCCTACGTCAGCTTCAAGCTCTCGGAAGCACTTGAAAAACATGACGCGACGGTTCTCTCCGAGCTTGGATGCCCCCTTGCACCGATGACCCTGAAGTCGGCCGAGAGCTGGTATCAGGAACCGTTTTCCGGCGGCCTGGGCTGGTCCTTCCCGGCCGCCATGGGCATGAAGCTTGCACGGCCGGAGAAGCTGATCGTCGCCACCATGGGTGACGGCTCTTACATGTTCGCCAACCCCGTCGCCTGCCATCAGGTCAGCCAGGCGCACGACATTCCCGTACTGATCGTCGTCCTCAACAACGCGGAGTGGGGCGCGGTGCGGCAGTCAGTCACTGCGATGTATCCGGACGGTCACGCCGCCAAGGCAAACCAGATGCCGCTGACCACCCTTGCGCCAAGTCCCAAATTCGAGCTGGTCGCCGAGGCATCGGGCGCCTGGGCTCGATCGGTGGAAACCGCCGCCGAGCTCGGGCCGGCGCTTGAGGAGGCGATCATGCAGGTCACCCAGCGGCAACGTACGGCGCTGCTGAACGTCCGCATCAGATGAGGTGTTATAGGAGCAGGCTGAGCACGGCTGCACGCCGCAAATGGCGTAGGGTGGACCTGCTGTAGATTACATGCGGTCCTCCGATGGGGGCTCGATCCCGCGTTCGTGTGCCTGCACCTACGTCTGGAATACCGCCTTCACGTGGCTCGGCCCGCTCGCAAAATAAGAGGCTTCTAATATTATGTGGCCTGCGCCAGGAACCCATGTTAGGTTTTTGCCAGAAGTAACGGAGCAGGACATGGGCATCTTCGACAATGTGATTTCCGGGCTGACTGCGCTTGAGGCGTCCATCGCAGCGATCAACGCGAAACCGCTCCTGGTCGATGCACAACCGATACCGTCGCGGATAAGCCTGCGAAGTCGGGTGCGGTCGAATCCCGGCAAGGGCGGGAAACGCAAACGAGCTCCATCAAAGAAGCCCGCTGAGGCCCGTCGCTCCGATTAGGATCTGGCCAGCCCAGGTGGTTACCTGACGGCAGTTTAAGCACATACCCAAAGTGTACCCACGTCGTGTACGAATGTCGTTTGCCCTCGCTATTTTGATCTATAACGAGGCGCGCAAAGCGAGTAGATTTCCGATACATGGGCATCCTCGACCTTGGTGATCGATCGTATCGGCAGTCTATCCGCGATTGGCTTCGTCGCCTCGAAACGAGCGATGACGCCAAGGCGATGGCGGTGCAGGCTGCTTTCATGGCGGTTGACATAGCCATCCTCGCGTTTTTCGTCCTCGGGCCCTATCTGCGAACGGGACCGTCATACCTGATCATCGATTACGCGATTGCGGCGTGGATCATTCTCGAGATGGTGGCGCGCGCAGCCGCGGCCCCCTCGGTCGGCGCATGGCTCGTTCGACCGATGACATGGGTCGACCTGATCATTCTGGCGACCCTGCTCTTCCCGTCCCTTCTCTTCAATTTCGCCTTCCTCCGGGTCATGCGCCTCTGGGCAATTGGCCGTAGCCCCCTGCTTCTGGCAGGATTGCGTCGGATTGGTTGCAGCGAATTCGTTGAGGTTCTGCGCGCGATCCTGAACTTCCTGGTCTTCCTCTTCCTGATCACGGGATTCGTCTACACCTCGTTCTTCTACGACAGAAACGGCGAGGAAGGCTTCGTCGACGCCCTCTATTTCACGGTCGCCACTGTCACAACGACCGGCTTCGGCGACATCACGCTGCCCGGAACCCTCGGAAAGCTCACGTCGGTGGTCACCATGATCGTCGGCATCTCGCTTTTTGTACGGCTGGCGCAGGCGGTCGTGCGTCCGCACAAGGTCACGTTCCCGTGCCCCAGATGCGGCCTGCAGCGGCACGATACCGATGCCGTGCATTGCAAGGCCTGTGGGGAGGTGCTGAATATCCCCGACGAAGGAAACTGAAGGGGCATGCCGATGGCCGGGTTTCGAGGCGGATTTCGAACACGGGGCGACATGGGCGGTGTCTGTCCGAGAAAGGACGCGACCTGGTCAGTCCGAGGCGATCTCGATCGAGGAGAGAAGCGTTGAGCGGGCGGTTTTCAGATGCTCGGCGCAGGCATGGCGCGCCTGTTTGAGGTCGCCACTCTGAAGGGCAGCGATATAGGCCAGATGTTCCTCGACCGCGACGTGATTGCGCTGTCGTTCGTCTTTCTTGCTCCATTGATAGTGATAGTGGAAAATGACCGACATCACGCCCTGGATATTGATGAAGAACCGGTTGGGGGCGACGCCGTGGACCAGCTTATGGAACCGGTGGTCGAGATCGGAGAAATCGCGGTAGCGCCAGCTGATTTCGGCCAGCATCTCCCGATGCTCCTGTTCGAGGAACGCAAGCGTGCGCCATGCGGCATGGTCGGGCGGTAGCGCCATGAAGCGCTCCACTGCCCGGATTTCCATGAATTCGCGCATGTCGAAAAGCTCGGCCACGAAGTCCACCGTCAAACCGAGGGCCTTCCAGCGTCCGCTGCTCTGCCGCTCCAGCAGGCCGAAATGGCTGAACGTGTTGAGGCATTCGCGGATGGCAGACGTGGAGACCCCAAACTGGCGGGCGAGATCGAGCGCATTGATGCTCTGGCCAGGACTGCAATCGGGCCCCACCATCCAGGTCATGAACTTGCGTTCCACGATCTCCGCGAGCGGTCCGAGATCAGTCCCTGCCTGATAGTCCTTGGCGCACGGCAGGCGCAGGAGCACTTTGGAGCGCCCGTCGAGCGCGACGATACCGCTCGTCGAAAGCTCCGCCAGCACGGCGCGCAGCGTCGTCCGGCTGACGCCAAGTTCGGCCGCCAGGACCGGCTCAGACGCAAGCTTTGATCCCGGCGACTTGCGTGCGAGTACGTCAAGACATTGATTGAGCGTCCGTTTGTAAAGCGTGTTCGTCTTCATGCCGCCCCCCGACGCTTTGTCTTTTACAATGATTTTTTTATAAAAAAAACAGATTGCCCGTCCAAATAATGTCTTTTATACAAAAAAAACAGACCAGCTGTGTGGAAGGAGGAGTTCATGCACGCGGACAATGGATGCGAAGCGCATCCTCACACCCTTTTCTGTTGCTGTCCTCTTCTGGGCACCGGCCGCCTCCCGGTGTTCGGACTATGACGGGGCTCATCCTTCAATTCGGCACGAGCCGCTTCCTTCAGGCGCATGTGGATCTGTTCCTGCACGAGGCACGGGAAGCGGGTCAGGACGTACCATCGGTCGTCATCGTGCAGACCTCGGGCTCTGCCGAACGGGCCGGTCGGCTTGCGGCCTTTTCCGATCCGGCGGGCTTTCCTGTCGTTCTTCGCGGCCTTGAGAACGGCCTGGCCACCGAGCGTCGCGTGGCGGTGAAAAGCGTATCGCGCGGCCTTTCGACCGCCCGCGACTGGGCCGAGATCGTCGATCTCTTCGCTCACGAAGCCGATTTTGTGGTCTCCAACACCGGTGACTCAGGCTATGCGGTCACTCCCGGCGAGGCGTCCACCGGCCTTTTTGCTGACACGCCGCTTGTCTCGTTTCCCGGCAAGCTCCTTCAGCTTCTCCATGCCCGCTGGCAGCGTGGCGGGCGTCCGCTGACGGTGCTGCCATGCGAACTCGTCAACCGCAACGGACCGGCGCTAAGGGCCATTGTCCGCGACCTTGCGGCGACGGCCAGCGCCCCTCAGGATTTCCTGAGGTACCTTGACCAGGAGGTGGTTTTCGCCAACACGCTCGTCGATCGCATCGTCTCCGAGCCGCTGCAGCCCGCGGGCGCCGTGGCCGAGCCTTATGCGCTCTGGGCGATCGAGCGGGCGCCGGGCCTCAGCCTTCCCTGCACGCATCCGTCCATCGTGCTGACGGACGACCTCGAACCCTACGAGCGCCTCAAGCTGCATATTCTCAATCTTGGCCACAGCGTTCTTGCCGATATCTGGCAGCGCGACGGACGGCCGGAGCATGAGACCGTTCGTGCCATCCTGGCAGAGCCTGCCGTCAACGCCCGTCTCGACGCGATCTATCGCGACGAGGTCCTGCCCGGTTTCTCCGCACGCGGGATGGAGGATGCGGCGCGCGCCTATGTCGCCACCACCATGGACCGCTTCCGCAATCCCTATCTCGACCACCGCATCGCCGACATCGCTGGCAATCACGCGCTGAAGGTCGAACGGCGTATCGCGGCCTTCCTCGATTGGGCCGGTACGCCAGCGCCGGTTCTTTCCTCGATCGTTTCCCGGCAGAAGGCGACGGCATGAGCTATACATTCGACTTT
Organism: Rhizobium altiplani; assembly: GCF_001542405.1. Classification (GTDB taxonomy): domain Bacteria; phylum Pseudomonadota; class Alphaproteobacteria; order Rhizobiales; family Rhizobiaceae; genus Rhizobium; species Rhizobium altiplani. Next base: position 36,610 of record NZ_LNCD01000042.1, read on the forward strand.
TCCGCCCTCCTGCCGTACTGGCCGGTGTTCCTGCAGGGGGTCTGGCTTACGCTGAAGCTTTCTGCGCTCGCAACAGTCCTGGGTTTCGTTGTCGGCACGCTCTGCGCCATCGCGCGGGCGGACGGTCCTTCCTGGCTGAAATTTCTGGTAGCGGTCTACGTCGAGACGATACGCAACACACCGCTGCTGGTGCAGATCTTCCTGGTCTATTTTGGCTTCGCCTCGATGGGCTTGAAGGTATCGGCGAACACGGCAGCTGTCGCAGCCCTTGTGGTCAATGTTGGTGCCTATACCTGCGAGATCGTGCGGGCGGGCCTCGAATCCATTCACAAGTCCCAGTTGGAAGCCGCCGAATGTCTTGGGCTGACGCGCACCCAGACCTATTGGCACGTCATCGTGCGTCCTGCGATCGAGCGTGTCTATCCGGCACTGACCAGCCAGTACGTACTGCTGATGCTCGCCTCGTCGATCACCTCGCAAATTTCCGCCGAGGAACTGACGGCTGTGGCAAACCGCATCCAGTCGGACACGTTCCGCTCCTTCGAGACCTATATCGTAACGGGGGCTCTATACATCGTCTTGTCCTTCGTGGTGCGGGTAGCCTTCATCCTGTTCGGCCTCGTTATTTTCCCCCGTCGGCGCAAGCTGGGCACGGCCATCTGAGGAGGAACAGGACATGTCGCTCACGCCCGTCCACATCGAATTCATCGCCGTCGGGGCGCTCTGGACCATCGGTCTTTCAGCAATCGGCTTCATCGGGGGGTCCGTCCTGGGCTTCTCCATGGCGCTCGCCCGGATTTCTCCAAGCCCGCTGCTGCGGCGACTTGCCAGCGGCTATATCCAGATCGTGCAGGGCACACCGCTGCTCGTCACGCTCTTCCTCTTCTATTTCGGCCTTGCCGTCATCGGCCTCGATAGCCTCCCGGCCATTGTCGCCGCCGGCCTTGGCCTTGTCATCTACTCTTCTGCCTTCCTTGCGGAAATCTGGCGCGGCTGCCTGGAATCTGTGCCGAAGACCCAGTGGGAGGCGGCCGAATGCCTGGCGCTCAGCCGCTGGCAACGCATGACGCGGGTGATCCTTCCGCAGGCCATGCGCATCGCCACGGCGCCGACCGTCGGCTTCCTCGTGCAGATCGTCAAGAACACCTCGCTGGCCTCGGTTGTCGGCTTCGTCGAGCTCGCCCAGGCCGGCAAGCTTGTCAACAACACGATCTTTGAGCCTTTCACGGTGTTCATCGTCGTCGCCGTCTTCTACTTCGCCATCTGCTACCCGCTCTCGGCCTGGAGCCGCAGCCTTGAAAGGAAACTCAATGTCGGCCGTCGTTAGCCTCAGCAACGTGCACAAAAGCTTCGGGGCCGTGAAGGTCCTGAAGGGGGTCAGTTTCGATATCGGCGCCAGCGAAGTGATCGCGGTGATCGGTGCTTCGGGCTCAGGCAAGTCGACTGCGCTACGCTGTATCAACGCACTCGAGACCATCGACAGCGGTGAGATCCTCGTTTGCGGCCACAAGGTCCACGACGCTGCACTCGACCGGCGGGCGCTGCGTCGCGATGTCGGCATCGTCTTTCAGAGCTATAACCTCTTCCCGCATCTGACAGTGGCACAAAACATCATGCTCGCGCCCTCCTGCGTGAAGAACATGGGCAAGGCTGAAGCGCGCGCGCTTGCCGAGCAGGTGCTGGCGAAGGTCGGCCTCCTGGAGAAGGCCGACAATTACCCCGAGCAACTTTCCGGCGGCCAGCAGCAGCGCGTCGCCATCGCCCGTTCGCTCGCCATGCAACCGAAGCTGATGCTCTTCGATGAGGTGACCTCGGCACTCGACCCGCAGCTCACCGGAGAGGTGCTTCGCGTCATGGAGGATCTCGCCCGCGCGGGCATGAGCATGATCCTCGTCACCCACGAAATGGCCTTCGCCCGCAAGGTCGCGAGCAAGGTGATCTTCATGCACCAGGGCAAGGTCTGGGAAACGGGCCCCGGCGCGATGCTGGATAATCCGCAGACCAAGGAACTAAGCGAGTTCCTGAGCAACGGCCTCTAATTCGATCGAAATGTCTCAAGGAGGAGATTAAATGATGAAACGCGGAACCCTGATGACCAGCGCCTTGGCGCTCGCTCTCTTTGGTGCCGTCCCGGCAATAGCCATCGCCGATACGCTTGACGACATCAAGGCACGCGGCACGTTGCGCGCGGCCATCGACCTCGGCTCACCGCCCTTCGGCATGCAGGATGCCAACATGCAGCCGACCGGCTCCGAGGTCGAAAGCGCAAAACTGCTCGCCGATCACCTCGGCGTGAAACTCGAGATCATCGAGGTGACCAGCCCGAACCGCATTCCCTTCCTGCTCACAAACAAGGCCGACGTGGTCGTCGCGTCGCTCTCCATCAGTGAGGAACGCAAGAAGGTGATCGATTTCGCCGATCCGCACGGCGTCATCCAGGTCATCGCAGCTGCTCCGAAGGGCCTTGAGATCAAGGGGTTGGAAGAACTGGTGGGCAAGGATGTCGCAACAACCCGCGGTACGACCAACGACAAGGTAGCCACAAGCCAGGCGACGGGAGCCAACATCGTGCGTTATGACGACGACGCGACCCTCGTCACCGCACTCGTCTCCGACCAGAACAATATCATGATCTCCGCTCCGCAGATCATGAATGCCGTCAACGAGCGCCGGACGAACGACCCGCTCGAGGTCAAGTTCGTGCTCAAGGTCAATCCCTATGCCGTTGGCCTGCGCAAGGGCGACGACGCGCTGAAGGCGGCGGTCAACGACTGGGTCAAGACCGATCTCGCCAACGGAAAGCTGAACGAGATCTACAAGAAGTACAACAACGTCGACCTGCCGGCGGAAATGCCGAAACCATAAGCGGACAGCGGGGCGGCCGACCCACGGTCGCCCATGCACCTCCCTCATCCGGTCGGGCTGCCGACTGATGATGAGGCGGAAGGTCCTTGTCGATATGCCCGGCGGCTCTGTGGTGCCGTTCCAAACCTTCAGACAATCAGGATGAACTTCATGAAAGCGCTTCTCTGCGAAGAACCCGGCCGTCTTTCGCTTGTCTCCCGTCCGGCACCCGCACCCGGCGCTGGCGAGGTTCTCGTGCGCATCCGCCATGTCGGCATTTGCGGGACCGATTTTCACATCTTCGCCGGCAAGCACCCCTTTCTCGAATACCCGCGCGTCATGGGCCACGAACTTTCCGGTACGGTCGAAGAAGCCCCTGAGGGCAGCCGTCTCAAGGCGGGCGAACACGTCTATATCGTGCCCTATCTCTCCTGCGGTACATGTCATGCCTGCCGGAAGGGGCTTTCGAATGCCTGCCAGTCGATCCGCGTGCTGGGCGTGCACTGCGACGGCGGCATGGCCGAATATGTTTCGGTGCCCGAGGCCAACGTGGTGCCGACCGGCGGTATCGCGCTTGAAGATGCGGCGATGATCGAATTCCTGGCGATTGGCGCGCACGGCGTCAAGCGCGGCGCGATCAACGCCGCCGACCGCGTGCTCGTTACCGGATCCGGTCCGATCGGCATGTCGGCAATCATTTTCGCCAAGACGCGCGGAGCGCATGTGACTGTCATGGACACGCGCGCCGACCGGCTCGCCTTTGCCACAGACCGGCTCGGCGCTGACGCTGCAATGCTGGCCGATGCCTCCGCCGAGGCGGAAGCGAAGCGCCTGACCGGCGGCGACGGTTTCGATGTGGTGATCGACGCGACCGGGAGTGCCCGCCCCATCGAGCGGGGTTTCGGATTCCTCGCCCACGGCGCGCGCTATGTGCTGCTCTCCGTCGTACGGCAAGACATCACCTTCTCCGACCCGGAATTCCACAAGCGTGAGGCGACGCTTCTGGCCAGCCGCAATGCCCAGCCGGACGACTTTGCCGAGGTCGTGCGCCAGATCGAGGCCGGCAAGGTGCCGACCCGTGCCCTCAATACGCATCGGGGACGCCTGGAAGATGGCGCGGCATTGCTGGTGGAATGGGCCCGTCCCGAGGCGGGCGTCATCAAAGCGATCCTGGACGTTTGAAAGCATCGACGAATTTCAAGCGCGAGCTCGGGTCCCTGACGGGCTACCGCCGAAGCATCGAATGCCTGCGACAGCAGCTGGCGCAACCGCATTGGACTGCGTCGCAGTTGTATCTGCGACCTGACAGGTGCAAAGTACCCAATGAATAGCCGGAGATGAAAACCGGCCATGTGTTTCAACCCGTGAACAAGCAGCCGCGGACCATGGAACTCATACTCGCCACCGGATTGATCGTCTTCAAGGTCGCGTTGCTGATTGCGATGCTGCTGCTGCTGCCTCTGCCTCTCACCTGGCTGGAACGCAAGATCGCCGGACACATGCAGCAGCGGATGGGGCCGATGCGGGTTGGGTGGCATGGGCTGCTGCAGCCTATGGCGGACGGAATCAAGCTCTTGACCAAGGAGGACCATATCCCCGCCGAGGCCGATCGCTTGCTGTTCAAAATGGCCCCCATTCTGGCGCTCGCTCCGCCCTTTGTCGTCTTCGTCGCGATCCCCTTCGGCGAATCCGTCTCGGTGCTCGGCAACGAGATTTCCCTCTATGTCTCCAACATGAATGTGGCGCTTCTCTTCGTCTTCGCGGTGCTTGGGATCGAGGTCTATGGCGTTATCTTCGGTGGCTGGGCCGCCAACAGCAAATACGCCGTCCTCGGCAGCCTCAGGACATGCGCGCAGATGATCAGCTACGAGATCCCGATGGGGTTCGCGGTGATCGGCGTAGTCATGCTGGCGCAATCCATGAGCCTGTTGGAAATTGTGCGTGCGCAGGCCGATGTGTGGAACATCGTCTACCAGCCGATCGGCTTCTTCGTGTTTTTTGTCGCCGGCCTGGCCGAGGCCCAGCGCATTCCTTTCGACCTGGCGGAAGCGGAAGGCGATCTCGGCGCCGGGTTCCATACCGAATACAGCGGTATCCGCTTTGCGTTGTTCATGGTGAGCGAATATGCCATCGTCCTTTTGGTGTCGGTCCTGGCTGTGATCCTCTTCTTCGGCGGCTGGAACGGCGCGCTCATCCCCTTGCCACCGCTCCTGTGGTTCGCGCTCAAGGTCGCATTCTTCGTCTATATGTTCATCTGGTTCCGTTTCACCTTCCCGCGCTACCGCTACGACCAGCTGATGGCGATCGGATGGAAAGTCTTGCTTCCTCTCTCGATGGCGAACATAATTATCACTGGTCTTGTCTTCCTTTAGGGGCCAGAGCGGCTCGGTAGTGAGGCAGCGATGTCGCACGCGCAGGACAGAATTGGCGCATGGATCGGCTGGGCGTTCTTCGCCGACCTGGCGAAGGCTTTGGCTCTGACCTTCGGTTACATGTTTTCCAAACCGGTAACCATGCAGTACCCGGACAAGGAGAAATGGCTCCCCTATTCACGCTACCGTGGGCATCACTTCCTGAAGCGTGACGATGAGGGTGAGATCAAGTGCGTGGCCTGCGAACTCTGCGCGCGCATTTGTCCATGCGACTGCATCGAAGTCGTCCCCTACGAGGATGAGAAGGGCAAGCGTCACCCGGCAAAATTCGAGATCGATACGGCACGGTGCCTCTTCTGCGGCCTGTGCGAGGATGCCTGTCCAGCCGACGCGATCGCGCTTGGCCAACAATACGAATTCTCCAGCTTCTCTTCGCGCGAGCTGGTGATCGGGCGTGACGATCTGCTTGCCAAGCCGGGCAAGGCAGCGACTGGCGGCAGCGTGGTGGCTGCGCGCCTCAACGTCGAACCGAAGGTCCTGGTCGAGACCGGCGGCCGGCAGGGGTACAATTGGTGGCGTAATATCCGACGAAGGTGAAAATGCGCCAGCCGTCAAGGCAAAGCGCGCAGAGAGGAGGCCCACATGCATGTGCGCCAGATCTTGAACAGCAAGTCTCCCGAGATCGTCTCGGTTACACCCAACCACACGATGGTGGAGGTCCTGAGGTTGTTTCGAGAAAACAACATCGGCTTCGTTATCGTCGCCCGTTACCCGGGGGAATGCCTGGGAACGGTGTCGGAGCGGGACTGCTGCAATGCCGTCGCCAAATATGGCACCCAAGCACCCGCCATGCGCGTCAGCGATATCATGAGCCAACGTGTGGCGACCTGCTCCACAGACGATTTACTGCCTCTCGTGATGGCGATCATGACCGAGCGGCGTACGCGCCATGTGCTCGTCATGGAAGGCGACAACATCGCCGGCATCGTCAGCATCGGCGACGTGGTCAAGTACAGGCTCGAGGAAGCGATGCGCACGGAGCAGGATCTGCAGGATTACATCTGCGGGGTCAGCTATCATTGACAAGGCACGCCAGGGTTAGAGGCGGCCACCGCTGCCCTGGGCGTTGTCTTCGGGGTCAGGTGCGAGGACGATCGCGGCTGCGGTTCCATCGGCCACGCGCGCCTTTCGAACCTCCACCGGACACGGGTATTCGCCCCGCTGCATCAGGCTGTTGAGGCGCAACGCGCTGTAGTTTTCAGGAACGAATACAAGGTTCTTTGGGAAGCGCCTGTTGACCTTGAGCTTTGCAGTCAGCTCCCCCTGGGCTGAGCGCACGACAAGCTGATCGCCATCGGAAAGGTCCAACTCCTCGGCATCCTGTGCGCCCATCTCGACATAGGGGTCATCTGCGACCGTATTCAGGATTTCCGATCGTTCGGAAAGATATCCATTGTGGAACAGGCAGTTGCCCGTGACCAGCATGAGACGGTCGGATGGAGCGGAAGCAGGCGCCGGGGCGAAGAACCCGCCAGCCGGTGGCGCAAGTTCCCCTTTGGTGAACGCTCCGTCTGCGCCAAGGCCGTCCCAGTTCAAGCCCTCGTAAGCAGGAACCAGCCTGGCAATCTCGTCGAAAATCTCGCGTTGAAAAGATGGCCGCAGTGAGTGGCCGCGAAGTGCCGCGACGAAGTCGAAGATCGCCAGATTGCCGCGTGCCTCGCCGACGGGTTCATGGAACTTGCAGACCTTCTGGAGCCGGCCCTCATTGTTGGTGAAGGTCCCGGTCTCCTCGCCGTAACTCGCGGCCGGCAGCACCACCTCGGCCATGCCGACAGTCTCGGTGAGAAACGCGTCCTGCACGATCAGGAGCCCGGCGGCACGAAGGGCCTGCTTCACGTACGCCCGGTCGGGATAGGACCCAAGCGGGTCGCTTCCAGCAATATAGAGCGCGCCCATCTGCCCCTTGTCGCAGAGGCCCAGCATCCCGTCGAAATCCGCGCCGGGCTCGGACGGTATCTCCGTGCCCCAGCTCCGTTCGAGGGTTGCGTGTGTCTGATCGTCAGCGACCGGGCGCAGCCCCGGCAGAGTTGCCGGCAGCACGCCCATATCCCAGGCTCCAAGCTGGTTGGCGCGGTCGAAGAAAAACTGCATCGCCAGTCTTTTGCCAAGCAGGCGGACAAGCTGCACAAGGTTTGAGAGTTGCTGCAGTGTTTCACGTGCTGTCGGCGACCTCAGGAGCTCGGCGCTGACAAGCAGTGTGACGCTCTGCGCGTTGAGCAATGCCCGCACCAGACGAGATGCCTCATCGCCAATGGCCGCCGGCGATCCGCCGAGGTTCCCGGGAACGGCGACCAGCAGGTTCGGATCAGCCGCTGCCATGAGCCCAGCCACCACCCCAGCGAGACCCGGCCCCTCACCGCCCGGTGACACGCGAACGACCGCCCTGGCATCGGCGTCCAGACGGGATGGCCGGGCCGAAAGCATGAACAATCCGGTCTGTCGCCGCCGCGCAGCGTCCCGCAGGAGGTATTCGGTGACCGGGTTTTCCTCGGTCGGGTTACCACCGATGACAAGCACGCAATCGTTGCCGATCACGTCCGCCAGCGGCGCGCGCGTATAGTGGCCGGTGACCAACGCAGCGAGCGGATCGAGGGGTGTCGACCAGCGCGAGGAGCAGTCCATGTTGTTGGTCCGGAAGACCGTGCGCATCATTTTCTGGAATTGATAAAGCGTCTCGTTTGGAAGGCGTGGCGAGGCAAGCCCGCCTGCGGCCTTTCCTTCGACCGCCGAAAGGCGCCGTTTCAGGTGGTCCCCGGCCTCTTCCCAGGAAACTGCGACAAGGGCGCCATCACGGCGAACCATCGGTCGCCTGATCCTCTCCGGGCTTGTGACAAAATCGAGGCCAAAGCGCCCGCGGACGCAGAGCGTTTCGCGGTTGACCCCCTGGTCCCATTTTGAGCGCACGCGCATGAACTCGCCCTTGCGCGTGCCAACCGTCAGCTGGCAGCCGGTACCGCAATGCGGGCAGATGGTGTCGGTTTCGGCCAGATCCCAGGGCCGCGCCTTGTAGCGATAGGGGAAGCTCATCAGCGCACCGACCGGGCAGACTTCGATGCAATTGCCGCATTGGTCGCAGCTCGCGAGACTGCCCTCAAACCCGGTTACGGCAGTATCCATGCCTTTCTCGACCGTGCCCAAGGCGACCGCGCCGACCACCTCCTCGCACATCCGCACGCACCGCTGGCACTGGATACAGCGATTGACATTCATGATCACGACGGGGCTCAGACGGATATCTTCGGAATGGAACACGCGTTTGGCATCGCGAAAACGGCTTTCGCGTGGCCCATAGGCCATCACCTGGTTCTGCAGTTCACACTCGCCGCCCTTGTCGCAGATGGGGCAGTCGAGGGGGTGATTGGCGAGCAGCATGTCGAGCATGGACGAACGTGTTTCGTCAATCAGCGGCGTGTTCGTTCGCACGACCATGCCGTCGGTGACCGCGGTGGCGCAGGACGGCTGCAGCTTGCGCTGTCCTTCGATTTCAATCAGGCACATCCGGCACGAGGCCAGCGGCGGCAGCCGCTTCATATAGCAGAAAGTCGGGATGTCGATGCCCAGACGCTGGGCCGCCTGCAGCACCGTAGACCCGGCCTCCACGTCCAGTGTCTGGTCATTGATCGTGACGCGAACCATGGCTTCCTCGCGGTCTTCTCCCGATGCACCCTAGTGGTACGGGCACCTGTGCTCCTTGATATGGACGGCGAACTCGTCGCGGAAATGCTTGAGCGCAGCCCGCAGTCCCATCGCCGCGCCGTCACCCAGCGCGCAGAACGTATTTCCGAAAATGCCTTTGCACAGGGCGTCCAGCTGCTCCAGATCACCGGGCTCACCCTGCCCCGCCTCGACCCGGCGCAGTACCTTCACCGCCCAGTCCAGCCCTTCACGGCATGGGGTGCATTTGCCGCAGGATTCGTGATGAAAGAACTCTACGATCCGTGTGGCGACCTTGACCATGCAGGTCGCATCATCGATCACGATCACGCCGGCCGAGCCGAGCATCGAGCCGGCGGCAGCAAGCGAGTCAAAATCCATCCCCACATCAAGCCCGCTTTCCGGTATGACCGGCGCCGAGACCCCGCCCGGGATCACCGCCTTGATCCTGCGTCCCGGCAACGGGCCGCCGGCGTGGCTCTCGACGAGTTCCCGCAGCGGTATGCCCATCGGCAACTCATAGAGACCGGGCTTCAACACCTGTCCGCTGACGCAATAGAGCTTCGGGCCGGGGCTCTTGTCCGGTCCGATCTCCCGAAACCACCTCGAGCCACGCATCACGATATGCGGCACGCAGGCAAGCGTCTCGACATTGTTGATCACCGTGGGGCTGGCATATAGCCCCTCGACTGCCGGAAACGGCGGTTTCAGGCGGGGCTGGGCGCGTTTACCCTCGAGCGAGTCGAGCATCGCGGTCTCCTCGCCGCAAATATAGGCGCCAGCACCGCAATGGATATGCACGGTGAAATCGAAATCGGTGCCCAGGATTTTCCGCCCGAGGTAGCCTTTATCGTGGGCCTCGGCGATCGCCTCCTCCAGGCGACGGATCGCTGTCACATACTCTCCGCGAACATAGACATAAGCGGTCTTGGCGCCAATTGCGTATGCGCTCACCGCCAACCCCTCCACGAGCTGGTGTGGGTCGCGCTCCATGATGATGCGGTCCTTGAAGGTACCGGGCTCGCCCTCGTCGGCGTTGCAGCAGAGATATTTCGGCTTCCCGGTCTGCTTCGGGACGAAGCTCCATTTCATCCCCGTCGGGAAACCGGCACCGCCGCGACCTCGCAGGTTTGCCTCCTTGACGAGGTCGATGACCTCGTCGGGTGTGTGCTCGCGCAGCGCCTTCTTCAGCGCCTGGTAGCCGCCGCCGGCTTCATAGGTCGACAACAAATGACCATCCTGGACGTTTATGTTCTTGAGGAGAACCGGCTCGAACATGGCTTTACTCTCCCGGCGGCCGCGCCGAAGCGGGCTCGATGCCTGCCGCTCGCGACACTCCTGCCCGAAGACTGTCGAGCAGTTGATTCACCCGCGCGTCATCCAGCTTGCCATGGTAGTCGTCGCCAACCTGCATCACTGGAGCCATCTCGCAGGCCCCGAGGCATTCCACGGTCGAAAGTGTGAACAGCCCGTCCGGGGTCGTTTCTCCCTTTTTGATCTGCAGCACCGTTTCGAGATGTTTCAGCAGGCTCTCCGAGCCGCACAGCATGCAGGAAACATTGTCACAGAGCTGCAGGTGGAACAGGCCAATCGGTTCGGTATGGAAGAGCGTGTAAAAGGTCGCCAGCTCGTAAACCCAGATCCGCTCGACGCCGAGGATGTCGGCGACCTCCTCGAGCACGGGGCCTGGCAGATAACCATGTTCTTTCTGCGCGATCAGAAGCGCGGGCATGATCGCTGAGCGCTGGTTCGGATACCGCGTTGCCGCTGCTTCTATTTTTTCGCGCATGCTCATTGCATCCAGATCTCCAGTTACTTGTCCACCTCCGCCATCACCGGGTCGAGGCTACCCAGCACGGCTATCATGTCGGCCAGGTAGTGTGCGTTGGTCACCCCGAAGAGCGCCTGCAGATTGACGAAGGACGGGGCGCGCACTTTCATGCGGAACGGTTTCGGTGACCCATCGCTGATAATGTAGAAGCCCAATTCACCCTTTGGCGCCTCGATCGCCGAATAGACCTCGCCCTTGGGTACGTCAAAGCCGTAGGCCGACAGGTCGAAATGCTGGATCAGGGCCTCCATCGAACAATGCACGCGTTCCTTGTCCACGGGAAACGCGATCGTCGGCATGTCGATCTGGAACGGGCCGTCCGGCATCTGCTCGAGGCATTGTTCGATGATCGCGATGCTCTCGCGCATCTCGTCAACGCGGCACCGCCAGCGCGCATAGCAATCGCCCTCGTTGCGGGTAATGACGTTGAAGGCGAGCCTTTCATAAATCTCGTAGGGCTCGTCGCGGCGGATATCCCAGTCGACACCTGAGGCCCGCAGGTTCGGGCCACTCAGACCAAGATTGACCGCATCTTCGCCGGAGATCACGCCGATCCCCTTCGTGCGCTTGAGGAAGACCCTGTTATCTTCGAGCAATCGCTCATAGTCGCGGATCCGGTTCGGGAAGATGTCGCAGAACTCCCTGATCTTGGGCAGGAAGCCGTCGGGCAGATCCTCGCGCACTCCGCCAACCCTGCAAAAGGACGTGTGCATGCGCGCGCCGGTAATCATCTCCAGCAAGTCCATGATCATTTCCCGCTCACGCATCACGTAGAGCAGCGCAGTCATTGCACCGAGATCCATTGGCAGCGCACCCGTGATCAGAAGATGACCGGAAATCCTTGCCAGTTCGGCCATCATCACGCGGATATACTGAGCGCGGATCGGCGCTTCGATGCCGAGGAGCTTCTCCACCGCCAGCGCGAAGGCCAGGTTGTTCGACGGCGGACAGAGATAGTCGAGCCGGTCCGTCAGCGGGAAAATCTGGGTGTAGGTGAAGCTCTCGGCGAGCTTTTCCGTGCCGCGGTGGAGGTAGCCGATGTGCGGGTCCACGCGCTCGACATACTCGCCGTCCAGTTCGAGAACGAGCCGGAGCACCCCGTGAGTGCTGGGGTGCTGCGGGCCGAGATTGAGAAGCACTTCCTTGGTGTGGAGCGCTTCGCCTTGCGGCCTGCTGAGCTCGGTGACTTCGGTCATCTCAACCCTCCGGCGTAGAACGGCCTCCTTATGGGATGTCCCTGGTGGCGATGTCCGGCTGCGTCGGCGGCGGACCTTCGGCACCGAAGGGATTCAGTTTGTCCTTGTAGCCCCTCAAGGGGAAATCCTTGCGCTGGGGAAAGCCCTCGAAGCCTTCCCACATGTAAATCCGGCGCAGATCGGGATGACCCTCGAACTTGATGCCGTACATGTCCCAGGCTTCGCGCTCATGCCAGTTGGCCGTCCGCCAGATGCCCGTCACCGACGGGACGCTTGGCGGATCACTGAGGCGGCACTTGATGCGCACGCGCCATTTGTTCTCCAGCGAATAGAGGTGGTACACGGCCTCATAGCGTGGCAGCTCGGGGTAATGATCGACGCCACAGATATCGGACAGGAAATTGAACTGCAGCGCCGGGTGCTGTTTCAGAAATCGGCAGAACACAACGATCATTTCCGGTGGAACGGCAAAGGCATGAATACCGTGTCTGGCGCCGAGATCCTCGATTGCGGCGTTGAAATGTTCCATGACCAGAACGGGATTGAAAGCCGACTTGACGCTCATGAGGCTGCAATCCGATCGAGAGGCGTCCCGGCCAGCGCGCGGGATTTCTTGATCTTCTCCTGAAGCAGCAGGAAACCGTGCATCAGCGCCTCGGGCCGAGGCGGGCAGCCGGGGACATGCACGTCCACCGGCACGAAGGTTTCCGATCCCTGCACCACCGCATAGGTATTGTAGACCCCGCCCGAGATCGCGCAGGTGCCCATCGCGATCACCCAGCGCGGCTCCGGCATCTGGTCATAAAGCCGGCGCACGACGGGAGCGAATTTCCGGGTCACGGTACCGGCGATGATCATCACGTCGGATTGGCGCGGCGAAGGCCGGAACACCACGCCGAACCGGTCGAGGTCGTAACGCGCGCATCCTGCCGAGATCATCTCGATGGCGCAGCAGGCAATGCCGAAGGTCTCTGGCCACAGCGCCGAGCGTCGGCTCCAGCCGATGATGCTGTCGGCAGTCGTGAACAGCACGCTGTCGCGGATCGCATCGCCTACGCCTCCCATTCCAGCGCTCCCTTCAGCCAGGCGTAGGCGAAACCCACGATCAGCAGCAACATGAAGACGAACATCTCGACATAGCCGACCAGACCGATGTCCTTCAGGACGACGGCCCAGGGAAAGAGAAACATCGTCTCGACGTCGAAGACCACCAGCAGGATCGCCAGCATGAAGAACTGCACCCTGAAACGGCCGCCGGCGGCTTCGCCGGCCGGGTCCATGCCGCATTCATAGGCGACGTTCTTTGCAGGATAGGGATTGGATGGCCGCAGCAGTGACGAGACAAAAAGCGTTGCTCCCGTCACCAGAGCAACTCCGGCGACCATGACGAGGACTGGCAGGAATTCCATTGCAGTCATAGCCGTATCGCATTGCTGCGGTCGCCCACCGAGGGTTCTTTTCAGGCCGCCGCCGGCGCCAGTTCGGAACCGGATGTGCGGTCGCCCAGGGAGCGACTTTGGCAATCCTTTCTAGAATTGTCAGTGTATTCCGTCGGGTGGATCATTGCAAATTCAATAGATCAGCCGCCAAATACCGAGTGCTGGGCAAGCCTCAGAAACCATGCCGGAAACAGGCCAATTCCTATGGTGCCGGCAGCTGTAAAAGCAAGCGTGGCGCGCAATAAGGGAGACAGTGCGGGGGCGAACAACCTTTTGGGTTCGCGCATGTAGATCAGCATGGCGATGCGGATATAGAAATAGGCCGCCACAACACTGAGCAGTACTGCGCTCACCGCCAGTATGACGAACCCTTGCTCGACCAGCGCGACAAGCACGTAGAACTTGGCGAAGAATCCGGCCGTCGGTGGAATGCCCGCCAGTGAGAACAGATAGAGTAGCATCAAAAGCGCCAGCCCGGGATGCGACCTGGAAAGACCGGCATAGTCATCGATAGTCTCGCCCGAGAAATTGCCGTTGCGCATCATGATGATGGTCCCGAAAATGCCGAGATTCATGAACGAGTAGATCAGCAGGTAGAGCATCACGCTGGCGATTCCATCTGCGCCGCCGGCAACCACGCCGAATAGGGCGAAGCCGGCATGGGCAATGCTGGAATAGGCGAGCAGGCGCTTGAAATTATCCTGCACCAGCGCTGAGAAACTGCCGAGCGCCATCGTCGCGACAGCGATGACCGCGACGATGATCCAGGCATTTGAGGCTGCGACCAGCGGGTTGAGAAACACACGCAGGATCACTGCAAAACCCGCCGCTTTTGGTCCGACAGACATGAAGGCGGTGATGGTTGTCGGCGCTCCTTCATAGGCGTCCGGCAACCACATGTGGAACGGAACCGCGCCGACCTTGAAGACCAGCCCCGCGACAATGAAGACGACAGCAAGCAACAATCCGGGATCGGGCCGGGCACCGGTCACAGCCGCAGCGACCCCATCCAGTTGCGTCGTGCCGGTCAGCCCGTAGACCAGCGAGACGCCATAAAGGAAAATCCCGGTCGAGGCCGAGCCAAGGATCACATATTTCAGCGCTGCTTCGTTCGACCGCCGTTCTTTGCGCAGGAAGCCGGTCAGAACATAGGTGCAAAGCGCCATCAGTTCGAGGCCAACATAGATCGACAGGAGATCGATCGCCGAGGCCATGATCATCATTCCTGAAAGCGCAAGGAGCAACAGGACATGATACTCGCTGTTCCCGATGCCTTCGATCTCCGCATATTTTCTGGAAAGGAGGAGTGTCAGAACGGTGGCCAGATAAAAGACCATCTTGAAAAAGACCGAAAAACGGTCGGCGATGAACATGCCCGTGTAAGCGGGGCGCACCTCGCCGGCGAGCATGATCGTCAGGATAGCGGCTGTCAGTACCACCGCGACCGATGCCGAAAGAAGGAATTGCTCCTGCCCTTTCCGGACAAGCTGTCCGAGGATGAGGAGGATGCAGGCCCCCGTGACAACCACGATTTCGGGCAGGCTTGCTACAATCGACTGCAAGAGCGCGGCAGCAGTCATTGGACACTCCCCTCACCGTGCACATGTAGCATGAGCTGCTTCACCGAGGCGTCGATGATGCCGAGAAAGGGCTTTGGATAAAAGCCGACCCAGAGCACGAAGAGCGCCAGCGGCAGGATCGCCGCCATCTCGCGGGCGTTGACATCGCGTATCTTGAACTTCGCACTGACGTTTGCCGGACCAAGCGCAACTTTCCCATACATGCCGAGCAGGTAGGCCGCGCCCAGCAAGGCGCCAAAGACGGCTGCCGCACCGACAACAAGGTTGGCCGCAAAGCCACCTGACAGCACGAGCAGTTCGCCCACGAATGAATTCGTTCCCGGGAGCGCCATCGACGACAACGTGAACAGCAGGAAGAACGCGGTATAGACAGGCGCTGCCTTCATCAACCCGCCATAATCCGCGATGCTGCGCGTATGTGTCCGCTCGTAGATCACGCCGACGAACAGGAACAGCGCGCCCGTCGTTACGCCGTGATTGAACATCTGGAGGATGGCGCCCTCGAGCCCGCGCAGGTTCAGCGTGAAGATCCCCAGTGTCACGAAGCCCATGTGACTGATGCTTGAATAGGCGACCAGTTTCTTGAGATCATCCTGCGCAAGCGCAAGCAGCCCGCCGTAGACGATCGCAAGGGCCGAAAGCGCCAGCATCAGCGTGGAATAATATGCCGACGCTTCCGGTAGCATCGGCAGAGAGAACCTGAGGAAACCGTAGGCTCCCATCTTCAGAAGCACGCCGGCAAGGATGATGCTGCCTGCCGTCGGGGCCTGGACATGGGCGTCCGGCAGCCAGGTGTGGAGCGGAACCATGGGTACCTTGACTGCAAAGGCGACCAGGAAGGCGAAGAACAGCCACGACTGGATCCGGAACGGCAAATCCTGCGCTGTCAGCGCGAGGATGTCGAAGGTCTCGCCGCCATTGAAATAGAGCACGATGACGCCAATCAGGAAGAGGACGCTGCCGGCCAAGGTGTAGAGGAAGAACTTGAATGCCGCATAGACCCGGCCCTCGCCACCCCAGACGCCGATGATGAGGTACATCGGGATCAGCATCGCTTCCCAAAAGACATAGAACAGGAACAGGTCGAGCGCGCAGAACACTCCGAGCATCAGCGCCTGCATGGCTAGTAGACTGACCATGAACGCTTTCACCCTCCGGTCAATCGCGGCCCATGAGGCGAGCACGCAGATCGCGCCAAGGAGCGCGCTCAGGAATACGAAAAGCGCGCTGATCCCGTCCACGCCCAGCGCATAGCTGATCCCAAGCGCAGGCACCCAGAGGTGTCTTTCGGTGAACTGCATCGCGTGCGTCGTGGTGTCAAAACTCGCAAGCATGATGATGCAGAGGACGAGATCGAGGATCGCGATGCCCAGTGCTGTCCATCTGATGGCATCTTCGCTGCGCAGAAGCATCAGCACCCCTGCCCCGATGGCGGGCGTGAATACGATGAGGCTGAGCAGCGGCAACCCCATGAACGCCCCCTACCGCCACGCCACGGCGAGAATGACGGTGGCTGCGATCACACCGACAATCATCGCCAGTGCGTAATGGGCCACGACGCCCGTCTGGAGCCGCCGCAGCGCCCCGCCACCGCGCAGGATCGAGTGGGCGACGCCGTTCACGACGCCATCCACGGCGACGACATCGATCCGCAGTCCTGCCCGCGCCGCGCGATTGAGGAGAGGCAGCGCTGCTGTCTCCGATGCGTTGCTCACCGCCTGCTCGTAGCGCGCGAGCGGCTTTTCGGCGAACCACATGAATGCCCGCGCTCCCTTGCGATAGAACCAGTCGGTGTCGAGGCTGATCGTATTCTCGGGGTCGAGCGCCCTGAGGAACAGTATAAAACCCAGGGCGGTAAACATCAGTATGCCGAGGCTCTCGGTGACATGGGATCCCGTATAGGGTTCGAAGTCGACCGGGTATGGCAGGAGCGCGTAGAGCGGCTGCGGAAAAACCCCGA
Source organism: Rhizobium altiplani (assembly GCF_001542405.1). Classification (GTDB taxonomy): domain Bacteria; phylum Pseudomonadota; class Alphaproteobacteria; order Rhizobiales; family Rhizobiaceae; genus Rhizobium; species Rhizobium altiplani. Next base: position 53,546 of record NZ_LNCD01000042.1, read on the forward strand.
TCGCGATGCAGAGTGCGGCCGCCATGGCCATTGCGACCAGCATGTTTGCTGGCGGCTCCCGCGCCTGAAGCTTCCGGTCCGTACCGAAGAACATGTAATAGGGTAGCTTGAGCCCGGTGTGCAGGAAAGTGCCGGAGGACGCCATGGTCAGGGCCAGCACCACGAGCGCCCGATGATCCTCGCCCGCAGCGGCAATCACCATCGACTTGGTCACGAAGCCCGAGAAGAATGGAAATGCCGAGATCGCGAAAGCACCGATCATGTAGAGTGCAACGGTTACCGGCATGCTCTTGTAGAGCCCGCCGAGTTCGGTCAGCTTGCGCCTGCCCGTAACATAGATCACCGCCCCGGCGCCCATGAACAATAGGGACTTGTAGAGGATGTGCGCGAAGGCATGACTTGTGGCCCCGTTAACCGCCAACTCGGTTCCGATCCCGATGCCGGCCACCATGTAGCCCACTTGACTGACGATGTGATAGGCCAGGAGGCGCCGGCAGTCGTTTTCCAGGACCGCATAGACGACGCCGTAAAGCGCCATCGCGGTGCCAAGCCAGACAAGAAGCTCGGTTCCTGGAAAGGCACGGGCGAGCACATAGACCGCGGTCTTCGTGGTGAAGGCGCTCATGAACACTGCTCCCGTCACGGTCGCCTCGGGATAGGCGTCTGTCAGCCAGGCGTTGAGCGGTGGTACGGCAGCGTTGAGCAGGAACCCTGCAAGGATCAGGTAAGTGCCGGTGCCCATTTCCCCGATCGGTCCGAAGAGGAGCGATCCTGTTGAATGTCCATGGAGAATGATACCGCCAAGCAGGACGACGCCCCCCGTCACATGGACCATAATGTACCGGAAACCGGCGCCGATGGCTCGCTGACCTCCCTGTGCGAAGACCAGATAGGCCGAAGCAAACGCCATGATTTCCCAGAACAGGTAGAGGGTCAGGTAGTCGCCGGCGAACACCACGCCAAGCGAGCTTCCGACGTAGACGAACGCCGCGACGTGCTGGCCGGGGTGAGACAGGTGCAGGGCGTAGACCGTTCCGATCAGAGCCATGATCGCAAAAACCGTGGCGAAGACGATGCTGAGCTTGTCGACCCTGGCAATCAGGATGTCCTGCCCCAGGAACTGCGTCGCCCCGTAGCTGCCCGGCTGCATTGTGACCACTGCAAGCAGGCCCAGCAGCGGGACCAGCACCAGATAGATCCTGCGGATCGGATCCTTAAGGAAAGGGATCGGCACGGCACCGAGAATGAACAGCAGGGCGGGATGGGCGAAGTCAATCATAATAGTCCTCGCGCCGCATGAGCCCACCCTGATGGCCGAGGAATTTGGAAACGAAGATCAGCAGTACACAGGATACGAATCCGTAGACGGCCGACCAGCCCGGCAGGCGGTCCCAGAGATATTCTGCGTGTTCGCGCGGGACCAGAAAGTCCGCGATGACGATAAGAACAAGCGCAAGGTAGAACAGACGGCGTCGCTGGCTGGCATATCTCTCCTCGCCAAAGAAATCGACCACGCGCTTGATCATCTGACAACTCCTTCCGCCAGAGCGAGGAAATAGTTGGGAAAGACACCCATCGAGACGGACAGGATCGCGGTTGCGACCAACGGGATCGTCATCATCGGAATTTCCCGGACCGTTTCCGGGCTCCCCTCCGCCTCCGTCCTGAAGAAGGCGAGATAGGTCACTGGCAGGAAATAGGCGGCGTTCAGAACCGAACTCACCAAAAGCACGATCAGGAAGGCAACATCCCCCGCCTGCATGGAGCCCAGCGTCAGATACCATTTACTGACGAAACCCGCGGTCGGGGGCACCCCGATCATGCTCAGCGACCCGACGAAGAACGCCCCCATCGTCCAGGGCAGCCGGCGGCCGATCCCGGCCATGTCGCTGATGTTGCGCTTCCCCGAGGCGCAATAGATCGACCCGGCGCAGAAAAACAGGGTGATCTTGGAGAAGGCGTGCGCCGCAATGTGGATGATGCCGCCGACCATGGCGACCGGCGACAGCAGGACCGCGCCGAGCACGATATAGGAGAGCTGGCTGACCGTCGAATAGGCGAGCCTCGCCTTCAGGTCGTCCCGCGTGAGCGCGTAGACAGACGCCATCAGGATCGTGAACGAGACCAGATACGCCGTAGCGATGCCAAGATGCAGACTGCCCATCAGCCCGGTGCCGAAGACGTGAAAAACCACCCGCAATACGCAAAAGACGCCCATCTTGACGACGGCCACGGCATGCAGGAGCGCGCTGACAGGTGTCGGCGCCACCATCGCGGCTGGCAGCCAGGCGTGCATCGGCATCACCGCAGCCTTGGCAAAGCCGAAGAGATAGCAGAAGTAGACCACCGTCAGCAGCGCTGCAGTAGCATTACCCCCCGCCAGCAGACCACCCGCCACAAAGTCGAGCGATCCCGCAATCGAGTAGGTCAGCGCCAGAGCGGCCAGAAGTGCGCTCTTCGAGGCGCCCATCAGATAGACGAGGTATTTGCGGCTGCCCGTCCATGCCGCTTCGTCCTCGTGGTGATAGACGAGCGGGTAGGTAACGAGGCTGAGCACTTCGTAAAAGATCACCAGTGTGAACAGATTGGCCGCGAAGGCGCCGCCGGCGGCGGCCGCAAGGCTGCTGGCGAAGCAGGCGAAGAACCGGGTCTGCGCGTGCTCCTTCAAATGTCGCATGTAGCCTATGGAATAGATCGCCGCCGCGATCCACAACAGCGATGAGACGGTGGCAAACACCATGCCGAGCGCGTCGACCCGGAAGGCAAAGTCAATCCCCGGCAGGATCTCGAACAGGCGCAAGTCGATTGTCCCGCCGGAAAGCACTGTTGGTGCCATCGAGGCGACAATCGTAAACATGGCGACCGCGGCGATCGGCGAGACGGTGTCGCGGAGTTTCTCGCGGTTGTTCAAAAGGAGAATCGCAAGGGCCGCCAGACCTGGTATGGCGATGGCAAGCAGCGGCCGGATCGATGTCACCGGGTCCAAACCGCTATCCTTTCATCATCGTCACATCGTCGACCTTGAGAGTGGATTTGTTCCTCACAAAGGCGACAAGGATGCCAAGGGCGACTGCAACTTCCGCCGCGGTGATCGCGATGACGAAGATCGCGAAAACCTGGCCGCGGAAATCGCCATGCTGGCGCCCAAATGCGATGAAGTTGATGTTGACCGAGTTGAGCAGCAGCTCCAGCGACATCAGTACGACCAGGATATTGCGTCTCAGCAAGACGCCGGCGGCCCCAATCACGAAGACGACCACTCCGAGCAGGATGAACCAGGAGAGCGGAACCATTATCGCTCGTCCTTTCTCGCCAGCACGATGGCGCCGACCAGGGCGGCCAGCAGGATGACGGAGGCTGTTTCAAACGGCAGCAGGTAGTCGGCGAAAAGCGCCGTGCTAAGTTGCCTGACCGTGTCGCCGCTTGATATTGCGGGGGGCAACGCAACCGAAAAGCGGCTGCTCCAGAGCACCAACGCAAGCATCTCGATCCCAAGCAGGACCAGCAGCACAAGAGCGGGCAGGTTGGGGCCCGGCAAGAACCGCTGCAACACGGCTTCGCGTACATCGATCATCATGATCACGAACAGGAAGAGGACCATGATCGCGCCGACATAGACGAATATCTGGATGACGGCGGGCAACGGTGCATCAAGCAGGATGAAGATTGCCGAGATCTGCAGGAAGCAGGCCATCAACGCCAATGCGCTATGAACGGGATTGCGCGCCACGACCACAATGAGGGCCGCAATCACGCACACCGTCGCGAACAGAAGAAAAAACCCCTGACCCATCGACGCGACCCTCCCACGCAAACCGTCACCCAGCGCGAGATGGCCGGATTTGAGATAGTTGCGCACCTGAGGTGCATTTATAAATTGTGCCCTAGTCTCGGATCTTTCACAAGATTATTGTCATGGTGGCAGAAAGCGCGGGCCAACCCGCGTAGGGCGAACAATGCTCAAGAGAACCACTGGCGGGGGAGCCACGGGTTCCGTCACCTGCGCGCTCTGCGTCGCTGCGACGCGCCAGGAAACTCCGTCTAGCCGCTGGCTCAAAACCGAAAGCACATTATCGGAGCTGGTCAAGCGCAGGGTGAGGTTCACGCAACCCATATCTGAGGCTTGACGAGCGCGATATTGGTTGCACGTCAGCGAGCCTCCGGAAGGCACTCGATGTGCTACAGATCCTGCTTCATCACGCCGTGATCTGGGTGTGCGTTTGCACCGCCCGACAGCAGCGTCGCGATCCACTTTCCAGATGGCGTGCCTGCGCAATAGACGATGAAGGCGATCAGAATAGGCACGCCGATGAAGGCACCGGAGATGCCCCACATGAAGCTCCAGAAGAAGACTGCGAAAATGACGGCAAAGGGAGATATTGCCAGCGACGCGCCGGTAAGGCGCGGCTCCAGATAGCTCCCGATGATGAACTGGATCACGTTCAGACTTGCGAAAATCAAGACCACGGATTGCCATTTCTCGAATTGGGCAATGGCAAACAGCGTTGGGAGCGCGGTTGCGACAAACGGTCCGAGGAAGGGGATGTAGTTGAGCGCGAATGCGATCGCGCCCCAAGCGGTGGCAAGTTCAAGCCCCGCACCCAGCGCAAACAGCCAGACCACCAGTCCGGTCAGGATACTGGCAAACGTCCGCACGGTCATGAAACGACGCAGCTTGGCACCAATCACGCGATTGGCAGTCAGGATACGCATTCCGTGCGGTTGCGCTGCGGGAGAGACAAGGCGTTTGTTAAGGTCCTCGACCTCGAGGAGGCCGAGCATGACGAAGATGAAGACCAGCAGCGCAAAGCCGGCAAAGCTGTTCAAGCGGCCGGCCATTCCCTGCACGAAACCAACCAGCCAGGCAACATCGAAACGGTCGGCCAGGGGACCAGCGACCGCAAGGCCCCGCTCCTCCAGCCAATTTGTCCAGTCGACATAGACCGCCTGGAAACGGTCAGCATTGACGAACAGCCATTGCGCGAGCTTGCCAAACCCCCACGCTACCGCAGACCCGATCGCGACGATAACGGTCATTGTGACGATCAGTGTTATCAGGAGGGCGACGAGCTTGGGAAGCCAGCGCTGCAGGGCGGCCTGGCATGGCCAGACCAGCGCTATGACAAAGAGCGAAAAGATCAGGGGCGCAAAGATCGATTGGGCGACATAAAGCAAAGCAAGCACCAAAATACCGGTTGCTATCGAACCGATCATGCGACCACCGCCAGCTTCCTGCATGCTCGCCCCTTGAATAGTAATAGAGTTTCCGGATGCCGGCCGATGATAGCGGAGCTCGACGGCAAATTGAATACTTCGCGCAGGACTGGAATTTATCTACCGCAACTGCTGCGGATAGCTTAGAACAATGACGTGCTTCGGCTCATGCATGTTGCCACGGGAGCGACCGGACCGCTTGTCTTTGTTGTTGACCCTTTTGATTAGCTTGCCAGAAGATTAGGTCGAGCCCGTGTCCTCAATCCGTTTGTCGGTCATTGTTGTCATCCTGTTGGCTCTCGTCGGTTGTGGAGGACCGCGTGCGGTCCTTGGCCTCCCCGTCGCATCATCATCAGGCGCAGAACCGCGAGCCATCGTTCCGATCTATGTCGCGACCAACCGCGCCCGATCCAACAATCTCTCCCTGCCATACTCGGCTGAGCGGTCGAATACGCTGAATTTTGCAGAAATCGACGTTGGGATCCCGCAAAACCATGTTGCCGGCCGCGTCGAGAAAAGTGGCAGGGCCCCCGATCCGAGAAGGCACTTTTCGGCACGAACCTATCAGCCAATTGCCGGGCGAGAGGACTTCATCCGACGGCTGAATGCGGCGCTGGCGCAGAAGGCGCCTGAAAACCGTGAGATCTTCATCTTCGTCCACGGTTACAACAACAACTTCGCCGACAGTGTCTTTCGAAACGCCCAGATCAGCTACGACTTCGATGTCAAGTCGGTCTCGTTGCATTACGCCTGGCCGTCAGGCGCGTCGGTTCCGCTCTACGTCTTTGATCGTGACAGCGCCCTTGTTGGCCGGCGGGGCCTTGCCGAAACAATCGAGATCGCAGCCGAAACCAATGCGAAGCGAATAATCCTGGTTGGACATTCCATGGGCGCCTATGTCGTCACCGAGGCCCTGCGCGATCTCGCCCTCAGGGGGCGCACCAGTGCATTGAAGCGGCTGGGGGGCGTGGTTCTTGCTGCGCCCGATATCGATGTCGACGTGTTCCTCAGCCAGCTTGACGACATTGGTGACATACCGAGACCGTTTACAATCATCGTCTCGCGCCGTGATCGCGCGCTCGGGTTTTCCCGGCGATTGGCAGGCGGCCGTCCGCGCGTCGGCAGTGGCTCCGAGCTCGCCGTCCTTCAGGCGAGAGAGATCGCGGTCATCGATGTCTCTGCTGTTGATGGCGGCACACACAGCGTCTTTGCGAGTTCACCGACGCTGATGGACGTGGTCAACAATGATACTTTGATGCGTGGTCTTATCAGAGATGACGAGCCCCCCGCCGGCCAGACAATGCTTGCCGACGGCGCATCGGTGATCGAAGGCGCTGCATCGCTGATCGTTTTTCTGCCGAGCCGCATTCTGGGCGGGATCACACAGGCAGCCGCCAGCCAATAGCCATCGTGCCGGATTGCCGGCGCGATGCGCTTGGCCCCAGCTTCGCTTGCTTCAGTAACTGCAGGGCCGATCGTTGCCAAATCCGCCACTGCACGCTGGCCGCAGTGCAAAGTCGGCATTGTGAGCGCCATACCCGACTGACCCCGTCGTCCTGGGAGCCTCCGAGCTCGTCGAACACGCCGTTGCGACGCCCGCGACGGCGACCACTATTCCCAGGCACATCATTTTTCGAAGCGTTTTCATTGCATCCACCCCTACATAGCCTGCCACCAGTTGTGACAGAAACTAGTTCGCGGCGGGATCGGGGAAACGGCACGTCAGATCAACACTTCGGCATCGAACGCTGCCAAGGGCGTCTTTCTGCAGTCGTAAGGCCGCCCTTCACCAGTTTGGCACGGCGTATGCATGACCTTTGCCGGGGTTCCTTTGTCAGGAGGGAAAAATGACGGCTTTGGTTACCGATATCGTCAGCGCCACTGGTCAGCTTGAAGCAGCGATTCTCGATGCGACCACTGCAGATCCGGACATACTGGTCTGCTCCAAGTCCATGAGAGAGAAAGCAAAATTTCTCCCGCAGGTTTTGGTGGAGCACTACCCGGAACTCTTCTGGATCGAGAGCGAGCTGCGCGGCGTATTTGAAGCCTGCTCTGATGCTATTGATCGCAAATCAGTCAATCCGTTGGTCGCAAAAGCGGCAATCTCGATCGCGGAGGAATACCGGCAGGTCATCGATGAGGTGAGGCGAAACAACTGACGGCTCACAAGAGCCGGCATCAGTTCGGATTACCCGTCACAATCGCGTCCAGATAAGCGAGACGCAGATCACCTTCATCGTGCAGCCGCGCATACGCACGGTGTCGCCGCTCAGGGTCAGTACGCCAGTGAATGTCTTCTTGCTCTCGGGCTCGACAATGCTGCCGGTGAAATTGCCGTTGCTGCCTTTGAATGAGCCTATGCGCCTTCCCGCATTATTCCCGGTTTTCATGGTAATGCAGTAGCCTTGGGCGCATTCGTCGATGGTCGCGGTGGTGCCGACTTGTGTCTTCCAGTTACCCACAACAGGCTCTTGAGCCAGAGCGGTGAAGGTCACGAGCGCCATTGGCGCGGTGATCAGTGCCAGCCTTAGCATGGTTTGCTCCCCTTCTTTGGCAATCAGGGTGAGGCCGTGGGAGGCCTAAAGCGTTCCACTATACGCCCCGATGGCGCCCCGCTCCAGCGCTGCGTGCTCCCCTTGCTGTCTCGGCAGGTCATGCGCCCGGGACTGGTGTTAGGCAGACCCGGGCGATTGTTGCTGTCGGCTCAGGGTTCCAGCCACCTCACCTGTTCTGGTGTGAGCTTGATGTCGAGCGCCGAGAGGCTGTCTTCCAGTTCGGCGATAGTGCGCGGCCCGATCAGGGGAATGACCGGGAAAGGCTGGGCGATCACATAGGCGAGCGCGATATGGATCGGGCTGCGGCCGAGCTTGGTTGCCAGCTCGATGGCCTTGTCCCGGCGGTCGAAGTTGCGATCCGAATACCAGCAACGGACGATTTCTTCATCGTCGTGCTTGCCGCGGCCCGCACGGTCGGTAAAGAAGCCTCGGCCCTGGCTCGACCAGGCGAAGTTCGGGATCTGCTTTGCGTTCAGCCATTTCTTCCAGTCGTCGTCAGAGGCCGCCACGCATCCAGCCCAGATCGGATCAAGCATTTCGGCAAGCGAGAAGTTGTTGGATAGGGCAGCCGGCGCCGTCTTGCCGTTCTTGGCCGCATATGCTGCAGCTTCGTCCATGCGTTCGCGGGTCCAGTTCGACCCGCCGAAAATGCCGCGGATCCGACCGCGCCTGACTTCCGCGTCCATAGCATCGACAAACTCGCCGACCGGAATATCGGTGTTGTCGCGATGCATGAAGTAGATGTCGACGTAATCGGTCTTCAGTCGGTTCAACGACTGATCGAGCTGCTTGCTGATCACATCGGGATAGCAAAGTGGGGAGTGAACGCCCTTCCCGATCAGCACGATCTCGTCGCGCGGAACTTTCCGGCTCGTATGCCAATCACCAAAGATGGCCTCCGTTTTGCCGCCGCCATAGACGAAGGCCGTGTCGAAGACGTTGCCGCCTGCCTCGTAGAAGGCGTCGAGGGTCAGCGACGCGGCAGCGAAATTCGGGAAAAACTCGAAGCCGAGAGTGACGACCGAAGCAGGCTTGGAAATGCCGGGGATCTGCCGCTGTGGAATACTGCTGCCACGCCGAACGATACCGCCTGCAAGGTTCGTGGTCCGCCTGTCTGACTTCTCGACCCCATATTCCAGGCCGATCGAGGCGCGCCATTGATCGAGAACGCGCAGGTTTCCGATGGAATCGCTCCAGCCCATGCCGGGTGCGCGGAATTCTTTTTCGCCGGCTCGGATTGCATCGCCGGCTGCGTCTACTTCAAATGAATAGAGCCAGCGGTCTTCCTTGACCTCGACGGTCTGCTGCTCGCTGCCCTTGAAGATCTCGATCCGACCGACGCCGCCCTTGTGACCGGAGGCAAACCAGAAGTCCTTGACCTCGATGCGACCCTCCGAACCGATGATGCGCAGCGTGTTGTCCTGTTGCGCCATGATGGAGCAGGACACTTCGGCGATAACGCCGTTCGGAAATTTCAGGACCGCGGAGGCCCATTCATCGACACCCGACTGACCGAGATGGCCGACACCGGAGACCTTGTCCGGTTCGAGGAACGCTTTGCCCTCGGCAGCACCCGCAATCAACCGCGCCATGGAGACCGGATAGCCGCCGACGTCGAGGATGCCGCCACCGGCGGTATCATTGGAAAAGAGACGGTGTTCGGGTTTGAACGAGCCCATGTTGAAACCAAAGCTCGAACGGATGATCCGTATAGTGCCAATGACGCCGCTCTTGACCAGTTCGACGATCTTGGCCGTCTGCGGGTGAACCCGATACATGAAGGCTTCCCCGGCGAAGACGCCTGCCTTTTTGGCTTCATGATAGATCGCATCGGCATCGAACGCGGAAAGCGCAATTGGCTTTTCGACAAGAACGTGCTTGCCTGACCGGATCGCCTTGATCGCCCATTCAGCATGGCCGGTATGAGGGGTCGCGATATAGATCGCGTCGATCTCTGCATCTGTCAGCAGCGCGTCATAGCCTTTGACGATCCGGGCGCCTGGGAAGTTTTCGACAAGCCCCGGCTTTTCCGGATTGCGGGTGGCGATGGCAACGAGCTTTCCGGTGCGCGAATGGGCGATACCGTCCGCGAAGGTGCGGGCGATGGTACCCGGGCCGATGATGCCCCAACGGATCGGTTGGTCTGTGCTCATGGGAATTCCTCTTTCATTGAATAGGTCTTGGGATGAGGTGGCAGTCACCGGAGGCGGTTGCCGGCGCTGTCGAACAGGAAGCTGCGGTTGGCGCTCAGACCGACAGTCAGCGTGTTGCGATTGCCGGCCGCCCGCGATTCAGGACGCTCGATGATCAGCTGTTCGCCTGCCGCCGTGGTCGCATAGATGTAGCTGGTGTTGCCGAGGTGTTCAGCGACATCGATCGTGACGGTAAGATCCGCATCGCCCTGCCCCGCGTCGACGAAGTGCTCCGGGCGCAACCCAAGCGTTACCGACTGGCCAGCCTCGAGCGCGCCTGTTAACGGCATGGTCAGACGAACATTCTTGTCACCGGCGACCGCAACGGTGACGCCTGCCGCATTCTGTTCCAGGATTTCGGCCTTGAGGAAGTTCATTTTCGGCGAACCGACGAAGCCGGCAACGAACTGGTTGGCGGGATCATCATAAAGGTCGAGCGGCGCGCCCACCTGCTCGATGTTGCCGGCCCGCAGGACGACGATCTTGTCGGCGAGCGTCATCGCTTCGGTCTGGTCGTGGGTAACATAGATCATCGTCGTACCGAGTTGCTTGTGCAGTCGTGATATCTCGACACGCATCTGCACCCGCAGTTCGGCATCCAGGTTCGACAGCGGTTCATCGAACAGGAAGACCTGCGGTTCGCGCACGATGGCGCGGCCGATGGCGACGCGCTGGCGCTGGCCGCCCGACAGTTGCTTCGGCCGTCGCTGCATCAACTCGTTGATCTGCAGGATGTTGGCCGCGTGCTTGACGCGCTTTTCCGTATCCTGCTTCGGGTTGCCGTTCATGCGCAGGCCGAAGCTCAGATTTTCCTCGACAGTCATGTGCGGGTAGAGCGCGTAGGACTGGAAGACCATGGCGATGCCGCGCTCGGCAGGTTCGACGTCATTGACGACCTTGCCGCCGATATTGATCTCGCCGCCCGAGATATCCTCAAGGCCCGCGATCATGCGAAGCAATGTCGACTTGCCGCAGCCGGAAGGGCCGACGAAGACAACAAATTCGCCGTCCTTCACTTCAAGATTGGCACCATGGATGATTTCCAGCGTGCCGAAGCGCTTGACGACATTTTTCAACGAAAGTTCCGACATCAGGCGTTCCCCGATTATTTGACTGCGCCGGCCGCGATGCCGGCGATGAAGTGGCGTTGCAGGAACACAAAGACGACCAGGATCGGGGCTGTCAGCATGATCGCACCCGCCATGATGCCTCCCCAGGACACCTTGGTCAGGCCGATCAGCGTTCCAAGGGCCACAGGCGCCGTCATCATTCCGGGCTTGGAGTTGATGAGGAGCGGCCAGAGATAGTTGTTCCAGGAGTGCAGGAAGAGGATGATGGCCAGCGCGGCCATCGTCGGCCTTGCAAGCGGCAGGGCGATGCGGAGGAAGATTTGCCACTCCTTGACGCCCTCGACACGTGCGGCATCGAAGAGCTCGCCGGGCATCATCGAAAAGGCCTGACGCATGAAAAGAACGCCGAGGGAATTGAAGAGCGGCGGGACAATCAAGGCGATCCACGTGTTGGCCAGCCTGAATTCGCGGGCCACCATGATGAACTGCGGGATGACCACGACGGCAAAGGGCAGCGTGATGGTCCCAAGAATGATGCCAATGACGATCGACCGCCCGACGAAGCGGTAGCGCGCCAGCGCCCAGCCGGCCATCGAAGTGAGAAGCACCGACAGGAACGTATAGATCGCCGCGACGCCGATGGAGATGAACATCGCGCGGAGGAAGTCGGTGTCCGCCTGCAGGTTTTTAAAGTTCTCGACGAAATTGGTCGACGGCCAGAGCACAATCTCGGGGCTGAAGATGCCGAAATCCGACATCGTGGAAAAGACGAACATCATCCATAGCGGAAACAGCCAGATGATGGCGAGCGGCGTCAGGACGGCATGAAGAGCGATCTGTCGCAGCAGCAGGGATTGAGACTTCGATCTCATTTGGGTTCCCTTCCGATCCAGAGGTTGAGCAGCGAAATCGCCACCGCCAGAGCTGCCATCGTGTAGGCGACAGCGGAGGCGTATCCGAAATTGAGAGAGCGGAAACCTTCGCGATAAAGCAGCAGGCCAAGCGTTTCGGTTCCACCGCCCGGGCCGCCTCGATTGGTGATCAAGAATGGCTCGGTAAACAGCTGCATCGTGCCGATGACCGACAGGATGACGCAAAACAGGATGATCGGTTTCAGGAGCGGCAGGGTGATGTGGAAGAACTGCTGTGTCTTGCTGACGCGATCGAGCGTTGCTGCCTCGTAGACGTCGTCTGGAATGGATTGCAGGCCGGCAAGTATGATGATCGCGTTGTAGCCAGCCCAGCGCCACGTCACCGCGATGATGATCAGGGCCATTGCGGCGTTCGCATTGTCAAACCAGGAGACCGCCGGGAGGCCAACCAAGGTGATAATCTTGTTGATGATCCCGAAATCGAAGCTGAACATCAGGCGGAAGACTGCGGAATAGGCCACTTCGCCGACGACGACGGGTGCGAAAAACGCAAAGCGAAACAGTGGCCGCGCCTTTAGAAGCGGGGAGTTCAGCAGGACCGCCATGACGGTCGCTATCGCGATCATGACCGGCACCTGGATGACCAGGATGATCAGCGTGTTGTAGAGCGCGTTGTAAAAGGCAGGGTCACCAATGAGACGACCCCAGTTAACGCCGGGACTGAATTTCCAGGGATTGACACGCGTATTCTGAAACGAGGTCAGAAACGAACTGATGATCGGCCATATCCAGAAGGTGGCAAATACCAAGAGATAGGGCGCAAGAAAAGCGTAGGCGTTCCGGTTCCGGATCGGCATTCTATTCTCCTCACAGACGAGACGAGCCATCCCTGAGGATGGAGGCCGGGCGCCAAGCGACGCCCGGCACCGTTACTCATTTCGCAAGGGGAAGACCGGTCGCCGTCGCGATCTGTTTTGCGGCGTCGTCAAGCGCGGCCTTCGCATCAGGATAGCCGCCGGCGAAGTACTTGGTCTGCGCTGCCCTGTAGATCGAGTCCGCATCCGTCTGGAACGGCGTCCCGCGGCTTGGAACGATCTTCGGCAGGGTCGAAAGGATATCGGCCCATACCTTCTGGTCGTGCCAGTAGGCCTGTGGTTGGTTGACGAACGGATCCTGGACTGCGGTCAACAGCGACGGGACGAGGCCAAAGGATTTCAGCATCGTCACCTGGCCCTCATTGGTGCCAAGTGCGTAGTTGATGTAGGTCCAGGCTGCTTCCTTGTTCTGGGAATTGGCAGCGATCGCAAGCGACGAGCCGCCGAGATTCGCAGCATGCGGGCCATCTGGCGTCAGGCTTGGCATCATGTAGACGCCCCACTTGCCGGAAAGGTCGGGCGAGCCGGAGCGAATGGTGCCTTCATACCAGCCGCCATACATCTGGCTTGCCACCTTGCCAGCGGTATTGGCCTGGATCTTCTCGTCCCAGATGGCTGCCGTCAGCGTTCCGGCGTCCTTCATCTGCTTGACTTTTTCGAGTGTCGCAACGCAGGCCGGCTGATTGATGGTAATCGTCTGGCCGTCCGTCGAGAAATAGCCGCAGCCCTGCTCGTTGGAAATCATGCGGAACCATTCGCTGTCGCCGTTGAAGTCGGCTTGCGCCATGACGACGCCCGGATTGGCCGCAGAGATCTTCTTGCCAGCAGCAATGAAATCGTCCCAGGACTTGATCGTAGACGGATCAACGCCGGCTTTTTCATAGAAATCACGGCGATAGAAAACGGCGACCGGACCGGAATCCCACGGCATGGCGTAAGCGACATCACCGACTTCAAGCTCCGTGCGCTTGAAATCCGGGAATTTCGCCTGGATTTCGGGAGTGTAGCCCAACTCTTTCAGATTGGCGAAGCAGTCTGGGAAGCGGCTCCAGAAGATTTCCGCCTCGAAGTTTTCCACGCTGACGATGTCGGGCAGTCCTTCGCCACCGGCGGCGCAGGCGGCCAGCATCTTGTCGAAGACCTGCTGGTTGCCGAGATCCTCGACGGTGACCTTGATGTCAGGATGCTGCTTGTTGAAGCCTTCGAGCGTGGACTTCAGCGCCGATGCGGCGATGTTCCAGCTCCAGATGGTCAGATTGCCCGACTGCTGTGCGAAGGCAGAACCGGAAGCAAGAAGTGCGACTGCAGCGGTCGCACCGATGAGTTTGAAGCGCATTGAAAATCCTCCCTTTTCAATTGCCGTCCCTTAGCGAACGCGGCTAGACTATCTACAAGGGAGCCGCTGTCTCCTAAAAAGGGAACATGGACTTGGCGGAAAGTAAGATCGTAAGGCGGGCAGTCTATCAACCGGGAGCGAGCAGCATCGAGGGTTTGCCGACGGCCCTTCAGATGTTTCACAACCATCCACCAGTGATGCTCATGCCTCATTGGCATGTGCAGGTCGAAGTGAATTATATCATGCAGGGTAGCGTGCACTACCGCATGAACGGCCAGAAAATCTCGATGAAGGCGGGCGATATGTGCCTGTTTTGGGGTGGGCAACCGCACCAGATGGACGATTGTTCCGAGGACGCAATCTATGCCGGCGGCCACCTGCCACTGGTCTATTTCTTCCGTATGCGCCTGCCGATCAACATCTCCAGCCGACTGATGAATGGTGAGATCCTGTTCACCTCGGCAACTGATGCGGCCGACCTCGAGAACTTTCCGCGCTGGGTGCGCTATACCAAATCCGGCGATCCCGCCAAGGCGCAGCACGCCGTCGACGAGATGCTGTTGCGGGTGGAGCGAATCGCACTCGAACCCTATTCCATGATCCCGACCCTCGGGCCGACGGATGCCGACGATATCGAGCAATGCTACCCGCAATCGTCGCGAAGCGTGGCGCGTATGTGCGACTTCATCGCCGTCAACTTCCTGCAGGAAATCGATTCGGTCGATATCGCTCGCGCCGCCGATCTTCATCCGAAATATGCGATGAACCTGTTCAAGAAGACGACAGGCATGACGCTCAGCAAATATGTCAATCTGCTGCGTCTGTCACGGGCGCAGGCAATGCTGATGAACGATGAGGCGAACGTCTTGCAGGTCGCGATGGACAGCGGCTTCGGGTCGATCAGCGCCTTCAACAAGTCGTTCCGCCATATCGCCGGCATGTCGCCCTCCGATTTTCGTCGGGATGCGCGCATGGTCACGCAGTATGCGCCCTAGTCCATGGCCTCACAGATTTCGTGTCGTGGCAAACACGTTGTAGACTAGCTCGGCGGAGGCCGACAGTTCCCGTTCCTTGAGCTTGATGAGGCCGAAACCCGGAACGGAGATGTCTCCCTCGATCTGCAGCGCCTTGACGAGACCATGCCTCTCGAGGAGCGCGGCAACAGGCTCGGCGAAGATGCCGAGCCGCTGGCTTTGCAGGATCAACAGCATGGTCAGGAGCGCATCGGAGGTCGAAACGACGCTGGCCGGTACGATGCCATGGCGCCGGATGAAATCATCAATGACCTGCCTGAGGAACGAGCCATGCGGCTGCAGCACCCAGCTCTGGTGCCGGAGGTCGTCCTCGGTGACGACAGGTTTGGCCGAGAGCGGATGATCCACCGCCACGATGACGCGCAGCGTCTCCTGGCCAACAGGCAGATAATCAAACCAGAGTGGGTTCATGCCGCTCGGAATTCGGCAAACGGCAAAGTCGAGCCTCCTGCTCAGCACGTCCTCGAGCAGCACGTCGCTGCTTCCTACAGCGATGCTGATGTCGATTGTCGGATGGGTCTGGAAGATACGTTTGAGCGCGGGGGCGACATAGTCGGCGGCTGGGGTCATGATCGTTCCGAACGCGACGCTGCCGCCCTGCCCGGCTGCAGCGACCACCATTTCGTATTCGGCGCGCTGCGCTTCGGAGATCAACATCTTGGCGTGGCGAACGATCACCTCTCCTTGAGGGGTGGGGATAAGTCCACGGTTGTGTCTCTCGAAGAGCTGGTGTCCGGACATTTGCTCCAACTCGTTCAATGTCCTCGACAGTGCCGGCTGCGAGACGCCGAACATCTCTGCAACGACACCGAGCTTTCCGTGCTCGCTGAGCGCCACGAGCATCTTCAGGTGGCGTAGCCTGAAACCGTCCAATCCCATGCTTGCCTCACTTGATATAAGGGATTTGCATATCAAAATGCGAAAGACTGATTATACATTCCTGTATCGATCAGCTAAGTGCATGACAACAACGGCGTCAAAGCAAGGAAATTCATCGTGGTTGAGAAGACACCTTCCCCGAATCAGAACGCAGTTCAAGAGCAGGACGGATCGCGCCAGCTTCGCTCGAAGGCCTGGTTCGACAATCTCGCAAATCCCGACATGACCGCGCTCTACCTCGAGCGCTACATGAACTTCGGTCTCAGCCAGGAAGAGCTGCAGTCGGGTCGCCCGATCATCGGTATCGCACAGACGGGCTCTGACCTGTCGCCGTGCAATCGTCACCACATCGAACTCGCCAAGCGCGTTCGCGAAGGCATCCGTGACGCTGGCGGTATCGCCATCGAGTTCCCGGTCCACCCGATCCAGGAAACCGGCAAGCGCCCGACGGCCGGCCTCGATCGCAACCTTTCCTATCTCGGTCTCGTCGAGGTTCTGTACGGCTACCCGCTTGACGGCGTCGTTCTGACCATCGGCTGCGACAAGACGACACCGGCCTGTCTGATGGCCGCGGCAACCGTCAACATTCCGGCGATCGCGCTGTCGGTCGGCCCGATGTTGAACGGCTGGTTCCGCGGCGAACGCACGGGCTCGGGTACGATTGTCTGGAAGGCACGCGAAATGATGGCGCGTGGCGAAATCGACTATCAGGGCTTCGTCAAGCTCGTCGCATCCTCCGCGCCCTCGACCGGATATTGCAACACGATGGGCACGGCAACCACGATGAACTCGCTTGCCGAAGCACTTGGCATGCAGTTGCCGGGCGGCGCGGCCATTCCGGCCCCCTATCGTGACCGTCAGGAAGTTTCCTATGAAACCGGCCTGCGAATCGTTGAAATGGTTCGGGAAGATCTGAAGCCTTCCGACATCCTGACCAAGGAAGCCTTCATCAACGCGATCAAGGTCAACTCCGCGATCGGCGGCTCCACCAATGCTCCGATCCATCTCAACGCACTTGCCCGCCACATCGGCGTCGAACTCACGGTCGACGATTGGCAGACCTACGGCGAGGAAATCCCGCTGCTCGTCAACCTGCAGCCGGCTGGCGAATATCTCGGCGAGGACTACTATCACGCCGGTGGCGTTCCCGCTGTCATGGGCGAACTGATCAAGCATAACCTCCTCAACACCGGCGCAATGACCGTCAACGGCAAGACTGTTGGCGAGAATTACACCACCGCGACGATCGAAGACGACAAGGTGATTCGCCCGTTCGAGCGTCCGCTTAAGGAGCGCGCCGGGTTCCGCGTCCTTCGCGGCAACCTCTTCTCGTCGGCAATCATGAAGACGAGCGTGATCTCGCCCGAGTTCCGTCAGCGTTATCTCTCCAACCCGAATGATCCGGAAGCCTTTGTTGGCCGCGCTGTCGTCTTTGACGGACCGGAAGATTACCATCACCGCATCGACGATCCGTCACTGGCGATCGACGCTTCGACGGTCCTCTTCATGCGCGGCGCCGGCCCGATCGGCTATCCGGGTGCGGCCGAAGTCGTCAACATGCGCGCTCCGGACTACCTCCTGAAGCAGGGGATCAGTTCCCTGCCCTGCATCGGCGATGGTCGCCAGTCCGGGACGTCCGGATCGCCCTCCATCCTCAACGCTTCGCCAGAAGCGGCAGCCGGCGGTGGGCTTGCGCTCCTCAAGACCGGCGACCAGGTTCGTATCGATCTCAAGAAGGGGAGCGCCAACATCCTCATCAGCGACGAGGAGCTCGCCGAACGCCGCAAGGCGCTCGAAGCGGCCGGGGGCTACGTCTATCCGGAAAGCCAGACGCCCTGGCAGGAAATGCAGCGTGCCTGCGTTGGTCAGATGGAAACCGGTGCCGTGCTCGAGCCTGCCGTCAAGTATCAGCGTATCGCTCAGACGAAGGGCATTCCGCGCGATAACCACTAAGTCGTCGGCGCGCGGGCGAGAGCGCGTGGCGCCGAAGACAGTCTGATCGAGTACAATGGGCGCGACGCTGTCTCCGGCATCGCGTCCTTTCGCGTCTCGTCCATTTGCGTTTCCGGAGGTCGAGAATCCTCGGTTTTGACCTTGTCGTCAGGCACCGATTGTGATCGATTTTCGCGGCCGCTGGGTTGGAGGGCGGCCGGTTCGTTTTTCATTTTGAGCGCGTCCATCGCTCGCGTGACGGAACATGACGATGTCTTATAATCTTCTGGACTCTGCTGCCGCCGGCGGCTTGTTTGTAGGCCGCGCCTGGAACCCTGGTGTCCAAGGGCCGAGCGTCGTGGTGGTTCGGGATGGCCAAGTGGTCGACATCACCTCCAAGGCCGTGCCGACACTGAGCGCACTTCTGGAGCAGGCCGACACCGCAGCAGTAGTGCGTAGTGCACAAGGCCCTATGCTCGGCACGCTGGAAGAGATCGCTTCCTCGGGCATCGGCACGCCCGACCTGTCGCGCGTCCATCTGCTCGCCCCGGCTGACCTTCAGGCTATCAAGGCCTGCGGCGTGACGTTTGCCCAGTCGATGATCGAGCGGGTCATCGAGGAGAAGGCCGCTGGAAACCCGGATCGTGCAGCAGCCATCCGGGAACGCGTCAGCACGCTCATCGGCGGTAGCCTCAACAACCTGAAGGCCGGGTCGCCGGAAGCCGCCAAGGTCAAGCAGGCGTTGATCGAGGAAGGCATGTGGTCACAATATCTCGAGGTCGGCATCGGGCCCGACGCCGAGGTGTTTACGAAGTCGCCGGTGCTTTCTTCTGTCGGCTGGGGTGCCGATGTCGGTCTGCATCCGATCTCGACCTGGAACAATCCCGAACCCGAGATCGTGCTTGCCGTGAATAGTCGCGGTGACATCAGGGGTGCAACGCTTGGCAACGACGTCAATCTGCGCGACGTCGAGGGCCGCTCGGCGCTTCTGCTCGGCAAGGCGAAGGATAACAATGCTTCTTGCTCGATCGGCCCGTTCATCCGTCTGTTCGACGAGACCTTTGGCCTCGATGACGTGCGCAACGCGGAGCTCGACCTCAAGGTTACCGGGACAGACGGTTTCGTCCTGCACGGCAAGAGCTCGATGTCGAAGATCAGCCGCGACCCGACTGACCTCGTCAAGCAGACCTGCGGCGCCCATCATCAGTATCCGGATGGCTTCATGCTGTTTCTGGGAACGCTGTTTGCCCCAACGCAGGATCGCGATGCGCCGAATCAGGGCTTCACCCACAAGGTTGGCGACGTCGTCGAAATCTCTTCGGCGGGTCTCGGCTCGCTCGTCAACACGGTGAGGCTTTCGACCGAGTGCCCACCCTGGAGCTTCGGGATCACGGCCCTGATGGCAAGCCTTGCAAGGCGCGATCTGCTCTAGGTTTTGAAGACGCGCTGCGGCAGGCGCCGCTGAAATCTTGCGCCGGACGGGCTGGCTACCTGTTCCGGCGCAACTGATCACATATATGCTTCTAAAACAGGGCCGAAGCGTTGAGGATGCCATGAAGAAGCGAGCGCTTGTACTGGTTGGAGCATTCCTTCTTGCTGCATGCACGGCTGCGAAGGATTTTTCATCGCCCGGCCTCGAGCCGATCCCCGGCAGTGTCACCTATGGCGGTCAGCCACGCACCAAGCTGACGAAATCCCCGCCCGGATCGACGTTCCCCCACAACTTCATAGATCAGTGGGGTCGACAAGTGGATGAAACCTACATGATACAGCCCGACAGGTCGTTGAAGATCGTCCACAGGGAGTTCCGACCAATTCGCTTCAACCGGTGAGCAATGTTGACACGGGGGTTTAGCGGAGGCCGTAGCATGGCGGCAGTTGTGAGCGAGCGGTTGCCGCATGTTCAGGCTGGAGTCACATTCTTGTCAGATGATATTACCCAACTAGGAAGAACTACCAATTGAATTTGGCCCATGCCTAATACACATTTATGGGAGTGCTATACCGGAGATCGAGCGATGATCGCCACGCCGGCCCGGTCATGGAAACGCGTATGATGAATGCAAAGACACCAAATGCCATCGATACCTATGTCGGTTCTCGCGTGAGGATGCGCAGGCAACTCCTAGGTCTCAGTCAGGAAAGGCTAGCCGACCAGATCGGTGTTACGTTCCAGCAGGTGCAGAAATACGAGAAGGGTCTTAACCGGATCGGTGCAAGCCGGCTGCAACGGATCGCCGAGGTCCTGAGTACGTCGCCGAGTTTCTTCTTCCAACAGAACGAATCCGAGCCAGTGAGGCTGGTTGAGACGAATGTCGCGGCTGACCCCGTCGCCGAATTCCTGCATTCGAAGGAGGGGCTCGCACTTAACCGCGCGTTCCTGAAGATCACCGATACGCAGCTGCGCGAAAAGATCGTCGCCCTGGTCAAGGCCATGGCGCAGGCGCAGGAAGGGCGTGACGTATCAGGTGAGCGAGGAAAACACGGCGAAACCTTCGCCTGAGCAATCAGGCTCAGGCGATGTAGGGCCGGTCGGCAAGATGCAATTCCGCCTGTCATCCCCGTGCGTTGTTCGGGCGGTCGGGCAACTCATGCTCGCTCTTCCCAAACCCTTGCAAGCTCAACCAGAGTGGTGACGGCCCTTTCCATGTCCTGCCTGCTGATCCATTCGCGTGGTGAGTGGAAGGCGTGCCCGCCAGCAAATATGTTCGGACATGGCAGTCCCATGAACGAGAGACGCGAACCGTCTGTTCCGCCTCGAATACTGCCGCGAACCGGCGACATTCCGGCACGGCGGATCGCTTCGATGGCGTTTTCGACAATCTGCGGGTGGCGATCGAGAACCACCTTCATGTTGCGATACTGCTGCTTGACGGCGAACGTGTAAGACGAGCCGGGATAGTCCTTCATCACCTCCCGCACGATTGCTTCGAGACGCTTCTCCTTGTCGGCGAGGCCACGTTCTTCGAAGTCCCGGACAATGAGGCTGATAGCCGCCTTTTCCATCGATCCGCTCAGACCGGTCGGATGGATGAAGCCTTCCCGACCGTCGGTCGTTTCCGGTGCGATATTCCTGGGCAACCGATCTATGATCGCACCGGCGATCTTGATGGCGTTCTCCATCTTTCCCTTGGCAAAGCCTGGATGGATGGCGACGCCCTCGATGGCAATTTCGACACCGTCGGCCGAGAACGTCTCGTCTTCTATGTGCCCGGCTGTCTCCCCATCCATCGTATAGGCAAACTGCGCAGCAAGCTTGGTCAGGTCGACCTTGTCAACGCCGCGACCGATCTCCTCATCGGGCGTGAAAAGCAGCTTGATCGTTCCGTGCCTGATGTCGGGATTGTCCATCAGGATTTGCGCCGCCGTCATGATTTCGGCGATGCCGGCCTTGTCGTCGGCACCGAGCAGCGTCGTCCCGTCGGTTGTAACGATATCGTTGCCGATCTGGTCATTGAGCGCCGGATTCTCAGTAACGCGAATGACCTGCTTCTGGTCGCCGGAGAGCTTGATGTCGCCGCCGCCATAGTTGTGCAGGACTTTTGGCCTCACATTCGTTCCCGTGAAATCTGGTGCCGTGTCCATGTGCGAGCAGAAGCAAATGACCGGGACTGTCTTGTCGGTATTCGACGGAATGGTCGCATAGACATAGCCATGCTCGTCGAGGTGAGCATCGGACACGCCAATCTCCAGCAACTCGTTCACGAGCAATCGACCCAGCTCCTTCTGCTTGGCTGTCGACGGCTGTGTTGGTGATCCCGCATCCGATTGAGTGTCAATAACGACGTAGCGGAGGAAACGATCGAGGACAGTGTCGGTCATGGCGGCTCCGGTTTGTGTTTGGCGACGCACGGGTATAGCCTTCCCAGACAGGTCTTGAATAGTGGCCTTCGACGCCCATGTTCGACCGCAGGTTGGCG
This sequence comes from Rhizobium altiplani, assembly GCF_001542405.1. Taxonomy (GTDB): domain Bacteria; phylum Pseudomonadota; class Alphaproteobacteria; order Rhizobiales; family Rhizobiaceae; genus Rhizobium; species Rhizobium altiplani. Next base: position 75,425 of record NZ_LNCD01000042.1, read on the forward strand.
AAAGACCGGGGTCCTGCCGTCCAGCGAATGCCAATGTCAGACCTTAGTCCGATGGAACCTTGAGACGTCCGACTTAGTTTCTACGCCGTAACGCAAAAATCTATTACGGTTGGAGTGGAAGATGAGAAAAATTATCCTTGTTGGTGCATTTATGGGCGCGTTGGCCTCGTGCACCGCGACCGAGAAGGGAACGGCGATCGGCGCCGGTTCGGGAGCCATCATCGGCGGTGCAGTCAGCAATAGCTGGGAAGGTGCGGCCATTGGTGCCGTGGCCGGCGGCGTGGCGGGTGCCCTGATTGGACGCTCCACCGAGCATCGCGGCTACTGTGTCTATCGTGACCGGTATGGCCGCAGGTATGAGGCGCGCTGCTAGGCGCATGCCCGATGACCGCCTCCTCCTCAAGAGGCGGTCATTTCCATCATGCGCTCGCTAGTGGGCACTTTGTTGTTTTGCCCGCGCGACGATCTGCGTCGGGTTGACGAACTGCAGCGCAAGAACCAGCCAGAACAGTGTCGTGACCATGTAGACCACCGCCATCGCATCGATGGACTGGCCCGCCCGGACGCCTGACGCAAAGACCGCATAGTAGAGGGAGACGACGAGTGTTTGGGTCGTGGGGCCGGCAATCAGGAAGGTGAGCTCGAACATCGCGATGGTTCGAACCAGAACCAAAAGCAAGGCAGCCAGCATTCCCGGCAGGAGCAGCGGTAGCAAGATCCGCAGAAAGAGGCTCGTCGTTCCTGCACCGAACACGCGGGCTGCCGCTTCGATACGCGGGTCGATCTGCTCGATGAAGGGGATCATCACCAGGACCACAAAGGGCAGCGAAGGCACGATGTTGATCAGCACGACACCCCAGAATGTGCCGCCGAGGCCGAGCCGATAGAGAACGGTTGCGAGCGGAATACCGTAGGTCAGCGGCGGGATCAGCAACGGCAACAGGAACAGCAGGACGACAAGACCCTTTCCGGGAAAGTTGCGCCGCGCAAGCGCATAGGCGGTCGTGACGCCCAGAATTCCGGAAATGATGACGACGGTGAAAACGATCTCGAAGGTGACGAGAACGACACTGGAGAGCTGAAATTCCTTCCAGGCACTGAAGTACCAGCGTGTCGTCCAGCCGGCCGGCAGCCATGTGCCAAGCCAGCGCGTCGCAAACGAATTGACAATGACGGCTGCGATGACGGCAAGCAGGTTTAGCACAAAAAGGATGGCTAGCGCCCAAATGGCGAAACGCCAGATCTTCGAGGTGAGGCCCTGATCTCGGATCATGATTAGCCTTTCGTGCCGCCGGCGGGGCCGCGGTAGAAGAGTGAGCGTATGGCGAGAACCGCCAGCACGACAGCGAGCTCCACGGCACCCATGATGAGGGCGATCGCCGAACCGAGCGAATGATCATATTGCTCGAAGGCGGCCTGATAGGCGGCAATGGAGATGACACGCGTCGGCCCTGCCGGCGCACCCAGAAGCACGGCGGAGGGAAAGACAGCGAAGGCCTGGACGAAGGCAAGGCAAAAGGTGACGGCTAGGCCCGGAACCAGAAGCGGCAGGAAGACGCGGAAGAAGCGCTGCCGTGGCCCTGCGCCCAATGTTGCGGCTGCCTGTTCAATCGCGGGATCGATACCGGTGACGTAGGACAGCGTGAGCAGGAAGGCAAACGGAAAGCCGGTGATCAGCAGCGAGGCAAAGACGCCCCAGTAATTGTTCGTCAGCTTCACGGGAGTGTCGAGGATGCCGAGCAGCAGGAGCGTATGATTGAACCAGCCGCGCGGTCCGAGAAAGGTCAGCAGTCCGTCGGCCACGAAGACCGTGCCAAGGGTGATCGGCAAGACGAGAATCGTCGTCAGCAGGCGCTGTCGGCGCATCAGGCGCACGCGCAGGGCAACCGGCACCGCGAATGCGAGGTTGATTATGGTTACCGGCAGGGCAAGCCACATGGTCGCAGCGATCGTTTGGTACTGGAACGGATCGCTGAAGAATTTCGTGTAGTTGGCATACCAGGCGCCCTCTTTCGGCATGAGGGAATCGGCCAGGCCATAGAGGAAGGGGTAGACGAACAGCGCGATCATGAAGATCAGGCCTGGCAGAAGCAGCAGCGTCGTGCCGTCAAGCCCCCGAGCGGCAAGTCGAGTTTGCAGCGAGGGCTGGTTCATCCCGCCGCCCCCGAAAAGACCAGGGCTCGACCGGCAACCGGCTGAAGCCTCGTCGATGCGCCGCGGCCGAGCGGCTCATCCGCCCGGAAATAGAGTTCCGAACCGTCGCCTGCCCGCGCCATGCCGAAAAATGCGCGTCCGCGATACTCCATGCTGCTGACGGTGGCGGCGATCCCCTCGCCGTTGGACGCGACAAGATCTTCCGGACGGACGGACAGGATGGCTGCATCACCTGCCTTGAGGGGCGAACGCATCGTGCCGACGAGGCGAGCACCGGCGACCTCGATCTCAGCCTCATCGCCGGACACGCGCGTAATGCGGCCCGGAACACGGGTTCTGAAGCCCATGAAGTCGGCGACATCAACGTTGACCGGCCGCTGGTAGAGATCCTGGGGCGAACCGATCTGCTCGATATGACCCTGGCTCATGACCACGATACGGTCGGCAAGCGACAGCGCCTCGTCCTGGTCATGCGTGACATAGATGGTGGTGGACCCGATCTGGTCGTGAATACCGCGAATTTCGGCGCGCATCTCAAGTCGGAGCTTTGCATCGAGATTGGATAGCGGCTCGTCCATCAGGACGATTGGCGGGCGAATGACAATGGCGCGCGCGATTGCGACGCGCTGCTGCTGCCCGCCAGAGAGCTGGCCCGGCAATTTGTCGGCTTGGCTTTCGAGGCGAACCAGGGCCAAGGCATCGCGAACGCGCTGGTCGGCCTCGGGACCCTTTATGCCCTGCATGGCAAGCCCGAAGCCGACGTTCTTTCGGACAGTCATGTGTGGAAACAGGGCGTAGCTCTGGAAAACCATCCCAAAGCCGCGGCGCTCCGGTTCGAGCTGGTCTATGCGCGTGCCACCAAGGCGGATTTCGCCACCCGTCAGTGCGAGCAAGCCGGCAATGCAGTTCAGCGCGGTCGACTTGCCGCAGCCGGATGGACCAAGCAGCGCCACGAACTCGCCGGGCTCGATCGCAAGATCGATGCCATTCAAGGCGTTGAACGCCCCGAAGGCGCGACGCATTCCGTCGAGTTCCAGGCGCGCGTTCTTGCGCGTCGATGCTGCGGCATTCGATACCGAGGTCAAACCAATCTCCATCTGCAGAATGAGGTGGCCGGCCAGGGACGAAATCCCGGCCGGCTGATGTTCTTCGATCAGCCCTTCTTGGCGCCGATCTTCTCGTCCCAAATGCGGAAGGCTTCGACCAACTGCTTCGGCTCCAGCGGAACCTCCAGGGGATTGTTGGCGATCCAGTCGGCATATTCCGGTCGACCGAATTCCTTGAGGGTGTCCTGGCTTTCCTGCGGCGCCATATCAATGGTGACGTCCTTGACGGCCGGACCCGGATAGAAGTAGCCGGCGTCGTAGGCGATTGCCTGCTGCTTGGGCTGCAGGATGTAGTTGAGAACGTCGATCAGCACGCCGATCTTCTCGTCGGACACGCCCTTCGGGACCACTGCGTAGTGGGCGTCGGTGACCCAATGGAAGCCATCGAGCTTCTGCACCTTCGCTTCAGCCGGAACGATGCCGAGCGCGCGGGGGTTAATGTCCCAGCCGGTCGTCGAGACGACGATGTCGCGCGTCCCCTCGCCAAGCTCCTTCATCACCTGGCCAGTGCCGGTCGGATAGTATTCGATGTGTTCGCCGAGTGCTGCGAGATAGTCCCACGTCTTTGACCAGCCCTTGGCGGGATCACGCGGGTCGCTGTCGCCGAGCAGATAGGGCAAGCCCATGAGGAAGGTGCGGCCGGGGCCGGAATTGGCCGGGCGAGCGTAGATGAAGCGATTCTTGTTGGCCTTCGCCCAGTCAAGCAGCTCCTGCGCCGACTTTGGCGGCGTGGGCACCTTGTCCGGCATATATTCGATGAGGGGACCGGACGGGTAATAGGTGACGACGACGCCCTGATCCTTGGCAAGGGCCTGCATCTTGAAGGCCTGCGGCTGCAGGATTTGCTCGAGGTTGGGAAGCTCGGACTTGTGCGCTCCGAGATCGATCCAAAGTCCCTGGTCGAGGCCGGCCGAAAGTGCATCCGTGCCTGTCAGGACGAGATCGATATCGACCTTGCCGGCTGCCTGCTGCGCCTTGATCTTGCCAGGGAGTTCCGGCGCCGGTGCCTTTGTGAAGGCGAAGCTCGTGACCCATTCCGGCTTCTCCGCGGCATAGGCCTCGAACATGCCCTGCGTGAGCGCGAGGTTGCCGGCGACATCCGCGATCGTGATGGTCACTGGACTTGCCGGCTTCTTGGCCTGCGCGAAGACCTTCAACGGCAGCATGCTCGCGACGGCGGCGCCTGCGGCGGTGCCGACAAATGTTCTGCGGGTGACTTTCATATTGTTTCTCCTCCTCTTGTTGCCGGGCACCGCAAAACGTGGTGCTGCGCGTCCCCGAACCGATCGTTGCAGGGATCGGCACCTTCTCTTAGATGCGTGAACCATCTGAAATGATTGCCGAAAACACCATTCCTCCAGGTGCAGCTTGGCAGTCGCGATAAATTGATATACTAGTATTCACGAACGAGTCAATGTCAGGGCCGCACGTAATGCAGGCAACAGTTGTTTCCATTCCCGCGACCTTGCCTTCCGAGGCCGAGAGGCCGGCGAAGCTTCGTCGCGTGACGACCGCAGATGCCATCTACAACAGGCTTTACGCCGACATTCTTGCTCTGCGTATGCCACCGGGAATGCAACTGCAGGAAAAGCGCATTGCCGAAGAGTTCAACGTCAGCCGCACACCTGTGCGTGAGGCGCTGCTTCGACTGTCGGAAGGCGGGCTTGTCGATATCTATCCGCAATCGGGCACCGTCGTGTCGCGCGTGCCCGTCGCGGCCATCCCGGAGGCAGTCGTCGTTCGCAAGTCGCTTGAGGGTACCACGGTGGAACGTGCAGCCGAGATCGCGACAGCTGCCGATATCAGTCGCCTGGATGGCATCATCTCACGACAGAGATCACTGGCCGCACTCGGCGACCCCTCGGCCTTTCACGAAGAGGATGAGGCGTTCCACGAGGCGATTGCCAGCATTGCTGGATATCCCGGGATCTGGACGATCCTCAAGACGGTCAAGGTGCAGATCGACAGGGCGCGTCGGCTGACGTTGCCGGTTCTTGGCCGGATGGACAATGTCGTGCACGAACACCAACTTATTCGCGATGCGATTGCCGCCCATGACCTCGAAGCAGCGCGCGCGGCAATGATGCATCACCTCAGCGCCGTCATACCCGATGTCGCCGAACTTCGAACGCAGTATCCAGATTACTTCTGCTGAGCCAATCAGCGGACAACGACAAAGACGATCCCAAGGAGGAAGTGCATGCGCCAGGGTTGGAGATGGTTTGGGCCTGAGGCTCCGGTGACACTCGATGAGGTGCGCCAGACCGGAGCGACGAATATTGTTTCGTCCCTGCATCAGGTTCCGATCGGCCGCGCGTGGACTGAGGCTGAAGTGCGTGAGCGGCAGGCGATGATCGAAACCACGCCGGCTGGGCGCTCGAGCCTGACATGGTCCGTCGTCGAGAGCATCCCCATACCCGATGCGGTCAAGCGCAATGGCGGGCGGGCAAAGGCGGAAATCGAGGCCTGGATTGCCAGCCTGGAAGCTGTTGCCGCCTGCGGTATTCCAATTGTTTGCTATAACTTCATGCCCGTCGTCGACTGGACGCGCACCGAACTCGACCATGTGATCGATACCGGCGCCACCGCCATGCGCTTCGATCACGAGAAGTTTGCTGCCTTCGATCTGTTTGTCCTACAGCGCGCAGGTGCAAAGGAACAGTACAGCGCCGAGGATGCGGCGCGGGCGCGTGAAGTGTTCGACACGATGAGCGAAAGCGAAATTGCGGAGATCACCCGGATCATCACATCTGCCCTGCCCGGCTCTACGACCGAGCCATTGACGATCCCGCAGTTCCGCGAAAAGCTCGCCGCCTATGCTGGGATCGATGCCCCCAGGCTGCGCCAGCACCTCATTGAATTCCTTCAAGCAGTGACACCGGCTGCCGAAGCGCGTGGCGTGAAGCTGACGCTGCACCCCGACGATCCGCCGCGCTCGCTGTTTGGCCTGCCGCGTATTGCATCTACCGCGGATGACTATGCCGCACTCTTCGATGCCGTGCCCTCTAAGGCAAATGGCATGTGCTATTGCACCGGCAGCCTCGGTGTTCGTGCAGACAACGACCTGGCCGCAATTGCCCGGCGCTTTGCCGCCCGGATCCATTTCGCGCATCTGCGGGCAACCAGGCGTGAGGGCGACGGCCGTACCTTCCATGAGAGCGCCCATCTGGAGGGTGATGTTGATATGGTCGCCGTCCTGAAGGAGCTTGTCGCGGAGGACCGGCGGCGTCAGGCAGACGAAACGATCGTTTTCCGTTCCGACCATGGTCATCGCATGCTCGACGATCTCAACAAGAACGTGACGCCAGGCTACCCGGCAATCGGGCGTCTGCGCGGTCTGGCCGAACTCCGCGGCATTCTCCATGCGCTGGGGGCGGCGCCGTCGTGACGGTGGCCGCATCACGTTGAGGATCTTTTCAAGCGCTTGTTGCGGGGTGAAACGGCTGATCGTCCCGCGCGCGGCATCTCCCGCATCGGGAACAAACTTGGGCACGGCTCATTTCTCTTCTTGCAGAGAGGAGAAACGACATGACGTACGACCCCAATGATCCCAACCGCAATCCCGACACGGATCACGATCTGCGCACGCCACCGGTGCGTCGCAGCTCGAGTGCCTGGATCGGATGGGTTGCCGCGATCGCTGTGATCCTCGTTGCGGCGTTTGCTATCACGGAATGGTTCGACCGGCCGGGTACCGACATGACCCCGACGGCTTCGACGACTGAAACTCAGCCGGTGAAGCCGCCGGTAGCGCCCGCCGCGCCGTCAAGTGAGCCGGCAACGCCAGCCCCGGCCAATCCTTCGACCGGCGGCACGACACCGCAATAGTCAAGACCAGAATCGGGAGCCTTGCCGTTCCTCGGAGGCTTCCGTTTTCTGATCGGACTCTGGTCGGTTTCAGCCGGCCGCGGCTCTCCTGGCCGCGGCCTGGTGCGCGACCGATAGGGCGTGTTGTCCGGCTCCCCGGAGCCAGGTGTCCCACGCTCCATCAGTGTGTCGCTGCGCGCTTTCTGGAGGCGGCAAGGATGTAGTCGTCGGCAATATCGGCGATTGCCATTGCGATTTCCGTCGATGAAAAGCCGTCGAGTTTGTCGCCCTGGATGATCAGATAGACGGCTTGCTCGATCTTCTCCCTGCAGGCGGAAAGCCTGTCAGCGTGACTGATTACTATAGGACGTAGTTCCATTGCCCTCTCCGGTCGTTCTTGATCTGTGTTGAATGCTGACATTGGTTAAGCGGTGCACCTGTTGACAACCGAGACGCTGTCGAAGACGCCCACCCATCGCTCAGTTCAGCGAAATGGCTTTGCCACCAATCATCTCCGCTGGAGCGATCGGCGATCGAAGCTTCAACTTAACCGTGCCTCGACCATAGTCGCAAAAGTTCAAAGCGGCTCGTGAAATCGACGTGACACGACCATAAATTGAATCGCCAAAAATATGTACCGCCCAGGGTCAGTGTTGTGCTGCATCAATACTGTTGCTGGACCGCTTTGACCTTGGTCGCATTTGCGCAACAGGGATAAATTCGCAACGGCGGTCGAAAAATTTGGGCGATCAGCAATTAGCTTCTTGAAATAATTTACTCTCGGTTGTATTTTTTCAGAGTTCAAAGATAATGCCAGTCTGACACGAGGAAACGGTGAGCGCTATGAAGGCCAAGACTCCAAACGCCATTGATGCCTATGTGGGCGAGCGTGTCAGGTTGAGGCGGAAGCTACTTGGCATGAGCCAGGTTAGCCTTTCAGAGTCGCTTGGGATTACGTTTCAACAGCTCCAGAAATACGAAAAAGGTGTCAATCGCATAGGTGCGAGCCGGCTGCAGCGGATTGCGGAGGTCCTTGGCGTGCCTATTGGCTTCTTTTTCGATGAAGAGGGGGCGCATACGGCAGGTCTGCAGTTGAGCGCTGAGACCGATGAAGTTGCGCATTTCATCGCCTCGAAGGAGGGGTTGGCGCTAACGCGCGCCTTTATCGCGATCGAAGATCCGAACATTCGTAGAAAGCTGTTGGCGCTTGCAAGGAGCCTTGGCTCCTCGCAGTCGGTCACGGATTCGCATGAGGGCTGGGAACGCGCGGACGAAACACGAGGATAGGCGGTGCTGCACCTCCAGACATTTGGCGAACTGCGGCTGACAGATGAAGCGGGCAATGCAGTCGGCTATCCCGCCAAGGCACTGTTGACGATGGCGTATCTCTTCACGTGCAAGGGTCATGCGCTCACACGCCAGGAGGTGGCTTCGTTTCTGTGGTCGGATGCCGAAGCCGATCAGGCCGGTCTCAATCTGCGAAAGCTGATTTCCCGTATTCGACAAATCGATGACAGCGTTGCCGCGCCACTTCGGATCACCTCGGCCTCCGTCGAACTGCGGGCGGAACTCCTGACCGTTGATATTGAAATACTCGATGAGGCAAAATCGCCGATGGACAGGCTGAAAGCGAGTAGCGATCTGCTTCAGCGTGAATTCGTCGGCAATGTTCGCTCAGCCAGCAAGGCGGTGGACAACTGGATCGCGCGGGAGCAGCGAAGCCATAGGGCCAAGTTGCGCCAGACGCTCCTCGATGCGGGCTCGGCTGCTCAGTGTGCCGACGATTATCGCGCCGTGTCGGGCGCTGCTTTACAGCTCCTGGAACAGGACCCGGCCGATGAGCAGATCCGGGCGATCCTGCGCGGGCTGCCGGGAGTAGCCGACCCGGACGTACTGCCTCGGGGCGAACGCCAAGCGAGAAGCTATTTCGTGTCGGCAGAGGCGCAGAATGGGACCACTCCTGAGGCGGAGCTTCGGGTCGCTTCGAGCCTGCCGCGGCTGGTTCTGCTTCCGCCAACTTCCCAGGGTAACGTCGTTGGTCTGTCGCTTGCCGCCGCGCTGATCGAAGATGTGACGATCGAGCTTTGCGGCCTCCGAAACATTTCCATCGTTGCGCCTCACACTGCGGAGCAAATCCGTCGTGACTCTGACAAGGCGGCCATGATTGCCCGCCACTCGATCTCCTATCTTCTCGATACACGATTTTCGGGCGAAGGCCTCTATGCGCAACTGGTCTATTTCCCGACGGACGAAATCATCTGGGCCGTGCGATTTCCAATGACCGCGGCGACGCTGCCAACCCAGCGACGGCTCATGGCCCAGCACTTGTCATTATCCGTCGTGGATGAACTTGCCAGGAATGAGGAAGCCCGGCTTAGCCTGGAGGCGAACCCGCAGGCGTATCACTCCTACCTTGTCGGCGCGAGCCTGATGGGCAAGCTGACCTTGCCGCACATTCGCAGGGCGAGAGCGGCCTTCAAGGAGGCGTTGAAATACAATAAGGATTTTTCACCGGCGTTTACCGGCCTGGCGCGGACTTACACCAGCGAATGGCTGGTGACGGCGCAGGGTAACGAGGAGCTCTTGGGCCTTGCTGAACAGAGTGCGTTGAAAGCCATCGAGCGGGACGAAGCTTTCGCCGGCGGCTATCGCGAACTCGGCGTAACAAAACTCTATCTCGGCGACGTCGATCAGAGCGTGGCGGCGCTCAGCCACGCGGAAGAGTTGAGCCCTCATTTCGCCGACGTGATCTATAGCCACGCCGACACACTGGTTCATGCCTCGCGTCCCAAGGAGGCATTGGCCAAGATCGAGAAGGCGATCTCGCTCAATCCCATTTCGCCTGACAGCTATCTTTGGTGTGCCGCAGGCGCGAGCTACTTCCTCGAGCGCTACAACGACGCCATTGCCTATGTGGAAGCCATGAAGGACAAGGAGCCGGCTTACCGCATTGCTGCTGCGAGTTGTGCAATGATTGGCGATCGCAGGCGGGCCCAGTTTTATCGGCAGCGTGCGCAAGCGCTCAACCCGGTCTTCGACCTGGAAAAATGGCTTTCTGTCATTCCGTTCAAGGAACAATGGCAGAAGGATCTCTACAGAGAAGGCCTTTTGAAAGCTGGATTTTGACACCAACGAAAGGAAACGTCATGTCAAGGGCAGTAGTATTCGGCATTGCAGGCGATGCGAAACTTTGGATTGCCGACCTCGATGCGGGGACCGTCAAGCCACTCGATGGAGCAACCGGTGATCTGGCGAAGGTCGCGGATCTGCGTAAGGCAGGTGCCTCCGTCGTCAAGAAGGTGGATTTTGCAATTGCGGTTTCTTCGGCGAAAGCGGCGTTCTCCGGTCACGTCGAGCCGAACCCCTGACCAACATCAAGCTGGCCGCCTATTGCGACCGCACGGTTCCACCCTCTGAGACGCTGGCCCGAACCGCGCCACTACTCGCGGACTTTGGCATAACACGCGTGGCGCGCCACACCGGCCTGGACAACATCGGCATCCCGGTGTGGTGCGCTTATGTCCCCAATGGGCGTTCGATCGCGATCGCCCAAGGCAAGGGTCTGACCGACGACGATGCCAAGGCTTCGGCCGTTATGGAAGCGCTTGAGCGCGTCGTTGCCAACAGGCCGGCCATTGCAACGCTTTGCGCCTCGGCGAACGATCTGCGGGAGGAGGGATTCTCTTTTGATACGCTTGCTTGCCTGATTGGTCGGCATGAGGACGACATTCGGCTCGACGAACAGATTGACTGGGCGCTTGGCAAGGATCTCCTGACCGATCGGGACGTGTATGTTCCCTTTGAGGCGGCACTTCTGGACCGCACCCGCCGCAATCGCTTCTGGATGTCTTCCGATGGTCTTGCCTCCGGCAATACGATGGAAGAAGCCACCCTGCACGGACTGCTTGAGCGTGTCGAACGCGACGCATTTTGCCTCTGGCAGGTTGGCGCCGTTGAGGATCGGCTTTCGCGCTGCATTGATCCGGCAAGCTTCGAAGATCCATGGCTCGATCACCTCGTTCGAAAGATCGAGGCGGCCGGTCTTGTCGTTCGCCTGTTCGATATGACAAGCGATATAGCTGTGCCCTGCTTCACGACCGTCCTCGGGCCCGCGGAGCGGCGGGGCGGCACTATTCGCTTTGTCGAGGTGACGGGAGGAAGCGGTGCGCATCCCTCCCCTGTCCGCGCGGCCATTCGGGCCATAACGGAAGCCGTTCAGTCGAGGATAACGTACATCAGCGGCGCCCGCGACGACCTGTCGCCGGACGAGTTTCAAAGGCCTGTGCCTGCGGAGACCTTGCATGCCCTCGATGCCATCCCAGTCGCCTGGAGCGCTGCTGCGCGGTGCGATGACAAACCCCACCTCAACAGGATCCTCGATGCCTTGCGGGAGCGACAGATCGCGCCAGTGATAGCGTTACCACTCAGCGACCCCGCCTTCCCCTTCCATGTCGTCAAAGTCTTCGTTCCAGGCCTCGAAAACCCCGAGGGCGCGCGGGCGCGTCGCTTTGGCGCCCGCGCGATCGCAAAGGCGCTGTTTTCATGAAAGTCATCTTTGTTGGGCCGAGTCTCCCGGACGCAGCGACGCTGGCAGGAGATGGGGTCACCGTATATCCGCCCGCCGTTCAAGGTGACGTGTTGGCCGCAGTGCGGAGAGGCGCGCGTGTCATCGGCATCGTCGATGGCGGTTTCGAATACACCGCGCCTGTCTGGCACAAGGAGATCCTTTTTGCGCTCTCACGGCAGGTCCGTGTGTTCGGTGGTGCAAGCATGGGGGCGCTTCGGGCGGCGGAATGTAAAGTCTTCGGAATGGTTGGCGTTGGTCGCATCTATGGCGAATATGCCTCGGGAGTGACGGTTGACGACGCCGATGTGGCGCTGCTGCATGGACCCATGGAACTCGCATATCGCGCGTTGACCGTGCCGCTGGTGAATGTCAGGTCGACACTCGATAAGCTGGAGGGCCGGCAGATGCTGACGCCGGAACTTCGCGTAGCGCTCGAAGTCGCTGCGGGCGATTTGTTCTTCAAGGAGCGGACTTGGAGCACGATTGTGGCAAATGCGGATGTTTCCGCCGATCGGCAGGAACTCCTGTCGTTGCTGCGATCGAACGAGGTCGATCAGAAACGGGCGGACGCTCTCGCTCTGCTGGACGCTGTCCAAGTGGCCGACGATGACCGCTCGAGCCCGGCTGAGTTGGCGTGGCAATTCAACGAGACCTTTGTCCGCTCGGAATAGCCGTAATTTGGAAACTGTCTCCTGTAATGCAACGATAAAGTGTGTCACGGGTTTTTCACGGGCCTTTGGCACGCACAACGAATATTCTCCCAATGGTTCGAGGGAGAACAGATATGAGTGCAGCATCGGCAAACGGATCGGTGATATTAGACGGCAGTGAGCGATCTTCTGAGGACGTGGAAGAGCTCGTCGCACTGGCGCGTATGATCGCCTACGCGAAATATGCCGCTGAAGATGCCGATCTGGTGGGGGCTATTGACTACCTTGGCATGGCGCTGAATGAGGTTCTGCGTGAAATTGGGGACGGTCCGCATGAGGGCCTGGCGGACGTGATGGCGTCCAAAGCGGCGACATGCCTGAATTGACATGAATTGAGGGGACGGTGGGGATGGGGCCGGCGCGTTGCGTCGGCCCTATTTCAATTTCTTGGAATAGACGCAGAGCTTTTCGGAGTGTTCATAGTCGTTGCTCTTGTAGTACTCCGCAACGCCGCCCGTGCTGCGCGAGACGAGCCAAACGTGGACATAGCCCATTGCGCGCGCGTCCTCCTCCAATGTGTGCAGGAGGCGGGAGCCGATCCCGGCGCGCTGGTAGCGTGGTCTTATCGCTATTTCCGCGACGTGGATCCCGCGTCCCATGACAGAGGTGTGCGGCAGGCCGAAGGCGAAGCCAACGGGTCGTTCGGCATCGAACGCGGCCACCGCCAGGCACATCGGCGTCGTTGTCAGTTCGTCTATGCGTGAGACTGCGTTCTGAAGGCACCACTCCTCGTGCCAGGGCGGCCTCGCATAGGCTTCAACGATGATGTCAGCATTGAGGAGTGCTTCATCCCGGGTCACGCGTCTATAAATTATCGGCATTCATACACTGTCGCCATCACCGCGCACGACACGCTTCATGGCGCCTTCCTGTTCACTCCACCCCAGAGCGTTAAAGCACAGGCCAAACAACCCGTGTTGTGACTTCATCGTGACACGCGTTTTGCGCGAACCCCAGGGCGACCTGCAAGCCAGCGCTTTGTGACGGGTCCTGCCCGGCACAGAAAGGCGCTTCGTGAAAGACTGAGCGCCTTTTTCCTTTTGACATTTGCTGTTGCTCGCCCGAAACAGCGTATGATGTGGCGCGAGGAGAAACCGCAGATGAACGATAATGTCATTCAATTCCGTCGACGAAAGCCGCCCCGGCCACCCCGGCCAGGCCTTCGCAAGCTCGCAATCGCCGCAGCAATTCTTGCGCTGTTCGCTGTTGCGTGGGGGTATTTCACCCTGTTCAGCCCGCCGGCCTGACATCGCGTCGCGCTGGTGCGGGTTGGCGTTTGACGCTGGCAGCACAAGAACATGGCCTGATGTCCAGGCCGCATCGTTCGGCAAAACTCTCTCATCCAGGCATTTTATCTGAGGCAAGGCGCGCTACTCTTTTGAATGGAGTGGTGCGCAAAACTCGTGCGGGCCGCATAGTTTCGCCCGAAGTGCCTTGTCATGAGAACCGCACATATCGCGGAAGCGAGAGATTCCAATGAAATTGCCCGTAATTGACAATATCGATCGAAAGATTCTCCGATTGCTCCAGAGCGAGGGTGATCTCAGCCACGCCGCGCTGGCCGATCGGGTCGGAGCATCGAGCGCGTCGTGCTGGCGCCGCATCAAGGCGCTGGAGGCGGCGGGCATGTTGGGGCGGACTGTCAGGCTCGTGAGCCCCGAAGCCGTTGGTCGTGGGCTGACCGTATTCTGTCAGGTGCGAATGAAGACGCATGATCCGGCTGCAAGAGATGATTTCGAGCGCTTCGCAGAGAGCCATGAAGAAGTACTGGAATGCTATTCGATGTCTGGTGATTGGGACTATCTGTTGCGCGTAGCCGTTGCCGATGTCCAGGACTACGAGCGTCTCCTCATGCAGGGTATTCTGACGCACCACGCAGTGGCGACATCGTCGTCGCATTTCGCCTTGAAGCGGGTGAAGTACTCCACTTCGGTTCCAGTCTGAGCCCGTCGCTTGTCTCTGGTTACTCCGGCGAGGCCTGTTGTTCGCCTCAGCGATGTTCGGACCTTGGTCCTAGAAGGGCCGGACTAACGTCCGGTGATGATCAAGGAAAGGTCTGATGTCAACGATTGCGAATTGACGGTCGGGTCGACCCGTGGGCAAAATTGCGAAGGGCTTGAGCGGCTAGCATTTGTGATGCCGCGCGGTTTTTCTGCGCCCCCGCGAGAGTTGATTGACAGCGACGGCTGGCTGGACCACGACCAGGAAGACCATGGAATGCAAGGGAATGGTGATGCTCTCACGACGTAGTTTTGTTGTGGCTCTATGCTCGATGTCAATCGGTCTGTCGCTCGCGGCAATGCCGTTCAAGGTCGCGGTTTCGGGCGGCTCGTTCAAGCTCAGTCTCCAGACTGCCGAGGCCGCCAAAGGCGGCAACGGTAATGGCAACGGCGGAGGCAATGGCGGCAACGGCAACGGCGGAGGCAATAGCGGCGGTGGCGGCAACGGTGGCGGAAATGGCAACGGTGGCGGAAATGGCGGTGGCAATGGTAACGGGAATGGCGGGGGAAACGGCAACGGCGGGGGGAATGGTAACGGGAGCAGCGGCGGCAAGTCCAATGGTAGCGCCACGACCGGAACAGGCTCGACGGGTGATGTTGATGTGGACAACTCGTCAATGGAGGTTCGTCACCGCGACGGCATGAGCGAATTCATCCGGAACGGCCGTTACATCATGAAGGACGCGCGTGGACGCACGATCGTCAATCGGCGGGCAACCTCAGCAGATGAGGCGCGCCTTGAATCCTTCATTCACTGATTGCCCCGCCCGTCGGTGGCATCGCGAAGCGCTATCGCCGCTTCGGTTCGGTTGGCGACACCGAGCTTGGCCATGATCTGCGTCATGTGATGTTTGACAGTCTTTTCGTGCAGATCGAGCTGCCTTGCGACGTGCTTGTTGCTCAAGCCCGAAGCGACCAACTGCAGGACCTGCAGCTCACGGGCGGTCAACGCCTCCAGAGCCAATGGTGTTTTCGGTGCGGGTGAAGAGCGACTGGAAAGTAGGCGCGCAGACAGCGCTGGCGCGACATAGCTTTCTCCGGCTGCCACGCTGCGGATAATCTCTGCAAGCGCCCTTGAGCCGACCCCCTTCAGCACATAGCCCTTTGCGCCGCTGTTCAATGCCGCCGTGACATCATCGCTGGATTCGGAAACCGTAAGCATGACAATCTTTTGTGATGGTACGGTTGTCAGAATGGGAAGGATCGCGTTCAACCCGCCGCCAGGCATGGAAATGTCCATGAGCAGGACGTCGGGCTGGAGGGTTTCGGCGACCCTGATTGCATCGTCCTTCGTGCTTCCTTCCGCGACAATCTGAAATCCATCTATCTCGGACAGGCTCCGGGTTACCCCTTCCCTGAACAATGGATGGTCATCTATGACTGCGACACGAATTCCTGCTGTCATGTCTGGGTAATCTCCTCGCTGCTGAGCGACATGCTGACTATGGTGCCTTTAGCGGACGATCGGAGCTGGAAGGTGCCGCCGAGGCTTTCAATCCGCTCTCTTAATCCTGCAAGGCCAAGGCTGGTAGGGCCAACGTCGTTGGGGTCAAAACCGGAGCCACCGTCGGACACCTCGATGCAGACACGGTCACCTTCCATGCGTTGCACGACGCGTTGCTCTTTGCCGCCGCCGTGACGGTAGCCGTTGTTCAAGCCTTCCTGGACAAAGCGGTATACGCAGATCTTGGCAGAGGGAGAAAGATTTTCGGGCGTCTCGGCTACCGAAAGTTCGACGCTTGATCCGGTTCGCTGCTCATGCGCACGCACACTGCGCTCCAATATCTCTGTTAGGCTGGCGGCCTCGATCTGCGGCAACACAAGCCCATTGCAGATCGTCCTGATCTCATGCATTGCCTCGTCCAGGCTTGCCTTGATGGCTGCAATTTCACGCTCGCGCAAGGACACCGGTGTCGCGGGATCGACCAGCGCATTGCTGTCCAGGCGCAATGAGGCAAATGCAACGAGTTGCGCTGGTCCGTCATGCAGATCGGCACCAATGCGCCGCAGGTGGCTTTCGTTGAGGGCCGTGGCGCGTTGGGACGCACGCTGGACGCGCCTGCGCAAGGCTTGGTTCTGGGATAGCAAGGCTGAAAGGTCATCCACGCGGCGCCTTAGAGCATGCCGCTGATCATCGATGGTGCGGCTGCCTCTCAACGCGATCGCCGACAACACGATAAAAAATGCAAGCGTGAAGGCGGCCACCGCCATCCAGCTGTGCAATCGCGCCTCATTGAGGCTGCGCTCGAAATCATTGGCTATTTCATAGAATTCGGAGACGGCGACAACCTGTCCGGACCATGGCTGCAGAACGGGGTTGTAGATTTCGAGCAGGGGTTTGCCGCTCGCCCGCTCGACCTCGTCTTCCGCATCTTCCAGACGATTGAACTGGGCGACCATCTTGCCGGAAAAGGCCGCCTTGAGGTCGTCGCTCAACTCGAAGCGCTTTCCTTGCATGGTTTTATCGTTTGAATAGAGAACCGTGCCGTCCGCGCGCCAAAGCCGGAAGGAGATCAGGCGGTTTCCAAGCGCCCCCTGCTCCAGCGTCTCGTCGAGCGCGCGCGAAACACTATCGTCGAGCTCTTGGGCCGTCAGCATGTCAGGCAGGAGGGGGGCAATCACACTGTCGACGTAGAGGGCGGTGGATGCCGCCGAGTTGCGGGTCACCGCGTCTTCGATCAGACTGCTCACGAATGCGCCGACCAACACCATCGCCACCAGCGACACGGCGCCTCCTGTGAACAGGAACTGCCTGGCCAATGATTGCGAATTCCATCGTTTTATGAGTTCACGGGGCCGCACGAGATGTCTCGGGATCGGCCGCCAAATTGCGTGGCGGCACTTCAGTTGTTTCGCTCGTAACCTAGCTCCATCCAGCGGCGGGTCAAACGATATCGCCTCGCAGCCCCCAGGTTTCCGACCTTTGGTCTCCTTCTGCCTAGGACCTAGGTCCTATCCGGTAAAGCAAAGGTCTGACCGCCATGGAGCCTGCGCGGGACGCAGGCTATCGTCGTTGTGATCTGGAACGCGGCGTGTCCGCGTCCGGCCGGAAGGCTGGCTTCTTGCCTGCCGCGAGCAGCTTGGCTTCCGGACGTATGAACAAAAGACGGCAAAACGGTTTTGGACCGGGAGGTTGATATGAGCATTTCAAGTATTCTTGGACGCAGCGTTATTGCGCTGACAATTGCGGTTGTACCCGCCGGTGGCGCGTTTCTGGGATTAGAGGGCGTCGCCTACGCAAAGGGTGGTAATGGCAACGGCAATTCCGGAGGCGGCAACGGCAACGGAGGCGGCAACGGCAACGGGGGCGGCAACAGGGGCAACGGCGGCGGGGGGAACCACGCGGGCGGCAGTTCCGAACACGGGAAGAAGTCCGATACCGTTGGCTCACACGGTTCGCATGCAAAGAGTAAGGACGACAGCAAAAGAGACCGCCCGACGTTGAAGTCGTTCTTCACACACGAGAAGAAAGCGGTGACGACGACCAGGACCAGAACCGCCACAACGACAAGAACGAAGGCTGAAAAATCCGAGTTTGCCGGGCTGAACTCGCTGAACAGGAACTACCACGCCTACTTGAATTCCAACGATCCCCGAATGGCGGCGGTTTCGGCCTATGTGATGGCTTATGCAGAATTCGAGGCCGAGAATGGGCCGGATGCCATCCCGACGGACCCGGCTCTTAGCGACGAAGCCCTTCGCGAAGCACTCTCGAGCTTTACCAAGGGCGGCGAAGTGAGTGACGGGGCTCTCGAGCGAGCAAAGGACATTTTGGGCGTAGGCCCCGCCGTGGGCAAGATTGATCAGATTCGTGACACTCTTCCAGTGGAGGAGCCTGCGCCGGAGCCCGTCGAAAGCGCGCCTGTGGAGGATGAGGCGCCGCCACCGCCGGTGACGGTCATCGTCGAGCAGCCCTGACGCTTTCAAAACTTGGCCACCGCACGGACACAACGCGCCGTGCGGATGCCCAAAAATGCAGGTTGTGCCAGCCACGGGCTCGGCAACCACTACTTAGATCGAGCCAGGGATGGCTCGGACGGGGCAGCGCCGCCGCTCGTCGCAGCCTTTTCCAAGGCGCATCGGTGCCTTCTGAACCTTCACCTTCTTGATCCGGGATTGCTTCTGTCGCGCTGAAGGCGTGTCTCTCAAGGCAGTTCCTTTCGCCGTTTTGTGAACAGCTGCAGGCGGAACCGTTCCTTCTCACCTTCTCATGTAAGTCGACGGCGGCCGGCCGCGGCACGGCAGGGTGAACCTCGTCCTCATATGTGCGGCCTCCGTCAGCCGACCACATAAGGGAGCCAGTGACGGGTTTGCCGAATCTCGCGAATCGAGCTAGTTCTGTAACTACGCAAAAAGAGCGAATTATCGCTGTAGAGCGAAACAATTATCGAATTAACTGTTCATCAACCGTATCGGCGCTTAGGCTATTGAAACGAACTGAGGAAAGAATCGTGAATCGCCACTTAAGCAGCCTCGACTTCATGCAGAGCTTTTCCACCAAGTTGGAGCTTGCCCTGCAAAATCTTTCGATGGCCCAGTATCCGCCGGATGCGCGCCGCGAGATGCGGAAATTTTCCTCGTCGGAAGTCGCAGCGCTGCTGGATGTCTCTGAAGCCTATATCAGGCAGATCGTTCTGAAGGACAAGGGTCCCTCGCCCGAGACGACGTCAAACGGCCGCCGCATGTACACGCTCGAGCAGATCCTCGAGCTGCGACTGATGCTGGCCGGAAAGGGTCGCAAGAAGTGGATGAACCCGCGCCGTGTCGAGGGTGAGGAATGCCAGATCATTGCGGTCACCAATTTCAAGGGCGGCTCCAGCAAGACATCCACGACCATTCATCTTGGTCACTACCTGGCGCTCAAGGGCTACCGGGTGTTGGCGGTCGATCTCGACCCGCAGGCGTCGCTTACAAGTCTGCACGGCGCGCTTCCGGATTTCGATCCGCGCGAGGACGAAACGCTTTATGCGGCCATTCGCTTCTCGGATCCCAAGCCGACGAAATCGCTGGTCCACACCACGCATATTGCCGGCTTCGACGTGATCTGCGCCGGGCTCGACCTGACAGAGTTTGAAACGGCTGTCGCGCTTGAGATGCGCAAGAATGGCGGCACGAGCTTCCTTCTGCGGGTATCTCAGGCCCTCGAGCAGGTTGCGGATGACTATGACGTAATCCTGATGGATTCCGCGCCTTCGCTGAACTTCCTTACTCTGTCGTCGCTGACCGCTGCCACCGGCGTCATCATACCGGTCCCGGCACACATGCTGGACGTCGATTCGACGGGGAAATTCCTCGAGCTTGCCTCGTCCTACATGCAGATATTGAGCGAGATGGGGAGTTCGGCCCAGTGGGATTTCGCGAAGTTCCTCGTGACGAAATTCGAAGCCAACGATCACCCGCAGGCCAACATGACTGCGTTGATGCGACAGGTCTTTGGCGAAGATCTGCTATTGAACATGGTGACGAAGTCAACGGCTGTTGCTGATGCCTTGACGTGGAAGCAGAGCCTCTATGAGGTGCAGCGTTCGCGCTTCTCGGCACCGAAAACCTATGACCGCGCAATGGAATCGATCAACGCGGCCAATGCAGAGATCGAGAAGTTGCTTTGGGCAGCATGGGGGCGCGAATGAGTCGCAAGGATTCGCGCGGCATGTTTGCCAATGTGCTCGGTCAGCTTGAGCAACCGAGCGCAGCGCCGGCCGCCAAGCCGACAACATCTCCACACCTTCTCAAGGTCGCCGCAGGCGTCAGGCAGATACAGGAAAAGGGCGAGGTTCTCGACAGGCTCCTCAAGGACGGCGACCATATTGTCGAGGTCGACCCCGATGACGTTGCTCCCTCCTCGATTCCCGACCGCTTCGATGGCGCCTATGACGATGCGGCCATTGATGAGATTGCGACGTCCATCAGGGAGCGTGGGCAGATTGTCCCTGGCTTGATCAGGCCGCACAATGGTGATGGGCTGCCATACCAGATCGTGTTCGGAAGACGGCGTTTGGCTGCCGTCAAGATTCTTGGACTGAAGTTCCGCGCTATTGTCCGCGAACTCAGCGACGAAGAGGCGATCGTCTTCCAGGGTGAAGAAAACGCCAACAGGAATGACCTTTCCTTTATCGAGAAGTGTGCATTCGCACTGTCACAGGAGCAGGCGGGATATCGGCGCGACGTAATCTGCGCGTCGCTGGCGACAGGAAAGTCGCACGTGTCGGAGATGCTGCGGATTGCAACGGCTATCCCTCGGGATGTTCTGCTGGCGATCGGCTCGTCGCCGGAGATCGGCCGTCGTCGATGGATCGAGTTTTCGGATGCATTTGCCAAGCGCCAGGACGGGGTGGTGCGCGTCAAGCAATCGCTGAGCGAGGACAAGCTCGTCGCCGGGAAAGATCGCTTCGCTGTCGCATTAGGAGCACTGAAGGCTGAGGAAGCGCCGGCTGCCGCGCGGCCTGCCGTGACGGAAATACGTGCAAATGGCTTTCTACTGGCGACAGTAAGCTACGCAAAGACCGGCCCGAAGATGAGCTTCACCAAGGCTGTTCCGGATAGTTTCGTAGACTTTTTGAACGATCGTATGGAGGCGCTTCACAGCGAATTCGTGCAGTCAATACAACGCAAAAGCAAAGGATAACGCCGCAAAAGAAAAAAGCTCCCGAACGTTGCCGTAACGGAAGCCCTTCTCATAGGTTAGCAGCTAGAGAATCGCATTTCCGGGAATCCCTGTCAAGTGTGGGCACCAATCTGGTGAGTGGATTTCTTTTGCCTTCAGCAAGGTGAAGGTGATGGAAACAGGAAGTGTGACGACGCCCTTTGGGCAGCGTCCGATGACGCTTGGCATGCTCGCGAGCCAAAAGGCAGCAAGCGAGCTTCAGGCTGATCAATCGGTCGACAAGTGGAAAATCTACAGGTCCCTGTGTGCAGCCAAGCCCCTGCTTGGAGTGACGGATCGCGCGCTTGCCGTCCTCAATGCACTGCTCAGCTTTTATCCGAAGAACGTCCTGTCGGAGGAAAACGGCCTGGTGGTCTTTCCGTCAAACGAACAGCTTTCGCTGCGCTCACACGGCATGGCGGAGCAGACGATCCGCCGCCACCTGGCGGTCCTGGTCGAAGCGGGGTTGATCATCCGCAAGGATAGCCCAAATGGCAAACGCTATGCCCGCAGGGCGAAAGAGGGTGAGGTCGCAGAGGCATTCGGCTTTTCATTGGCGCCGCTGATCGTGCGCGCCGAGGAGATCGAACGCCTCGCATCGGAAGTGGCGGCCGAGCGGCTACATATGCAGCGACTGCGTGAGCAACTCAGCCTTTGCCGCCGCGATGTGGCCAAGCTCATTGAGACCGCGATGGAGGAGCAGCTGGCAGGAGATTGGGAAACCACGTTCGCCTATTTCAGGGAGCTGGTAGGTTCCATACCACGCACGGCGACGGCCGAGCAGCTTTCAACTGCACTCGAAACGATGGAAACGCTGAGAGACGACATCACTAGCAGACTGGAAACATTACTAAAAGCAAAGAAAACGGACGGCAATCACGATCAAAATGAGCGTCACATACATAATTCAAACCCCGACTCTACTTTTGATCTTGAACCAGCTTTCGAAACGAAGCAGGGGGCAAACTCGGAATTCATGATTGAACCGAAAACCGTGGCGTCGACGCGGAAACAGAAAAGTGACGCTGGACGCATAGCCAGGGTTCAGAGCCAGGCGGCCAACGATCGCCCGGACCTGAAATCCTTCCCCCTCGGGCTGGTCCTCCAGGCTTGCCCCGACATGGTGAGCTACGGCCCGGGTGGTTCGATTGCAAATTGGCGAGAGTTGATGGCGGCTGCGGTCGTTGTGCGGGGAATGCTCGGTGTAAGCGAGTCGGCCTACGAGGAGGCTGCTGCCACGATGGGACCGGAGAACGCCGCCACGGTCATGGCGTGCATCCTCGAACGTGGCGGGCATATCAACTCCGCGGGTGGTTATCTGCGAGACCTGACCCGTCGCGCCGAACGAGGTGAATTCTCGATCGGTCCGATGTTGATGTCGCTGGTGCGAGCACGCGGCGGCGGAACACGGCGGGCGGGATAGCACGTCCATGCAAGCCTGACATTGTTTCGCGGGGGGAGCTGTTTCGGAAAGGGTAGCGGGTGGCGGGGGTAGAAATCCGTTCGAGGCAGAGGATTGGGTCGGTCGGAAACAGTGGCATGGGAGCTGGGAAAAAGTGGGGGTAAGAAATTTTGGGTAAGCAGGTGCCTTTTCTGAAGGGGCATTAGTTGGCGCCGCAATTAAAGATGATCATCTCGGTCGAGCTTGTTGGCATCGACGGCGTGTCGCAGAGTTGCGAAATTGCCAAGGTCGACCGGTCTTTCGGTGGGGCCCGTCTCAACGATTTTGGCCTCTCCCTCGAAGAAGCTAAGGAGATACAGCGGCGCCTACAACAGGAACTGACGCAGTTTCAGACGGATCAAGCCGGCCAGCGAGATCGGAAGAGCCAAGACTGTAACCGCAGTCGGTCGGTGCATGATAGTAGGTACCGTTCGATCCATTCGCTCTTTGGCTCTTGCCAAGTGCGTGTGCCGCGGTGGTGCCGCTGTGCATGGGAAGCGTCGAGACCCTGTTGAATGGCCGAGCTAGCCCCGAGTTGGAGCGCATCCAAGCCGAACTGGGCTCCCGGTTGTCATTTCGAGAAGCAGCCCGTGTACTTGATAAATTTGTGCCGGCCACGCGGCCTCATAATCATCGAACCATGAGCAACCGACTGGGTAAGGTTGCCAATCAGATGGCGCCTATATTCGCGCGGTTCCCGGCTATCAAAGCCGGCATTTCGAGATCGCGATGGGACGCGTTGTCGCGCAAGGCCGAGCACCGCGTCAGTTTGCCGGTGCGCCGAATCACGCATATTCTCGACTGGTTTCATCTATCGATGCGGCTGCGACACATTGAGCAGGCCCTGGAGGACATCAGGCGTCTGCAAAATCTGGATGTCTATCTGCAAAGCGTTGCGGTCCGTGTGCCCAGGTTTCGGCATCTCCTCTGGAGCGGGTATGTCCGAGAGGCAAGCGAAGCCATATGTCCTTCCCGAGAGAGGGGTGACAGTTCATACCGGAGACATGGGTTACACTTTTGGCCTTTGCGAGGAGAGCGAAGGTGCCTTGGCAGGAGTGCAACCGCATGGACGAGCGTCTCAAATTCGTTGCGCGGGTTCTGGATGGCGAGAAGATAGCGGCGCTGTGCCGCGAATTCGGCATCTCCCGCAAGACCGGTCAGCGTGGGGCGATCCGCTTGGCCGCTTAAGATGAACGTGCTTGGGCAGATCGGCACGGGCCAATGCCTTTCCGACACTGTCGTTGCTGATGTCGGCGATTTGCCCCAGACCTTCGAGCAGACCGAGGGCCTGAAGGACGCCAGCATAGATGCCGATGCTGACATTGGTGTCGCCGGCTTCGACTCTTTGCAGGGTTGAGCGGGATGTGAAAGCACGCTGCGCCACGACCGCCATAGGCAGTTTGCGACGGCGGCGGGCGTCGTGGATATCCGCGCCGAGCTTCCGCAGGGCGTGGCGCACGGCCGCTGGAGGGTTATGGGGAGTAGGCATTTGAAACCTTCGCGCTACAAATTAGGAGGATATGTAGCACGAAGATTACAATTTTTGGAGCCGTGATTGGAATCTGTCGTGGCGTTTCCAGGCAGTGGAAAGGGTGAGGTTGGTGGACGTCTCACCCTAATTTACAAACTGCCTGCAAGTTGATCGCCGACCACATAAACCGCTGCATTATCCTACACCTCGCGTAGCCCCTTGTAGGACGCGTGTCTCAGCTTGCCGTCATGCGTCCAGGCGCGATACTCGATTTCGGCAATTAGCGTCGGCTGGACCCATAGGAGGTTCTTTCGAAGCCCGTCCTATTTCACAGGCGGCGTCTTGCGCTTTATGCGATCGAGCGCCTTACGGCGTGATCAAATTGGCATGGTTCGTGATCGTCCTTCATTCGCAGACTGCCGCGCATCGAATGTGCGAAGACCTGGGACGGTGTCGACGGCAAGTGCCCCTGAGAGGAAAAGGGCGACATGCGGCGCAAATCGCCTCGCCGAGTCTAGCGCAGCGTGTCGACCGCCGCCCCGATTGCGATCAGGCCCTTGGCAAGGGCTTCCGGGGAACGCTGGCCGCCAGGCCAGTCGAAGAACTGGATGCCTGCAAATCGCGAAGTTCTGCTTGAGGCAAGCAGAGGAACGCGTCCCTGTCAGGCGAGATTGGGAGGTACGGGCACTCGTCTGGATCCGGAAAAAAATTGAGCAACCGCTTCATGGGCGAGGCAGTTGCCACCCGGCCCTGCCCGTGGTCTCGGGCACTCGTTGGGGCGGAAGTGGCAAGTTCCTTTGTCCTCTGAATGACCGAGCCGTGTCGTCATCGGTTCCGCGCTCCCCGTTTCGTTCCACCAGGCAATGTGGGGCCGGGCTGCGTCCGAGCTTTGCAGCGCGACTGCGACCGAACGGCACAGGCGGATAAACATATATTGCCAATACATCTTATGATGGTTACGTGACCTGTGTCGACGGAACAAATTTTGGAGACCATGATGACGCAAACATTGACCGAGGCCACGAAGGCAATTGTCCGCGCAACAGCGCCTGCCCTCGCAAGTCACGGGACCGAAATCACGGCGGCCATGTATAAGCGGCTGTTTGAGAATGCCGAGGTCCGCAACCTGTTCAACCAGTCGAACCAGGGAGAAGGCGGGCGCCAGACGAAGGCGTTGGCGCAGGCGATCCTCGCTTACGCCCAGAACATTGACAACCTGGCCGTACTCACCTCCGCTGTTGAACGGATCGCCCAAAAACATGTCGGCCTGCACATCCGGCCCGAGCATTATCCCCATGTAGCGACGGCCCTCCTGAATGCGATCAAGGATGTCCTCGGCGAGGCGGCGACGGATGAAATCCTCAATGGATGGGGCGAGGCCTTCTGGTTTCTGGCCAATATTCTGATCGAACGTGAAGGACAGATTTATAATAGTCTTCAAGCGTCCGAAGGCGGCTGGAATGGATGGAGGCAGTTTGCCGTCGTGTCAAAGCGCCGGGAGAGCGACATCATCACATCGTTCGTGCTGCGACCGGTTGATGGCGGGGCGGTGATCAGTCATCGGCCTGGTCAGTATCTGACATTTCGGTTCGATATTCCGGGTCTTCCTCCGCAGCATCGAAACTACAGCATTTCTTCTGCGCCCAATGCCGAGAGCTACCGCATCTCGGTCAAGCGAGAGACGCATGGGCTGGTATCAAGGTTCCTTCATGATCAGGTTGAGGAAGGCGCGGTCATCGAGGTTGCCCCTCCTACGGGAGATTTCCATTTGCCGACTGGGCAGGAAAGGCCCGTCGTGTTGCTGAGCGGCGGTGTCGGTCTGACGCCGATGGTGAGCATGCTGGAGACCATTGCAAACGATGGACGCGACGTTCCCGTGCATTACGTCCATGGTGCCGAGAACGGTCGTGTCCATGCGATGGGATCGCACGTGCGCGATATTGCCAAGGACCGGGAGCATCTCAAGACGACAATTTTCTACGGAAGCCCGCATGCGCAGGATCTGAGGGGCGTTCACTTCGACCACGATGGCCTCATCACGGTTGAATGGCTGGCAAGGAACACGCCGATCGCAGAGGCTGACTTCTATCTCTGCGGCCCGCGGCCATTTCTCGCCGTCTTTGTGAACGGGCTCGCAAAGGCCGGTGTCCCGCAGGATCGTATTCACTACGAGTTCTTCGGTCCGGCCGACGAACTCGCTGCTGCATAGGTTTTCGGAAATGCAAGGCGACCGGCGACGGCCGCCTTGCTATTTGATATACGTTGCCGATATCTTTTGTGCGATTGCGCCGATTTTTCCGGGAGGATCTGGTGATGCGTTTGACCGTTTACTCCGACTACGCGTTGCGGCTCATGATGTATCTTGCGCTCAGGGGAGAGCGGCTGTCGACGATTGCGGAAATCGCCGAAGCTTATGATATTTCAAAGGCGCATCTGATGAAGATCACCCACGAACTCGGGCAAAAGGGCCTGATCGACACTGTACGAGGTCGTCACGGCGGCATGCGGCTCGCACGTGCCGTCGAACAGATCGGCGTCGGTGAGATCGTGCGGGCCTGCGAACCCGACTTTGCGATCGTGCCGTGCATGGAAAATGGTACCGAGATTGTCTGTGTCGTGCAGCCTGCGTGCGTATTGAAGAGGGCGCTCGCTTCGGCGGCTGCGGCATTTCTCGATGTGCTCGACGGCTACACGCTCGCCGACTTGACCCGGCCAGCCGTGCCATTGCGTCGTCTGCTTGCACTGCCGGAGCCGGGCACCCACGCAGGGCATCCGGCATAAAGGAGACGGTAGCGGAGCCGATGGCTTAGGTCGGGCGGGCGTGAATGGGTTCGGCGCGATGCCAGTTCTCCAGAATGCGGCCATCGGTGTGTGTCTGCTTGGCCCAGCGGATGCCGTTTGAGATGACCTTGTGGACGGTCCTGTCGTGGTAGATCGGGTAAGTCTCGTGTCCAGGGCTGAAGAAGAAGATGCGCCCGCGACCGCGCTGGAAGGTACAGCCGCTGCGAAAGACTTCGCCACCTGAATACCAGGAGATGAAGACAAGCTCGTCGGGCTGTGGAATGTCGAAGGGTTCGCCATACATCTCCGAGGCATTGACCTCGAAATAGGGAGGCAGTCCTTCGGCGATCGGGTGCGCGGGATTGACGACCCAGACCCGCTCGAGATCACCTTGCGGCGTTTCGCGCCAGGAGAGATTTGCGTTGGTGCCCATCAGCCGGCGAAACAGCTTGGAATGATGGCCGGAATGCAGGACGAGGAGGCCCATTCCCTTGAGCACCCGCTGCTGCACACGATCGATCAGCCCATCACTCACTTCCTCATGTGCCATATGCCCCCACCACAGCAGGACGTCGGTGTCATTGAGCAGGGAATCCGGTAGACCTTCATGCGGATCGTCGAGTGTGCCGCGGCGGATTTCGAAATCAGGATTGGCGATGCCGGCCGCGATCGCGCCGTCGATGCGATCGGGATAGATGTCCTGGACCTCCTTGTGCAGCTGTTCGTGGCGGCCTTCGTTCCAGATGGTGACCTTGATTGTCATGGTATCCTCGATGTTAGGAAACTTGAGCCGGACGGATGACCCGGCCGGCGGAATCGAACAGGTGGCAGGCGGAAGGATCGGCCGCGAGCGATACGCGGTCGCCCGGTCTGAGCGCGATGTCACCTTCAGCGCGGACAACGATTGACTGTTCCGGTGTGCCGACGGTCATGTAGGTTTCGACGCCGAGACGTTCGACAATCATGACTTCTGCCGAATGATCGCTCTGCTTGCCTGCCGCGATCTTCAGGTGCTCCGGCCGGATGCCGAGGGTTGCCGGACCCTGCGGGACAACCCCGCTGGGGTCGGGCAGATCGAGCGATAGACCGAGCGGGCCCTGGGCATGCAGCATGCCGGCGACCGGCCTCGTGATTGACACCGGAATGGTGTTCATCTTCGGAGAGCCGATGAAGGTGGCGACGAACTCGTTGTCAGGCTGATGGTATAGCGTCATTGGTGCCCCCTGCTGGGCAACCACACCCTTGTTGAGGACGACGATGCGGTCGGCCATGGTCATGGCCTCGACCTGATCATGGGTCACATAGACGACCGTCGCCTTGAGTTCGCGATGCAGGCGTTGCAGTTCGGCTCGCATCTGGACACGCAACGCGGAATCAAGATTGGACAAGGGTTCGTCGAAAAGGATCAGCGACGGTTTCTTGATGATGGCGCGGCCGATGGCGACGCGCTGCCGCTGACCGCCGGACAGGGCGGCCGGGCGACGGTTGAGATAGTCCGTCAGCTGCAGGATTTCGGCGACAGCTTCGACCTGCCGGCGGATTTCCGCTGCCGGTACCTTCTTCAGGCTGAGCGAAAAGCCGATATTCTCGGCAACAGTCATATGCGGATAGAGCGCGTAGGACTGGAAGACCATGGCAATGCCGCGCTTGTCGGGTGGGACATCGTTGATGCGCTTGCCATTGAGAATGAGATCGCCGTCGTCGATTCCCTCAAGTCCGGCGATCATTCGCAGCAGGGTGGATTTGCCGCAGCCCGATGGGCCGACGAATACCGCGAATTCTCCGTCTTCTACGGTGATATCGACACCTTTGATGACCTCCAATGCACCGTAGAATTTGCGAACGTTTCTGAGATTGATCATCGTGGAGCTCTTTCTGGGGTCACCCTTTGACGCCGCCGGCAAATGTCTGCACGAGGAAGCGGCGGGCAAAGCCGAAGGCGATCACGGCGGGCAGGAGATAGATGAAGGCGAGCGCGGCCAGCAGGCCGTAGTCAATCTCATTGATGCGAAGGAATGCGCGGAACAGACCAAGCGGAAGTGTCTGCAATTCCGGTGAAGAGAGAAAGATCAGCGGCAGCAGGAAATCGCCCCAGGCCGACATGAATGCAAAGAGCCCTGCGGCAGCAAGGCCCGGCAGTGCCAGCGGGATGAGCACGCGGCGGATGCGCTGTAGGAGGGTTGCTCCGTCCATCAGTGCCGCCTCCTCATAGTCGCGCGGCAGGCCGTCGAAGAAGGTCTTCATGATCCACAGCGCCAGTGGCAACTGCATTGTCGCAAGAACAAGGATCAGCCCGAGATAGCCGTCGATGAAACCGGTCCAGCGCATGATTGGGCGGGCGTATTCTCCGAAGATCGGTCGCAGGATCGCGCCTTCGGCATTGTTCAAGGTCAGCAGGAACTTGTAGAGCGGAACGACGAGCGCCGTCGGTGGCAGGACGCGGATCAACAAGATGGCGTAAAGGAAGGGCAGCTTCCACCACGCCCTGGTGCGCGAGAGAGCATAGCCACCGAGACCGGCCAGCACCATGACAAGCACAGTTGCGCCGCCGACCACGAAAAGCGAGTTGAACAGCCATTTTGCGCCGTCTTCCTTGGTGAAGACGCGCAGGTAGTTGGCGAAGCTCCATTGCTCGGGCCAGCGAAGGAACAGTTGGGCGTTGCCATCGAAGGATGCGAGAAGCACCCAGAAGAAGGGAACGGCGCAGAAGATCGAGATCAGCGACAGCGTTGCATAGGCAAGCATATCCGACCGGGTCTTGTTGGCATTCTCGCTCGGGGAAATCACAGCCATGTCAAACCTCAACCTTCATGGCCCTGACATAGCCGATGCCAAGGACCAAAGAGATCAGCAGTGCGACGACGGCCACCGCCGCGCCATAGCCGAGCTGGAACGCCGTGAAGGACTGGTTGTAGATGTAGATGCTGATCAGCTCCGTCGCTCCGCCCGGACCGCCACGGGTCAGCGCATAGACGAGACCGAAGACCGCGATGGTCGAAACGGCCGAAATCAGCATGTAGAGCAGGATTGTCGGCATCATCAGAGGCAGCGTGATGCGGCGAAACATCTGCCAAGGGGTTGCGCCATCCATCCTGGCAGCTTCGTAAATCTCGTGAGGGATGGTGCTGAGACCAGCGGTTAAAAGGATCATCGCCGTGGCAATCCCCCGCCAGGTGTTGACGACGATGACCATCGAAAGCGGAAAAACCTGCAGCCAGTCGGCCGGTGTCACACCGAAGAAGCTGACGATCCGACTGAGCGTTGCCTGCTCTCCTCCTGCCAGCATGGAGATCCACATGAAGCCGGCAACCACCTCGGGCGCAGCATTGGGCAGAAGAATGATCGAGGAGAAGAGCCGCCGAAAATGGATGCGGCGACGAAGCGCCATCGCCGAAACCAGACCGAGCACGAACTGGCCGATCACCGCCGAGCCGACGACAAACAAGAAGGTGACAATGAGGGCGTTCCAGAATTTCGCGTCGTTGAACAGCCTCGTATAATTGCGAATGCCGACAAAGCGCGGCCGCAGCGCGGCGGCACCCGTCAAGGCTTCATTGGTGAAGCTCAGGTAGACGGAGTAAAGCGCGGGATAGATCACGAAGGCCAGAAGCAGCGCAAGTGACGGCAACAGGATCAGAAGAAGCTGCCGTTCGGCGCGCTTTTCGTGGGCGTTTCTGGCCATGGAAAGCTCGATAGCTCGTTCGAAAGGAAGTTTGGAGACGCGGGCAGGCCCGCGTCTCCGTCATATCGGTCGGTACGTTCCTACTTACTTTACCGCATCGTCTCCCAGCGTTTCCTTGACGTAGTCGACAAGGATCTTCTGGGCACCGGCAGCGTCGGTTTCCTTGCGCAGCAGCGCTTCGGTGGCGCGCGCGACACCTTCGGAAACCGTGCCGAAGCCGGAAGCCTGTTTGAGGAAAGTGCCATTTTCCGCTGCGGCGTGGATCGCAACAAGCTCGGTCAGCTTCTGGAAGTCGGCATTCTTGGCTGCATCCTTGCTGGACGGGATGTTACCGATGCGGGCGGCATAGGAAACCTGCGTCTCGACCGAACCGATATCCATCAGCGCCTTCTTCGCAAGTTCTACATTGGCCGACTTGGCGTTGACCGCCCATGGAGCTGCGAGGTTGGCAAGAACATACTGGCCGCTCGTTTGTCCCGGGACCGTCCAGGTTCCGACAACCTTTGTGACCTCGGGAATCGGGTTCTTGCTTTCGCGACCCCAGTCGAAGATGTAGCACCAGGAACCACAGGTCGTTGCAGCAAGTTTGCCGGCCGGGAACATCTGGTACTTCGGCACGACCCAGGGCTCCGGTCCAAGCAGCGGCTGCGTCGGCATCAGGTCATTGTCGATCAGTTGCTTGTAGACGTTAAAGACATCCTTGACGCCCTCGCCGTTCAGGTCGAGCTTGCCATCGGCATCGACGAGCTGCGGCGTCTTTGAGCCGACGATGAGGTGCTGGAAACCCTCGTCGAACGCACCACTTCCCCAGGACACGCCAGCCGGAAAGAGCAGGCCGTATGCGCCAGTCTTCTTCTTGATTTCAGCTGCGCGATCGAGAAGGTCCTTCCAGCTCTTCGGCTGTTCCGTCGAAATGCCGGCTTTGTCAAGAACATCCTTGCGATAGTAGATTTCCTGGATGCCAAGCATGAATGGCATCACGTAGGTTTCGCCATCCGGGCTGACTGCCAGCTTCTTGGCGACGTCGTAGAAATTAGCATAGCCGTCCCAGGCCTTGATTTCCTTGGTCACCGGCGCCAGGTAGCCAGCCGCGACCATATCGGCAACGGCGGCCGTCGTCGGGATGGAGAAGAGATCCGGCGCGTTGCCGGCGCCAAGTTCGGTCAAAAGCTTCGTCAGGTAGTCCTTGTCAGGGGCCGGGTATTCGATGACCTCGACGGTGACGCCATACTTCTTCTCGATCTGCTCGACCGTCGACTTCATGGCGTCGATGCCAGCCTGACCGTGATTGGCAATTCGGATTGTTTCGGCATGTGCCAGCGTCGAAACGGCGCTGAGCAGAATGGCGCACAGGCCACCAATGACCGTCTTCTTCAACGGAAGTCCTCCCTTTTGGTACGCGGCGCCCTCCAGCACCACTGCGAAAATGTACACGCATTCCCATCGCTGGCAAGACGGTTTTTGCGTAGCTTCGGCCATTGAAGTTAAGATATTGAATCAACATGATTTAATAAGCCTTGTTTCAATGTTTGGTTTGTGTAACCGTATACACACTGAACTTGGGAGGGTCTTCATGTCACGGAAATTGCGGCTTGGCGTCATCGGCGCAGGCCTGAAAGCGGCTGAGTACGCGGCGAGCTGGGCGCGCATGTCCGAGATCGAATTTGTTGCGCTTGCCGATACGGTCCCTTCCTCCCGCCAGCGTCTGATTGACGTCTGCATTGCCGCTGGGGCATCGACGCCTGAGAGTTTCGAGGATTATCGCGAGATGCTGGCTTCCTGCCGGGACGAGCTGGACATCATCTACGTTTCCACGCCGCATGCATTTCACGGCGAGCAGGCAACGGCTGTCGCGCAAGCCGGGCTCGACCTCTTCCTTGAAAAGCCGATGGTAACAACGGTTGCAGAAGCTGAGCGACTGATTGCGGCCCAGAAGAAAAGCGGAGTAACGATCGTAACAGCGTTTCAGGGGGGGCTTTCGCCCCTGGTGATCGATACCCGCAAACGGGCGATTGCCGGCGAATTCGGCGATCTGATCGCGATATCGGGAATGATCTGGGAAAGCTGGTCCGACAACTATGAGGGCCATTGGAAGCAGCAGCCGAAGATCTCGGGCGGCGGCTTCATGTTCGACACTGGCGCGCACATGATGAACACCGTTTGCCTCCTCGCCAATTCCGATTTCGAGAGCGTCTCGGCCTACATGAACAATCGTGGCAAGGAGGTCGACATCGCGACAGCGGTTTCGGCGCGCCTCAAGAATGGTGCGCTGGCCACTCTGACGGCGGCCGGAGAAGGTCCTCCTGGCTGCGCCTCCCACATCACCTTCTTCTATTCGAAGGCGATTGTTCGCATCGACGCCTGGGGCGGATGGCGCGAGATCACCCACGGGCGAACCAGTGGGCCGCGCGAGGAAGCGGAAATTCTTGGCAATCCGATGAAAAACTTCCTCGCCATTCGCGAAGGGACGATGGAAAATACTGGCTCCGTCGAGATGGGCCTGCGATTCGCGAGGCTCTGGGATGCAATCAAGGAATCGGCCGCGGCAGACGGGACACCTGTCAGGATAGCCGCGCCATAGGCGTGTGGAATGTCTCAATGAACAAGCGGCGGATCACCTCGAGGGAACTGGCGAAGCTCGCCGGGGTATCCTCCGCCACGATCTCGCGCGCTTTTTCTCCCGATTCCAGGATCGGAAACGCGACCCGTGACCGCATCCTGGCGGTCGCTCGCGAGTATGGCTACCAGCCGAATGCAATCGCCCGCTCGCTCAACAATCAGCGTTCACGGCTGGTGGCACTGGTGGTCAACGCGATCGGAAATCCGTGTGAAGCCGAGGAGCAGCAGCTTCTCGTTCATCGTCTGCAGGACCGCCAGCTTCTACCGATCATCCTGTGCTGTGCCGACCACGACGACAGGCTGCAACTCATGCGGCTCGCCTCCACCTATCAGGTGGATCACGTCGTCGTCTTCTCCGACATGGTGTCGATGCAGGACGCAGTTGACATCTTCCACACCACGAAGCCGATCATGGTTTCCTTCGAGCCGCTCGAGAACGAAAAAGTCTCAAGCGTCCGGATCGACGGATCGGTGGCCGCCGACGAGATCATCGACAAGATCGTGGCCGACGGCAAGAAGCGGTTCGCCTATCTCTCGGGTACGAAATCGAGCTGGATCGACAAGCTCCGCCGCAAATGGTTTGTTGATGCGCTTACCAAGCGCGGGCTGACCCTTCACGCGGAAGCCTTCGGCGACTACAGCTACGATTCCGGTTTCAAGGAAGCGGTGCTGCTTCTTCACCGCTCCAAGGTGGACGCAATCATCTGCGGCAATGACGTTATGGCGATTGGTGCTCGCGATGCCGCCCGCCGTGTGCTTGGCAAGAGCACACCGGATGATATCGCCATCGTCGGTCAGGACGGCATCGCCATGGCGGCGTGGGACTGCAATGACTTGACGACGCTAAGTCTCGACCATGTCGCCTTCATCGATGCGGTTGTAGACCTTATCGAGCGCCACGATGCCGAACTCGAGGGCCCCCACAGCATCACCCTCACCTGCACCGCTCGCTGGGGTTCGACGGCGTGAAGCGCCCTGCGCGCGGGTGGCCGAAAGACGAGATTGAAGCCTACCGGGCCTGACGGGATCTCGCGATCACAAGGTCTTCTGCCTCTTCATGGCTCATACTGAGCACTGTCTTGCCGGTTTCGAAGCTGAAGCCATTGCGCCCAAACGCCGCCATTTCCCTGGCGCTGCGCTCCCGATCCGCGTCGCCACGACGAAATGGTCCGAAGGCGCGCTTGCGCGCAAAGACCACTGCTGCCAGCAATTCATCGGCCTCATCAAGCGCGGCCGTGATGATTTCTCGATCGACGCCCTTTTGTGAAAGGGTCTGAGCGATACGCCGCTTCGACCTGCCGCTGCGAACGGCGGAGCGTGTGCTGACCTCCGCATAGGTGGTGTCGTTCAAGCCGCCGTTCTCATGGGCGAACGCAACGGCTGAATCCGCAACCGCCCTGAGCTGCATCTCGGTGATGTTCTCGAATTTCTGTTTCGTCTTCCTGATGATGGCATCGAACAGCTGTCTTTCGGTCATCATTCGCCGCTCAAGCCGATAGATGGTCGAGTTTCGGGCCCAGCTCAGCATCCGCGCACTCGGAACGTCGGGGCGTGCTTCATCGTCGCTCACGATTCAGTCGCGCCCCTGTTGCTTACCTGCGAGAGAAGCCAGGTCGTGAACGCAACGCCGAGGGCGTGTTCGCGTTTACCGTCTGGCATGACGACATAATAGCTGTTTTCCGTCGACATCGGCCGGTCAAAGACGATCTGCAGCCTTCCAGCGCTCAACTCTTGCTCGATCAGATAGAGCGGTAGAAGCGCAAACCCCATCGCCATCGTTGCCGCCTCGATGATCATCGAAAACTGGTCGAAGCGATTGCCGCGATAAGAAGGATCTGCGTCGACGTTGCAGAGTTCGAACCATTGGCGCCAGAGCCGCGGGCGTGTGGCCAGATGCAGCAGGGGTCCGCGCATGAGGTCGGCCGGGGTTCTGACTGGATCCGCTTGTAAAAGGGTCGGGCTGGCAACGGGAACGATCTTCTCGTCGCAAAGGAAGGTGCAGGTCGCCCGCGCCCAGATCGGCTGGCCGTAGTGAATGGCGAGATCGAAGCTTTCCTGATCGAAATCGAAAGGTTCCGAGCGCGATGCTATGTCAACGAGCGAGCCGGGATGGGCAGAAAGGAAGTCTGGCAGTCGAGGCGTCAGCCAACGACTGCCGAACGTCGGCAAGGTCGCAATCGAAAGCGTTGCAGTCGCATCGGCGCCCGATGCTGCACGGATCATCATCTCTTCTGTCTGATGGAGGAGCCGCCTTGCCTCAGGCAGCAGCCGTTTGCCGGCTTCCGACAGGATCGCCCGCTGGCGGACACGTTCGAAGAGAAGGACCCCCAACTGGGTTTCCAGGTCCTTGATCTGGCGGCTGATGGCGCTCTGCGTCAGATGAAGTTCAAGAGCGGCGCGCGTGAAATTGCCGTGGCGAGCGGCAGATTCAAATGATTGCAGCGTTGTCAGGTCGGGCGTCAGCTTCCGAGGCAAGGTCATTCCGAAACCGCATCATCTAAGCTTCATTTATCGTTATTCATCTACTCTACGCGCGATATGATCGCAATCCAGAATGAACTCTTCCAACTGGCGCGTGAGATAAAATATGTTGACCAGAAGTTTCGTCTCCTCCTGCAGCATCCGTTCTGCATTCTCTGCGGCAATGTCGGCCATGTATCGCACCGAGGTACCCGCTTACGGCACGCTGATGGACATTGTTGCAAGAGTGAATGCGGCCACGCTTGCCGCCGATCCAGCCCTTAAGCAAAGGTTGGAACAAACGGATTCCCTCGAACGTGTTTCCGAAGAGCGCCACGGCGCCATCCGCCTCGGAACCGCTGCAGAACTTGCGATGATGAGACGCGTCTTTGCCGTCATGGGCATGTTCCCGGTCGGCTATTACGATCTCAGCGAGGCTGGCGTACCGGTCCATTCCACCGCTTTCCGCCCGGTCGGCGATGTAGCGCTGAAGCGCAACCCTTTCCGTGTCTTCACCTCGCTGCTGCGCCTCGATCTGATTGCCGACGAAGAATTGCGCGCCGAAGCCGAGGCGATCCTTAAGGAGCGTCAGATCTTCACTGCTGGCGCCATCGAACTGACCGAGAGGGCCGAGCGCGAAGGCGGTCTCGACGACGACGATGCCAAGCGCTTCGTTGCGGAAGTGCTGGAGACTTTCCGCTGGCATCATCAGGCGAATGTTGATCTCGCCATGTACAAGCGCTTGCATGATGCGCACCGGCTGATAGCCGACGTCGTTTCCTTCAAGGGTCCGCATATCAATCACCTGACCCCGCGTACGCTCGATATCGACGAGGTGCAGCGGCTGATGCCGGAATATGGAATTGCGCCGAAGGCAGTGGTCGAAGGTCCACCGAGCCGTCGTTGCGCGATCCTGCTGCGGCAGACGTCGTTCAAGGCACTCGAGGAAGCCGTCTCTTTCAAGGATGCTGGCGGAAACTGGCAGCAGGGCACGCATACCGCGCGTTTTGGGGAGATTGAGAGCCGCGGCATCGCCCTCACGCCGAAGGGCCGCGCCCTCTACGACAAGCTCCTGGCGGATTCGCGCAAGGTCGTGCGCCCGGCGGCCGACGGCTCGAACGCGGCCGCTTACGAAATAGCACTCGCCGAGGCTTTCGCGCCTTTCCCCGACAGCTTTGCCGAAATTCGCAACCAGGGTCTTGGCTACTTCAGCTACTCGCTCACGCCGAAGGGCCAAAGCGCGATCGCCTCGGCTGATGCCAGTGTCGATCA
The DNA here is from genome assembly GCF_001542405.1 of Rhizobium altiplani. GTDB lineage: Bacteria > Pseudomonadota > Alphaproteobacteria > Rhizobiales > Rhizobiaceae > Rhizobium > Rhizobium altiplani. The sequence goes on from NZ_LNCD01000042.1 coordinate 112,138, forward strand.
ACTTGTGGCGGAAGGCCTCATCTGCTTCGACCCGATTGTTTACGAAGACTTTCTGCCCGTCAGCGCGGCGGGCATCTTCCAGTCCAACCTCGGGGACGAGGCCGCGCAGGAGTTCACTGCAAGCCCCAATCAGCAGCGCTTCGAGCGGGATCTCGGTGCCCCGGTTCTCAACGAATTCGATCACTACGCCGACATCGAAGCGCAATCAATCGCCGAATGCCGGGCCCTTCTGACTTCAGCGCAGGCGGCCGAGTAGGGCAGCAGACCGAACCGACACCCCTCAAAACATCAAAGAGTTCCCAAATGACCATCGCAGCAAGAACAGTGAATGTGACCCATGAAGCCGTCGCGCTTCTCGACAAGATCGGCGTCGACAAGGCGCTTTACACCGGCGGCGACCTGGCCTCCTACAGCCCGGTCACGGGCGAGCAGCTGGCGGCCCTGAAGACAGACAGCCGGGAAGCGGCGGCTGCCAAGATAGACAAGGCTGCGCGTGCATTCCAGAGCTGGCGCCTTGTCCCGGCGCCCAAGCGCGGTGAGCTTGTCCGCCTCCTCGGCGAGGAGCTGCGTGCCGTCAAGACGGAGCTTGGCCGGCTGGTCTCGATCGAAGCCGGGAAGATTCCGTCCGAAGGCCTTGGTGAAGTCCAGGAGATGATCGACATCTGCGATTTCGCGGTCGGTCTATCCCGCCAGCTCTACGGTCTGACAATCGCAACCGAACGGCCGGGGCATCGAATGATGGAAACCTGGCATCCCCTCGGTGTTGTCGGTGTCATCTCTGCCTTCAACTTTCCTGTCGCAGTCTGGGCCTGGAACGCGGCTCTGGCGCTGGTCTGCGGCAACGCGGTCGTCTGGAAGCCTTCCGAAAAGACGCCGCTGACCGCACTTGCCTCGCAAGCCATCCTGCAGCGCGCCATTGCCCGCTTCGGTGATGCGCCAGAAGGTCTGAGCGAAGTGCTGATCGGCGACCGTGCGATCGGCGAGGTCCTGGTCGACCACCCGAAGGTGCCGGTGGTTTCGGCGACGGGTTCCACGCGCATGGGACGGGAAGTCGGTCCTCGACTTGCTCGCCGCTTTGCCCGTTCGATCCTGGAACTCGGCGGCAACAATGCCGGCATTGTCTGCCCGTCTGCCGATCTCGACATGGCGCTGCGCGCAATTGCCTTCGGGGCAATGGGCACGGCCGGCCAGCGCTGCACGACACTTCGCCGCCTGTTCGTCCACGAGAGTGTTTATGATCAACTCGTACCGCGCCTGAAAAAGGCCTATGCCAATGTCTCTGTCGGCAATCCGCTCGAAAGCACGGCCCCGGTCGGTCCCCTGATCGACAAGCTTGCCTTCGACAATATGCAGAAGGCGATCGGCGAGGCGAAAGCCCATGGTGGCACGGTCAACGGCGGTGAGCGTGTCGCGATGCCCCACGACAAGGCCTATTACGTCAAGCCGGCGCTGGTGGAAATGCCGTCGCAGGTCGGACCGGTGCTGGAAGAGACCTTCGCGCCGATCCTCTACGTGATGAAATACTCCGACTTCGACAGGGTCATCGAAGACCACAATGCCGTCGGCGCTGGGCTTTCCTCGTCGATCTTCACGCTGGACCTGCGTGAAGCGGAGCGCTTCCTGTCAGCCGATGGATCCGATTGCGGTATTGCAAACGTCAACATCGGAACATCAGGCGCTGAAATCGGTGGCGCATTCGGTGGCGAGAAGGAGACCGGTGGTGGCCGCGAGTCGGGATCGGATGCGTGGAAGGCCTACATGCGCCGTGCAACCAACACGATCAACTATTCGAAGGCTCTGCCGCTGGCGCAGGGCGTTTCCTTCGAGATCGAATAGGTGTTGCCATGACGATCGATGTGAAGATTGAAGAGGCGGGCTTTCGTCCCGCCTCGAGGATCTCTGCCATAGGCGTCTCGGAGATCCTGCAGATCGGGGCGCGCGCCGCTGCCATGAAACGGGACGGCAAGCCGGTCATCATCCTTGGAGCCGGTGAGCCTGATTTTGAAACGCCAGACCATGTCAAGCAGGCGGCATGGGACGCAATGCAGCGCGGCGACACAAAATACACGGCGCTCGACGGCACGCCGGCGTTGAAGGAAGCAATCCGCACCAAGTTTCAGCGCGAGAACGACGTTTCCTTCGAGGTTGGCGAGATAACCGTTGCCACCGGCGCCAAGCAGATCCTCTTCAACGCGATGATGGCAACCGTCGATCCCGGCGACGAGATTATCATTCCCACGCCCTACTGGACGTCCTATTCCGATATCGTTCAGATCTGCGAAGGCAAGCCGGTGCTTGTCCCATGCGATGCGCAGAGCGGCTTCCGGCTGAGCGCTGAAAAACTCGAAGCGGCGATCACGCCGCGGACGCGTTGGCTGCTGCTGAATTCGCCGTCCAATCCGTCCGGTGCGGCCTATAGCGCCGAGGACTATCGCCCGTTGCTGGATGTACTGCTCAGGCATCCGCATGTCTGGTTGATGGTCGACGATATGTATGAGCACATCGTCTATGACGATTTTCGGTTCGTCACGCCGTTGCAGCTGGAGCCGCGCCTGCGTGAGCGCACGCTGACGATCAACGGCGTCTCCAAGGCCTATGCCATGACCGGGTGGCGTATCGGCTATGCAGGTGGCCCGAAGGCGCTTATCAAGGCTATGGCCGTGGTGCAGAGCCAGGCAACGTCCTGCCCATCTTCGATCAGCCAGGCTGCCGCCGTTGCCGCACTCAACGGGCCGCAGGATTTTCTTGCCGAGCGAACGCAGAGCTTCAAGCGGCGCCGCGATCTCGTCGTTTCCGGTCTGAACGCAATTGATGGTCTCGATTGCCGCGTTCCCGAGGGCGCCTTTTACACCTTCTCCGGATGTGGCGGCATTCTCGGCCGGACTGCCCCAGGCGGCCGCAAGATCACGTCGGACGGCGAGTTTTGCGCCTATCTGCTCGAGGAGGCGAATGTCGCTGTCGTTCCGGGCTCGGCCTTCGGCCTGTCGCCGTACTTCAGGATCTCCTACGCTTCAGCGGAAGCGGACCTGAAGGAAGCCCTGGAGCGAATCGCAGCGGCTTGCAGGCGGCTCGGCTGATTCGCCACAAGGCAAAGGGAATTGAGTTTGGCTTTCGTTGCCAGGCAGACAACAACGCAAAAGCGCCCGGATCATCTCCGGGCGCTTTTTCCTGTCCATTTTGATCGGACGATCAGCCGGCGATCTTTTCGCCGTACGCCTTCTGCGCATAGTGGTGGCCGAAGCGGCTGTCGAGGAATGCGTCGAGACCAATATCTTCCTGGCGGATGAAACCCTTGCCAGGCAACTCACCCTTGGCCAGCATGTCGAGCACTGCGCAGATGCTGCAGGCGGTGGTGATCTGGATCGCACTCATCATGCGGCCGGCGACAACAGCGCTGTAGACCTTGTTGGCATAGGTTTCCTGCACGAGACGGCCGTTCTTCCAACCGGACACAGTGACGAAGACGATGACGACGTCCTGCATCGTGGACGGCAAGGCGTGCTCGAGGATGTCCTTGAGAACTTCGCGGCGATGACGCAGGCCGAGGTCGCTCAGCAGTGCCTTCATGATCGCGGCGTGGCCGGGATAGCGGATCGTACGATAGTTCAGCGTGCGAACCTTGCCCTTCAGCGTCTCACACAGTGTGCCGAGACCGCCGGAGGTATTGAAGGCCTCATAGGTCACGCCGTCGAGGGAGAACTCTTCCCGCTCTTCCAGAGCCGGCACTTCGATGAGCTGGCCGTCGACGATCGCCTCGCAGGGCTCGATGTACTCGTTGATGACGCCGTCGGTGCTCCAGGTCAGGTTGTAGTTCAAGGCATTCGAGGGATACTGCGGCAAGGCGCCGACGCGCATGCGAACACTGTCGAGCTTGTCGAAGCGGCTCGCAAGATCGTTGGCGACGATCGAGATGAAGCCCGGTGCCAGGCCGCATTGCGGTATGAACGCGGTGGATGCACCGGCGGCAATGGCCTTGACGCGGCGGGTGGATTCGACGTCTTCGGTCAGATCGAGGTAGTGCACGCCGGCCTCGGCCGCAGCCTCGGCGATGGCAATCGTCAGATGGAACGGGGCGGCGCTCAGCACGGCAAACTTGCCGGAAAGGAGTTTGACCAAGGCTGCGTGGTCGGCAATGTCCACTTCCGCCAGGCTGAGCGCGGCGTTGGCCTCCATGTGATCCAGCTGTTGCTTGCTGCGGTCGGCAAGCGTGACGTGGTAGTCGCCGGAATGGATGAGAAGACGGGCGATCGTCGAGCCGATCTTGCCAGCGCCGATGACGACAATGTTTTTCATATGCGTTCCCTCATATTGGTTCGAGAAATCTTTATGCCCCCTTTATTCCTGTCGGTTTGGTTGATTCACAGCGCGAGAATGATAAAATCGACTGGAATTCTTTGGCATATTGCCGCCAGGATTGATCAATATGACGATGAGTGACAAGGATCGGCAGCTTCTGTCGATTCTCAGCGAAAACGCCCGGATGCCGACCGCGATGCTGGCCCGCAAGCTCGGGCTGTCGCGCACAACAGTGCAGGCCAAGATCGAGCGCCTGGAGCGCGACGGCGTCATAGCAGGCTATGGCGTGCGGCTATCGGATAACTTCGAGAGCGGTCAGATCAAGGCCCACGTGCTGATCACCCTTGCGGCCAAGGCGCTCGGACGCGTGACGCAGGAGCTGCAGGCAATTGCGGACGTCCGCTCGGTCTATTCGGTCAGCGGCAGTTTCGACATGATCGCAATCGTTGCCGCCGGATCGATCAGCGAGCTCGATACCGCCATCGACAAGATTGGCGATATTGACGGCGTCGAAAAAACGCTCTCTTCGATCATCCTGTCGACGCGCATCAACCGCTAGAGGCACCTGCATCTCGCGCGCAGGAATTGGATTGCCGGACGCGCTAGGCGCGATAGACGACGGCCGCCCCGGTGAGACCAGCGCCGGCTGCTGCAAGAAGAAGGGTTTCACCCTCCCTGAGAGGCCGCGCGGCTGCATCCAGCGACAAGGTGAGCGGGATCGTTGCGGCGGAAGAGTTTCCGAACCGGTCCAGCGAGCAGACGGTCCTATCGGCCCCGATCCCGAGATTGGTCGCAACTGCCTGGAATATCCGGACATTGGCCTGGTGCGGCACAAATCGGGTGATCGCCGCAGCATCCACGGCAGCCATGTCGAGCGTCCGCTGCGAGGCGGTGCTCATCATCTCGACTGCCCGGGAGAACACCTCACGCCCGTCCCGCATCGTCATCAGATAGTCCGTGGCGGCGCGCCCCGGCGCGAAGGGCTTGTTGCTGCCGCCGGCGGCAATCGAGATCAGGTCATAGCCGCTGCCCTCGGAGCAGAGTTCAGTGCCGAGAATTCCGACGGCAGGATCGCTGGAGGGCGTCAAAACGACTGCGCCCGCCGCGTCAGCAAACAATACGCAACTGGCTCGCTCGGCCGGATTGATGCGGCGACTGAGAATATTGGCGGCAACGACAAGAACCGGCCTCCCCTGGGTGCGAACGAAAGCGTCCGCGAGTGTCAGGGCATAAAGAAAGCCGGAGCAGGCGCCGGCCAGGTCGATCGCGCCACAGTGCTCTAGTCCAAGCCTGTGTGCCACGAGTGGCGCCGTCGGTGGCAGCAGCTGATCCGGCGTGGAGGTTGCCAGGAGCATCAGGCCGACCTCGGATCGATCGATCCCGGCATTGTCGAGGGCCATGGCTCCGGCTTCGGTGGCGAGGCCGCTGAGGGTGTCGCCCTCTTCTGCCCAGTATCGGGTGCGGATCCCGGTGCGACGCTCGATCCAGCCGGTTTCGAGCCCGAGGGATTGCTCGATTTCGGCGTTTTCGACACAGCGACGGGGAACACCGTGCCCAAAGCCTGCGATGCGCGCGGAGCGGACCTTCGTCATGCTGCCGTTCCGATCAGTTCGTCCGCTGCCTCGTCTATGGCGTCATAAAGGCGATCGATTTCGGCTTCGGACACGCAATAAGGTGGCATGAGGTAGATGACGTTTCCAAGTGGGCGGATGAGCAGGTGGCGGTCGCGGAAGAAGCTGCGCAAGTGCGGTCCTATGTCGGCTAAATATCCTTCCGAGCGGACAGCCATGTCCAGCGCCGCAATGGTGCCGGTCTGGCGGACGTTCATGAAGCGCCGATCATTGGCAAAGCGTCGCAGCGCTTTCTCCTGCAGGGCAGCGAGGCGATCTATGCGCGCCTGAACCGGCTCGTTCGCCCAGATCTCCAGGTTGGCGACCGCTGCCGCGCATGCAATCGGGTTGGCAGTGTAGGAACTCGAATGGAAGAAGGTCTTGCGGCGGTCGGTGGAAACATGCGCGTCAAAGATCTCGCTTGTGCAAAGTGTGGCAGCGAGCGGCATGGCACCCCCGGTCAGTCCTTTTGATGTGCAGAGAATATCCGGACAAATACCTGCCTGATCGCAGGCAAACAGGGTGCCTGTCCTGCCCCAGCCGGTCATCACTTCGTCTGCGATGAAAAGCACATCGTGGGAGCGGGCGATCTCGCTGAGCCTGCCGAGCAAGGATGGCTCGAACATCTTCATGCCACCGGCGCCAAGTATCAGTGGCTCAATCAACAAAGCCGCGACCTTTCCGGAGCGACAAAGGCGGTGAAAGGCATCAAGCGTCTGTTGCTCCGAACCGGGCTCCGGAAAGGCAAGTCGATCGACGCCAAACAGCAGGGGCTCGTAGGCGGCATTGAAGACGCCCCTTTCGCCGACGGACATCGTTCCGATCGTGTCGCCATGATAACCGTGCTCCATGACGACGATCCGATCGCGGCGCCTGCCGGTGTTGTGGAAGAAGCCAAGCGCCATCTTCAACGCAACCTCGACCGCCGTCGACCCGCTGTCCGAATAGAAGACGTGCTCAAGCCCGGCCGGACTTACCTTGATCAGACCACGGGCGAGTTCTTCGGCAGGGGCATGCGTGTATTCGGCGAAGATGACCTGGTCATAACTGTCGGTCGCACGGCGGATCGCCTCCATGATCGTCGGATGCCGATGCCCGTGGGTGACGACCCACCATGAGGAGATCGCATCAAGAATGCGATTGCCGGCTTCGTCGATCAGATAGGCTCCCTCGGTCTCTATGACCTTTTTCATCGGCGGCTCGAGGCCGTGCTGCGTGAATGGATGCCATACAGGGGAGCGCGTCATGACTTTGAACTCCGAAAGACCGACACGTCGAAGCCGCGATGAAAGGCTGCCATCAGGCCGTCGTGGGTAAGCGGGTTGATCGGCTCCAGCCGTCCCAATTCCCGAGCACCACTCATGTGGATGATGATCCTCTGGGTTTCGGCGTTTTCCGTGCCCATAAAGGCAATGCCGAAGATGGGCACACATCGGCGCTGCAGCGCTTCCACGGATAACAGCGTATGGTTGATGGTGCCGAGCGAGGTTCTGGCGCACAGGATGACGGGTGCCTGCCAGCGAGCGAAGATATCGGCAAACAGGATTCCTGATGTCAGTGGAACGAGAACACCACCAGCGCCCTCAATGACAAGCGAATGCGGGAGCGCCGGCAGTTCAAGCGCGCCGGGTTCGATCGTCACGTGATCAAGCGCTGCTGCGTGGTGGGGGGATGCTGGTGTCTTTAGCCGGTAGGCCTCGGGGAGAATCCGTTCGGCCGGAACATTGCCCAGTCGGGCGACCGTTTCTGCGTCGGTCTCCTCGTCCAGCCCCGACTGGACAGGTTTCCAGTAGTGCCCTTTTAGTGCGCAGGTCAATGCGGCGGCGAAAACAGTCTTGCCGATGCCGGTGTCAGTGCCGGTGACGACGAAGCGCGACGTCATTGCTGCTCCTTTCGCATGACAACGGCCAGCCTCTCGAACAGCCGCGAAATTGTCTCCGGTTCGACGTTGAGGGTGATGGAGATGCGCAATCGCGCCGTGCCCTCCGCCACGGTTGGTGGGCGGATGGGTCTGACGTCGAAACCCTCGGCCCGCAAGCCTTCGGCGATCCGCACCGCGCGACGATTGTCGCCGACAAGAATTGGTTGGATCTGTGAGCCGCTGGATCGCATCCCGATCGTCCTTTCCATCTCGCGATTGGCAAGAAAGACAAGTCCGGCGAGCTTGTCGCGTCGCTCCGGTTCATCGTCGAGGATCCTCAATGCCTCCCGAACTGTCGCAGCCATCAGCGGGGATGGTGCCGTTGAATAGATGAAGTTCCGGGCGCGATTGACGAGGAAATCGCAGAGGACCGCCGGTGCAAGAACAAGCGCGCCCGACGCACCAAGCGCCTTGCCGCAGGTGTGCAGCGTTATGCAGTTTTCTGGATGCCCGATCTGCTCCGCCAGGCCGCGTCCTCCCTTTCCGAAGACCCCCGTCGCATGTGCCTCATCGATGACGAGGAAACCATCATGCTGGCTGGCAAGTTCGGCCAACTCGCCAAGCGGCGCGCGATCCCCGTCCATCGAGTAGAGACTTTCGACAGCGATCCAGGGTCGGCCGGTGCCGCCGGCTTTGCGCCATGATTGGATGGCGTCGGCGACGGCGTTGACATCGTTGTGTGAGGTCGCGATCGATGCCGCTCGGCTGGCAGAAATCCCTTCATGAGCGCTGGCGTGGATGAGCGCATCATGAACGATGATGTCCTGGTGCTGCGGCAAGGTTGAGAACAACGCCACATTGGCAGCATAACCGTTGGCGAAGTAGAGCGCCCGTGCTGCCCCGAAATACGCGGCAGCCTCCCGCTCCAGCGCCTCATGCTCGGGATGATTGCCGCGTAGCAGGCGCGAACCCCCGGCCCCCACTGCCACGCCGCGGTCCAATGCAGACCGAAGCGCATCTCCTAGCCGCTGCGATTGCGCAAGACCAAGGTAGTCGTTCGAGGCGAAGTCCGCGCCGGAAGCGGCGACAAGGCTGCGGCTCCGTCCCTTGCGATCAAGGCCAGCGAGCTTGCGCTCATAGACTGCAAGGCCCCCGGCACTCACTCTGCCCGTTCCAGCTGTTCGGCCTTCAATCCAAGTCGGCGAAAGAGAGCCGCGTCATGATCCTCGCCGGGATTGTCCGCTGTCAGCAGGGTTTCGCCCACAAAGATGGAATTGGCGCCCGCAAAGAAACAGAGCGCCTGCATCTCGTCCGACATATCCGTCCGTCCCGCAGACAGGCGAACGTGGGAAGCAGGCATCAGGATGCGTGCCAGTGCAACCGTCCGAACGAACTCGATTGGATCGATCGGCTTTGCATTGGCGAGCTTTGAACCGGGGATCGGGATCAGCATATTGATCGGGACGCTCTCCGGCGGCGCCGGAAGATTGGCAAGTGTGACAAGCATCGAGATCCGATCTTCTGCCGTCTCACCCATTCCGAGAATGCCGCCGGCGCAGACCTTGATGCCGGCCTGGCGGACATTGGCAAGGGTATCAAGGCGATCTGCAAAGGTCCGGCTTGTGATGATCTCGCTATAGAAGCGCTCCGAGGTATCGATATTGTGATTGTAATAGTCGAGGCCGGCATCCGCGAGCCTTTCCGATTGCTGCGGCGTCAGCATGCCGAGCGTCATGCAGGTCTCCATCCCGAGCGCCCGCACGCCCTCGACCATCGCGACGATCGAATCCATGTCCCGGTCCTTGGGGCTGCGCCAGGCGGCGCCCATGCAATAGCGCGTTGCACCCCCTTCCCTCGCCTTTCGCGCTTCGGAAAGTACGCGGTCGACCTCCATCAGTTTTGAGGCCTTGAGGCCGGTCGGATAATGGGCCGACTGGCTGCAATAGCCACAGTCTTCGGCGCATCCGCCGGTCTTGACGGACAGGAGGCGGCTCATCTGTACGGCATTGGGATCAAAATTGGCTCGATGGATGCCGTGGGCGCGAAAGAGAAGGTCGCTGAAAGGCAAATTATAGATAAATGTGGCGTCCGATGCGGTTAGTGGCTCCCTGTTACCGCTCTTCGCGGTTGGACAGTCGGTATGTGGCTGCATTTGACTTAAACCTTTGCGCTGCGGGATGTCGAGTCGTAGATAGAAATCAAAATTATCTATAATAATTTCATGCTGCGTTAGGCAAGTGCGTTTTTCAGTTTGTTCGCCTGAGGAAAATTAGCGATCCGGCTCTGGTGCTCCGGCATCGGCTAGCGTCTGATCCGCTGACAGGCTTCGCGTTTTCGATGCCACTCTCAGAAATCAGGCTGCATTCCAGCGTGCAGCAGGGATTGCGATCGCTCGGCCGATGCGCGTCGCTATTGCCCGAGCTCGAGCGCAGGCTACCGCCGAGCAGGAACCGCGCGTGGAGCAAGTCGCAACAAAGGCTAGCCGACGATTGCAAATCGCTCGCGAACGGCATGCTGCATTCGCCGCGACGGGCCGCCTATCCATTGCACATGCCGCTCCAGCGCGGTCACGGCATTCTCGACCTTGCCGGCGCGAAGGAATGCGAGAATGCTGCGGTGGTCCGTATCGATTCGCGGTTCCCAGTCGGTGAGCCAGGTGGCGAACAAGAATCGAGCGCTCGCCGCATGCAGGTCGTCAATGGCAGAAAGCAGACGCGGCATTTCGCAGGGTTCGAGGATGAGTTTGTGGAACCTGCGATTGGCCTCTTCCCAGGTGCGAACGTCGCGCGCATTGTCACCGTCGATCGTTGCCTGTTCGGCCTGGTCGAGACGCGAAGGCGTCAGGTGCTCTGCCGAGTGGCGCAGTGCAAGGCCCTCGAGGGCGGCGCGCATCTTGGCGACCTCCTGCACCTCCTTTAGATCGAAGGAGGCAACACGGACGCCGCGGCGCGGTTCGCTGACGGCAAGGCCTTGCGCCTCCAGACGGCGCAGGGCCTCGCGCACGGGAACGTGCGAGGATCCGAATTCCTCGGCTATGTGGTCCTGCTTCAGTTTCGAGCCGGGCGGCAAGGCGCCCGTCACGATGCGCTCCGCGAGCGCGCGACTTATGCGGCCGGCTATCGTGTCGTCGTTATGAATAGTCATATTTTAGAGATAGTTCCTGCGCTCGATGCTGTCGAGGTGCGTATCACCGACGGCTGTGGATTTGTAGGTTGACCCTGCAGCGGTTCCTGGCGGTTATGACGCCATGCGGCAATGGTTGCAAAGTTCCGGCACGAAGATCGGCAATGCCGGGCCCTGATTGTCTATCCATTCGACATCAAGGTGGTGTCATCCCTGCGGACGTTGTCGGACCATGGAAGCGGGACAATCTCTTATTCGTCGAACGCCATCTTGCAATGATTGTGCTGGATGCAGGGGCGCGCCGGACGGCCGAAGGGATCCTTGTCGGATCGCTGTGTGACGGTTGGACGCTGTCGTCAGGATCCGTTCCGCACGGCGCGTTGAAGGTTTCCTCGTCGTTGGCGGTAACAGCCGCCGGCGCAAGCTTTGCGGCCTTTGCCTGTCGTCGGCGTACACCACGCTTCGTCGGCGGGCCGTGCCGGGCGGCGATAGCATTCGGTCGTGGAGAGAAAGGCTTGGGGACGCCAGATGGCGCGCTCGTGCGTAGGATGCTGGCTTCACCATTGCGTTTGCGGAGATTTTCTTGCCGATGAGCGGGGCGCGGGCCTGCGTCATCTGAGCGCCGCGACCTGGCGGGCTGACCTTCTGTGGTCATGTCGATACTGTGATTTGCGCGTCGTGGGTGTTGCAGCTGCTGCCGCTTATGTGCAGGCGTCGCCCTTCGCGGCTGCGCGGGCGAGGCGTGAAGGCGACGGCGTTACCCACAGGCGTTCGAGCGCCGGGCAAGCATGAGGGGGCTTTTCGGGTGGCTGGCGGCAATACGGTCGGCGCCTTCGGTGACGGTGGTCGGTGCATGCAGGATGATTGACCGGTGTCCCAGGGCTGGGTCGGACATGAAGGGATCTGCGACTCGACTTGCCAAGTCTTTCGGCGCTGCCTGCCTGTCTCGCGCTCGCATTGGCCGGAAGATCGTCGGTGCGGCATCAGGAGGTGCCCTGACCATCGGCCGCTGCCAGCCTCGGAGAGTCCCTGTTCAAGCGGGGTTCCCCGCGGGGAACAATGAGTGAGATGACTTGTCGTGCCGCTATCCACCAGCGCGAGGGGAAGTCTCAGTTTGAAAGGGTTCGTTGGGCGTTGTCGCAGGGCTTTGCTGGGGGCATGAGGGGACTGCGACTGGACGTGCCAAGGCGCTCGGCGCTGGCTGCATGTCACGCGCTCGCATCGGCCGAAAGACCGTCGGGGTGCAGCATGAGGTGATACCCTGGCCATGGGGTGCAGCCAGCCTCGCAAGGTCCCGATCAAGCGGAGTTCCCCGCGGGGAACAATGAGTGAGATGACTTGTCGTGCCGCTATCCACCGGCGCGAGGGGAAGTATCAGTTCGAAAGGAATCGTTCTGCGTCGTCGTAAGGCTTGGCTGGGACATGAAGGGGTTTTCGACCGGAGTTGCCAAGTCTCTCGGCGCTGCCTGCCTGTCTCGCGCTCGCATTGGCCGGAAGATTGCAAGGACGCAGCAGCAGGAGGTGCCCTGACCATCTGCTTGCTGCCAGCCTCGCAGGGTCCCGACCATGCGGAGTTCCCCGCGGGGAACGGTGGGGGCAGATCATTTGTCCTGCCGCTGATCCACCGGCATGAGGTGCAGAATCAGTTCAAAATAGCTGCGGCGTGATTGGTGTGCCTTGGTGACAATTCCCCGAAGCTCCGGCGATTGTTGTTGACAAAGCACGGTCTTGAGCGAGATTCTGTGGGCAGGTTTCAGCATTCGCGCCGCTCGCAGGAAGCGGCGCAAGGACGTATTTTGGATGCCGCAACCGTCATTGGGGCAACTTCAGCAGCATCCTTCGGCTTTGGCTTTCCGCCCTGCAAATAGCATGTAGCGGAACCAAACAGGTCGTTGGCTGCCGTAAGTGAAAATATGTACGGCTAGTCAATGATTTAGCGGCGGCGCAACGACTGTATCAGCAGACGCTGCGGAAGCGATCAACGCATGTGGAGAGCACCTTTTCCCCCGGTCGTTTCCACCAGTTCGCTGCCGAAAAGATTTCGACTTCCTGCGCTCCATGATAACCGGCCGCCTCGATGGAGCGTCGGATCCCCTTGAGATCGATCACGCCGTCTCCCATCATGCCGCGGTCCAGCAACAGGTCCGTGGTCGGAACCAGCCAGTCGCAGATGTGGTGTGCCAGGATCCGGCCCGACGCCCCGGCTCGGGCGATTTGCTGCTCGAGTTTCGGGTCCCACCAGACATGATAGACGTCGATGGCCACACCGACGCCGTTGCCGAGCAGGTCACAAATATCGAGCGCCTGCTCAAGTGTGTTCACGCAGGCGCGGTCGGCAGCATACATCGGGTGCAGCGGTTCGATCGCAAGTGGTATGCCGGATGCGCGTGCGTGCGGAAGGATTGCGCCGATCCCGTCTGCGACCATATCGCGCGCGTGGGCGATATCCCTGGACCCCGCAGGCAGGCCGCCGACGACGAGAACGAGGCATTCGGCGTTGAGAGCAGCTGCCTCATCGATCGCCCTCTTGTTGTCGTCGATTGCTGCAGCTCGCCCCGCAGCATCCGCGGCGGGGAACATGCCACCGCGGCAAAGCCCGGTCACCTGCAGTTGGTTGTCGGCGACGATCCGGGCAGCTTCCGACAAGCCGATCGCATGCACTTGATCACGCCAGGGAGCGATCGCAACAATATCCTGCTTGAGGCAGGCCTCGACCGCCTGCTTCATGTCGTACTGCTCTCGCACCGTCGCGAGGTTGATGGAAAGGCCATTGACTGCCATTTGATATTTCCTCCCTCACCTCGCGATGCGAAGTGCATGCCGTGATTTTCAGATGCCTGCAGTCGCCAGAATTGTCTTCATCCGGCTGACGGCGAGATCCGGATCCCGCAGGACGCGGGCCTCGTCGGCAAGCCGAAACAGTTCCGCCAGATGCACCATCGAGCGCGTGCTTTGCTGGCCACCCAGCATCTGGAAGTGATTCTGGAAACCATTGAGATAGGCCAGGAAGACAACGCCCGTCTTGTAGAACCGCGTCGGTGCCTTGAAGATGTGCCGTGAAAGCGGCACGGTCGGCGCCAGGATCTCGTGGAATCCGGCGAGATCGTCTGCGCCAAGCTTCTGCAGGGCAGCGCTGGCCGCAGGCGCGATGGCATCAAAAATGCCGAGCAGGGCGTGTGAGTATCCTTTCTCGTCGCCGGCTATAAGCTCCGCGTAGTTGAAGTCATCGCCGGTATACATCTTGACCGCCGGGTCAAGCTTTCGACGCATGACGATCTCTTTCTCCGCGGAGAGGAGGGAGATCTTCACGCCGTCCACCTTGGTTGCATGGTCATTGATGATGGCGACGGCCGTTTCCATGGCCTGCATATCATCACGCGAACCCCAATAGCCGGCGAGCGCAGGATCAAACATATCGCCAAGCCAATGGATGATCACCGGCTGCCGGACCTGGCGCAAGATGCGATCATAGACACGCACGTAATCCTCGGGGTTCTTGGCGGCGGCCGCAAGCGCGCGGCTTGCCATGAGGATGATCCGGCCGCCCTGCCCTTCGACGTAGGCGACCTGCTCCTCATAAGCCTGGATGACATCATCGATGCTAACGCCAGGGCCTGGTGGCAGATGGTCGGTGCCGGCGCCATAGGCGATGAGGGCATCCGGGCGCCTGCGCGCTGCCGCTTGGACATTGGCGATGAGTTCCTTGGCGCCAGCCCAGTCGAGCCCCATGCCGCGTTGGGCAGTGTCCATCGCCTCGGCAACGCCGAGGCCGAGATCCCAAAGATACTCCCGGAATGCAACGGTGCGTTCCCAGTCGATGTTGCGGTCGAGCCATGGATCGTTGTCTGCCAATGGATCGACGACCACATGAGCGGCCGCGTAGGCGATCCGGTTGAAGGCATGGCCGCCGGCCGGGCGCTCCGGCGCGGCAAGCGGTGCGTTGGCGATGGCATAATCCTCCAGCGTGCCGCCGGAGACGGGAAGACGAAGTGACTTTGCCATGGTCGTCAGGCAACCTTGCGGACTGATGTATCGGCGAGCGAGGGAACATCCACCCAGCGGCGTTCCTTCCAGCTCTGGTGCGCCAGTTCCGCAAGCTGAACACCCTTGGCGCCCTCGCGCAGCGTGAACCTCCACGGCGCGTCTTCGACGACGTAGCGCAGGTAGTCTTCCCACTGCGCCTTGAAGCCATTGTCGAAAACCTGGGTTTCCGGAACCTCGTCCCATGTCCTGTAGAAGTCGATCGACTGCGGCTGATCGGGATTCCAGACAGGCTTCGGTGTGTTGACCCGATGCTGCGTCCAGCATTTGGTCAGACCGCAGACGGCCGAACCATGTGTCCCGTCGACCTGGAAGGTCACGAGGTCGTCACGACGCACGCGAACCGCCCAGGAGGAGTTGATGTGGGCGACGATGCCGCCCTCGAGTTCAAAAGTCGAATAGGCTGCGTCGTCGGCATCTGCCCTGTAGGTCTTGCCGTTCTCGTCGACGCGGCTCGGGATATGGGTGGACGCGTAGCAGCTGACGGCCTTGACCTCGCCGAAGAGGTTGTCCAGCACGTAGCGCCAGTGCGGCAGCATGTCGAGGATCATGCCGCCACCATCGGCCGCGCGGTAGTTCCAGGATGGACGCTGAGCCTTCACGCCCCAGTCACCCTCGAATACCCAGTAGCCGAACTCGCCGCGTACCGAGAGTATCTTGCCGAAGAAGCCGCTGTCCTTGAGCAGGGCGATCTTGCGCAGTCCCGGCAGGTAGAGCTTGTCCTGCACGACACCATTTTTGACGCCGCGCTGTTCGGCAAGCGTCGCAACGGAAAGCGCCTCCTCGAGCGTCTCCGAGATCGGCTTTTCGCAATAGACATGCTTGCCGGCCTCGATTGCCTTTTTCAGGAGCGAGACGCGCATTTGCGTCGAGCCTGCGTCAAAAAAGATCCTGTTGTTCGGATCCGCAAGGGCGCTGTCGAGATCAGTGGTCGTGCGCGTCAGGCCGTGCTTGCGGGCAATGGCCTCGATCTTGTCGGCGTTGCGTCCGACGAGGATCGGATCGGGCATCAGGCGGTCGCCGTTGGAAAGCTCAAGGCCCCCCTGCTCGCGGATCGCGAGAATGGAGCGCACCAGATGCTGGTTATAGCCCATGCGGCCGGTGATCCCATGCATGATAATGCCAAGCGAAATCGTCGCCATCTGCGTCTTCCTCCCAATAAATAACTAGTTAGTTACATAAGTGCCATGTGCTCCCCATGCTGTCAACCCGGCCCGTTGCTTTCGACCAGGAAACGGCGCAGGCGCCAGCGCCCGCAAAGTTCCTGAAGCTCGCTCTTGCTCGTTTGAACGCCTGCGCACAATCCCGGCGGACGGGTCCGACCGCCGGGATGCAATCTGCTGGATATAAATGACGGAACCGCTTATGCGGTAAGCAAGGTGATTGTTTAGAACGCTCGCAAGTCAGGCCAATGAAGGCAATTTCAGGCACCAATCTCGAACAGGCAAAATCGCACAACCGACGCGTCGTGATCGAAGCGGTCCGGACGAATGGACCGTTGTCGCGGGCGGCCCTCTCCCGGTTGACGGCGCTCAGCACGCAGACGGTATCGAACATTGTCGAAGAACTCGAACGGTCCGAGTTGCTGAAGGCAGAAGCCCCGAAAAAGGCGGCGCGTGGACAGCCGATCACGCCCTACTCGATCAATCCGGACGGTGCCTACTCCATTGGCCTGGAGCTGGAGCGGGATCGTGCGGTTGGCGTGCTGACCGATCTTTCGGGACGTGTCCGTGCCAGGATCGACAAGCCCGTCGACAGGCCGACGCCGACCGAGGCGATGCCGATCCTCGGCGGTATCGCTGACGAACTGCAACGGAACTTTCGCTTCGATCGCGCCCGCCTGCTGGGTGTCGGCATCGCAATGCCGGGGCGTTATGCGGCCGAAGGTGTGACATCGCTGAGCCCGGTGACGCTTCCCGGCTGGCAGGGTTTCCCCGTGGCCCCGGAACTTGCGCGACTTGTTGGCGTCCCAGTTCTCGTCGAGAACGACGCCACCTCTGCTGCGATCGGCGAGCGGCTCCACGGCGTGGCTCGGGGCTTGAGCAGCTTTGTCTATCTGTTTCTCGGCGGGGGTATAGGGGCCGGCATGTTTCTCGACGGCCATCTCTACAAGGGAAGCCGCAACAATGCTGGCGAAATCGGCCATATGATCGTGGTGCCGGATGGGCTGGCCTGCGTGTGTGGCAAGCGTGGTTGCCTCGACCGCTATGTCTCGCTCGGCGCGGCCTACGAATATCTCGACATTGGCGACCCCAGACAGCACGACCCTGAAACTCTTGCCGCCTTGATCGTGCAAGGGGACAGTCGGATTGATGCCTGGGCAGAGGCTGCCGCGAAGCCCATGCGTCAGACAATCGATGTTCTGGAATTGGCCTTCGATCCGCAGACGATCGTGCTTGGCGGTTCGATGCCCCCGTCACTGCTGCAGCGCCTCGCTCGTCAGCTGGATCCGTTGCATACCCCGGTCAATCCCGGGGAGGAACGAAACCTGCCGCGCATCATGATCGGTGCGACCGGCAGGGACACGGCGCTTCTGGGCGCCGCGGCACTGCCGATCTTCTCGGAAACGAACCCGCAGTTCGATGTCCTTCAAAAACCTTTGGGCTGACAACCTCACGGATAGGCGTACAGGACCGGCATCAATCCCGCGACTGCCTTGAAGCGCTCCCAGGACTTGTCCGCGGGCTTCGTCCAGGCGCTCTCGGCAAGTGCCGAGATCCGCGGAAACACCAGGCGGTCAAAGACCGCGCGATCGGTCATCGGCTCCGACCAGATGCAGGCCTGGATGCCACGCAGCTTCTTTTTCTGCTCGTCGCTCCAGCCTTCGACCGGGTCGAAATTGTAGAGCTTCTCGGGCTCCGACCACCCGGCCCAGCTGGCGCCCGGCTCGTCCCAATCGGGGCTGTTTGCCATGTCGAGATAGTAGACCTGCCCAGGGCAGACGACCATTTCGTAGCCCTGACCGGCCAGCGCCGCCGAAACTTCGACACTGCGCCAGCCGCAGAGATAGCTCTTTGCCTTGTCGATGACATTGCCATGCGCTGCCTCTTCCCACCCGCCGGTGATGCAGCCCTGCTCGGCGAGGAACTTCTGGATCCGGGCGAGGAAAATGGACTGCAGAACCGCGGCTCCCGATCCGTCTATGTCGTCGGCGCCGTGAGTATTGGTGATGACGTTGAGCCGCTTGGCATGTGCTTTAGCCACTGCATCTCCGCCAATCTCGCGCAGACGCGCCAAGGCCTCCGGCGAACCCGACCAGGCGCCGAGGGGCACTTCATCGGCGCCGATATGGATCGTCTTGAAGGGAAAGAGCTCGATCAATTCGCGGAAGATCGTTTCCAGAACCTCGTAGGTCTTCTCGCGTGCCGGGTTCAGGCAGTTGTCGGGGAAGCCCTGAACAGAATGGTAGCTCCCGGCTTCTTGCGGGTCGCGAAGTTCCGGGATTGCCTGTTGCATCGCATAGCAATGTCCAGGGACATCGATCTCCGGCACGACCTCGATGCCGAGCTCCTTGGCGTGCGCGACAATCTCGCGTACCGCCGCCTTGGTGTAGTAACCGCCGGTGCGGGCCGCGCCAGAGCCGAGAAGCGGCGGAATGGGAAGGCCATGTCCCCGCCAGGCGCCGACTTCGGTCAGGGCAGGATAGGCGTCGATCTCGATCCGCCAGGCCTCGTCGTCCGAGAGGTGCCAATGGAAGCGGTTGACCTTGTTCCAGGCGAGAATGCTGAGCAGCTTCTTGATTTCAGCCTTGCCGTAGAACTGACGGGCAACATCGAGATGAAGGCCGCGCCATCCCATGGATGGCTCGTCTCGGATCTCGCCTTCGACCGGAAAACGGAAGGCGTGCGGATAAAGGTGCGCACCACGCCAGACCTGGCCAAGCGTGATCAGGCCATAGAGCAGGCCGGTCTGTGTGCCGGCGGAAATGTGTATGATCTCGCTCGAGAAGGACACGCGATAGGCTTCTGGCGCCAGGCCCTCGACGACGTCAAGCATCACGGGCATTCCGCCTTCCGAGGCAGGACGAACGATCCCTTCGACCGCAAAGAGCTGTTCGACGAGGCCGGTAAAGGCAGCTGCCGCCGCAATGGCCGGGGGATTGCTGGCGTTGAGCGCAAAGCCGGGAGGAACCGAGCGCTTGCCAGATACCGACACCACGTCAGGCCACGGGACGATCGCGACAGGCACAGGCGGATTGACCGGCACGGGATAGATTTCTGCGCCACGCTTCAATGGGGCATTGTTGGCAAGCGAGCGGGTCGGCTCGACAGAAAGTGCAAGCGTGCCGCCGTCGGCGAACGCCACATAGGCGCCGGTTGCCCCATCCGTCCAATGCTGGAACGGCCAGCTGAGAGCGGAGATGGTCAGCGTCCAGGTCTTGCCCGCCTCAAGTTCGAAATTCTCGGGCGGAAGAAATTCGGTGAAATTTGATAGCCGGCGGCCGATCGTGCCACCCTCGATGTGAACAGCCGGATCCACCCGTCCCGGACCGCTGATGCAGAGGGTGAAGTTGGCAAGGGAATTCGATGAAAGGTTCTTGAGGTTGAGCGTGTAGGCCTGGTCTCGTTCTTCCGAAGCGGGCAGCCATGAGGTTTCGAGCCGCAGGGCGGGTTGGCGCTGTATCGACATCATCATCTCTTGATAGGGTTAGGGACTATGTTGTTCCGATTTGATCAATCAATTTGATTTAATCAGCTTGCGTTGGCGATCGTCAATCGGAAGAAAGAATTATTAAGTGCCCGGCAACGGCCCGTGTGACAGGCGCCACGAAGGGGTCGTTACACATTGCAAGTGGGTGAGATGCAGCTTGCGGTGAGTAATATCGTGATATCGGTTAGACCGGCTTTGCCGCGTCCGGATGGGCAGCCTTGAACGCCGGCAGTGCGTTGCACGCGTCGACAATGCGTGCGACGCGAGGAAACGCCGACATTTCGATACCCCAGCGACGGGCGTTGTAGACCTGCGGCACCAGGCAGAAATCCGCCATCGTCAGTGTGTCTCCAAATGTGTAGCGACCGGTCGTCGGCTCATCGAGCATCTGTTCCACCGCGTGCAGTCCGCTGCCGATGAACTTGGTCATCCACTCGGCTCGGGCGCCCTCCTCGCCAGTCAGGTGAGCGACGTGCGAGACGACACTAAGGTTGCAGATCGGATGAATATCCATCGCAACGGCATAAGACAGTGCCCTCACCCGCTGTCGCCCCACGGCGGTATCGGGCAGGAACCCGCTTTCGGGATAGGTCTCGGCAAGGTATTCGATGATGGCCAGGGATTGAGTGAGCGTGCGTCCGCCGATGCGCAAGGTGGGGACCAGACCCTGGGGATTGATTTTCAGGTAGTCAGGATCCTTGTGCGCCAAGGCAAGCAGGTCGATCGGGACGGTCTCGAAGGCAAGCCCCAGCACATGAAGCGCGATGCGGACCCGGTAGCTGGCCGAGGAGCGCCAGTAGTCGTAGAGCACGATCCCGGTCATTGCCGCTCGTCCCCGGCGTAACGTCGTACGGTCTGCTCGATCGCGCCGAAAATCGATGCACCGTGCTTGTCCTTCATCTCGATGCGAACCCTGTCGCCGAAGTGCAGGTAAGGCGTTTTGGGGCCTCCGTGCTCAATCGTCTCGATCATTCTGATCTCGGCGATGCAGGAATAGCCGTCTCCGCCTTCAACGATCGGCTTGCCGGGGCCGCCGTCACGCTTGTTGGAAACCGTGCCTGAACCGATGATCGAGCCTGCCGCCAGCGGGCGTGTTTTCGCCGCGTGCGAAACGAGCTGTCCGAAGTCGAACGTCATGTCCCTGCCGGCGTTGGCGCGGCCAAACGGAATGCCGTTCATGCTGACGAGCAATGGAAGATGGACCTTGCCGTCCTTCCAGGCGTCGCCGAGTTCGTCCACTGTTACGGCGACGGGCGAGAAAGACGACGAGGGTTTCGACTGGAAGAAGCCGAATCCCTTGGCGAGCTCATCGGGAATGAGACCGCGCAGCGACACGTCGTTCACGAGCATCACGAGCCGGATTGCTTCACGTGCCTGCCGAGACGTTGCGCCCATCGCGACGTCATCGACGATAACGGCAACCTCGCCTTCCATATCGATGCCGAAACGTTCATCGGCGGCAAGGATCGGGTCGCAAGGGGCGAGAAAGCTGTCGGAGCCGCCTTGGTACATCAGGGGATCGGTCCAGAATGTCGTCGGCATGTCGGCATTCCGGGCCCTTCGCACCAGCTCGACATGGTTGACGTAGGCCGATCCGTCCGCCCACTGGTAGGCTCGTGGCAGTGGGGAATGCACATGGCGCGGATCAAAGGGCTCGGATGGCACTGAGCCGGCTTCGAGGCTTTCGGCGAGGCGGGTAAGTTTTGGCGCGGTTGCCGGCCAGTCGTCCAGCGCTGCCTGTAGGGTGCGGGCGACCTCGCCCGCATCGGCATACTGTGTCAGGTCACGGGTGACGACGATCAGCCGGCCGTCGCGCGAACCGTCTTTGAGCGTGGCAAGTTTCATGTGATCCTCCGCGTTCGAGCCTACTTGATGCCAGGCGTCCCATCGAAGCGGCGCTCCAGACCATCCCAGCAATCAATATAGTCATCCTGCAGCGTCTCCAGTTCTGCGGCGTATCTTGTCAATTGCTGCGGGAAGCGCGTCTCGAACATGAACGCCATCGTGTGATCGAGCTTGACCGGCTTCAGCTCGGAGTTGGACGCTTTTTCGAAGCCGGAGGCATCCGGCCCATGTGGCAGCATCATGTTGTGCAGGCTCATCCCGCCTGGGACGAAGCCCTTTTCCTTGGCGTCGTATTGTCCATGGATCAGCCCCATGAACTCGCTCATGATGTTGCGGTGATACCAGGGCGGCCGGAACGTGTGCTCGGCAACGAGCCAGCGGGGCGGAAAGATCACGAAGTCGACATTTGCCGTCCCTTCTTCGCCACTCGGCGCTGTCAGGACCGTGAAAATCGACGGGTCCGGGTGATCGAAGAGAATGGCCCCGACCGGGGAGAAAGTCCTTAGGTCATATTTGAACGGGATGTAGTTTCCGTGCCAGGCGACGACGTCGAGCGGCGAGTGATCGATCTCGGTCACATAGAACTTGCCGCACCATTTCACATGCACGCGGCACGCTGTCTCCTTGTCCTCGAAGGCGGCGACCGGCGTCTTGAAGTCGCGGGCGTTCGCCAGGCAGTTGGCGCCGATCGGCCCACGATCCGGCATGGTGAACTTCGCTCCGTAGTTTTCGCAGATGTAGCCGCGCCACTCGGGCCCGTCGCCGAGACGCGAAACCTTGAACATCATCCCACGGGGGATGAGGCAGATTTCCGCCGGTTCGAGCTCCATGACGCCCATCTCGGTGAAGACGCTGATGGCGCCGAGTTGCGGAACAATGAGCAGTTCCCCGTCGGCATTGAAGAAATAGTCATCCACCATGTCAGCATTGAAGGCATAGGCATGCGCGGCCATCCCGACCTGGGTCATGACGTCGCCGGCTGCCGTCATCGTTCGGATTCCGGCAAGAAAGTCGGCGCTTACCATTGGCGCCGGGATCGGATCCCAGCGCAATTGACCAAGTGGCAGCGAGTGATCGTCTAGACATGGCGCCGATTTCCAGAAGGGGTAGCTCGCATTGGCGAAGCGGCGCGTGTGGCGAACGCTTGGCCTGATGCGATAGAGCCAGGAACGCTCGTTTGTTCCTCTCGGGGCCGTGAATGGCGAGCCGGACAGCTGCTCGGCATAAAGGCCATAGCTGCATTTTTGCGGGCTGTTCTGGCCCTGCGGCAATGCCCCTGGCAGCGCCTCCGTCTCGAAGTCGTTGCCGAACCCCGGCATGTAGGCCAGCTTGCTGGTCCCCGCCCGCGCACGGGAACCTGGTGCCTCGGTGGTGTCCATGCTTGCGTCTCCTCCATCTATATAGTTACAAACGTAACCGTCGATTTTGTAACTATCAAGGAGCAGCCATGGAGAGTGGATTCGAGCTCGACGGCTTCATTCCCTACCGGCTCAATCGGGCGTCGGAGCTCATCAGCCTGTCATTTGCGCGCCAGTA
The DNA here is from genome assembly GCF_001542405.1 of Rhizobium altiplani. GTDB lineage: Bacteria > Pseudomonadota > Alphaproteobacteria > Rhizobiales > Rhizobiaceae > Rhizobium > Rhizobium altiplani. The sequence continues at coordinate 135,100 of NZ_LNCD01000042.1, forward strand.
CAAAGAGGAGTTCGATCTGACCCGGCCCGAATGGCGCACGCTTGCCGCACTCGGCAGTGTCGGCGTGATGACGGCAAAGGACATCGGCGCCCATTCACACATGCACAAGACCAAGGTGAGCCGGGCCGTCCATGCGCTTGAGCAGCGCCACTGGCTGAAGAGGATTCAAAGCTATACCGACAGACGTTTCGAGCAGATCGAACTGACGGCGCTCGGACGCGAATACTACCGCAAGATCACAGTCCTTGCGCACAAGTACCAGGAGACGGTGCACCTGAAGCTTGGCGAAGAGGCGATCCGCCACCTCGACCTCGCGCTTTCGGCGATCGAGGCTTCCGCAGGACTGCGGCGGAAATCGAAATGAACCTATGAACCGCTGAGCGGGTAGCCTTCGAAGTGCTTCAACGTGTTGAGCACGATCGAGGTTTTCACGTGCTGAACGGATTCGTGCGGCAACAGAACGTCGTTGACGAACCGCGAAAGGCCGGCCAGGCCGCGCGTCGCGACTTTCAGGTGATAGTCCATCTCGCCCGTCAGCGCATAGGCCTCCAGGACCTCCGGCAGGCCGTTGACCAATTGCTGAAAGCGGCGGGCATTGTCGCGATTATGGGTTGCCAGCGTGACCGAGATGACGACCAGCAGATTGAGCCCCAGCCTGTCCGGATCGAGATGTGCCTGATAGCCGCGAATGAAGCCCTCTGCCTCCAACCGCGTTCGTCGTCGCGAGCATTGGGAGGCCGACAGGCTGATGCGTTCGGACAGTTCGATGTTGGTCAACCGCCCGTCTCTTTGAAGTTCGGCGAGGATCTTCAGATCAAAACCATCCAACTGCTCAGACATTGTACGATTGTCCCACCATATGCATGTTCCGTGCGGATATTTCGCTACAAGCCTCCACAATGCAAGCACATTGCATGGTTCTAGGTCCATAATTTGCATCCAACTGGCTAAGCCTCAGGAGGAACAAATGGGCCCCTATCCGCACGACGCACCGCCGTCTCAGATCACCGTCGACAATCCTGCCGGCACGGACGGGTTCGAGTTTGTCGAATTCGCACATCCGGCCCCCGAGAAGCTGGCGGAACTGTTCGACCGAATGGGGTATCGCGCCGTCGCCAAGCACAAGAGCCGGAACATCACGGTCTGGCGTCAGGGCGACATCAACTACATCGTCAATGCCGAGCCGGGCAGCCATGCCATGCGCTTCGTCGAGGATCATGGGCCCTGCGCGCCGTCGATGGCGTGGCGTGTCGTCGATGCCAGGCATGCCTTCGACCATGCCGTTGCCAGGGGCGCGACACCCTATGAGGGCAAGGACAAGACCCTCGACGTGCCAGCGATCGTCGGCATCGGCGGCTCGCTTCTCTACTTCGTGGAGCGCTACGGTGCGAAAGGCTCGGCTTACGATCTCGAATTCGACTGGATCGGCGAGCGTGATCCGCGGCCCAAGGGCGTCGGCTTCTTCTATCTCGACCACCTGACCCATAACGTCTATCGCGGCAACATGGACAAGTGGTGGGACTTCTATCGCGAACTCTTCAACTTCAAGCAGATCCACTTCTTCAATATTGACGGCCGGATCACGGGGTTGATGAGCCGTGCAATCACCTCTCCCTGTGGCAAGATCCGTATTCCTCTGAATGAATCGAAGGACGAGACCAGCCAGATCGAGGAGTATTTGAAGAAGTACAGAGGCGAAGGCATCCAGCACATTGCCGTCGGAACCGACGCCATCTACGAGGCGACCGACAAGCTTGCCGAAAACGGCCTGCGCTTCATGCCGGGTCCTCCGGAGACCTACTACGATATGTCACGCGGGCGCGTTCATGGACATGACGAGCCGATCGAAAGAATGGCCAGGCATGGCATCCTGATCGACGGCGAAGGCGTGCTCGACGGCGGCAGGACGAAGATCCTGCTGCAGATCTTCTCGAAGACGGTGATTGGTCCGATCTTTTTCGAGTTTATCCAGCGCAAGGGCGACGAAGGTTTCGGAGAAGGCAATTTCCGGGCACTTTTCGAATCGATCGAAGCCGACCAGATACGCCGCGGTGTCATCAAGCCGGCTGCCGCCTAGCGGAAATGAACCGCGAACTAGTGGCCGTCCGGGGCAACAGCCTCCGGCGGCACTGTTTCCAGCAGGTTCTTGCGATGGAAGATGAACAGGCCGGCGACGACGATGATCGTGCCGCCTGAAATCACATAGAGATCCGGAACGTCGCCGAAGAACAGATATCCGAGCGCAATCGCCCAGATCAGAAGGCTGTATTGCAGCGGCGCCAGCAGGGATGCCGGGGCGAGCTTCAGCGAACGCGTGATCAGGAGGTGCGCACAGGACGCAACGACACCGAGGGCGAGCATGCCGGTGAGCTCGACCGGAGTAGTTGGCTGCCAGGCGCCGATGGAAAGCACCGCGCCGACGACGAGTGCGGCGACCATCTGCCAGGTAACAAGGGTCGTGTCACTGGTGCTGCGGAGGTATCGGTTGAGCACCAGGGCCATTGAAAAGGACAGGCTGCCGACAATGCCGAAAAGCGAGGGCAGCGACAGCATCGCCGAGGACGGACGCAGTGCGATCACCACGCCGCAGAAGCCGACGAAGACCGCAAGCCAACGGCGCCAGCCAATCCGTTCGTTGAGGAAGAAATGCGAGAGAGCGGCGACATAGATCGGTCCGGCCATGTAGAAGGTCATGACGTCAGCGAGCGGCAGGTAGGCGACGGCAGCGTAAAACAGGCCGACATCGACTGTTGCGAAGAGCACGCGAAGAAACTGCAGCCCCTTCTGCTCTACCCTGAACAGTTGGGCTGGGCCCTGCCTGGCAATCAGGGGTCCCAGGATGATGAAGCATCCGAACGAGCGGATCAGCAACACCTGGCCGACAGAGAAGCTTGTCACGAGCCACTTGCCCATCGCGTCATTGAGCGCGAAGAGAAAGTCCCCGAGAAGCATCAGAACAACGCCCAATAGCACGAAGTTCTTGAGGCCCGTCGCGGTAGGCTGCGGTTGCATGTCGGAATTCCTGTTGCCGGTCGCCGCATCGCCGCGGCAGCCGGGGGCCTCGCGCATATCAGCGGGAGTGTCAAGCCACGGCGGAGGGCTATTCGGTCTTGCCCCGCAGCATTTCGATGATCGCAGAGAAATCGCGCGCGCCATTCCCCTGCTTCTCAAAAAGCGCATAGAGCTGGGAAGCTTCGGCGCCGAGCGGCGTCGAGGCGCCGGTCGACAGTGCCGCCTCCTGCGACAGGCGCAGGTCCTTCAGCATCAGTGCGGCCGCAAAACCAGGCTTGTAGTCATTGTTCGCGGGCGATGTCGGAACCGGTCCCGGGACAGGGCAATAGGTGCTGATCGACCAGCATTGTCCCGACGAAGTCGAGGCGACGTCGAACAGCGCCTGATGCGAAAGACCGAGCTTTTCGCCAAGCGCGAAAGCTTCGCAGACGCCGATCATCGAGATGCCAAGGATCATGTTGTTGCAAATCTTCGCCGCCTGCCCTGCGCCCGCGTCCCCGCAATGGACGATTTTCCTGCCCATGGCTTCCAGGACCGGCTTTGCCTTCGCGAACGCCTCGTCCGATCCACCGGCCATGAAGGTCAGTGTGCCAGAAGCTGCCCCGCCCGTGCCGCCGGAAACAGGCGCATCGAGGGAAAGGCAACCGGCATTGCTTGCCATGGCGTGCGCCTGGCGGGCGCTGTCGACGTCAATCGTGGAACTATCGATGACAAGCGTCCCGGCGGCAATGGAGCGAAGAATGTCCGTCCAGGCGCTAAGCACATGCTTGCCCTGCGGCAGCATCGTCACGACGATTTCGGCGTCCGAAACCGCCTGGCTGATATGGCTTGCCGCCTTCACGCCGTGCTCTTCCGCAGCCTGCAGGACGGGGGCCGCGAGGTCAAAACCGGTGACTTCATGACCAGCCTTGACGAGGTTGGCGGCCATCGGCCCGCCCATGTTGCCAAGCCCGATAAATGCAATCCGTGCCATGCCGTCCTCCTATCTGTTGTCCGCCAGGATCATCGCAGCTGCCTTTTCGGCAATCATGATCGTCGGCGAATTGGTATTGCCCGACGTGATGGCCGGCATCACGGAGGCGTCTGCAATCCGGAGCTTCGCCAACGCCCGGAACCTGAGGCGAGGGTCGACGACACTTTCGCGATCGGAACCCATCCGGCATGTTCCGACAGGGTGGAAAATCGTCGTGCCAATATCCCCGGCTGCCTGCGCCAGTTCCGCGTCCCTTTGGTAATTCGGGCCAGGCCTGAACTCCTCGGGCCGGAACCGCGCAAAGGACGGCTGCGCGACGATCTTCCGTGTCATGCGTATCGCGCGAATAGCTATGTCGCGATCTCGTTCGGTCGAGAGATAGTTCGGACTGATCGTCGGCTGGAGAGCAAAATCCGGGCTCGCCACATGCACCGAACCGCGGCTTTCGGGTCTGAGGTTACAGACGCTCGCGGTGATGGCAGGAAAAGGGTGAACTGGATCGCCGAACTTGTCGAGCGACACCGGCTGCACATGGTATTGAAGGTCCGGTGTCTCCTTGTCGGGGCCGGAGCGGGTGAAGATGCCAAGCTGGCTTGGCGCCATTGCCATCGGCCCGGAACGTCTGATCAGATATTCCAGGCCGATCTGAGCCTTGCCGATGAACCTTGTTGCCTTCTCATTCAGCGTCGCAACGCCGGTGACCTTGTAGACCATACGAAGCTGCAGGTGGTCCTGAAGGTTCTCGCCGATGCCTTTTACCTCGGCAATGACCTCCACGCCCGCGCGTTTCAGCACCTCGCCTTGGCCCAGACCGGACAGCTCCAGGATGTGTGGCGAACCGATCGCGCCCGCCGAAAGGATCGTTTCCCTCGTCGCGTAGGCGCGCTTCGTAGTGCCCGCATGCTGATAATCGACGCCCGTGACAGCGCCCTCCTCGATGACAAGCCGGCGCACCTGCGCCTTCGTCAGAACCGTCAGATTGCCTCGCCGCATGGCCGGGCGCAGGAAGGCCTTGGTCGTATTCCAGCGAATGCCGGACCGCTGGTTGACGTCGAAGTAGCCTGATCCCTCGTTGTCGCCGGTGTTGAAGTCGGGCGTTTCCGGAATGCCGGCCTCCCTGGCGGCGGCCTGGAACGCATCGAGTACCGCCCAGCGAACGCGGGCTTTTTCCACCCGCCACTCGCCGCCTGTTCCATGCATCTCGGTCTCGCCGCGATAGTAGTCCTCCGATTTGCGGAAGAACGGAAGCACGTCGTCCCAGCTCCAGCCCGAGCATCCCATCTGCCGCCAGAGATCATAGTCGCGTGCCTGGCCGCGCATGTAGATCATGCCGTTTATCGAGGATGAGCCGCCGAGCACCTTGCCGCGCGGATAATTGAGGGCGCGCCCGTTCAATCCCTGCTGCGGAACCGTGGTGAAGCACCAATCGGTGCGCGGGTTGTTGATGCAATAGAGATAGCCGACAGGAATATGGATCCAGTGGTAATTGTCGTTGCCACCGGCCTCCAGCAGCAGAACGCGCGTGTTGTGATCTTCGGACAGCCGGTTGGCGAGAACGCAGCCGGCGCTGCCGGCACCAATGATGATGTAGTCGAAGCGATCCATGCAAATACCACCCGCAGGTTAGCGGCGGTAGACGAAGCCGAGCTTCCGACCGAGACGCGACGCATAAAACTCGCCGATGATGCCGCGGCGGAAGATCAGCACGCATACCATGAACACGATGCCCGTGATGATCGTCACCGGGAATTCCGATGTTGCAAGGTAGTTTTCCAGCGTGACGACAAGGCCCGCGCCAAACAGCGGACCGATCAGGGTACCAATACCGCCAAGCAGGGTCATCAGGATCACCTCGCCCGACATCTGCCAGGCGACATCGGTCAAGGTCGCGAACTGGAAGACGAGGGATTTTACTGCCCCGGCCAGGCCCGCGAGTGCCGCCGACATCACGAAGGCGCCCAGCTTGTAATGGGCGACGGAATAACCGAGCGATATCGCCCGCTGCTCGTTCTCGCGGATCGATTTCAGGATCATGCCGAACGGCGAATTGATGAAGCGCCAGATAATCAGGACGCCGACGACGAAGACGGCCAGCACGAAATAATACATGTTGGTCGAACTATTGAGATCGAGGACGCCGAACAGCTGACCGCGCGGCACGGACTGGATACCGTCCTCGCCATGCGTGAACGCCGCTTGCAGGCAGAAGAAGAAGAACATTTGCGAGAGGGCAAGCGTAATCATCGCGAAATAAATACCCTGACGGCGGATCGCGAAGAAACCCATGACGAGGCCGAGGATGGCAGCACCTGCGACGCCGACCAGGATGCCGAGTTCCGGCGAAAACCCCCATTCCTTCACGGCATGGGCGGTAAAATAGGCAGCCCCGCCGAAGAAGGTCGCATGACCGAACGACAGCAGGCCGGTATAGCCGAGCAGCAGGTTGAAGGCGCAGGCAAACAGCGCAAAGCACAAGAGCTTCATCAGGAAAATCGGGTAGAAGAAGAACGGCGCCAACAGCAGGAGCAGCAGGCCGATGATCAGGAATGCCGCCTGTACCGATAGCGCGGTGCGGCTTTTTTCCGGACGGATGGTTTCGGTGATTTCTGTCATCGTCAGGCATCCCGGCCGAAGAGGCCCGCGGGCCTGATGAGAAGAACAATTGCCATGATCACGAAGATCACGATGTTGGACGCCTCCGGATAGAAGACCTTGGTCAGGCCTTCCGCGATGCCGAGTACATAACCGGTGATGATCGCGCCCATGATCGAGCCCATGCCACCAACCACGACGACGGCGAACACGACGATGATCATGCTGGAGCCCATCAACGGCGACACCTGATAGATCGGCGCGGCCAGTACACCCGCAAAGGCTGCAAGACCGGCTCCAAGTGCGTAGGTCAATGTCAGGAGAACCGGCACGTTGACGCCGAATGCCTGGACGAGCGTTGCATTCTCGGTGGCGGCCCTGAGATAGGCGCCGAGCTTTGTCTTCTCGATCAGGAGCCAGGTGCCGAGGCAGACCACAAGCGACACGACGACCACCCAGCCGCGATAGATCGGCAGGAACATGAAGCCGAGATTGACGGCGCCGGCCAGCGCAGCGGGTTGCGCGTAGGGTTGGCCGGATGAGCCGTAGAGGTAACGGAAGGTGCCTTCGACCGTCAGGGCAAGACCGAATGTGAAGAGCAGCCCGTAGAGTGGGTCCAGATCATAGAGCCGACGGAGGAACAAGCGTTCGATCACCGCGCCGGCAAATCCGACGATCACGGGGGCAAGGATCAGCGATGGCCAGTAACCTATGCCGGCATAGGCAAGCAGAAGGTAGGCGGCGAAGGCGCCGAGCATGTATTGCGCGCCGTGCGCGAAATTGATGACGCGCAACAGGCCGAAGATGATGGCGAGCCCGAGGCTCAAGAGCGCGTAGAAAGAGCCGTTGATCAGACCGATCAGCAACTGGCCCATGAACGCCTGCAGGGGAATGCCGAAGATCATTGTCATTCAGATCACACTCCCAGAACCTTGTGCAGCGTATCCATCCGCTGGGGCAACTCGCCCACCGGGAACTCCGAAACCATCTGCCCGTGATCCATAAGATAGAAGCGATCGGCGATCCGGCTAGCGAAACGGAAATTCTGCTCGACAAGCAGGATCGTCATGCCCCGCTCCTTCAATTGCCTCAGCACTTCGCCGATGCGCTGGACGATGACGGGCGCCAGCCCCTCCGTGGGTTCGTCGAGCAGGAGCATGCGAACACCGGTGCGCAAGATGCGGGCGATTGCCAGCATTTGCTGTTCACCGCCCGACAGCTTCGTGCCCGCACTGTTGCGGCGCTCGTAAAGGTTCGGAAACAGCTCGAAGATCTCCTCGACCGTCATGCCGCCCGAGGCAACGACTGGCGGCAGCATCAGATTCTCGGACACCGTCAACGTCGAGAATATGCCGCGCTCCTCCGGCACGAAGCCGATACCGCGATGCGCCGTCTTGTGTAACGGCACCTGCATCATGTCCTTACCTGCGAATGTCAGCTTGCCTTTGCGGCTGCGGACGATGCCGGTGATGGTGCGCAGCGTCGTCGTCTTTCCGACGCCGTTGCGGCCAAGAATGGTGACTGTCTCACCCTCGCCGACCCGCATGTCGACACCGTGCAGGATGTGGCTTTCGCCATACCAGGCGTTGAGCCCCTGGACGTCCAGAAGTGTCGCCATCAGCCCTCCTCCGAGCCCATGTAGGCCTGGCGAACCCGCTCATCGGCGCTGACGGTGGCATAGTCGCCTTCGGCAAGGATTTCGCCACGCTGCAGCACGGTCACATGCTGGCAGATGTTGGCGACGACGGACAGATTGTGCTCGACCATCAGGACGGCGCGGTCGCGCGCCACCTCGCGGATCAGAGCGGAGACGACGCCGACATCCTCGTGCCCCATGCCGGCCATCGGTTCGTCGAGAAGGAGCACTCTTGGGTCTAGTGCCAAGGTCGTTGCGATCTCAAGGACACGCTTGCGGCCATAGGAAAGATCGGCGGCGATGGCGTTGCGCTCCTTGAAGAGGCCGACCTTCGCAAGCAGTTGTTCGGCGCGATCGTTCAATGCGTCGAGTGCTGATAATGGGCGCCAGAATTGCTTTGACAGCTTGTTGGGCCGTTGCAGCGCCACCCGCACATTGTCGAGAACGCTGAGATGTGGAAACACGGCCGAGATCTGGAATGATCGCACCAACCCCATGCGCGCCACCTTGTCGGGTGCCGTTCTGGTGATATCAGTCCCCATCAGCGTGATGGTGCCCGATGTCGGCTGCAGGAACTTCGTCAGCAGGTTGAATACCGTCGTCTTTCCCGCGCCGTTGGGGCCGATCAGGGCATGCACGCTGGCGTCATGGACGTCGAGATCAACATTCTTGACGGCAGTGAAGCCGCCGAAGTCACGACGCAGGCCGCGAGCGGAAAGGACCACCCGCGGCATAGCGTTCGATTGGGTCGCGGAAACCGCCATCGCCTAGTTCACCAGGGCGCAGCCGCTCTTGGCGGGATCGATATAGGCTTCCTTGCCCGGAATGGTCGCGAGAACGTTGAAGTAGTCCCACGGTTCCTTGCTGTCGGCCGGCTTCTTGACCTGCAGCAGGTACATGTCGTGGATCATGCGGCCATTCGGGCCGACGGTGCCACCGCGAGCGAAGACGTCGTCGACGGGCAGTTCGTGCAGCTGCTTGGCAACGGCCTCGGTGTCGTCTGTGCCGGCCTTGTCGATCGCCTTGAGATACTGGAGCACGGCCGAATAGGTACCGGCGTGGATCATGTTCGGCATCTTGCCGGTGCGGGCGAAGAACTTCTTGCCGAATTCGCGGCTCTTGTCGTCGAGGTTCCAGTAATAGCCTTCCGTCAGCGTCAGGCCTTGCGCTGCCTCGAGCCCCAGGCCGTGAACTTCGGCCAGCGTGAAGAGCAGTGCCGCCAGATGCTGCCCACCCTGAGTGATGCCGAACTCGGCAGCCTGCTTGATGGCGTTGGACGTATCAAGGCCGGCATTGGCAAGGCCGATCACCTTGGCGCCGGAGGATTGTGCCTGCAGCAGGAAGGACGAGAAATCCTGGTTCGACAGGGGATGGCGGACAGAACCGACGACCTTGCCGCCGGCGGACTTGACGAAATCGCTCGTCTGCTGCTCCAGGGAGTAGCCGAATGCGTAGTCGGCCGTCAGGAAGAACCAGCTGTCGCCGCCTTGCTTGACGAGCGCACCGCCGGTGCCGACGGCAAGCGCATGCGTGTCATAGGCCCAGTGGAAGCCGTAGGGCGAGCAGGCCTTCCCGGTGAGATCCGTGGTCGCGGCCCCGGTGACGATGTTGATCTTCTTCTTTTCCTTCGCGATCGCCTGAACCGCGAGCGCCACTGACGAGGTGGTCAATTCCATGATCGCGTCCACTTGCTCCGTGTCGTACCACTGGCGGGCAATGTTGGAGGCGATGTCAGGCTTGTTCTGGTGGTCGGCGTCGACAATCTCCACCGGCACGCCAAGCACCTTGCCGCCGAAATCCTCGACCGCCATCTTGGCCGCCTCGACGGAGGACTTGCCGCCGAAATCAGCGTAGACGCCGGACTGGTCATTCAGGATGCCGATCTTCACCTTGCCGTCGGATGCACCATCGGCAAGCACGGCAGTGCTGCTTGCAAGCAGGAATGCCAGCGACGCAATGAGATTCTTTCGCATATGTCTCTCCTCCCAGAGATTGGCCAGAATGCGGATCTGTTCAAATTTGGCCAGCCGCCCTCCTCAAGACCGCCAGCGCGTGCCCCACGATCATGGAATTGCACCAATCAGGCAAGGCCGCTTTACAACTAATTCCAAACAGTATCTGTTCGTTTTTGAACAGAACTATTGGTCTGTCGCGGTTCCCCAATGAATGCAGATCGTTAGGGCGCTTTCGTTGGAACCTAGGGCGGAAGACGACGAGGTGCAGGCTGGGGCGCATTAGACGAAAGACCAATATCGAACGGCTGGATGATGCGAAGGCCGATTGGGGATCCGAATGAACAATCCGCCGCAATTTACCTGGGATGACCTGCAGTTCTTTCTCGCGGTTGCCCGCACCGGACAGCTGTCGACTGCGGCGCGGCAATTGCGCACCAGCCACGCCACCGTGTCGCGCCGCATCGACCGGCTGGAGTTTGCGCTCAAGGTCAAGCTCTTCGAACGCAACCCTCGCGGCTATGTGATGACGGCGATGGGCGCCCGCTTCGTCGAAACCGCCGAGAAGATGGAGCAGGAGACCGAACGGTTGCGCGCCGATCTCACCGACGGCGCAACGACCCAACGCGGCGTGGTACGCCTCAGTGCCCCCGAGGGCTTCTCCAATTTCTTCTTCGCGCGTGTGCTGCCGCAGTTCGTCGCAAGGCATCCGAATTTGTCGCTCGAACTTGTGACAATCCAGCAGATCATGTCGCTGTCGCGCAAGGAGGCCGATATCACCGTCGTTCTCGATGAGCCGAAGGGCGGACCGTATTTCTCCGACAAGCTCACCGACTACCACCTTCAGGTCTATGGCTCGCGGGACTATCTCTACCGAAGCGCGCCTATCACCTGCCGGGACGACCTCCTGCAGCACCCGTTCATCAGCTACATAGAGGAAATGATCTTCGCCCCTGGCCTCGACTATCTTGGCGACGTGCATCCGCGCATCAAGCCGCAGTTCCAGAGCTCGAGCATCTTTGCGCAGCTGACGGCGACCAGAAACGGTCTCGGGCTTTGCGTGCTTCCCTATTTCTTCGCAAGTCGCTACCCCGAACTCGAGCGGGTTCTGCCTGAAGAGGTCGATCTCAGGCGGCACTACTGGATCACCTGCCATCGCGATCTTCGCCAGTCGCCGCGGGTGCGGGCGGTCATCGACTTCCTGCGCGAGGCGGTGACCGGCGAGGATGTCAGGTTCATCCCGCCCTGGGTGAAGCGATAAGGCGCCACCGAGCAGCGTTCTTGGCGAGTTGACCCGTTCGACGGCCGGGTCTATGCCCGAAGGATGTTGGTGCCAGCAGGTAAATGAGGAGAAGTGACCATGCAGCATACCCGCGAGATCTTTGATTGGGCCGATCCGTTTCGCCTTGTCGAGCAGCTGACCGACGAGGAGCGCATGGTGCAGGAGACGGCGCAGGCTTATGCACAGGACAAGCTGGCGCCGCGCGTGCTCGAAGCCTTCCGTCACGAGAAGACCGATCCGGAGATCTTTCGCGAAATGGGCGAACTCGGACTGCTCGGGCCGACGATCGCGCCGGAATATGGTGGCGCCGGCCTGGGCTACGTCGCTTACGGTCTGATTGCCCGCGAGGTCGAGCGCGTCGACAGCGGCTACCGCTCGATGATGAGCGTGCAGTCGTCCCTCGTCATGGTGCCGATCGACGCCTTCGGCTCCGAGGCGCAGAAGCAGAAGTACCTCCCGAAGCTTGCGACCGGTGAGTGGATCGGCTGTTTTGGCCTCACCGAACCCAACCACGGCTCAGATCCGGGCTCGATGGTGACGCGGGCGAAAAAGGTTGATAGCGGCTACAGCCTGACCGGCGCCAAGACCTGGATTTCCAATGCCCCGATCGCCGACGTATTTGTCGTCTGGGCCAAGACCGAAGACGGCGTCATACGCGGCTTCATCCTCGAGAAGGGCTGGAAGGGCCTGTCGGCGCCGGCGATCCACGGCAAGGTCGGCCTGCGCGCCTCGATCACCGGCGAGGTGGTGATGGATGAGGTGTTCGTACCGGAGGAGAACCTGCTGCCCAACGTCTCGGGCCTCAAGGGTCCGTTCACCTGCCTGAACTCGGCCCGCTTCGGCATTGCCTGGGGGGCGCTCGGCGCTGCCGAGGACTGCTATGCCAAGGCACGTCAATATGTGCTCGACCGCAAGCAGTTCGGCCGGCCGTTGGCTGCCAACCAGCTCATCCAGAAGAAGCTCGCCGACATGGTGACCGAAATCGCGCTCGGCCTGCAGGGCTGCATCCGGCTCGGCCGCATGAAGGAGGACGGGCACCCGCCCGTGGAACTGACCTCCATCGTCAAGCGCAATTCCTGTGGCAAGGCCCTCGACATCGCAAGGCTGGCGCGCGACATGCTCGGCGGCAATGGCATTTCGGACGAGTTCGGCATTGCCCGCCATCTCGTCAACCTCGAGGTGGTCAACACCTATGAGGGGACCCACGACGTCCACGCCCTTATCCTCGGCCGCGCCGTCACGGGCATTGCCGCCTTCGCCAATTGACACACCTAAACCATCGCGCAAATTGAAAGCTGCGCGACAATGTGCAAGCTTCCCATGACCGCGCTTAAATTGTGCGCGGCATGGGGGATTGCACATGCTTTTGCTTCTTGCATTTCTGATTGGAATTATCGCGGGTCTCAGGGCCATGACGGCGCCAGCCGCCGTTGCCTGGGCGGCTGCTCTCGGCTGGTTTGACGTTTCGCAGACGCCGCTTGCCTTCATGGGATACCGTTGGGCCCCGTGGATACTCACCCTGCTCGCTGTGGTCGAGCTGATCACCGACCAGCTGCCCTCGACCCCGTCCCGCAAGGTTCCGATGCAATTTGCCGCCCGCTTGATCATGGGCGGGCTGGCGGGCGCCACGATCGGTGTTACCGGCGTCTCACTCGTTGGCGGGCTGATTGCGGGCGTCGTTGGCGCAGCGATTGGCACGTTCGGTGGAGCGGCGGCTCGTGGTAAACTCGCCGCCGCCTTCGGCAAGGATACACCGGCAGCGCTGATCGAGGATGCGGTTGCGATCATCGGCGCGCTCATCATCGTGGGAGCAGTGTAATGCCTAGTTTCGACGCCATCGTCATCGGGGCCGGCCAATCCGGTCCCTTCCTCGCCGCGCGCATGGTCGCCAATGGCATGAAGGTGGCGTTGATCGAACGCAAGTTCCTGGGCGGTACCTGTGTCAATGCCGGCTGCATGCCCACCAAGACGCTGGTGGCAAGTGCCCGTGCCGCCCACATGGCGCGGCGCGGCGCGGACTTCGGGGTGGTGCTTCCAGGTGGCGTGGGTATCGACATGACTGTCGTGCGCAAGCGTGCTGAAACCGTGACGATGAACGCCCGCAACGGCCTGATCAACTGGTTCGCCGGAATGGACGGCATGACCGTCATCTATGGGCATGCCCGCTTCCAGGACGCCCATAGCGTGACCGTCAACGGCGAGATCCTGACGGCCCCAAAGATCTTCCTGAATGTCGGCGCGCGGCCGACCATTCCCGATATGCCCGGGGTTGGCGGCATTGACTACCTGACAAGCACCTCGATCATCCATCTCGACCGTCTTCCGAGGCACCTTGCTGTCATCGGCGGCAGCTATATCGGGCTTGAGTTCGCGCAGATGTATCGCCGGTTCGGGGCTGAGGTGACGGTGATCGAACGCGGGCCGAAGCTTGCCTCGCGTGAGGATGCCGACGTTTCAGACGCGATCGCTGACATCCTGCGCTCGGAAGACATTGCCGTACACACGGATGCCGACGGGATCGGATTTGCCAAGACGGCCAACGGCATCAGCGTCAGTATCGGCAATGGTCAGCCGGCCATTGAGGCGAGCCACGTGCTGGTTGCCACCGGGCGCACGCCGAACACCGACGACCTCGGTCTTGACAAGGCAGGCGTCGCCACCGACCGGCGCGGTTACATCACCGTTGACGACAAGCTTGCCACCAATGTCGAGGGGATCTTCGCGCTCGGCGATTGCAATGGCCGAGGCGCCTTCACCCACACATCCTACAATGACTTCGAGATCGCTGCCGCGAACCTTCTCGACGGCGAGGATCGCAAGGTCAGCGATCGCATTCCTGCTTATGCGCTCTATATCGACCCGCCGCTCGGCCGCGTCGGGATGACCGAGAAGGAAGCACGGGCCTCCGGCCGCACCATCATGATCTCCACACGGCCGATGAGCCGTGTCGGCCGCGCCAACGAGCGCGCCGAGACCAAGGGCTTCATGAAGGTGATCGCCGATGCCGAAACGCAGCAGATCCTGGGTGCTGCAATCCTCGGGATCGAAGGTGACGAGGCGATCCACGGTTTCATCGACGCGATGAATGCCAAGGCGCCCTATCCGGTGCTGAAATGGGCGGTGCCGATCCATCCAACCGTGTCAGAACTCATTCCGACATTGCTCGGGGATCTGAAGGCGGTCTAGCAAATCGCCACGGTGGCCGGTCTGGGGTGAGCGCCGCAATCCATGATCTCTCGCCCGGTCAAAATCTTCGGTTACGTCGTCGCGGAGGCTTTTTGGAGTGAGGTGCGCCACTCGATATCCCTCATGACCACAGTGGGCGGACGCCCGGGCAATGCGGGCAACACCGTCCCCTGCCCGTGATCGCCTCAGGCCGCCGCGACCAGATGCCGATCGCCGATGTCCGTCAGCTGATTGTAGACCGGCTGGTATCCGAGCGGCCGGATCGGGCTTTTGATCTCGCGCGCCGCTGCGTCATAAAGCCGGCGCTCTCGGCGTGGATCCGGAACCGGCACGGCGCTGAGCAGCTGGCGGGTATAGCTGTGCCGCGGGTTTTCGAAGATCTGCCGGCGGGTTCCCACTTCCACGAACTGGCCCATATACATCACCGCCACGCGGTGACTGATCTGTTCGACCACGGCCATGTCGTGGGAGATGAACAGATAGGCGATACCGGTCTCGTTCTGGATATCCTGCAGTAGATCAAGAACCTGCGCCTGGATCGATACGTCGAGCGCCGAGACGCTTTCGTCCGCGATGATGACCTTCGGTGACAGCGACAAGGCGCGCGCGATCGAGATGCGCTGGCGCTGGCCGCCGGAAAATTCGTGCGGATAGCGGTTGATCTGATCCGGCGACAGACCAACCCGGCGAAACAAGTACTCCACCCGGTCCTTGAGCTCGGACCCCTTGGCAAGGCCATGGATTACCAACGGCTCGGCCACGAGATCGCCAACGCGATAGCGCGGATCGAGCGAGGCATAGGGATCCTGGAACACCATCTGCACGTCGCGGAGGATCGGCTTCATCGCCCGGCGACCGAGTCCGCTCGTCTCCTGTCCCTTAACCCGGATCGAGCCTGTCCACGGGATCAGGTTCATCAGCGCCTTGCCGGTCGTCGACTTGCCGCAGCCGCTTTCGCCGACCAGCGAGAGTGTCTCGCCCTTCGCGATCTCGAAGCTCAGGCCCTCGACCGCATGGACGCGGCTCACCGGACGCTGGAGAATACCGCCCTTGATGTCGAAGCGGACGGTGAGATCCCTCACCTCCACCAGCGGTCCGTCGGTCCGTGCCGCAGCCTCCGTGGCGGCAGAAGCGGGAACCGCTGCGATCGGTTTTGCACGCTTCGGCGTGTCGATGCCGTGCATTTCCCCGAGCGTTGGAACCGCCTCGAGCAGCATCTGCGTGTAGGGCGCGCCCGGTTTTTCGAAGATGTCGCGCACGGTGCCGTATTCCACGGCTTTGCCATTCTTCATCACCAGGACATGGTCGGCCATTTCCGCGACGACGCCCATGTCGTGGGTGATCATGATCACCGCCGTTCCATGCTCCTTCTGCAGGTGGCGGATCAGGCTCAGGATTTGCGCCTGCACCGTTACGTCAAGCGCCGTGGTCGGTTCGTCGGCGATCAGGATATCGGGGCCTTGCGACAGCGCGATCGCGATCATCACACGTTGACGCATGCCGCCTGAAAGTTCATGCGGGTATTGACTTAACCGCCGTGCCGCGTCTGAAATCTGCACTTGCTCGAGAAGCCGAAGGGCCTCGGCCATGGCTTCGGCATGGCTCATCGGCCGTTGCGCCGTGATCGCTTCGACGAGCTGGCGCCCGATCGTCAGCACCGGATTGAGCGAGGTCATCGGCTCCTGGAAGATCATTCCGATTTCCTTGCCGCGTAGCTTGCGCAATCCCTCGTCGTCGAGCGCGAAGACATCACGGCCCTTGAACAGCGCCAGGCCGGAAGCGACCCGGGCCATCGGCTTCGGCAGCAGCTGGATCAGCGACAGTGCCGTCATCGATTTGCCGGAACCGCTTTCGCCGGCGATGCACAGCGTTTCGCCGCGCATGAGATCGAAACTCAGGCCGTCGACGACGGTCTTCGCGCCCATGGGGGTCGCCACCTGTGTCACGAGATCGCGAACAGAAAGTAGTGGTTCGGAGGATGTCTTGTGCGTCGTCGTCATGGCTTGCGATCAATAAGGGTGAAAGAAGCGGAGCCGCGTTTCAAACGCGGCTCCGCATGGCCTATTCGAACACGATCCGCGGGAAGTAGAACGACACGACCCAGTTCGGCATGTCGACGATTTCGCTGATGCGCAGGTCGCCGCAGACCGAGCAGAGCATATAGGCGTCGTCGGCGGAGAGGTTGTAAAGCTTGCCGAGCAGATCGACCATGTTGGAAACGGCGGCCTTGGCCCCATCCATCAGGTCCGCTCCGATCCCGGTCGTCACCTCGTAGCCCTTGGCGTCGAGATGACGGGTCACCGGGCCGGGCGTGGTGAAGCGTGGCATGGACAGCTTGGCGTCCTTGACGAGATCCAGCGTCACCGTGAGGTTCATCTGGCTTTCGATCGCCGTGCCGCAAACCTCGCCATCGCCCTGTGCCGCATGCGTGTCGCCGATCGAAAACAGGCCGCCAGCGACTTCAACCGGCAGGTAAAGCACAGAGCCGGAGGACAGGTCCCTGATGTCGAGATTGCCCCCCACCCGCCGCGGCGGAACAACCGAATGACGCCCTTCTTCCGCCAGCGCCAGCCCGATCGTGCCGGCGAACGGTTTCAACGGCACGCGGCCGTTCTTGCCGAACATAGCCGGCTCCATGCTGACGGGATCGTATTTCCACACAGTCAGGGCCGGGCTGGTGAACTGATCCGCCAGAAGTCCGAAACCCGGAATGATCCCCGTCCAGCCGAAACCGGAAGGCTCGAACTCGTGGATGGTGATCTTGACCGCGTCCCCGGGCTCGGCCCCGTCGATATAGACGGGACCGGTGACCGGATTGACCTTCGAGAAATCCAGCGTCGCGACATCGGCCGCGGTGCTGTTGGCATTGAAGTGCCCGCTGCCGCTATCCATGCATTCGAAGCGGATTGTCGAGCCCGGCGCGACTTTCTCGACGGGCGGGATCGAACGATCCCACCCGAAGTGATGATGCGCGCCGTGGATGGTGTAGTTACAGTTATTGCACATCTTTGGCGTAAACCTGCTCGTAGTTGATGGGGATGTGGACCGGATCGACGAAAATCGCGTCCGGACCACCGAGCCGCTCGGAGCGGATGGTGAACCGCTGCTCGTTGAACACAGGTGCCCACGGGGCATCCTTCATGATGTCGAGGAAGATCGACCGCCAGGCTTCCTCGCGCTCAGCCTTCTTGGCCGGATCGGTGATCGAATCGGCCGCGGTTGCGCGCTCTTCCAGTGCCTTGTTGCAGTAGTAGGACCAGTTCCAACCACCCTTGACCGCGCCCGAGCAGCCGAGGATCGGGCCGTAGAAGTTGGACGGATCCGGGAAGTCGGCGATCCAGGCCATGCCGCCCGACCAGATCATCGGTGCCTGGTCCGGCTCACCGCCGGCGGCAATGACATTGGCCTGGGCCAGCGATTTGATTTCAGCCTTGATGCCGATGGCGGCGAGATCCTGTTGGATCGCCTGGGCGATGCGAGGCTGCGGGTCGGTGTTGTAGACGTAGAGTTCGGTTTCGAATCCGTCCGCCAGACCGGCGTCCGCCAAAAGCTTCTTGGCGCCCTCCACGTCGTACTTGTAGCCTTCGTAGTCCTTGGCGAAGCCCGGCATGGTCGGCGGCAGAGGCTGGTTCGCCGGAACGGCACGGCCGTTGATGATGCGGATGATGCGATCCTTGTTGATCGCCATGTTGACGGCCTGACGCACCTTGACGTTGTCGAAGGGCTTCATCGTCGTCTTCATGGTGACGTAGCCGGTGTGCAGCTGACCGCCCTCGACAATCAGCTTGGCATAGGTCGGGTCGTTCTTCACCTCGAGGAACTTCGCCGGCGGAATGCCGTCGCCGGCGACGTCGACCTCGCCTTTCTGCAGGCGCAGGAGTGCCACAACCGGCTCCTGGCCAACCTCAAAAGTGATCTGGTCGAGCTTCGGAAGGCCAGCGTTCCAGTAATCCTTGTTGCGCTCGAACACGAGCTTCTGGCCGAGCGTCCACTCGCCCAGCTTGAACGCGCCCGTACCGACCGGATGCTTGCCGAAATCGGCACCCCATTTTTCGACTTCTTCCTTCGGGACGACAAAGGAGAAGTTGATCGCCATGACGTGCAGGAAGGTGGCGTCCGGACGGGTCAGTTCGAACTTGATCGTGTAGGGATCAACGACAGTGACGCCCTCCAGCGACTTGGCCGAACCGTCGGCCATCTTGTCGAAGCCCTTGATCGAGCCAAAGAAGCCGGCGCCGGGGCTCTGGGTCGCCGGGTTTGTGACGCGGTCCAGCGAGTATTTCACGTCCTCGGCAGTCATTTCGCGGCCGTTGTGGAACTTCACGCCCTTGCGCAGCTTGAAGGTGAAGGTCTTGCCGTCGTCGGAGATGGTGTAGTCCTCGGCGAGATCTTTCCGAAGTGTGGAAGTGCCGGGTTCGTAGTCCATGAGACCGTCGAACAGGCTCTTGATCATCGACCAGTTCTGCCAGTCATAGCCGATGGCCGGATCGAGCGTCGACACGTCGTCCTTGTAGGTCACGACCATCTGGCCGCCCTGCTTGATGTCATCGGCGTGTACCGCCGTCATGCCCGCTGCGGCAATGGCAAAGAACGCCACGCCTGCAAGAAGTGTCTTACGCATTTGCAATTCTCCTCTGGTTTTTTTGTACCTGTTCACGTTATCCGCCGACGATCGTCAGCGAAGCTTGATGCGCGGATCGATCATCGGGGCGATGAGGTCCGCCATGAGATTGCCGACGACGATGGCCAGGGCCGAGACCAGCGTGACTCCCATGATGATCGGAATGTCCACCCGCTGGATCGCCTGCCAGGCAAGCTGGCCGATACCGGGCCACCCGAATACGCTTTCGACCACGACGATGCCCGACATGAACATGCCGATGTCGATGCCGATCATCGCGATTACCGGCAGAATGGCATTCGGCAGCGCGTGGCGGAAAATCACCGTGGCGCGGCCAAGCCCCTTGGAATGAGCCGTGCGGATGAAATCCTGGCGCAGCACGTCGATCATCGAGGAACGCATCATGCGCGCATACCAGCCCGCTCCCAGCACTCCGAGAGTAAGTGAGGGCAGCACAAGATGCGCGAAGGTGCCGTAGCCGCCGATCGGAAACCAGCCGAGCTGCACGGAAAAAACGTAGAGCATCAGGATGCCGATAACGAATTGCGGCGCCGAAACGCCGACGAAGGAAAGGAGCATCAGCCCGTTGTCGAGCCCCGAGCCACGGCGCAGCGCCGAGACGAGACCCATGGCGATGCCGAGAATGAGTTCGCAGGTGATCGCCCCTGCCATCAGAAGCAGGCTTGCCGGCAGGCGCGAGGCGATCAGCTCTACCACCTCGGTTTTCTGCAGGTAGGAGCGGCCGAAATCGCCGTGCAGCAGTCCGGTCGCATAGCGCAGATACTGCTGGTAGAATGGCAGGTTGAGCCCGAGCTGCTGACGGATGCTCTCCACTGTCTCGGCCGTCGCGCTGCGCCCGGCGATCTGGCGGGCCGGATCGGCCGGCAAAAGGTAAAGCAGCACGAAGGTGACCAGACTGATGCCGACCAGAATGAGCGCCGATTGCAGCAGGCGGCGGGCGATGTAAGAGATCATCAGTGGTGCCCCTGCTGAGTCGGGTCGAGGATGTCGCGCAGGGCATCGCCGACGAGATTGAACGCGAGCGCGAGCAAGATGATCGCAAAACCCGGAATGAAGACGAGCCAGGGCGCGCTGGTGAAATAGGTCTGGTTCTCGAAGATGATGTTGCCCCAGGAGGCCGTCGGCGGCTGGACGCCGATGCCGAGGTAGCTGAGCGTCGCCTCGAGCAGCACCGTCGTTGCAATGCCGAGCGTCGCATAGACGACGATGGTCGATACCAGATGCGGGAAAATGTGGCGGGTGAGGATGCGGAAAGTCCCTGCTCCGAGCGCCCGTTCAGCCTCCACGAAATCCCGCTCGGCAAGCGAACGCGTTTCCGTGTAGAGCACGCGGGCGATCTGCACCCAGTTGACCATGGCGATCACCATGGCAACGATCAGGAGGCTCGGGCGGAAGATCGCCGCAAGCACGATGGCAAGCAACAGCGCCGGAAATGCCATCATCAGATCGGTGAAACGCATCAGCACAGTACTCACCCAGCCCTTGAAATAGCCGGCAGTGATACCGACCGCCGAGCCGATGAGGACGGAGACGCCGTTGGCGATGACGCCAATGATCAGCGAGGTTCGCGCGCCGTAGATGATGCGGCTCAGTAGATCGCGGCCGACCAGATCGGTGCCGAACCAGAACTGCACGTTCGGCGCGAGCGGCGCGCCCTCGAGCGTTAGTCCTTCGAAGAACTGTTCATCCGGATTGTAAGGAACGATCCATGGCGCAAACACTGCGGCGAAAACGATCAGCGCAATGACGATCAGCCCGAAAACGGCAAGTTTGCGCTTCAGGAGGCGGCGAAAGACGCCGGGTGTCGGAGCGACAGGGACGGAGATGGCGACATCAGCCACGGCGCTTGCCCTCGTTCAACCCGGTTTTCTCCAGAATGATTTGAGCGACCTCGTCGATCGTTCGGCGTTCGTCCATCGCGCGGCGGCGAAGCAAGGCATAGGCGGCGTCGGCCGGCAGCCGCTCCCGCACCATCAGGATCGCGGTGGCCTCGGCAAGGTTTTCCCGGTTCGCCAGACGTTCGGAGAGCGTTGCGACTTCGCTTGAGAGCGACTTGCGGCGCTTAAACGCATGCGTGGCAATGACCAGCGCGCTATAGACGCCCGAGCTGCCGATCGGCTTCAGCAGCTGCGCGTCGGCGCCGTGGCTGACGGCCCAGGTGATCCGTCCCGGCGCTTCGCTGCCGATCAGGGCGATCGTTGGAATGGGCGCCTCGCCGGCGCTCCAGGGAAACTGCTCATCATAGCCCATGTCTGCGTCGAACATCAGCACGTCGAAATCCTGAAACGACTGTTCGGCCGCAAGCTCCGGCCAGACGGTCACGGCGCTGACGCCGATGCGCGCGAACTGGCGTTCCAGCGCCTCGGTATTGGCGTGTTGGCGGTGCAGGATCAGCGCTCTTAGGCCTTCGAAGGAAGGCGTCATGAAGCCATTGTTCATTAGACGAGTCTCAGCTGTGGTCGGGACGGCGTCGTCGCGGTTTCGATTGCGGGAACGGCAAGCGCCGAGCGGATGAGAAAGGGATCCGGTGCGATCGCGTCGCGTCCTTGCCGGACGATATCATAACGGCCGCCGGCAGTCGCCCGAGCGACATGCGCGACCACGTGAATGTGGTTGTTGGCCGGGTCGATCCGCAACGGGCCGAAGGGCGTTTCGACCGCGCGTGCCTTGACCGCTTCGAGCACATCGAGTGCCGCCGCTTCGCCTGCGGCCTCGATCCCGGCAGCGATCAGCAGAACCGCCGAATAGGCCTGCGCGAAGAAGGCCGAAATGCCGGCGGCGCGAGCGTCTTTTGGAAGTCCCGCGAGAAAGCGCGCGTTTTCCTGCGTCTCCAGCGTTTCGAAATATGTCGCCGTGGTGTAGTGCCCTTCGGCCGCAGGCATGATCTTGACGATCTCGTTCTCACCGAGATTGCAGCTCAGCACCGGGCGACGGCCCGGCGCGAAATCGCCGTCGCGCTCGCCGAGCGCGCGATAGGCGCGCAGGAAAGCGTAGGATGAGGGTCCGATCAGCGAATTGAGGATGAAATCCGGCTTTTTGCGGTGAATTTCATCGATGATACGGTCGATATCGGCGTCGCCGAGCGGAACGTGCCGTTCGCCGAGGACCTCGCCACCGGAACGCAGGATCACATCACGAGCAATTCGGCAGGTCTCCCAGCCCCAAATGTAGTTTGAGCCAAGGAGGAAACCCCGGCGGCCGAAGGCAGGAAGGGCGAATTCCAGAAGCGGCAGAATGTGTTGATTGGCGCAGGCACCGACATAGACAACATTCTCGTTCGCCTCGAACCCCTCGTAGACGCAGGGGTACCAGAGGAGTGCCTGCGTCTTTTCCAGGACCGGGATGACCTCTTTGCGGCTCCAGGATGTCGTGCAGCCGACAATATGTCGGACCTCGCCACCGCTCACCAGCTCGGCGGCAAGCGCAGCATAGCGATCGGTATTTCCCTTCGGATCGGCAACACTGGCCTCAAGCCGGAACGGCAGGCCAGTGCGCGCATTGACTGCGGCGATCCCAGCCATCGTGCCAGCGTAGCCCTGCTCACCCAGATCCGCGTAGGGACCGGAGCGGGAAAACAATACGCCGACCTGAACAACCGTCCGAGTGTCCAAAAAGCACCTATGAACGAAAAAACCCCACGCGGGATGTCATCCCGGTGAGGCCGAACCGCCTGATTTTTTTCGATGTTCGGAATTGATAGCGCCCTTTATATAGGGCCGTCAAGTATAGGCGAAGCAAGGATTGAAGTGACGACAACCATTCTGAGAGCCAGAAACTGTGCTTCTGGTCCGATATGCCGCTGATAGCCTCGGCGCATTTCGGCGTCATCTCTTGACCCGCCGCCCAAAACGACGAAATCAATCATGAAACCGGGCTGGAAAAGAGCCGCCCCGGCGCGTTTCCAAGCGAGCGACGATCCGATATCGTTGGGACCGAGGTCCTGCGGGAGCCCCCTCAGTTGATCGATGTCTTGGTTCACGTTTACCCTGCGGCCAAGGCGCATAGTCGCTCACGGCGCGAACGCCATAGAGGAGAACGATCGTCATGAATTGCCATGCCTCGCTTGTCGATCGACCGATTTGCAGCCCCGGAAGATATCCACTCCGGCAAAGCCG
This sequence comes from Rhizobium altiplani, assembly GCF_001542405.1. Classification (GTDB taxonomy): domain Bacteria; phylum Pseudomonadota; class Alphaproteobacteria; order Rhizobiales; family Rhizobiaceae; genus Rhizobium; species Rhizobium altiplani. Next base: position 158,490 of record NZ_LNCD01000042.1, read on the forward strand.
CGCTCGAGCAAGATCTTCACGCGGTGTCAGACGGATGCCGGCTTCATGAACCAGAAAGCGCCCCAACCGGGATCTCATGTTCCCGTCCTGCAAAGCCTTGCCGATTTTCATCCGCTGAGCGCCGCTGAAACGAAGGTCGTGGCACATCTGCAGTTGGGAGACTTCGACCGATTGGGCGACGGTCTGCGGCCGGAACAGGAAGATCCCGAGCGGACGGTGCGGGCGGACCTGTTGCGCTATCTCATCCTTGGCGACGGTGCCTATCGTTTGCATGAGAAAGGGTTGAGGCTGAGCGGAGCCTGGATCATTGGCATTCTCGACCTGGAGGGGTGCCGGATACCGCGCGACATCGGTCTCAAGGATTGTCACTTCGACGCCTCGCCGGTGCTGCGCTCGGCGGTTATCGATAATCTGTTCCTGGACGGTTCGGCCCTGCCCGGGTTGCAGGCCGACAGGTTGGAGGCACGGGGAGTCCTTTCGCTTCGCGGCGCAATAGTAACCGGGGAAATACGCCTTCCCGGCGCGCGGATTGGCGGTAGCATTGAGGCTGATGGTGTTTCGATCACTTCGCCCGGCGATATGGCTTTCGACGCCGAGGCATTGGAAACACGCGGTGGCATCCTGTTGCGTGGCGCCAATGTGCGTGGCGGCATCAATCTTTCGGCGGCGCGCCTGGGGGGCGACGTCAATGCGGTCGGCGCACAGATCGAACGCCCGGGCGAAGTCGCATTGAACGCAGACGCGATCGTGGCAGGGGGCGACCTTGCCTTGCGTGGGGCGACCATCGTCGGCGAAACGCGCCTTCTCGGTGCCCGCTTCGGAGGTGACGTCAATTGCACCTCCGCATCACTTTCGCAGCCGGACGGCAATGCGCTGCGGCTCAATCGCGCCATCATCGACGGCGCATTCTTCCTGCGACAAGGTGCATCCGTCGAGGGTGCGCTCGACCTCACTGCGACGACGATCGGCGCTATAGATGACGATCAGAGCAGCTGGCCCAAGACTGGCGACCTGCTTTTGAACCGCTGCCGGTACGGTGCTTTCATTGGAGGACCAGCCGATGCGGCAAGCCGGCTCGACTGGCTATCGCGCCAGACACCGGAGCGGTGGAACGCGGACTTCTGGCCGCAGCCCTACGAGCATCTGTCAATGGTATTGCGGGAAATGGGCCATGACGAGGATGCCCGTACGGTCTTGATCGCCAAGGAGCGACTGCAGCGGCGTGCGCGCCGAGCGCGTGCCAAAAATCCGATCTTGCGGGCAAGCCTGGCGATTGTCGACGGTGTGCTTGCCGTCACCCTTCGTTACGGGCGGCAGCCTCTGCTGGTGCTGGTCTGGCTGATGCTCTTCTGGGCGATCGGCACGGGTGTCTTCGCATTCGCCTATCGCGACGGTGCAATGAAACCGAACAATCCCATCGTTCTGCGTTCCCCCGAATGGACGATGTGTGATCTCCCGCAAACCGAAATCCGCTATATGCCATCAACCGGACAGGACCTGGCTGGACGTGCCGCGGTCGGGGAGGACCAGCTCACTTGCTTCCGCAATCAGCCGGAAGCGGCCAGCTACCCGGAGTTCAATGCGCCAATGTACTCGCTGGATGTACTCCTGCCGGTAGCGTCCATCGGTCAAAGGGAATACTGGCGACCCGATTCGATGAAACCAAACGGCACGTTCTCCTTGAGATATTTTTTCTTCCAGTCCGTCATCGGCTGGGCCCTCAGCCTTCTGGCTGTCGCTGGTTTCTCCGGTCTGGTGAAATCACACTAAAATAGCCGGACGCGCTCGCTATCAAGGCTGAAGATGCGTGAGTTCCTCACCAAGCTGTCGCAACGGCAGCACCTCGATTTCGTTGTTGAGAGGATAGGCCTCGGACCCTGGGTAAACAACGATGCGGCGATCGGGCTTCAGTTCCAGGCAGGCGTTATGAAAGCCGCGTTCCACTTTCGGAGTGAGACTTCGCTTGATCTCGATTGCCCAACGGCGCCCGCCGGGCAGAGTGACAATGAGGTCGACCTCGGCGCCGGCAGCGGTACGATAGAAGTTCGCATGTGCGCCCACTGGTATAGCGGCATGAAGCGTTTCGATCACGAATCCTTCCCAACTGGCGCCGGCGATCGGGTGCCCGAGAATATCCTCGAGCGTTGTCAATCCAAGGAGACTGTGGAGCAGCCCGGAGTCGCGAACGTATACACGCGGCGACTTTACCAGGCGTTTGCCCGCATTGTTGTGCCAGGGTTCGAGCCGACGCACCAGAAGCAGATCCACCATGAGATCGAGATAGGAAGCAACGGTCTTTCCGTCGACGCCGAGTGCGCGGGCGAAGTCTGCCGCATTGAGAAGGCCGGATTGATGGTGCGCGAGCATTGTCCAGAATCGGCGTAGCGTTTCGGCAGCAATCCTTGGTCCAAGAAGCGGAATGTCCCGTTCCAGGTACGTTCGAATGAAATCAAGGCGCCACCGCTGGCTAACAGCATCTGTCCGGGCCAGAAGACTGTCAGGAAACCCACCCCGGTTCCACAGCGTGTTGAGCTCAGTCGCGTGGACCTCGAGGCCGTCAATTGGGGCAAGCTCCAAATATGCTATCCGTCCAGCCAGGCTCTCGCCGGACTGTTTCAGGAGATCGATCGAGGCCGAGCCGAGCAAAAGGAAACGCCCGCTGCGCAATCCCTTTCGCCGCCCCTTGTCGATTAGTCCACGAAGAGCCTGGAAGAGGTCCGGAACACGGTGGACCTCGTCGAGAATAACCAGTTTATCCTCGTGACCGGAAAGGTAGAGCTCAGGCTCGGAGAGCTTGGCTCGATCGGCGTCCGACTCCAGATCGAGATAGATCGACGGCCGCTGTTCGCCTATTTCCAATGCGAGCGTTGTCTTTCCTACCTGTCGAGGTCCCAGCAAAGCGACGGCCGGATTGGAATCGATGAGCTCAATGAGTTCTAATGTTTTTCGCCTGGGGATCATCCTTGCAATTATGGAGTTCAGATCCAGAAATGCAAGGTTAAATATCGAATGGGCAGGGAGACGTGCGATTCAGCGCCCTAGGCAAGCGACAGCACGTTAACGATCTCAAGTCGTGAAGTGGCGCCAGAGCGAGTCAAATCCGGGGGGCGCGCGTCCGCTGCGCCGGGTTGCAAGGTTGTAGCAGCTCGACCCCTGCTGCACCGACCGATGGCGTGATTGCTTCTCCGCCTCAGTGAGAGGACGCGATCTTCCAAATGTTCCGCTTTCAAGAACTATAGTGCTCTCTCGGCAGAGAATCCCGAAGTTCAGCTTTCCTAAAGAGTTGGGATTTTCAATCCGCGGCCGCCGCAGCCGGAGGTTTGCTGTCTGGGTCGACCCGATCGACACCAAAAAGCTTACGCTTGACCGCCTCCCTGACCGTTTGAACGTATATATAGAGGAGTGGGATTATCAGGAGGCCGAGGACCGATCCGACCACCAGGCCGCCGAGAACCGTCGTGCCGATTGCCTGCCTGCTGCCTGCTCCCGCACCTGTAGCCACGACCAGCGGCACCACGCCAAGCACCGATGCCATCGCAGTCATCAGCACCGGCCTGAAGCGCTGTGACGTGCCATCGGTCGCCGCTTCCATGATGCTCAGCCCTTCCTCCCGGCGCTTCTTGGCGAACTCCACGATGAGAATCGCATTTTTGGCGGCCAGTCCGACCAGCAGCAGCAGGCCAATTTGGGCGTAGATGTTGAGGTCGATACCACCAATCAGAAGGCTGCCCAACGCTCCCAGAACGGCCACCGTCACGGACAGCATCACTGCAAGCGGGACGCTCCAACTTTCATATTGGGCAACGAGGAAGAGGTAGGTGAAAAGGATCCCTGCAATCAGGATGATTGTTGTTTGGTTACCGGCCTGCTTCTCCTGAAGCGCCATGCCCGTCCATTCGTATCCGAAGCCGGGTGGCAGCTTTTGCGCAGCGAGTGTCTCCATGGCGTCGAGCGCGGCGCCTGTACTCGTTCCCGCGGCAGCCTGTCCGTTGATCGCCGCGGACGGGAAAAGATTGTAGCGGCTGATGGAGTTGGGTCCGTAGACGGTAGAAATGGAAAGCAGTCCCTGTAGCGGAATAAGGCTCCCCGACTGGCTTCGCACTCTCAGCCGTTGAATGTCCTCGATGCGGGTTCGAAAACTTGGTTCGTCCTGAAGGCGAACCTGGTATACGCGCGAAAAAATGTTGAAGTCGTCAACATATGACGATCCCAGGTGGGCTTGCAGCGTGTTGAAGATCGTGGCGGGCGAAACCCCGTAAAGCTCCGTGCGCTTCCTGTCGATATCGAGATAGACCTCGGGAACGTCGGCGGAAAAAGTACTGAAGACACTGGTCAATGTCTTCGTCTGGTTTGCTGCGATAATCAGGCCCCTCATGACTTCAGCGAGCTCCGCCTGGCTTTGTCCGGCCCGCGCCCGAAGTCGGAAGTCAAAACCCCCCGTCGTCCCGAGACCGGGAATTGCAGGCGGATTAAACGGCACGACCGAGGCGGTCGAAATCGCGGCAAACTCCGCGCGCAATCGGTCCATGAGAGCAAAGACGCTTTGATCGGCTCCCCGTTCATTCCAGGGCTTCAGCGCGGAAATGATCATTCCGGAATTGGAGCCGCCGCCACCAACCATGCTTGCGCCGGCAATTCCGATCGTATTTGCAACGCCCGGCGTGCGTTGAAGCACGGAACTGACGGCCGCAATTGTCTGCTGCGTGCGTTCGAGCGAAGCGGCGTTCGGCAATTGCACATTCATGAAGAGATAGCCCTGGTCTTCCGAAGGAACAAAGCCGGTCGGAAGGATGCGATAGAAACCGTATGTACCGCCCACGATGACAGCAAAAACCAGCGCGCTGAGGGCAAGCTTGCGGGCAAAGAGATCGAGCAACCGCAGATAAAACCGCCGTGAAGCATCCAGTCCCTGGTTCACCTTGACAAAAAACCGCGAGCGGCTCTCGGGGGTGGGGCGGAGCATCAGAACGCAAATTGCCGGACTGAACGTCAGCGCGTTGATTGTCGAGAAAGTGATTGTGACCAGGATGGTGACCGCAAATTGCCGATAGAGCTCACCGGTTATTCCGGCGAGAAAGGCGACTGGCACGAAGAGGGCGGCCAGCACCAGTGTGGTGGCGACAATCGGGCCGGTGACCTGGTCCATTGTGCGCAGTGTCGCCTCGCGGACGTCGACGCCGGTTTCGCTCATGATGCGCTGGACGTTTTCCACGACGATAATCGCGTCGTCGACGACCAGAGTGACGGCAAGTATCATGGCGAACAGCGTGATTGTATTCGCTGAATACCCCAGCACGTAAAGCACGGCAAAGCCGCCTATCAGCGAAACGGGAATCGTCAACGTGGGAATGATCGTTGCACGCCAGTCCTGCAGAAAAAGGAAGACGACCGCCACGACAAGCACAAAGGTGATTGCCAGCGTAATGAAAATTTCCTCGATGGTTTGGCGAACGAAAGTGGTCGTGTCGAAAACGACCGTATATGCGACGTCGTCAGGAAACTGCTTCGACAATGTTTGCAGTTCCGCAAGGACCGCGGCTGACACGGCGAGCGCATTTGCATCTGGAGATTGATAAACGACAACCGTGGCACTCGGTTGCCCGTTCAGGGTTGAGGCCGTGTCGTATGATTGCGCTCCGAGTTCCACCCGGGCGACGTCGCGAAGACGGACGATCGCTCCGTCTCTGTTGGTGCGGACGATTATGTTGCCGAACTCTGTTGCATCCGCAAGCCGTCCCTGGGCCTGAACCGTCAATTGCAATTGCTGGCCCGTCGGCGATGGAGGAGATCCTAGCTGGCCGGCGGATGCCTGCGCGTTCTGGCCCTGGATGGCGGCGGTCAAGTCGGATGCCGTCACCCCAAGCGCCTGCATCCGATCGGGGTTCATCCATACGCGCATGCTGTAGACGGGACCAAATACGCTGGCTTCCCCGACGCCCGGCAGGCGTGCGATCGCATCTCGGATATTGATCGTCGCGTAGTTGCTGATGAAGACGTCGTCCTTGGTCCCCTTTGGGGAATAGACCGCAAAACCGAGAAGCATGCTCGAGGAACGACTTCTTACCGAGACGCCTGTTTGGGAGACCGCAGCAGGAAGGCGTGGTGTCGCCATTGCGACGCGATTTTGTACGTTGACTTGGGCAATCGCCGGGTCTGTCCCTGCCGCAAATGTGACCGTCAGACTATAGCTGCCGTTGTTGGTGCTCGAAGACGACATGTAGAGCATGTCCTCGACACCATTCACCTGATCTTCGATCAGTGCTCCCACACTGTCAGTCATGACACTGGCACTCGCGCCCGGATAACTTGCCGTCACCTGGACTTCGGGCGGGGTGATCTGCGGAAACTGCGCGACGGGTATCTGAAGGAGGGAGACGAGTCCTGCGATGATCATGACGATCGCAATAACCATCGCGAACCTTGGCCGGGCAATGAACGGCGCGGATATATTCATTGCGGCGTACCGGATGGTGATAGGACGGGAGTGGCAGAGGTCACGTTGTTGTCACCAGGAGATATCTGAGTGACGGTCACAGCCAAGCCCTCGGAGACATTCTGCAGGCCTTCGACGATCAGCTTCTCGCCGCCTTTCAAGCCGTCGTCCACCTCCCAGTTTGCACCCACTTGTTGGGAGACCTTTATGCGTCGAAGCGTGACCTCGTTCTTTTCATCGACGAGCAGGACAAACTTGCCCTCGCGATCCTGCTGGACTGCTCCGAGCGGCACAACCGGGCGCAGCGTCTTTTCCCTTTCCGAAATTATCACCGTTACGAACTGGCCCGGGGTGAGCAGGAGCTCCGGATTGGGAAACAGCGCTCGAATTGCCAGCGTTCCCGTTGATTCGTCGATCTCGTTTCCGAAAAACTCGATCTTGCCGGGTTCCTTGTACTGCTGACCGTTGGATAGTCGCAGGGTAGGCTCATACCGCTTTGCAAGATCGTCCTTGCTGGCACCTCCGGCAGCCGCACGCAGTTCAAGGATCGATCGGTCGCTGACAGAGAATACAACCCGGATCGGATCCAGCTCGACAATGCGAGCCAGTGTCACCGAACTGCCGCTGACGAAGCTGCCGACCGACAACTCGGCCGCCCCTATGCGCCCCTTGATCGGTGCGGTTATCCGGGTGTAGCTGAGATTAAGTTCGGCTTGGCCCACGCGCGCCTGCGCCGACATCACGGAAGCCTGAGAGGTTTCGACCGCGGCCTGGCTTTCTTCCAGTGTTGCACGCGATACGGTCTGTGTGGTCAGTGACTGATTTCTGGCAAGTCGACGCTGGGCGTCAGCGAGCGTCGCCTGCGCACTCGCAAGGGCAGCCTTGGCATCTGACAGGGATATTTCCAGGGATCGAGGATCGATAAGGAAAAGGTCCTGATCCTTTTGGACGACCTGGCCTTCGTCGAAAAGGCGTTTGTCCAGGAACCCTTCGATCCGCGATCGAATATCGACGGCATTAACCGCTTCCACGCGCGCGACGAATTCGTGCTTGGGCGAAACATCTTCCACCGGAACGCTGATAACGCCAACCGATGGGGCAGTCTGCGCCACTGCAGCTTGAGGCGCGGCCATCCAGGCTGCAAGCACGATCAACAGGCAGGCTGGCGGAACACGACATGACAGTTTCATCGACCAGTCTCCAGCAGAACCGAGATGGCTTCTTCAACTCCAGGCACTTAAAAGTAGGTATCAGATCGACCGCAATTCACAAATGCTACCGTTAGTCGCTGAAATCGGCAAGCCCCGGGGGCATCCAGGCGTGGAACGTTGATGACGAGCTGACGACGATGTCGTCGACAACAAGCCCTTCACGCATCCCGACTGGACCGATAAGCGGCCATGGGCCAAGGGCGACGGCAGTTTCGGCAATCCAACGGCATCCAGCAGCAGAGAAGGGTGCGGATCAGCGCACAGGACAGGATGATCGCGAACAGGAGATGACAAGCCCCGGCATGCGGGCTCCGGCACGCGGGCTCCTGCACGCAGGCAGAGAGCCGTGCGAGGTTTCCTTCATTGAACCAGAGCAGAAAGTGCTGCGATCCGGCTTTGCCGGCGGCATCGGCAAGCCTCCATCGGGCCGGTCCCTGTCTCGAATGCGTGGGAAGGACGGTGAAGAGCCTGGCCTGGGAGACAGCAGACCCTTCACCAAAGGCGTGGCCCGGAGGAAGGGCTCCGTGCGTGGCCATGGCTCAAACCTCTCAATCGCAAAAAGGTTCCGTCGGACGTGAAAAATTGTCAGCAGTCGACTGCACTCCCCGCCATAAAAGGGTTTCTTCAGCAGCCCGCTCCCCCGCGATTTCAGCCTTGACCTGCACCATTAGCCTTCGGCTCATGTTGATCTGGTCGTCCCCGCTGTTCGGTTCCACAAGTAGGGCTGCCTGGCGCGGCATCGCTGGAGTATCGTGTGGGGAAAAGCACCCACATGGTTGACGCTACTCACCGTTGCGGTCGATCAAATGACGTCATTAAAGGTTTGCCGAAACCAGCAACTTTCAATATCGCCTACATGTTTATGCAGCATAAAACTGTATTTATCGGCCGTGCTTTCGATAAATCGCGCAACAAAAGATGTCTTTTTATCCCTTGACTTAGTAATTTAAATTCCAAACTATAAGCACGGTTCCAGCTTACTTCACTGATGTCCGGAGGCGATGTCGTATTACATCGGGACACATGCAGTAACTCCGAACTAAGCCTGGGAGGAAGTTTCGTCTTAATCGAGGAACTTTCATGGCACCGATTAAGAGCCGGGTTTCGGCTATTTGCGCATCTCCGGGACTGCCCGACGTCATAGGTTCAAGTTTGTTAGGAGATTCCTCGATGTGTTTCGTTGACACGAAACGCAAGGAGGAATCATTGGTCGATTTCATCGGTCGAACCCTCCCCACTGTTGTCATCTGCGAAGTGGCAAATGACGCTGACCTTGCAGTCGGCAGGGCCGTGCGTCGGCTGTCAAATGCCGAGCGGGATAGCTCGTTCAAGGTCATCTACGCGGTGGATCCCCTGATCGCGCGCCGGATCGACGAAATCTACGTCGATGGCATGCTGAACATCGTCTTCACCACCGACGACGATCAGCAGATCTATAAGGCGATATCGCTTGTTGCGCAGGGTGGCCACTACATCAGCGCGGCTGTCTTCAACAGCTTGTCGGCGCTCGATATTCGCAGTTTTCATTCCCTGATCAATAGCGCACCCGAGAGGATCGAGCGTCTTTCCGAGGGCAATCTCAGCGCCAGAGAGGAAATCGTGCTGAAGCTTTTTGCATACGGATTCAGCACGAAGGAAATTGCCGCCGAAATCCATGTGAGCACCAAAACAGTCGAGACATACAAGGCACGCGGAGCCGACAAGCTCAGCCTTTCCAGCCGGGCATCCATAGTAAAATATGGCGCATCGAGAGGCTGGTTCGACATATACAATACTTAAATCGCGCGCGTAATTAGAACGTACTATAGATTCTTCCGTCTATTCTACGGATCAATACAATTGTGCCTAAATATAAAATCGCCTTTTCGCATTTTCCCTACATTTATTCTGTTTTTCCCGACTTCATTTCTTCTGTCGCGGGCATAACATTCTCCTGCGCCTGACGAGACTCGAGACTTGCCTAAAAAGCAGACGCTGCCGGATTCCGCAGCGAGAGTTTCTAGTAATCGTAAAACGGGGACATGACATGTCGAGAATAAGCATTATTGGCATCGGATATGTCGGTGCCGTTTCGGCTGCCTGTCTCGCGGAGGACGGTCACACTGTTGTCGCGGTTGACACCGATCCCTCGAAAGTGGCCAAACTCAATGCGGGTGAGCCGCCAATTGTCGAAGCTGGACTGGCGACGCTGCTGGCCCGAAACGTTAACCGTGGACGGCTCTCGGCCACGACCGATGTTTGCGCGGCAGTGGCCAATACTGACATAACTTTCATCTGTGTGGGCACACCCAGCGCCGCCGAGGGCTCCGTTGAGCTCAACTATGTCAAGCAGGCGTGCAGCGATGTTGCCGGTGCCTTGCGCACAAAGAACTCATTCCACTCCGTTGTCCTGCGGTCCACGATTGTCCCAGGGACAATGGAAGAGACCTGCATACCGATCCTCGAGATGGTTTCGGGCCTGACGGCAGGAAGGGATTTCGGGGTTGGCTATTATCCTGAATTCCTCCGTGAAGGTACTGCCATAGATGACAACTACAATCCGGGCCTTATCGTTTTTGCCGCCCTCGACTCCAGGACTGAAAACGTCCTGCGCGACCTGAACGCTAGGCTTTCCTGTGCATGCAGCGTCGTGCCGCTGTCGACCGCGGAAATGATCAAATATACGAGCAATTCGTGGCGCGCGGCCAAGATCACTTTCGCAAACGAAATCGGCAATATCGCCAAGAGCTGTGGGATCGACGGCCAGTTGGTCATGAAGGTTCTCTGCTCCGACGACAAGGTGAGCATGTCGCCCTATTTCATGCGACCGGGGTTTGCTTTTGGCGGTTCCTGCCTGCCAAAGGATGTGCGCGCGCTGCGTCATGTCGCGCATAAAGGCGGTGTTGCGACGCCAATGCTGGATTCGGTCCTTGAGGCAAACACTCGCCAAATCGAAAGAGCCGAGAATCTCGTCCACAACAGCGGTGGCAGATCCGTCGGAATGGTCGGAATAAGCTTCAAGGCAGGGACGGACGATCTGCGGGAGAGCCCGCTTGCCGAGCTCGCATCACGACTGATTTCCAAGGGCTTCGGCCTAAAGGTCTACGACCCGAGCGTCCGTGTTGCCTATCAGAGCGAGCTTGGTGGATCCGGGCGCGGCGACGGCAAGGTTCCCGACCTTAAGGAACGACTGGTTGCCAGGATCGAAGAACTGATCGACGAAGCCGACGTCCTTTTGGTCGGCAATCGCTATGAAGAGACGATCGAGCCATTGGCAAGAGCTGCTGTGGCCAAAAGTCTTGTCGACCTCACGCGCCTCAGGCCGGATTTGCGCTCTGGCGGCTTCTACGAGGGTATTTGCTGGTAGGAGAGACCCGTATGCCTGTGCTTGGTCACATCCTCTACATGCTAGTGTTCGTGAGTATCGCGATTGCCGTACCGACCCACCGGCTCGCGGAGAATGCCGGCCTGGCGCTGACAATCGGCACACTGGGTATCTGGCGCTATGGCTGGGGTGCTGTGAATTTCGCAAGGGCGAAGCTCTTCATTCACTTCGCGCATCCGGCCCGACGAGCAGCTGCAGTCAAGGAATACGAGGCAAGAAACCGACCGGCTCACGCCTTCTTTGTCGTCACGACCTACAAGGTTGATGTCGCGGTGACAGTGCGTGTCTACCGTGCGATTTTTCGGGCTGCAGCCGCATCCCGGGGCGGCGCCACTGTCGTTGCCTCTGTCGTGGACGTCGCTGACGAGCGTTTGGTTCGGCGAATCTTTTCGTTGATGCCACAAAACGCGAGAGGCGTTCATCTGATCGTTGATCGGATACCGGCGACCGGCAAGCGCGATGCCTTAGCTGCTTCCTTGCGTATCCTTTCGAGGCAATGCCCCACATACGATGACATTGTGGTCTTCGTCGACGGTGACAGCTGCCCACCGGAAGATGTTGTGGAGGCATGCGCGCCCTTCTTCGTTGATCACCGCCTGGGCGCTGTTACGACCGACGAAGATTGTGAAATCAGCGATTCAAGGCTCTTTCGCGACTGGTTCAATCTGCGCTTCACGCAGCGCCATATGATGATGTCTTCGATGGGGCTATCAAGGCGCGTTCTGACCCTGACCGGACGCCTGTCGATATTCCGTGCGTCTCTCGCCTGCAATGCCGATTTTATCGAGAGCATTCAGTTCGATTCGCTTGAGCACTGGCGTCTTGGCAAGGTTCCCTTTGTCACGGGTGACGACAAGTCGACGTGGTTCTGGCTGTTGAAGAACGGCTATGAAATGGCCTACCTGCCCGACGTTCGCTCTGTTTCGATGGAAAGCCAGCCGAAGCCGGGGTTTGTGGGTTCCGCTGTGGCATTGATGCTGCGCTGGTTTGGCAACATGCTGCGAACCAATGGCCGAGCATTGGCTCTTGGGCCAAGACGCATCGGCTTGTTCACCTGGTGGTCGCTTCTGGACCAGCGCATCTCCATGTGGACGACCCTCTTCGGCCCGGTAGCGGTGCTCATGTCGACACTCTTCGTCAGTCCGCTCGTCCTGCCGATCTATGTCGCGTGGGTCATGTTCACGCGGTACATAAACTGCTGCCTGCTGGCGACATTCCGACCGTCCTTCCCGATATCCTATCCGTTTCTTCTCTATTTCAGCCAGATCTGTGGGGCGCTCGTCAAAAGCTTCGTGTTTTTTCGTCTCGATCGACAGAGATGGACACGTCAAACGGCCGAAGCCTCACACCGCATTCCATCCGCCTCCGAGCGCCTTCGCGGGCTCTCGTCGACCTACGTGCACATCCTCGCAAGCGGGTGGCTGTTGTTCGCTGCCTTTATGATTTCAAGCGCCAAGATCTGATTTGGAGTTTCTCATGACGACATTTGATCAACGTGAACACACTGATAGCCCGCCGCCAACAGACGCGGAACGCGACAGCTTGCTCGATTTTGCCGATGGCAACGAACATCCGCGCGTCAAACTGCCCTTCTCGGTGACCATCGACGGGCGATCATATGAGGGATCCGCTCTGTCCATGGTCGCGGCCCGCGTGACTGGAATCGTCGGAGCAAATTGGCCGGGCGCCCACAAATTGGCGATCTTACGCTTCAATTTTGGGAGCTTCTGGATGTCTCTTCCAATCGACGTGACGGTTTCTGCTGCTGACAGCAAGACCGGAGCAGTTACGCTTCGCTATCGCGATCCGACCGGCCAACATATGCCGCAACTGCGTTACATCCTGAATTCCTGGCTTGCTGGCGACCACGTCGACGTTAATGGGATGCTGGTGGCCGAAAGCAGTCTGCCGAAAGGCAAAAATACCGCACACAAGGTCGCCCAGTCTGGCTCATCGCGCCTTTCGAAATTGCTCGGCACATGCGTCGTCGCAGCCGCGTCGGCCGCGCTATTTGTCTTTGCAGCATCGGTGCTCAGTGACCGACTTTTCGTGACGGACGTCGAGGCGCCGGCCATCGCTTACAGGCAGGGTTCGACGATGACCGCAACAACGGGCGGTCAGCTTGATTTTATCGACACTCATGCCGCAGTCGGCAAGCCCGCATATTCGATCCTTGCGTCAACCGGCGTTGCGGTAACGGCTACGATGCCTTGCGACTGCGATGTTGAGACAGCCGGCCTTGCGAAGGGTGGGACCGTGATTGCCGGTCAGCCGGTTCTCTTCGTCAGCGAGCCGGGAGCGCCGATGATCGTTCGTACGGCCTTCACGGGCTCCGACTTCCGCCATGTTGCGAACGGCGCGAAAGTGACGATTGGAACCGCCGATGGCGGCTCCGTTCCTGCGAAGGTCGAAGTTGATCGCGAAGCCATTGGCGATGGCCAATCGGCATCGGTAGCTCTGGTTCCACTGCAACCCGTGTCCGGACTGCAGCCAGGATCACCTGTTGCCGTCCGTCTAGACGCTACCCCGCAATGGCTGCGAACCATTCGCAGCGGCATCTCGTTTGCGGCCGAGCAAACCGTAGGAGGTGCACAATGAAGCACATACATCCCCTTATTCTCTGCGGCGGCTCCGGGACGCGTCTCTGGCCGCTGTCCAGGGCTCATCAGCCGAAGCAGTTTCAGCCCATTAACGGCGACGGCACGCTGACGTTCTTTCAAAGCACCGTTCAGCGCCATCGCACGCAAATGTTTTCTGATCCGATCGTGTGTGTGAATGCGCGACACGTTGAAACAGTGGGCCGTCAGCTTCGTGAAATACAGTGCAAAGCCAGCATCCTCACGGAGCCGGTAACTCGAAACACCGGGCCGGCCGTTCTTGCCGCGGCGCTTTACCTTATGGCAGCCGAGCCTGATGCCGTTCTCATTGTCCTCCCTTCCGATCACGTGATTCAGGGCGACCTGAACCGTGTCATCGCGCGGATGCACCGTGCGGCTTTCGATGGAATGATCGTGACGTTCGGTATCCATCCGACCTATGCGGAAAAGGGATACGGCTACATCATGGATGGCGGCGAGTTTGACGATTATCCCGGCCTTCACAGGGTTGAACGCTTTATCGAAAAGCCGAGCGTCAATGTTGCCCAGTCGCTGATTGACACCGGCTTTGCGTACTGGGCTTCCGGTATCAGCATGTTCCGGGCCGATAAACTTGTCGATGAATATCGACGGTACGACCCAGCCACACTTGAAGCAGTCACCCGCGCATTGACGGCGGCTTCGCCGTTGGCCGCGGAAACCGGGCTGCTTCTGGAGGAGCATTTCTTTGCGCAGGCCGTCAGCCAGCCGACGGAAATGGCTGTGTTCGAAAAATGCAGGGATATCGCGCTGGCCCCAACTGTAATCGAATGGGACGACGTAGGAGGATGGACCTCCGTCCATTCGATCGGGTTGAAGAACGAGAGCGGCAACGTCACATCGGGCGATGTTGTCTTGCTGGACACCCGCGGCTCTCTGGTTCGCGGCAGTGATCGCCTCGTTGCCGTCGTTGGCATGAATGACGTCGTCGTCGTTGATACCGATGACGCCCTGCTGGTCACCAACAGGGCCAGTGCGCAGGACGTCAAGAAGATCGTTGAACATCTCGTTGCGCTCAAGCGGCGCGAAGCAGAAAGCCACCGCAGTCAGGTCACGGAATGGGGCGGCATGAAGACCATGCAGGCGGGTGCGGGATTTGCCATGGACCTGCTGACGGTTGATCCAGGAAAGCAGGTGACCCTGATTGGGGAAGAAGGCGTGTCGCGGGTGCTCGTGGTGATCCGCGGCAGCGTCAGCGTGAATGGCAACCGGTCTCAGGAACAGCTCACCGCCGGCCTGTCGGCGATGATCGATTCGGCAACGAGCGTAACGCTTTTCAACACTGCAGATGGTGCCGCGGAAATCGTCGAGATCAGCTGTGGAACGGTGATCGCCGGCGTCGTCGCGCCATCTCTGACACAGTTCGCAACCGGGGTGAGGATGGCCGACTATGCCTAGCTGGTTGAGGGTAGCCTCCCTGGTCGGTGCGATAGCAGTTGCAACGTCGTCATCGGCGACGGAGGGCGGACCTGCACAGAAGCAGCAACCGCTCCTGGCCCTGGTAAAGGACGCCCGTGACCTCTCCGTCGCGGCGCCTGATGTCTTCCAGCGCGCTGCGGCCTTTGGCGAGGTTCACGCGCTCCCATCACTCAAACAGCCAGACAGCGTCCCTGCTTCAAGTCGCCAGAAGAGGATCAGCCGATCTGCCGTCGACATTCTTGTGCGCCGCATCGGTCCATCAGCCGGCGCCGGTTTCATGGAGACGGTTCTGGCTGCGCAACCGCCTGAGGGGATCGGTGCGATCGTCATCGAGAGCGGCTCGTTCCGGCTTGGCGATGTCAGGCGTGAACTGGACGCGCTCGGCCACGCCGGACATCTCGAGGCAGCGCCTGGTGGATACATTGCACACACGCCAATCTTCATCTGGAATGGCGCAGAGTTGAAGATAACGCCCGGCGAAATTCTCAGGATGGACAATGCCAAGGGCGCGTTCATGGTGAACGCCGGTTCGCTCACGGTTGATCATGCAACATTGCAAGGCATAGGCCGGAGCGCGTCGACATTTCGGGCCTTCGTCCTGACCACCTTCGGCGGCACCACGACAATTGATCGCAGCAATCTCGTCAGCCTTGGCTTCGACACGTCAGCTGAAACTGCGGGCATTGCATTTGCCCGACAGCAATTTGCGAACGCCGCCAGGCCTTCGATCGTGCAAGGCAGTCTCTTCCAGGATGTCGCGGGCCTCAGCCTGATCGACGTCAACGGCTTGAATATTCTGGGCAATCGCTTCATTGACAGCCCAACGACGGCAATCATCCTGAGAGCTGCGCGCGACGTGCACATCGCCGGCAATATTATCGTCGGCGACCGCGGCTCGCATGGCATCAAGGTGATGAGCAGTTCGAGCGGCGTCACGATCAATGACAATCTCGTCGTGGGCGGTGCGGGCAACGGAATTTTTGTGACCGACGGCGCGACGTCGGTTACGATCTCCAACAATATCGTTGCCCTGTCGGCACTGACCGGCATCGGTGTTGATACTGCAGCCTGCGTCACCGTGCAGCAAAACGCCGTCATCAACAATGGTTCCAAGGGCGTTGCGATACGAACGGCGCTTCACAGCCACGTTCGTCAAAATCACCTCGTAGGCAATGGCTTTGCAGGCCTTTCGGTCGACGACCAGTATCACGGCATGCCGCTCGAAGTATCCCGCAATGCGTTCAGAGAAAATCGAGCGGGCCTGGCTGGGTCAGGGGTCGGATCCGTGGTTCTGGTGGGAAATGATTTCGACAGGCAAATGCCGCGCCTCGGCGTCGGTGAATTTGCCGGTAGCGTCGGCCAGTTGCTGGCTTTCGACGCGTCAAGGCAGCCTGGCGAATTTCGCCTTGCGGGAAAAACAATCGACAACCAGCCAGCTCTCGCAGCGTTTTCCGCTGTCGACCTTGCTGCCTGCGCAGGAAAGAGGGGATGAATCAAAATGGTATTCTCCTCCGAAGTCTTCCTGTTTCTCTTTCTGCCAGTTTTCCTGGCGGTCTATTATTTGACGCCCATGCGGGGCCGCTCCGTCACGATCCTTTTGGGATCCTATGTCTTCTACGCGTGGTGGCGTATGGACTTCCTTCTTCTTTTGTTCGGAACGACCGTCTGGGTTTACACCTTTGCGATCCTGGTCGAGCGCAATCTCGGTAGCCGCTACGCCAAGCTCTTCCTAACCGTTGGAATTGTCGGGTGCCTGGCTGTGCTCGGCACCTTCAAGTACCTGAATTTCTTTATCGACAGCTTCGCCGAGTTGATGGGAACCGATGCGCACGGCCTTGGCGTTCACTGGCGCCTCATCCTTCCGATCGGCATCTCTTTCTATATCTTCCAGTCGATCAGCTATCTGGTCGATGTCTATCGGGGTGACACGCCTGCAACCCGCAATTTCATCGACCTGGCCGCATATAAGGCACTCTTTCCGCAGCTGATAGCAGGCCCCATCTTGCGCTTCAGGGATCTCGCGGGTCAGTTTCAGTCGAGGCAGCATACGCTCGAGAAGTTCACCGACGGCACGTCGCTCTTCGTCATAGGCCTTGCAAAAAAGGTGCTGCTTGCAGATCCCATCGCGCCCATTGCGAACACCGTTTTTGCAAGCTCGCATCCGACCATGGCCGAGGCCTGGCTTGGCGCGATCGCTTACGCGATGCAGCTGTATTTCGACTTTTCGGGATATAGCGACATGGCAATCGGCCTCGGGCTGATGATCGGTTTCCAGTTTAGACCAAACTTTGACAACCCCTACATCAGCCGCAGCATAACCGAATTCTGGCGTCGCTGGCACATCAGTCTGTCGAGCTGGCTTCGTGACTACCTTTACATTCCGTTGGGCGGCAGTCGGCTCGGCCCGACGCGCACCTATGTCAATCTGGTTCTCGTCATGCTGCTTGGCGGCCTGTGGCATGGAGCAAACTGGACGTTCGTGCTTTGGGGTGGATGGCACGGCGGATGGCTTGCGCTTGAGCGTGCGACTGGCTGGAACAGGATCGCCGACACCAGGTGGATCTCCTTGCCAGGGACCTTGCTTGTCGTGTTGCTAGGTTGGGTGATGTTTCGCGCCGACAGCGTGGCCGATGCTTTTGCCCTTTATGGCGGCATGCTCGGTCAAAACGGGCTGGGAATTCGTGCCGACACGCTTCTCGATATCACGCATGAGGCAATGTTGACGCTCGCCGTTGCGTGTTTCGTGGTGGCCATCGAGCCGATGATGGGATCGCTCAGGCAGACAAACATTGCAGCACCGGCAGGTGACGGCGCCGCCGTGATGCGCCAGCCGATCGTCATGCCGCTGCTGCTTTCCTTGCTCGCCACGGTCACCATTCTGAAGCTCGCGGAATCCAGCCAGACTCCCTTCCTCTATTTTCAGTTCTGAGGGTGGTGCCATGTTTGAACGCGCAATACCGATTACAAAATTCCTGCTTCCCGCCTTGCTGTTCGGCTATGCGGCCTTCGCCAATGTCGACATCCGAGATAAGATTGCCGGCGCCTTTTCACGGCTGCCAACCGATGGCGGCTCTCTGAGCCACGGCATGCTCGGAGACGGGCTCGACGCGCTCTACAAGACTGAGCTTCCCCACCGGGAACTCGCGTTCGATCTGATCGGTGCAGCCAGGTACATGGTCCTTGGGGAGGGCCGCCGCGGCGTTATCGTCGGAAAGGAGGGTTGGCTGTTCTCGGACGAGGAATTTCGCGGTGCCGCGAGCGCTGAAGCCGGTATTAACGACGCCACAAGGGAAATAGCCAAGATCGCGGCGACGTTGCGCACACACGGCGTACGCCTGATTGTTGTTCCGCTTCCAGCCAAGAACGATGTCTATCGCGAGCACCTTGCAGATCCTCGTTACGCCGAGATTTCCCGGGATCGCTATCTGGACTTCACGCGAGCGATGGCTTCGGCGAATATCGAGTTTGTGGACGCAAGAGCGGCGCTGCTTGAGATGAAGTCGAGGGGATCTGTTTTTCTGAAGACCGACACGCATTGGACGCCGCTTGGTGCCAAGGCCGTCGCCGACGCTACCGGGGCCAGGGCGGGTGTTTCCCCCATGGCGCAATATGCACTGAATGATGCCCCAGCCGAGGACGTGCGGGGCGACCTGGTCAAATTCGTCACCGGCAGGGCGCTTGCGGCTGCGATCGGGCTGGCAGATGAAAGCATCACGCCGCAAACAGCGTCGCAAACCGGGTCCGACGCGCTAAATGACATTCTGGCAGACGAGAGCTTTCCAACGGTTCTGGTCGGGACAAGTTACAGTGCCAACGAGGCTTGGTCATTCGCTTCTTATCTTGAAGCGGCACTGGGGTCGAACGTCCTCAATGTCGCCGAGGTCGGTCGAGGACCGGTTTTTCCAATGCACAAGTTCTTGTCCAACGCAAACGGCACGAGTTGGCCAGGGACCGTCATATGGGAATTTCCGATCCGCTACTTGACCGATCCGGCGTTGTGGAAGTCGGACGATCTCAAGACGAAGGAGTAACAGGATGCTCAGGACCGCGAGTCTGATCGCTCTTGGCATCGCGATTTCAGTCGCTGGCAGCGACGCTCGCGCGGTTACCCAGTCGGGCGCCGTTTCTCAACCCAAGGACACCAAGGTCGAGACCAGGAAATCGAAAGCCGACGAACGGCGTTATCGACGCGGATTTAATCAGGGAGTAACGCGCACCGATCAGCTCAACAGCGCCCAGCTTCAGGGAATTCGCAAGCGCATGATAGGCCACCGAAAAGTGTCCTACAGGGAGCTTCAATTATTGGCGGATCGTGGCGATGGCCTGGCGGCGCTTTACGTCGCAAAGCGGCTCTCGACAAATCCCGCCCATAACGCGGATACCATCCACTACTATACAATCGCCTGCACAACCGGCAGGGCGGGTGCGGTTGCGCCGCTCGCAAGACAGCTCAAGAGCGCCAGCGATGGTGTCAGCAAGGTCCGCCTTGACCAGGCAGAGGCGACACTGCGTCAGCACGCCGCGCGCAGGAACCCCGTCGCAATCGACGCGCTTGTCAAATTCTATGCCAGCGGGGAGCCGTTCGGTACCAAACCGCAGGAAGCCGAACGACTGCGACGCGAGGCCGCAAAGGGTGGCGACAGCAAAGTCGCGCTTGATCTAGCCATCGCGATGATCTCGGAAGGCCTGCTGGACGACGACGAAAAATCCGAGGCGCGCAGATATCTGGCAATCGCCGAAAAGTCACCGGAACTCAGTGTCAAGACCGTGGCCGCGGCGGTGCTCCGCCAGCTCGACGCAGCGCCGGTCAACCCGATCGAGGTAAGTCAATGAGGCATCCTTCGACAAAATCGTCGCGGTGGCCCTGCGCTGCCCTGTGCGCACTGGGCGTCTTGGTGCTCTCCCATACCGCCAGAGCGGAATCAAACTTCGGCTGTGCGAACCTCGAGACCGATAAGCAACTGAGCGTCGTTGAAGGCAGGCAGGGATATTTTTATCGAACGATCGCGGATCTGAGAATGGAGCAGCAGCTTTCCGAGCACACGGCCAGCCAGATGGCCGCACTCTCGGAGGCTCTGGAAGCTGGAGGAACGACGCTCGTTTACGTACCAATTCCGACAAAAAGCCTGGTGATGCCCGACTATCTGCCGCGGGAGGCCGGTGATTATGGTTTTGACTACGCCGTGGCAAAGCGTGTCTATGACGATGTCATCAAGCGCCTTCGCGATCACGGGGTGGTAACGGTCGATGTTCTCGGTGCGATGAAGCGCGCAGGAGGCAAGGAACCGCCGTTCTTTCAAGCGGACTTTCACTGGACCTCTTCCGGAGCTCGCGCGGCGGCACATGAGATTGCGGCCGTGATCCAGCAACTTCCGGGCATTGATGATCTCGCGAAGGCTTCATTCGAGACCAAGCCCGCAGGGCGGCAGGCGATCATCTCAACGATGCGCCGCCTGCTGCAGGCAAATTGCAGACAGGCCCTGCCGTTGCCGGAAACCGATGCGTTTACGACGACAGAGGTGGCCGCCGGGGATGCCGGACTCGATATCTTTGGAGACGGCGCCTCGAAGGGCGCGGTAGCGTTGGTGGGGACGAGTTACTCGGATCTGGCGGCATCCAACTTTGCGGGCTTCCTCTCGCAAGAGCTCTCCTCCCCGGTTACGAATTATTCGATCTCGGGCGGCAACCAGTTCGGATCAATTACATCCTATCTGACCTCGAAAACCTTCGCGGAGTCGCGACCGCGCTTTCTCATCTGGGAAAACCCGATCTACAATAGTCTTGGAAAATTTGGCGATGCGCCCCTGATCGAGTTGAGGACGGCGGCTGGCCAAAGTTGCCACGAGATCGAGCGCGACGAGATTTCAACCGTTGGCGCCAGTACTCTCGAAATTGCCCTTCAGGATGGCGGCAAAATCCCGGATTCGGCAGTAATATACGTCTATTCCGGCGATGACCGCAGTCGACAGGCGACACTGCGCTTCCGATTGAATGACGGCCACATGTTCGAGAGCAGCATTCGACGTACGGATCGGATGATCTCCACCGGGCGTTATTATTTTCCTGTTCGCTACTTCGGAGTGCAAGCGTCGAAAAAAATAAACCTTGAGTTTGATCATATGTCGGCGAAGGAAGTGTCGGTCGGCATCTGCAACACAAGAGGAGGATAATCTGATGGGTAGGGCTCGTGCCTTTGGAATATTCGCCGCGGGAACTCTTCTGGTTGCCTCAATCCATTCAGCGGGGCTAGCCCAGGACTCTGGCCTCTACGGCAAGCCGATGGATCCGAATTCCTCCTTCATTCGAGTTCTTGACGCAACTGCCTCGTCAGCAATCATTGCGGGGGCATCGATCGAGCATTTTAGCGACGGCGTCTCACCATATGTCAATGTGAAGCCGGGCGAAGTCGAGATGTCCCTGGGGGCCAAGACAGCCACGGTGACGGCGGAACCCGGAAAATACTACACCTACGCCGCCCTGGCAGATGGGCAGACGAAGCTTTACACGGATGCGGTCAAGGACGATCCGTCGAAGGCACAGGTCTATCTCTACAATCTAAGCGATTTGAAAGCGGTGGATCTCGTGGTCCCGGCGGCCAAGGCGACCGCACTGAAGGCCGTGGCGCAGGGGGACGCTCAAAGCGTATCGCTGAGAGCCCCACTGAGCTTGAGCTTTGCCATCCAGGAAGGCGGGAAGACGGTAGCGGAAACCGGCAAGGTCGACCTCAAGAGGCGCTCGGGCTTCACGATCGTTCTTTCCGGCAGCGCCGGCAAGTACCGCGTCATCGCATTAGAAAACTACCTGAACCAATAGGAGATCCAATCGTGACCGGGCGTTTGCGTTTCTCAGTTCTACGGATCAGCCGTCTCAGCGTGGCAGCGGGCGTGTTTGCCGTTTTTGGGGCCGCATCCGCTGCTGCAAAGCCGGTCGCCGTTGAGTTTCTGCCTCCGGCGATCGAGTTGAAACCCATTTGCGAACAGCGCTCCCAAGACAGCGACGTCGTCGGTCGCTGGCTTGCCTGGGACAAAAAGGCGCTTCCGAAGCAACAGGCCTGGCTTGTTCTGAGGGAGGCTCAGCGCCTGCGCGACATTGACCCGCAACAGTATTTTCCGATCATAAAACGAATGATCGAACTTCTGCCTACGATCGATCCCGGAATGAAGCCAGACGATGTCGCCGCTGAAGAGATTACACTCTATCTGCGGGCCGGAAAGACTGACGAGCTGCGTCAGAGCAAGATGGTTGAACAGCTGATCAATCGCGGAGAGGCGAACACACCCAAGAGCCTCTATCTTGCTGCTGAACTCATGCTTGATGGTGTAAGCACGAAGCAGGATGAGAAGAAGGCCCTTTCCTATCTCGTGTCAGCCGCCTACGGCGGCAACCCCAACGCGCTTCTGGAGCTCGCCAAGAGAAATCTCGAGGGTCAGCAGATCCAGGGCTGGAGCGTCGATCCGTCGCTGGCCGTAACGATGGCCTTTGGCGCGATGGTTGGCAAGCTCGACAACGGAATATGCGACCGCGTCACGCGGATCGCGCGGGAGTACGAAAAGGGAGAAGTGGTCGCCGCGGATCGCCGTATTTCTGAGGCGTGGTTGCGGTTTGCGGCCGATCTTGGAGATGGAAACGCAGCCTGGAATGTTGCCCGTTACCACCTCGATAGCTCCGAGATTACCAAGGACAACAATCTACTGATCCACTATCTCCAATTTGCCGCAGACAAGGGCGTGGTTGCTGCGCAGTCTGAACTCGGGCACCTCTATGAGGTTGGGGCGATTGTTCCAAGGGATCTGGCCAAGTCCGAGTATTACTATCAGCTTGCTGTTGCAGCCGGCCACCGAAACAGCCTGATCAAACTCGCAAACCTTTACGAAGACTCCGATCATGAAGGGGGGCGCGAAAAATACCGCCACGCATTGAATGAACTCGCGGCACTCCCAGACCCACCGGGCTGGGCTTTTGCAAAGCTTGGCAATCTCGCTATCGATGACAGCGGCTACTGGCGGGCAGAGAAAACGGCGACCGAGTTGTTCGAAAAGGGCGCCCAGCTCCGGGATGCCACATCAATCCGCAGTTTGGCTCTGATCCGTCTTCAACACAGTGCGACCGACGGTCAGTTCGACGATGGCATAAATCTGCTCCTCGAATTGCTTGATAGCTATGGCCGGACGGACACAATGGCCGACCTTCGAGATGCCTACCTTTGCCATGCCCCTGAAGGACCGCAGATTGAAAAGGCAAAATACTGGTCGGTGAATGCAAAAGAGGCGCTCAATGCCGGGTGGTCTGTCAAGACCATTGAAGATCTTGTCGAGCGTCCCAGCACTGCCGAAACGGCGAGCCTGCAGTCCGGCGCCTTGAACGGGCAATCGAATTTCATCGCGGGGTATCTCTGGTATCTCAAGATGTCGAAGGCTACCCCGGAGGCGATCGGCGAATGGGAAAAACGCGTTGCGCAAAATCCCGACGCGAAGACCGCCTACGCAGTTCTAATGCTGGAGGCGGACGACGGCGCAGACAACAAGAAGGCTGCCTTGAAAATGCTGCTGGAAGCGGCGCAAGCCGGCGGCCGGGGTGCAAAGACGGCCGCCGCCGATCTTATCCTGACCTCTCTTGGTCAAGACGCGAAACTGGTTAAGACGGCGGGAGATTTCCTTCATGCCGAAGCGGCAGGCGGATCGGGAGCCGCCATGCAGCTACTTGCAACAAAGTCGGGCCCGTCGACATCGGCTGCCGACGTCTACCGGGAGTATAGCGACGCTATCGAAGCTCGCGGTGATACGGAGGCAATGATCTTTGCGGCCGGACAGGTTTCCGACGTCGAACAAAAGCGGAGCTATCTTGCCCGGGCGGCGGGTAGAATCGATTGCTCCTTCGATTCGGCACTTTCCATGGCCAGCGCCTATTTCTCCTTCAATCAGGCGGCGGACGCCGTCAAATGGATGACGGTTGCAGAGGCGTTTTCTGCAGGAAAGCCGTGGAGATCAAGACTGCTCGGCGAGACGTTCCAGCGGATCCCACAGCCCGATATGCAGACCAATGCCATGCGGCTGTTTGAGGTCGCGGCCTTGGGCGGCGACGCAAAGGCCCAGCAGTATCTGCTGAAGGCCTACCTGGACGCCGCGGGCGCCAATTACTCCCAGGAAAAGGCGGTCGACCTGATGGTGGCGACGATCAGCAAGGCTTCGCCTGCGCAGATTCTTGACAGCTTGTCGCGGCTTGAGCGATCACACAAGGCCATACAGCAGCAGGTGTTGGCGCGCGTGAACCTGGCGACACTGTTTCACGATGCAGCCGCAGCCGGCGATCCGGTCGGCATGAGGGAATTTGGCAAGCTCCAGCTTGCCAGGATGGACGGTCCCGAAGACGCGGTGGTCGCCCAGGATATGTTCCAAAAGGCAGCTGGCAAGGGCGATGTCGAAGCGATGGTGCTGCTTTCCAGAAATTACGCGTTCGGTATTGGCACCACCCCATCCCTCTCGCTGGCCAGGACGTGGCTCGAAAAGGCAGCAAGCCTGGGCAACAAGGAGGCCAAGGAAATGCTCGTTGTGATGACAATGAAGGCCAATTGACATGCAGACCATTCGGTTCTGGACACCATGCGAAGGTCACGTCGATCGGCGCCGAAAGTGGCAGTTTCCATCTATCATCATGACAATGGGCCTGCTTGCTGCACCGTCCTACGCGTTGGCGGCCGTAAAGTGCCCCAGCGTCGGAAAGCCTGTGGTCAGCCTGGAGTTGGGCAGCCGATATGAAAGCAATGACAAGTCTCGTTCCGACATCGACGAGAATGCAGATGCGGCCGTCGACAAGGCGTTGAAGCCGATCGACGTCTATGTCAGGAGCCTGGCAAATCTTTCCGACCAGTCGCCGAAGGCTTCGACGCGGGACGAAACGAACCGCTGTTTGTATCGTGCGCTGTCGAGTTGGGCGGATGCCGGCGCACTTTCCGACCTCGGCACGCTCAATGCCAAGCTTGCGATCTCGCCGCGAGTGGCAGGAATGGCAATATCCTACCACGACGCGAAGGCCGTCACGCCGCCCGACGACGAACAGAAGAAGGCGATCGAAACCTGGCTTCAGTCTCTCGGCGTGAAGCTCATGACATTCTTCGACGAAGACGCGCCGAAAATGGCTTCGCGAAACAATTTACGGGCCTGGGCAGGGCTCGCCGTCGGCCAGATCGGCGTTGCGACAGACAATGACCAGCTTTCCAGTTGGGGCGCAAAGACGAATGAGATGGTCATATGCTCGGCAGACGATGACGGCGGACTGCCCTTGGAGATGAAGCGGGGCGACAAGGCGCTCCATTACCAGCTTCATGCGGTGGGTCCTCTTGTCGTCAATGCGGCACTCCTCAATGCGAAGTTCAACGACAGTTTCAGCGTGTGCCAGGGCAAGCTCGACCGGATCGTTGATTTCACGCTGTCCGCACTCCAGAAGCCAGAGCTGGCTGCGGCCAAGGCAGGCACTGAACAGACATTTTCGACTGGCAAGGAAAAACTCGAACCCTTCCAGATCGCATGGCTGGAACCCTATCTGAAGTTTCGGCAAAGTGAGAAAGCGACACGGCTCGCCGAGCGCTACCGGCCGCTATCCAATTCGAACCTCGGCGGAAACTTGACCAGTCAGTATTCCGCGAAGTCGAAAAAATGAGTGCAGGATAGCTGGAACGCCCTGCTTTACCACGACTGACGGCCAAAGGCGGGCTTGCACCCTATCCTCAACAACCAATCAATAGGGAGGTCGCGTTGAAAAAGCACCTGGTATTTGGGATCGCGTTCAGTGCCGTGGCCGCACTCACCTTTAATCCGGTTCTTGCTGCTCCGCCCACTGCCCCGCAACAACAAAGCGGATATGTTGCGCCTGACAGTCAATCCAGGCTCAGTCCGAAGACCTGCGCAAAGCTGATAGCAAAAGCGAAAAACTCAGGCAAAAGCAACGAAATCATATTGAGAAGAAAGATGCGGCTTGAGGCACGAGGCTGCGTTTTCTGACGCCGGCCAGCGTCCATGTTTTCCGCCATCTGCGGTGTGAATATCCAGCGGCCGGCCCCTGTCAGCAAGGCGTTCTGGGGCGCCCGCCGACGCGCAAGCATCCCCTCATGTGGACCTGACGGTGGCAACGGCGTAACATGCCGCCAAATGCTGAGGGGCTCTCCGAAGGACGCACGCACGTGGCTATCTTCATGGACCGGCATGATCTTGCGGGGACATCCGCCGAAGACATAGCCGAGGCGCATCGCAGGGATCTGGCTGTCGAGGATCGGTATGGGGTGAAGTTCCTCACCTATTGGTATGACCAGCGACGCGGAACGGCGTTCTGCCTTATCGATGCGCCGGACGCCGAGACCGCGCAATGCGTGCATCGCGAGGCACATGGATTTGTCGCCGGTGAAGTGGTCGAGGTGGCGTTGTCGGCGGTCGAGGCATTCCTTGGGCGCATTCACGAGCCCGAGCAGAAGGCCGGCCGGCCCGATGCCGAAAGGGATGCCGGGCACAGGGCGATCCTGTTTACCGATATCGTGGGCTCGACGGAGATGACATCACGCCTTGGCGACCGCATGGCTGCGGAACTGGTGCGAGCGCATGATGCGATCGTGCGCCGTTGCCTGGCACAATGCGAGGGTCGGGAAGTGAAGCATACCGGCGACGGGATCATGGCCTCGTTTGTTTCGACGCACGCCGCCGTTGGCTGTGCCATGAGCATCCAGCGCGAATTCACCAGCTATAACAGCGGAACGCCGGAACCCATTCACGTTCGTATCGGCCTTGATTGCGGCGAGCCGATCGAAGACAGCCACGATCTCTTCGGCTCGACGGTGCAGCTCGCCGCTCGGCTCTGCGCGGCAGCCGGAGTCGATCAGATACTCGTATCGGAGAATATCTTCAGGGAGCACGGAGCCTCCGATCTCTTCGCCAACGCGGCGCGCCGACGTCTCAAGGGCTTTTCGAAGCCGGTGCTGGCATTCGAATGCGCCTGGAGCGACGCCGAGGGAGTTCTGTCGCAGTAGGCAAATCGCAATATCGATGTCGGCGCCGCAGGCAGGTTCGCGCCGAATGAACGCAACAGAGCCTGCGAAAACGGCGCCCTACCCCATCACGATCTGCAGCTTCACGTCACTCGGACGCGCTTCGACGGCGCGATCGAAGGCGGCAATGGAATCCTCGAAGCTGAATGTCTCCGAGATCAGCGGCTTGAGATCGACACGACCGGAGCCGAGCAGCGCAATCGAACGCTCGTATTGGTGTGCGTAGCGGAACACGGTCTCGATGCGGATTTCCTTTGTCGAGGCCGTCGAGACATCGAAGCCGATCGGATTGACCGGCAGACCGACGGCGACGATGACGCCGCCCGGACGGGGCAGTTCCATGATGGTTTCCCAGGCCTTTGGCGAGCCGGAGCATTCGAAGATCACATCAGCGCCCCAGCCATCCGTCAGGCGTGCCACTTCTTCGACGAGGTTCCTCTCGCGGATATTGACCGGGATGACACCCTGATATTGGGCGGCAATGTCGAGCTTTGGTTGGGCCAGATCAGCAACGACAGCGCGAGCACACCCACCGGCAAGAGCGGCAATCGCCACCATCGTGCCAATCGGACCGGCACCAAGCACGACGGCCGTATCGCCTGGGCTGATCTTCGCCTTTGCTGCGGCCTGCATGCCGACCGCGAAGGGCTCGACCATGGCGCCTTCTGCGAAGCTGACGCCATCAGGAAGCTTGTAGGTATAATTGGCCGGATGCACGACTTCTGATGTCAGCACCCCGTGGACCGGCGGAGTGGCCCAGAAGGTAACGGCCGGGTCGACATTGTACATTCCAAGGCGACTCGCCTTGGAGTTGGGGTCGGGGATACCGGGCTCCATGCAGACGCGGTCGCCGACTTTCAGATGCGTGACGCCGGCGCCGACCTCGACGACGGTGCCGGCCGCTTCGTGTCCGAGCACCATTGGCTCGTTGACGATGAAGGGACCGATCTTGCCATGGGTGTAGTAATGCACATCGGAACCGCAAACCCCAACGGTGTGGATCCTGATCTTCACCTGTTCCGGGCCTGTCTCCATTGGCAAATCAATGTCGCGAAGCGCGAGTTCATGCTGGCGCTCGAGCACCAGCGCGCGGACTTTGGCCATTTGTGTGTTTCCTTCCCGGTTGGCGCCCGCCGTGTCTGGGCGCGGCAGCTTTGGACGGACTATATGATCCGGAGCCTTCGCATTCAATCCGATCTAGAAGGCTTTTGCCCAATAAAAGTTCAAATGCTCATTTGCTTGAGGTCGGATCAGCTGGACCTGACGCGATTTATCGCTGACGATGGTCCACCGGGAACCGCCGATAAATTCATTTCTAGAAACTGGGTGCTTGCCTGAACTTTCCTCGATCAGTGGTTGGAAGCTTGGGTGATCTTTATGCCGTGCTTATATTTGTAGTCGTTTATCACGCTCGAACCTTTATCCCGTCTGAGCCTATGAACGCGGAGCCAGGCGACCCACGAAACCGGCTGGCGACAGCGACAGTCCTGGCCGATCCCCGGATCCGCCCGCACGAACGACAAGAGAGACTTCATGGACCTTTCGATGATCATCCGTCCCGAGCACACCTTCATCGGCGTGTCGGTGGCGACGAAATGGAAGGCGTTGGCGAATATTGCTGAGAAAGCCGCCATCGCCTTCCATGTCGAGGAGAGGAAGATACTCCAGGCTCTGGAGAGCCGTGAGAGCCTTGGATCGACGGGGATCGGCAATGGTGTCGCCGTTCCCCACGCTGTCGTGGAAGGGCTGACACATCCGCGTGGCTTGCTCGTGCGCTTTGCGCGGCCACTCGATTTCGAGGCCGTCGACGACGTGCCGACAGACATTGCCTTCGCGCTTCTGTTTGGCGAGGCCAACCGCGGCGAGTATCTGAACGTGCTGGCGGCAATCGCGCGTCAACTGCAGGCGCCGGGGGTTCTTGCAGCCATGCGCAAGGCCAGGACCGTCGAAGAACTCTATTCTGATTTCCTGGCGGATTCGCGTCTTTGACGAACCGATAGATCTCTCCGATTTGGCTCGGTGTGCCAGCGCCGCAGGCCCCAAGCTGCTGCCCCGACCCGGCAGACAGGATCGCACCGAATGCCTCTCGACCAAAGTTGGCCTCGTTCGGTGGACCCGCCAGCCGGTGCATCCGATCCGATTCCGGCAATATCGATGAGGATAAGCGACCGCAGACGGGCCGTGTTCAGGGGTGCACCTGAAGGTTCGGCGTGCCCGAGGGAGCAAGTGAATTTCCAAAGTGGCTTCCAAATGGGATGCCATTCCAGAGTTGAGGGAGGAACAGAAACATTCTTCGTTTCATTATACGACTGACTTGGTAGAGTTTCGGCCATCAACGAAGGAGGTTTCCATGCAGTCCATAAGGATCACACGGCTTCTCGCGGCTGTGGCGCTGGCAGGCAGCGTCGCAATCGGGGCTGTCGCTCCCGCACTCGCCGATCAGACGCTTCTCAACGTATCCTACGATCCGACGAGAGAACTGTATAAGGATTTCAACGCCGCCTTCGCTGCGAAGTGGCAGAAGGACACCGGTGAAGCGGTCACCGTCAAGGCTTCTCATGGTGGGTCCGGCGCACAGGCGCGTTCTGTCATCGACGGGCTTGATGCCGATGTCGTAACCCTCGCCCTCGAGGGCGATATCGACGCGATTGCCAAGAAGACTGGAAAGATCCCTGCCGACTGGAAGACGAAGTTCCCCAACAACTCGACGCCGTACACCTCCACGATCGTCTTCCTTGTGCGCAAGGGCAATCCGAAGGGCATCAAGGACTGGGCTGATCTGGTGAAGGATGATGTCCAGGTCATCACGCCCAACCCGAAGACGTCGGGTGGCGCGCGCTGGAACTTCCTGGCCGCCTGGGCATGGGCCAAGCAGGCCAATGGCGGCGATGACGCCAAGGCACAGGAATATGTAACAAAGCTCCTGCAGCATGTCCCGGTACTCGACACCGGTGCGCGCGGCGCAACAACAACCTTCGTGCAGCGCGGCCTCGGCGACGTCCTCCTTGCCTGGGAGAACGAGGCCTATCTCTCCCTGGAAGAACTTGGTCCCGATCAGTTCGAGATCGTCACCCCGGCATTCTCGATCCGCGCGGACCCGCCGGTCGCCGTCGTTGACGGCAACGTCGACAAGAAGGGCACCCGCAAGCTCGCTGAAGCCTATCTGAATTATCTCTATTCGGACGAAGGCCAGAAGATTGCTGCCAAGCACTTCTACCGGCCGATCAAGCCCGAAGCTGCCGACAAGGCAGACATTGCGCGCTTCCCGAACCTGAAGCTGGCGACAATCGATGATTTCGGCGGCTGGAAGGACGCGCAGCCGAAATTCTTCGGCGATGGCGGCGTATTTGACCAAATCTACAAGCCGGCACAATAATACGTCGCATGAAAGCATATAGCCCCACGCGGTGGCGGTTCAGACGGCCGAGCGTCATTCCAGGCTTTGGAATGGCGCTCGGCCTTACCTTGACCTGGCTCACCCTTCTGATCCTCATTCCGCTTTCGGGCCTTGCCTGGCGGTCGAGCGAGCTCGGCTGGACAAAATTCCTGGCCATCGCCTTCGATCCGCGAACGCTGAGTGCTCTTCGCATCAGCTTTGGAACCGCCTTCGCAGCCGCCTGCCTCAATGCCGCCTTCGGCGTCGTTCTGGCCTGGGTGCTCGTGCGATACCGCTTCCCTGGCAAACGCATCATAGATGCCATGGTCGATTTGCCCTTTGCATTGCCGACCGCCGTGGCCGGTATTGCGCTGGCAACACTCTATGCACCGAATGGCTGGATCGGCCAGTTCCTGACACCACTCGGCATCAAGATCGCCTTCACGCCGCTTGGTATCGTCATTGCCCTGGTCTTCGTCGGCCTTCCCTTCGTCGTGCGGACGGTCCAGCCCGTCATGGAGGAGATCGACAAGGAGGTGGAAGAAGCTGCCGCAACGCTTGGCGCCACGCGCCTGCAGACGATCTTCCGCGTTTTGCTGCCGGGCCTCGCCCCACCTGTCCTGACGGGTTTTGCGCTCGCCTTCGCCCGCGGCGTCGGCGAGTATGGCTCGGTGATCTTTATTGCCGGCAATCTTCCGTTTCGCTCGGAGATTGCGCCGCTTCTGATCGTCATCAAGCTCGAAGAATATAATTATGCAGCTGCGACGGGCATCGCGGCCGTGATGCTGGTCATCTCGTTTGCCATGTTGCTGATCATCAACCTCATCCAGAGCTGGAGCAGACGGAGATATGGTTATGGCACTTGATACCAGCGCTCAGCCGACAAAGGTGCGCTCCGCCGTTACCGAGCACCGGTTCGCGCGGTGGACGCTGATCCTTGTCTCTCTCACTTTCCTGACGCTGATCCTGCTTCTGCCCCTGGCAGCCGTTTTCGTCGAAGCCTTCCGCAAGGGGGCGGGACCGTTCCTCGAGGCGCTTCAGGACGAGGAGACCTTTTCTGCCATTCGCCTGACCCTCATCGTCGCGGGTGTCAGCGTGCCTCTCAACCTGTTTTTTGGAGTGGCGGCCGCCTGGGCGATTGCCAAGTTCGAGTTCAAGGGCAAGGCTCTTCTGACAACGTTGATCGACCTGCCCTTTTCGGTCTCGCCGGTCATTTCGGGCCTGGTCTTCGTCCTGTTGCTCGGTGCCAATACCTATCTTGGTCATTGGCTGAGCGCCTACAACATCAAGATCCTGTTTGCCGTTCCGGGGCTCATTCTCGCGACCATGTTCGTCACCTTTCCCTTCGTGGCGCGCGAGCTGATCCCCCTGATGCAGGAACAGGGGACGGGTGACGAAGAGGCGGCGATATCGCTCGGGGCCAGTGGCTGGCAGACCTTCTGGCATGTGACCTTGCCGAACATCAAATGGGGTCTGCTCTACGGCGTACTGCTCTGCAACGCCCGCGCCATGGGCGAGTTCGGCGCCGTTTCTGTGGTCTCCGGTCACATCCGGGGGCAGACGAACACCATGCCGCTGCAGGTGGAAATTCTCTATAACGAGTACAATTTCACCGGCGCGTTTGCCGTTGCCACCCTGCTTGCCTTGCTTGCGCTCGTGACCCTTGTTTTAAAGACGCTGCTCGAGATGCGATACAGCGAAGAAATCGCCGCCAGCCGACGGCACTGAAGGAATTAGAATGGAAGTTCGCGTACAAAACCTGCGCAAGGAATTCGAACGCTTTCCGGCGCTGCACGACGTCTCGCTCGACATACATTCCGGCGAACTGATTGCGCTGCTCGGACCGTCCGGTTCCGGCAAGACCACCTTGCTGCGTCTTATTGCCGGTCTCGAGAGCCCGACGGAAGGGTCGATCTATTTCGGCGACGAGGATGCATCGAAAAAGACCGTGCAGCAGCGCAATATCGGCTTCGTGTTCCAGCATTATGCTCTCTTCCGGCATATGACCGTGCTCGACAATGTCTCCTTCGGCCTGAAAGTGCGCGATGGCGCGCGGCGTCCGCCCAAGGCTGAGATCCGCAGGCGGGCTCTGGAGCTTCTCGACCTCGTTCAGCTCTCCGGCCTGGAGAAGCGCTATCCGGCCCAGCTTTCCGGCGGCCAGCGTCAGCGCGTGGCGCTTGCGCGCGCCATGGCGGTTGAGCCGAACGTGCTTCTGCTTGACGAGCCCTTCGGCGCGCTCGACGCCCAGGTGCGCAAGGACCTGCGCAAATGGCTGCGCGAGATCCATGATCGCACCGGCCACACCACCGTCTTCGTCACGCACGACCAGGACGAGGCGATGGAGCTTGCCGACCGCGTGGTCGTCATGAGCCAGGGCGCGATCGAGCAGATCGGAACACCCGACGACGTGTACGACAACCCAAATTCGCCCTTCGTCTTTGGCTTTGTCGGACAGTCGAACTGTCTCGACGTGCGGGTCAATGGCGGCGAGATCTGGTTCGAGGACCGGCCGCTCGGGCTGAAGGTCGAGAGCGAAGCGGATGGAGACGCCCAGCTTTACTTCCGGCCGCACGATATCGAGTTGCGGGACGGCTGCGCCGGTTGCATCGCCGGTCTGCTGACGACAAGCCGGCGCGTTGCCGGCACGCGCCATATCGAGGTCGACATCGGCAAGGGACATCCGCCCATCGAACTCGAACTGTCGCCTTCGCAGGCAGGGGCGCTCGATCGGACGCGGATCGCCTTCAGACCGACACGGTGGAAGTTGTTCCGGCCGGCTTCATAGTGACGGGTCCACGCGGTCGATAACGGTACGAATCAGCATGCCGCGCGGGCCGATTTCGGTGGTTGCATCCGCCGGGCAGCCATTACCGGCGATGGAAGATCTCTTTGTTTTTGGTGGGCGGCAGCAGTGCGAATCACCCTGCGCAGCCGGGCGAAAGGCGCCCAAATCAAATTGTGATACTAATTGGGTTTGAAATTTACCCGAAACGCAGGTAAAAAAGCGATCACTTAATCGAGAAGGGCTTACTACTCTAAATAGGGGGCACCTGACATTGAGGGCGCATACATCGTTGGGAAAATCTCTCGCCGGGATTTTGCTCGCGGGCGTGGCTGCTGCAGGCTGCACGACCGCACAGCAACCGGCTTCGAAGGTGGTGAGCGAAGCCACCAAGCCCAGGAATGCGGCGTACGCGGCGCAATCATCCAAAGTTACCTTCAATTATACGGCCAAGGATCGCGATTGCCTGAAGCGGGCAATGTACTTCGAATCCGAGCATTCTGATCGCGACGGCTACATGGCGGTCGGAACCGTGGTCATGAACCGTCTGACGTCGGGCGCCTATCCCGATTCAATTTGCGGTGTCGTCGCCCAACAGAGGCAGTTTGCACCTGGCGTGATGACGCGCGAAGTCGAGCCTGTGGCCGAGGTTGAACTGGCAGACGCCGCTGACGCAATCTTGCGTGGCGAACGGCATCCGGGCGTCAAGGACGCGATGTTCTTTCACACGGACGGTCTGACGTTTCCATATCGCAACATGCACTACGTGACGATTGCCGGCGGCAATGCGTTCTACGAGAAGCGTGGCCGGGACGGCGCGCTGCAGACGCCAGCACCCCTACCCGCATATGAAGTTGCAATGAACTATCTGCCGGGCCGCAGCATGATGCCCGCGCAGTTCGAGGCGCTTGTTCCGACGACGGTCCCTGTGCCGATCCCGATGCCAGGGACGGTGGCGACCTTGGGAACGGAACCGGCTGCTCCGGCACCGGCGGGAGATGTCGTGCCAGTCACCACCGACGCGGTGATACCGGTCGCCATTCCGACGCCGAGGCCGGACGTCGATAACGCCGTTCTGCGCGGCAGCCTCGCCCACGGCTGAGGCTGTTCGCCCTACTTCGCCCTGTTTCCATCGGCATCGAAGACGTGCAGATGCTGCGCGGGGAACGAGACGTTGATTGTCGGGCCGGATGTCAACGCCGCCCGGTCGAGCGTGAAGATCTTGAATGGCAGGCCGTGCAGCGACAGATGCAGGATGATGCCGAAACCGGTCGGCTCGACCAATTCGACGTTCGCGTTCAGACCGCCTTCGCTTGTAATCACAACATGCTCCGGACGAATGCCAAGCGTGACTTTAGCACCGTTTGTCAGCGATAGCGGCGCAGCGAGCGGGACAACCGTTCCGTCCTTCAGGCGGACCCCAGCGTCTGTGTAGGTCGCGTCCAGGAAATTCATGCCTGGCGAGCCGATGAAGCCGGCGACGAAGAGGTTGGCGGGGGTATCGTAGAGTTCGAGCGGGCTGCCGACCTGCTGCACGACACCGCCATGCATGGCAACGATCCTGTCAGCGAGCGTCATCGCCTCGATCTGGTCGTGGGTGACATAGATCGAGGTCGCCTTCAGGTCGCCATGCAGTTTCTTGATTTCCGCGCGCATCTGTTCGCGCAGGCGCGCGTCGAGGTTCGACAGCGGCTCATCGAAGAGGAAGGCTTTCGGCTGGCGCACGATGGCACGGCCCATGGCGACGCGCTGGCGCTGGCCGCCCGAAAGCGCCTTCGGCCGGCGTTCGAGCAGCGGGTCGAGGCCGAGCTTGGAGGCGGCAGCACCGACGGCGCTGGCGATCTTTTCCTTTGCGGTTTTGCGAAGCTTCAGGCTGTAGCTCATGTTGCCGGCGACATTCATGTGCGGATAGAGCGCATAGGACTGGAACACCATGGCAATGTCGCGGTCCTTCGGATGCAGCTCGTTGACGCGATTGCCGGCAATGCGGATCTCGCCGCCGGTAACGTCCTCGAGGCCAGCGATCATGCGCAGCAGGGTGGACTTGCCGCAGCCCGACGGGCCGACAAGCACGACGAACTCGCCGTCCTTGATCCTGAGGTCGACGTCATGCAGCACTTTGACGGGGCCATAGGCCTTCTTGACGTTCTGGATATCGATCGATGCCATTTTGATTAACCCTTGACCGCGCCGGCCGTCAGGCCCTGGACGAGATAACGCTGGATGAGCAGGAAGAAGAGACCGGCCGGGATGAGCGCGAGCACGCCCGCCGCCATCATCTGCCCGAAATCCACGGAGAATTTGGAAACGAAGGTCAAAAGCCCGACCGGGAAGGTCGCCGCGTCGTTGCCGTTGATCAGCATGAGGGCAAAGAGCAGTTCGCTCCACGCAGCGGTGAAGACGAAGCCGAGCGTTGCGGCGATGCCGGGAAGCGTCAGCGGCAGGATGATCTGCCGGAAGGCCGTAAACTGTGTTGCGCCGTCGATCATCGCTGCCTCCTCGAGATCCTTCGGAATGCCGTCGAAGAACGACTGCATCAGGAAGGTGGCAAAGGGCACGTTGAAGGCGGTGTAGACGACGACGAGACCGGTCAGGCTGTTTGTCAGGTGCAGTGGCGTCAGGATCTTGAAGATCGGCGCAACCAGCATGACAAGCGGGAACATCTGCGTCAGCAGCATCAAGGCGACGATCCAGTACTTCGCCCGGAAGTTGAAGCGCGACAGCGCATAGCCCGAAAGCGAAGCGCAGATTGTCACGACGACGGCGGTCGAGGCCGACACGATCAGGCTGTTCTTGAAGAAGGTCGGGAAGGCACTGTGCTGGATGACGAAGGAATAATGCTCAAAGGTTGTCCGTGAAGGCCACATCCGGACGCCTTCCGTATAGAGCAGGTCGTTCGGCGTCACCGACACCTTGAGGAGCCAGAACAGCGGAAACAGCGCAAAGACGATGTAGCAGAGAATGGCCAGGCGATGCGCGATGGTGGGGAGAAGGGATCGCTTCATGGCATCAATCCTTGTTCAGCAGGGTCTGCCGCAGCAGGATGATCAGCATCGAGTAGGCGAGCAGCAGGACGAGCAGCACCAGTGCTATTGCCGAGGCGTAACCGAAGTCCAGGCGCTTGAAGGCCTGCGTGAAGATGTAGCTCGCGACGATCTGCGTCCGGTCGGCCGGCCCGCCGCCGGTCATGACGACGATCAGGTCGGCGAAGTTGGAGACCCAGACGGTGCGCAGCAGCACGGTGATGGCAATCGTCGGTGCGAGGAAGGGCAAGGTGATCGAACGAAACCGCTGGAACCAGCCGGCGCCGTCGATGGAGGCAGCCTCATAGAGATCGCGCGGGATCGCCTGCAGTGCGGCAAGCAGGGTGATCGCGAAGAACGGAATGCCCCACCAGACATTGGCGATAATCGGTCCCCACATCGCATGTTGCGGATCGGAGAGGATGTTGGCAGGCTCGCTCATCAGCCCCAGCGCAAACAGCCAGTGCGGGATTGGCCCGATCACGGGATTGAATAGCCAGGCCCAGTTCAGACCGGCGAGGAAGGATGGGACAGCCCAAGGCAGAAAGACCAGAGCCTGCACGACACCCCTGCCCCAGAACGGCTTGTCGAGCAGAAGCGCGAGGATGAGGCCGAAGATGAACTGCAGGAGGACGGAGGCGCCCGTCCACAACAGCGTATTCTTCAAGGCACCGTAAAAAGCGGCATCTTGCGAGAGTGCACGGAAATGGTCGAGCCCGATGAAGCCGCCCGAAAAGGGATTGAGCAGCTGGATGTCACGAAACGCGTAGGACACCCCGATCACCAGTGGCACCAGCATCACCGCAATGATCAAGACCAGCGATGGCGCACTGTAGAGATAGGGTTCGGAGGCATCGGCGACGCGCTTCAGCCAGGGGCGTCTGTCCTGGCGCCTTTCCAGCGTATCGGCAGTCATGGTCATCAGACAAAATCCGTTTTGCGGCGCTCGTTGCGCCGTCGCAAGACAGGGAAGGAGGCGGCGGACAGGTCCGCCGCCGGTGGTCCGTTACTTCTTGGCGAGGAACTTCTGCTGTGCCTTGGTCAGATAATCTGCCCACTGGTCAGCCAGTTCCTTCGGCGTGATGTCGCCGAGAAGCGCCTGCTGGGTCGTCTTGATCGCGAGCGAATCCTTGAAGAAGGCGAACTCTTCGAGGTAGGTCGGCATCACGGTCGGGACGATATTCGGATCGGCCAGCTCCTCGAACCAACCCTTGAACTGATCGCCGGCATAGAAGGGGTCCTTCTCGGCCGAGGTATGAACCGGAAGTGCGCCCGTCCGCTTGTTCCACTCGATGTTGCCCTCAGGCGATTCAAGTGTCTCGATCAGCTTCCAGGAGAGATCCTTGTTCTGGCTGGTGGTGAACATCGACCAGCCGGCAAAGCCGATAGTCGTGAAGCCCTTGCCGCTCGGGCCGACCGGCATCTTGGTGACGCCGAAATCTTCCGGCTTCATGCGCTGGGCAACCGCGATCAGCGCATCCGGATCCTGGTCGAGCATCGCGCAGGTGCCCGAGTAGAAGCCGGCGACGGTTTCATTGAAGCCCCAGTTGACGCTGTCCTTCGGCGTCAGGCCCTTCTTGTAGAGATCGACAACCCATTCGAGACCCTTTGCCCAGCCTTCGCTGTTCATGGTCGAGGTGCCGTCCTCGTTGAAGAACTTGTTGGAGCCCGCCATTGTCGCGCCGAACATCACCCAGCCGTTCAGGCCGCCTGGACCACCGCGCAAGCAGTAACCGGACTTGCCCGGGAGCTTGGAGACCTTTTCGGAAGCTGCGACGAAATCGTCGAGCGTCTTCGGCGGCTCGGAAACGCCCGCTTCCTTGAAGAGGTTCTTGTTGTAGAACAGCGCACGCAGGTAGAAGCCGTAGGGCAGCATGTAGGCGGTGTTCTTGACGTCGCGGCCGAGTTCAAGGGCGCGCGGCGTCAGGCCCTTGGTGTGCTCCCATTTGGCAAGGTAGGGCTCGAGGCTTTCGAGCATGCCGTTGTTGGCATAAAGCGAAAGCCAGGTGTCGGGCATTTCCATCACGTCTGGCGTGTCGCCGGCCGAAACCATTGTCGCGAACTTCTGGAAGGCTTCGTTCCAGGGCAGCGAGATGATGTCGACCTTGGTGCCGGGGTTTGCGGCCTCGAACTTGCCGACGATCGATTTCAGGGTCTCGGTTCGTTCGGGGCTGGTGATGACCTCGACCAGTTTCAGCGTGGTATCGGCGAGCGCCGTACCGGCCATCATCGTGGCGAGTAGAGTGGCGGTGATCAGTCTTTTCATGCTTGCTCCCCCTTTTCAGGTTTTTCAGGTTGTCAACTCAAGAGGCGACCGCCAATGCCGCCTCGATGTCCTTCCACAGCGCCTCAGTTCCTTCGAGGCCGACGTGAAGGCGTACTGACCGCGCGTGGATCCCGAAGGTATGCGCGGAATTCGGTTGCGCCTTCTGCTGAAGGACGACCTCGCCTGGTACGATCAGGCTTTCATGCCCACCCCAGCTCACTCCCAGTTTGAAGAGCTTGAGGTGATCGGCGAAGGCGCGGATATCGACGCCCTCGCGGAATATGAAGGAAAACAGGCCCGACGTGCCGTTGAGGCCAGCCGGAAGCCGGTTGGCAAGGCCCGGATGGCAGACCGTCTCCACCACGTCGAGTTCCTGCAGGCGCCTGGCGATCGTCATCGCGGCCGCCTCATGCGCCCGCATACGGATCGGCAATGTGCGCAGGCCACGGATCAGAAGCCATGCGTCAAACGGCGAGAGCTTGCCGCCGAGATAGGGGTAGGCCTCTGCCTTGATGCGGGCGATCATCTCCTTCGAGCCGGCAACGACACCGGCAACGACGTCGCTGTGGCCGCCGAGGTATTTCGAGGCCGAATGGATGACGATATCGACGCCAAGTGAAATCGGCTGCTGGAAGTATGGGCTCGCCCAGCTATTGTCGATCATGGTGACGACGCCATGCTTCCTGGCAAGGGCCGCGAGCGCGCCGACATCATGGGCTTCCATCACCCAACTGGTCGGGCTTTCCATGTAGAAGACCTTGGCGCCGGGCAGCGCCTTGGCTACCGCCTCTTCATCGCGGCCATCGACATAGGTCACCTCGACCTTCATGCGCTTCAGGATCGTGCCGAACAGGCGGAAAGCATCGGGATAGACGTGCTTGACGGCAACGATCCGGTCGCCCGGCTCGACGAAGGAGAGCACCGCCGAGGAGATCGCTGCCATGCCGCTGGCAAAGCCGAGCGCATCTTCAGCGCCCTCGAGCTTTGCCAGCATTTCCTCGAACATGCGAACCGTCGGGTTGAGGCCGCGCGTATAGATCGGCCGGACCTTTTCGCCCCGATAGGAGGAGATCATGTCGTCATAGTCTGAAAAGGTAAAAAGCGACGTCTGAAAGATCGGTGGCACGACGGCTTCGGCGAAGTTTCCTTCGTCGTGTGCTGTGATGAGCGAGGCAAGATCGAACGCGTCTGCGCCGTTGTTCATTTCGACATTTCCTTGATATCTTCCTCGACGACCCCGAGGATCTTCAGTGTCTCTTCACGCGCGGCCTCGGCGTCCCGGGCAGCGATCGCGTTGAAGAGTGTGCGGTGAAAGGGAAACGAGCGGCGGGCGAAGTCCTCGCGCTCGAAGGGATGCTCCCAGAACTGCCAGAATGTCTCGCGCATCTGCTCGAGAAGCTGGCGGAAAAGCGGATTGTGGGTGGCATCGTAGATCGCCAGATGGAAGGCAAGGTCTTCAGGCCCCGACGTGCCCTTCTCTATGTGGACGCGCTCCATCTCGTTGAGGTTCTGCTCGATCAGGATGAGATCCTTGTCGGTCCGCTTGCGTGCGGCGACCATGCAGGCCTCGCACTCGATCCCGCGACGCACCTCGAGCGTTTGCAAAAGAGCGTTACGCAGATGGCCGGTATCAAGCGACAGCGGCATATGGATTGTCGCCTTCGAAACCGGTTTCAGCAGGTAAGTTCCGCTGCCCTTTCGGGTTTCGATGACGCCGAGCGCCTGGAAATGACGGATCGCTTCGCGGATCGTCGAACGGCCCACCATTAGCGCCGCCATCAGCTCGCGCTCCGCCGGCAGGCGATCGCCTGCCCTCAATTGCGCGCTCTGAACATACTCGGCCAGTGCATCGGTCACCTGACGTGCCCGATCCATGGCCGGAAGCGGCCGGATAACCGGCCTGTCGCTGCGTGGTGCCTTCATGGTTCCCAGAATTCTTATAGGCAGTCGACCTGAAAATTGGTCTGACGTCTTAGCATTTCCCAAAGCTGCGGAAACGTCAAGGGCAAGTCGGTAGTGTCGAGCGCGTCCGGTTTGTCGGAAATTCTCAATGGAAATTATGCGCCTAACCGGCTCAGTTCTGCGCGGAAACCAACATGGGGGTTTTAAAGGTTTGCGGCCGGCTCAAAGACCTTGTTGGCGGGAAAAGATGGAATGCGGTTTCCACCGGGATCGTGGCCGGATCGATGATCCCCTCGGCCTTTTGGTGCTTTTCGCATTCGGCCCTAGCCCGGCGACATTAGTCGCTTGTCTACTTCTTTTCGGAGTCGGGAGCGGGGCATTCACTGTGGCGCGCGCAACCATGCCTCTGGTGTTCTTCAAGAAGGCCGAATATGCGGCTGCAGTGTCCGTCATAGCTCTGCCTTTGAACCTGACCAGCGCGCTAGCTGCACCAGCACTTTCGGGCCTTCTGACGGTATCCGGCGAACTAATATTTTCTAAGCCGACAGAAGAGCGGATGGAGAGGGATGATCGAGCGTATCCTGAAGATTGACGGTCTGACGGCTCTATTCCGACGGCGCGCTGCTAATTGAGCATTGCATCGCGCCCTCTCCGATTTGAGAATTGCTGCACGAGCACGATGCCCTGCTCGAGAAGAATCTCTGCTGCCTTTATATCCTCAGGTCGAATATCGCCGGAAAGTCCTCGAATAGTAGCCGCAACGAATAGCGAGCTGGCGACGAAGCGGAGATCGCCCACATCCTCAGCCGCGTCTGCCG
Organism: Rhizobium altiplani; assembly: GCF_001542405.1. Taxonomy (GTDB): domain Bacteria; phylum Pseudomonadota; class Alphaproteobacteria; order Rhizobiales; family Rhizobiaceae; genus Rhizobium; species Rhizobium altiplani. The sequence goes on from NZ_LNCD01000042.1 coordinate 199,751, forward strand.
TAGCCTCGAGCGCCTCGGCTACGGTATCGAGCAGGCTTGATCTTTCAACCGCGGTCATATCGGCCAGAGTTTTCGAAATATCGTTCATGAATGTCTCCTCGCGCGTGCCGAAGACCGGTCCCGGCGCTGGTTTGCGATAAACTCGCGGGGGGTACCTGGCAGATGGAGAAGGTTTTCGAGCGACAAAGTAGTGGCAGCCGCGTGCCTATTGCATGGACAATTTGAGACGAAGCTAAATCTGACTATGCTTCCCTAATAAGTTAGGGTGAACGAACCACGTAGCAAGGGGCGCGCGGGGCTCAGTTGCTCCACACGTCGGCAAGCGACGGATCGCCGGCTGGCCAAACCGCACTGGTCGCCAACAACGCGCGGGGCAAGCTGAAGGATGGGCACCTCCACAATCGTTGGCGAGATCAAGTCCGCCGATGAGGGTGCGAAAGTGCGTTTGAAGGATTACAGCACTTCGAGGTTTATAGCTTTGGGGCCTTTACCCCTTTTATCTGGCTCGGTATCGAATGAGACCTTCTGACCTTCGTGAAGGGATTGAATACCAGAAGCCTGAAGGGCCGAGATGTGCACAAACACGTCATTGCCACCGCCCTCGGGGCTTATGAAGCCAAACCCTTTGTCGGAATTGAAGAATTTAACTGTACCCGTTGGCATAGCTTACCTCTTGAACTACGAGACGGCTCCAACATGTAGCCGACGGGCGTCCTTCGCAAGGGAAAATACGGTAGCGCAGCGTTGCCGCTCAAAGTCCAGTCAGCAAGCTGGAATTGGATGGAGCTCTTGCTGTGTCGTCCAACTTGTCACAGTTACTTGAGACTCAGTCGATGACGAGCAGGACAAGATCGTGGAATTTTCGCCGGGAAACAGGCTTCCGGCTAGCTTTGAAAACCGGGCTCTCGTTACAGGTGCCGAGACTCTTGTTTTTGGCGCAAATGCATGAAACAGCCTACAAAGAATCAATGGGTTAGCCAGACAAAGAGGACATTGTCATCTAGCCGGAGCATGTAGAGCGTGTCTCTCAGTCTATCTAAGCAGGGGGCTGTTGCCTCACGCTGAAGATAACGAGCGGCCCCGTTGATTTGTCTTATGGCGTGCGTGTGGCGCGCAGTTTACGCTCCAGAGTGCGGCAATAAGTGGCTTCGACTCTCGAAGAAGAACGGTCAGTTGTATTATCAAATATCAGAGAAACAACCTGCAATCGACCGTCCAAAGTTACAGGCTTGAGCGACCGTCAAAGGAGACCCTTACCCTTGAGATCGGCAGCGAAGCTGGCGAGCGGCATAACAAGCGTGAGCGGCTGGTCCTTCAGCGGCTCGGCCCCATAGCTGCCATACCATTGGGCAGCGCGCTCGCCCTTTGCGTCGATAATCAGTAGCACGCCGCCGGCTTCGGACGCGATCCGCAGGCAGCGAAGCGCCGCGGCCGCGAGAAGCTGGCCACCCAATCCATGGCTTGCTACGGAGACATCCGTTGCAATCCGAGCCAGCTTGAACCCAGAAACTTCATGCTGGGCCAGCCCCTTCGTCATCGACGCCGGCACGCCTGTGTGTACCACGGAGGAGGGGGCGATCGTGTAGAATCCCAACACACGATTGGGCTCAGAAGTGTCGATCGCGCAGAATGTCTTTGAGGCGTTCTGTTCGTGGCTTTGACGCGCATAGCGTCGGAAAAAGTCGTTCATCGTTGGATCGCCGCAATCGAAGGACTGACGATCATGCGATTTCGCGATGGCTTCCTCTCTCCAGGCGGGCAGCGTCATAGAGTGTCAGGCAACCCTGCTATTGCCGCCCGCAGCTTCGCATTGGGCTTGGGCGGATTTTCCAGCAGCTCGAGCACGCGCGCATGATCGCGCGCGGTCAGGCGAACGACCTCGGCCGCCTCGATCACGGCTTCGGCTTCGCGTAAGGCGGTCTGGGTCACGAAGTTGGTCAGGTCGGTGTTGCGCAGCGCAGCGGCGCGCACGAGCTTGGCCTTCGTTTCTGGCGAAACCCGCAAATTCATGCGCTTGTTGTCATCTACGGCAGCCTGGGGCATCTCCGTCTTTCTCCTAAATCGTACATGTTCAAGATGTACGCGATTGCACCCGATTTTTCAAGATGGTGCGTCTTGATGGTGTACGCTGCCCACCCAACCCCCCGGGGGCGCTGCCGGGCTTCCCGCAGAAGGGTTAGGCCGAGATCGTCGCTCGGCCACAGGCCATGGAGACTTGCATATATTGCCGATGCAGGTGGATTGCCCTCGAGCAAGGTGTCAGACGGAACATCGAAAGCATCAGAGAGGTCAACGAGCAAATAGTGCCGCCCGCGCTACCAAACCGGAAACGGATCTTCGAGTGCGGACCAGTCCCGCGGATCCGCACTGGCCAGACACTCGTCCAACGCGCCGCGAACGCCTGTCTCATCCATGCCCACACCAATGAACACCAGCTCCTGCCGACGATCACCCCAGGCGCTGTCCCAGTGGCTCTCCAGACGTTCACGAAACTGCGGATGGACAGGCCAATCTTGCCGGGGCACCGCCGCCCACCAGAGCCCCATCGGTTCGCAGCGCCGCTGCACTCCGGCAGCCGACAGCAGACCCACGTGACGCGGGCGCGTGGCAAGCCAGAAATGGCCCTTTGCGCGAATGACGCCCGCCCAGGGCTCATCCAGGAATGCGCGAAATCGCATGGGATCGAAGGGACGCCTTGTCCTGTAGACAAAGCTCGACACCCCATATTCCTCCGTCTCTGGAACATGGGTGCCTGGGCTGTAGAGCTCCTTGTGCCACAACGGGTGGGCGGCTGCCTTTGCCTCATCGAAGCGGCCGGTGTTGAGAACGGTCGCGAGAGGAATCCTGCCGAAATCCGTCTCCACCTGGAGCGCATCCGGATTGAGTGCGGCAACCACCCGGCGAACCTCGGCGCGAACGTCTTCGGTCGTATCCGAGACCTTGTTGATTACCACAACGTCGGCAAATTCGATCTGATCGACCAAAAGGTCAATAAAGGTTCGCCGGTCCTCACTGTCACGCTCCAGGCCATGATCACGGAGCAGGTCTGCGCTGCTGTAGTCGGCAAGAAGGCTTGCCGCGTCGACGACTGTGATCATCGTGTCAAGTTTCGCAAAATCGGATAGGGAGATCCCGTTTTCGTCGCGGAACGAAAAGGTTGCGGCGATGGGGCGTGGCTCGGCAATCCCAGTCCCCTCGATCAACAGATAGTCGTATCGCCCTTCCTCGGCCAGTCGCCGAACTTCCGTCAACAGGTCGTCGCGCAGGGTGCAGCATATGCAACCATTGCTCAGCTCGACCAATGTCTCTGTCGTATGCGACAGGTTGGAGCCGCCATCTCGAATGAGGCTGGCGTCTATGTTCACTTCGCTCATGTCGTTGACAATGACGGCGACCCGCAAGCCCTCGCGGTTGGCCAGTACATGGTTGAGGAGTGCCGTCTTGCCAGCCCCGAGAAAACCGGCGAGCACTGTCACCGGCAGCCTCTTTGTTCCTTCCATCGGCATCCTTTCGATGTCGGCATTTGCGACGGATATTTGCCGCGGCAAGAACCTGCATTGCATTCATTGCATCTGAAGTCGGCCTCTCACTTCGGCCGACTCATCACGCTGCGAGTTGCGGCCGGAAGACCACGTCGGCCCAGTAGTTCGCCGAATCAAAGGTGCTGGTCGGGAAGAGACCCGCGGTCGCGGACCCGCCATAGCTGTAGACGCCGTTCCCACCGGCGGCGGCACTTGAGAGGGCCGTCAGAGGACCGTTGGTGACGTCGCTGGTGAAAAAGCCGTCGGTCGCCACATAGGCACCAGTCGTGTGGTAGGACGCCACATAGGTAGTGTTGGCGGTGATGGTGACCGGCGTTGCAAAGTTCACCGTCTGCCAGCCGCTGCCGGTGGTGCCGGAATAGGTGGCGGTGGCGAGCTTGGTGCCTCCGGTCGTCCACAGGTCGACGACGTTCTGGCCGTTGTCGTTGGCGCTGCGGTAGAACTTGATACCGGTGATATCGCCGGCAACGTTTGCCTGGAACTTGACGCCGAGCTCGAGTTGCTGGCCATCGTTGAGGTTCGTCTGGGCCGGTGTGCTGGAAGCGCTGAACAAGCTATAGGTCACAGGCGCTGCCGCCGTATTGATGCTGAAGGTCTCGCTGGTGGCGAGGCCGGCAATGTCGGTTGCCGTCACCTTGATGTCTGACGTGCCTGATGTCGTCGGCGTACCGCTGAAGGTGCGCGTCGAGGCATTGAAGCTCAGCCAGGTGGGAAGAGCGGTGCCGTTGGCAGAGGTTGCCGTGTAGGTAAGCGTGTCGCCGCTGTCGACATCGGTGAAGGTGCCGGCCGGCAGCACGAAGGAGAAGGCGGTGCCGGCCGTGGCATTCTGGGTGGCGGTCTGGGCCGCCAGAACAGGGGCGTCGTCGGCACCGTGGATGGTGATCGTCAGTGAGGCCGTGGCGGTGGCGCCTGCGGCGTCACGCATGGTGTAACTGAAGACCTCGTTCAGCGTGTTGGTCGATTGCCGCAGCGCCTGCACCGCGGAGTTGGTCTCGTTGATCGTATAGCTATAGGCGCCTGTCGCATCGATCAGCAGGCTGCCATAGGTGCCGGAAAGTGCGGTGCCGAGCGTGCCTGTCGTCGCGCCGAAGCTGATCGCCGTGACGGCCTTGGTGTCGTTTTGATCCGGATCGGTGTCGTTGGCAAGCACGTTGCCGCTGGCGACAGAACCGCCCGAACCATTGGCAATGCCGCCCTTCTCGGTCGCATCGCCAGCGTCGGCAACCGCCGTCGGCGTCGTGTTGCCCGCGATCGTCGTGGTAATATTGAAGGTCTCGCTGGTGGCGAGGCCGGCAATGTCGGTTGCCGTCACCTTGATGCCTGAGGTGCCTGTTGCCGTCGGCGTACCGCTGAAGGTCTGCGTCGCGGCGTTGAAGCTCAGCCAGGTGGGAAGAACCGAGCCGTCGGCAGATGTTGCCGTGTAGGTGAGCGTTTCGCCGCTGTCGACATCGGTGAAGGTGCCGGCCGCTAACGCGAACGAGAAGGCGGTATTGACCGTGGCATTCTGGGTGGCGGTCTGGACCGCCAGAACCGGCGCGTCGTCGGCGCCGTGGATGGTGATCGTCAGCGCGGCCGTGGCGGTGGCCCCGGCGGTGTCACGCATGGTGTAGCTGAAAACCTCGCTCAGCGTGTTGGTCGACAGCCGCAGCGCCTGCACCGCGGAGTTGATTTCGTTGATCGTATAGGTATAGGCACCCGAGGCCGCGAGGACGAGACTGCCATAGGCACCGGCAAGTGCGGTGCCGAGCGTGCCTGTTGTTGAGCCGAAGCTGACTGCCGTGACCGTCTTGGTGTCGCCGGCGTCAGGATCGGTGTCGTTAGTCAGTACGTTGCCACTGGCGACAGAACCACCCGAGCCATTGGCAACACCGCCCTTCTCGGTCGCATC
>NZ_LNCD01000043.1 GCF_001542405.1 Rhizobium altiplani
ATGAAGTACACGGCATTCAGTTTGAGAGGAATATAGTCGCCGATCAACGGGAGCTTGCCGGTATAGCTCGTGGGCGCGCGTGCGATCCATAGGGCTAGAACAAGACCCGCCAGAGTAATGAGGGCAAGCCGGACGACTGGATCCTTTAGGAACGTTCCGGCATCTCCCGCAGATGTTTCGCTCATTTACCGTTCCCCTCTTGCTGTCGCACGTGCTACTCGCACAATTTCTTGGCCTCGTTGGACAGGCCATCGCCAAGTGATTGAGAAATCTGCTCGCCAAGCGCCTTCACGACGTCGCCGAATGTCCCACCAGCGGAAAGAAGCTTGATGTCTCGGCGGCTCACCACGCAGGTGGTGAGGTTCATTTCCGCGTCGAAACTAAGTCGGGCCGAGACGTTACCTTTCAGGGCCGCAGCGTCCGATGTGCGGCAAGTCAGTGAACCTATGGCTCTTGCTGTCGCAAGATCCCCTTTCACGTCGACGGCGAATTCTTCGATTTCGACTTTCTCGAATTTGTCCACACCGATGCTGAACAGCCCAGTCTTTACCTTTAGCGACTGGCAAGGCTGGGCTTTCTCTATCGCATTCTCGAGGGCGTTTCCGGCCTCCGCAGACGACGATAGGGCCAGCAACACGGAAGTGACGAGAAAAACTCGCCAGAGTCCGGATGGTCCAGGCGATACAGGTTTGTTCGGTGTGGCCATAGCCGTCAGCCCTCGCGGGTTCATGCTAACTCTCCTTCCATCGATCCGTGGATATGCTTTTGTTCTTGGCGCATGGCCCACGGCCCTGCGCCAGTTCGTCGTCGGTCAGGGCGGCGCGAGCGTACCGTCTGGATCGACATCCTCCTTCCGCTCGCTGCGGATGAAGTGATCGAGGCGCGTTACCGTTTCGAACTCGGCGTGGTTGCGATATGAGCCGAATTTGAAATATTCGCGCTCCTTCGCGAGAAAGGGCTTAAAGCCGATAACGCCCTCGGTTTTGGAGATCTTTTTCCCGTCAGCCCAGATTTCAATCAGACCTGTTTTGTCGGAGACCAGACGCAGGTGATAAACCATCGTCGTCCATTTGCCGAACGGATCGGGTAGCGAATTATAGCGGGTGACCGACAACCCTTGCGCACAGCCGGTCAGGCCCGGGAGCGACAACGGGGCTGCTCCATGGGCGAGATCCTCGGCGTCATGGCCGACCGACAGCATCTGGTTTTTCATCAACGAGAAGAGTTGCGCCGGCTTGACGAGCGTATGTGCATTGCCGAATCCGGGTTCGACCGGCGCGGTCTCCTGCGAGGCGATGAAAACGCGGCAAAGGACGTTCTTCGGGTCACGGTTCGGATCGGCGTTATCCTGTTCGATGGAGACGGTGAAAGCTCGGCCGTTGAAACGCTGGGCAAGGATAGGAGCGTCTTGCGGGGAGTTTGTTTGTTTCCATTGTCCGATCACAAATCGTCCTGTGGTCGGCGTGATGCTTGCATCGACGAACATGTCGAAACGGTACCAAATGTCGGTGCCCATCGGCGCCAGAACCTTCTCCGCTTCCCACAGTTCCGAGCGTTCGCTGCCATCGCGATCGTAGGTGCCGTCTTCACGCGCGCATCCTTTGGGATGCCAGGCAAAGGCCAGCACATTATTTTGCGGCAGCGCCCTGACGATCTGTGTTGCCGCTGACCTTGCCTCATCCGGGATTTTGCCGAAGGAGAACCTGTTTTCGTCCCGACCGCATGAAAACCAGTTGTCGGACACGCTCGTGGCATCGAACTCGTCTCGGACGGTCGGCGACGCCGCATTCGCATTCGGAGCGCCCGCAATCAGCATGACGGCCAGCGCATAACTCAGTTGCATTTTCAATGGCCGGTCCTCCTAGTTCATCTTGATGGCTAGACTGCTGGGGCAGTGATCGGAGAGGCGCACCTTGTCGCCCGGCGTCGGGTTGGGCCAGGGAAATTGCTTTTCCGATTCCGGCACGATCATGGCTGCGGCCCGGGTGCCGTAGAGGAAGAACTCGATGGGAAGAATGTTATAGTCGTCGGGGTTGGCGATGCCGGATGGGTTCGGCTGGCGGAATTCGCGCCAACATGTCGACATGTTTTCATAGGGCTGCCGGAAGAGTTGAGCATCCGACCGCGGATCCCTGTCGTGACCGGTCTTGTCGGCGCTATAGCCGCTCAGTGCAATCCAAACTTCATCGGGGATCGCACCCGGCTGCGCGTCGAGGCGGCGATTAAAGTCACCGACAATCATCCACGCTTCACCCGCGGTTTCGCGCGCCTCGATCCATTTGCGAAGCGGATACATCTGCTGTCCCAAGGTATCGCATGCCCGGCTGGCTGGCTGTCCAGTTGCCGGATCAGTGTTCCAGAGTTTGAAACTGATAAAGTCGTCGAAGCAGCCACTCTTGAGATGAACATCAAGCACCCGCACCGTCGAGCCGCCCGGTGATTGGATCGTGACGTCCAGGCCCCACCGGATCCGGCGGATCGTTCCGTTGTCGTCAAAGGTGACATCGAGCGGTTTATAATCTGCCGCAGAAATGATCTTCAGCTGTGAGTTCGGCCGCAAGGCCACTGCCGGGTATTGAACGCGCGTCGCAGTCGTCGGCTTGACAGCGGTCATGCCATTCTTGGTACAAACTGGAGCGATATTCTGGCCCTCGGCTTCCGCAAATTGGCCACTGATGCAATGCTCCCAACCTTCGGCCACTGGAAAAACCGCGTCCAGCGCAGACGGGCTTGTGACCTCTTGTAGAAACAGGACATCTGCGGATACAGCGTCACGCCAGTGTCTGAGGTCGGCGTAATCCTGCTGCGTGCGGATATGATCATCGGGAAAAACGGTCTTGGGGTCGCCGGGGTAGACCAGCGTTTGAATGTTCCAGTTGCCGAGTGTGAAATCCGCCGCCACGGCCTGGATCGGCGCGGCCATTCCGAAAAGCGCTACACATATCAAACGTCCCAGCATTTTTCCCTCCGAGATCTTGGTCATTCACGCGGCATGTCGCCATCCACATCTGCAAGGTGCACGTCGTCGGACGCTTTGCCCTCAGTCTTTCGTGCTCAGCAACGACCGTTCTTCATTGAGCTTGTCTTCGCGCGGGGGCGGCATTTCAGCGTCGGGTCCTTGCTCAATGCGGGCGAGGAACCGAACGGCACTCCTGCTTGGCATGAACAGGTAGGCTCCACCGCGCACCCGCACGAAATCCTTTATCCCCGTCAGGTTCAGCGGGCCGCGCGCCGATGGGATCGTCAGCCGCCCCATGCCGCCCCCACGACCGGTGATCGGATCGACTTCGTTTTCCAATCCGTGGAACTGCCAGGCTGTGGCCCAGGTCTGCTGAACGAATTCGAATTGACGTTCGATGTCGGCGTTGAGGCACATGAAAAGGAGACCGGGCTTTTGCTCCTCCGGATCGCTACCGCCAACTGCGTCGAAGCCTCGTCCAACGCGCAGGATGCGATGACGATTGACGATCGAAAGCTCATCCTTTGAGCCCGGCGCCAGACTGTCGCGTGGATTGGATCGGCGAATGTGGGCCCCCAAGGGACAACGCGCGCCGAGTGGATCCTCGGCCCCAGGAAGGAAATCGTTGTCAGGGCGAAACGTTTCGCCATGCTGTTTCCCCGTTGCCGGACCATTCGGATACCGCACCAGCGAGGAACCGTCCTTCCAGCGACCGACCATCTTCGCACCGATCCATTCCGGCAACAGCTGCGGTTCGAGCTGATCCGGGATTGCCGGATGGCCGGCATAGCGGGCGGCCGCATCATTCACGTAATCGTTGAAGACATCGACATACTGTGCGAGCTGACGGATCACCAGGAACGTGCCGTTTCGTCCGAGGTCACGGGCGGCAGTCGCGCTGCTCATTTCGAAATCCGGCTGATAAGTGCCGCGGGAGTGCTTCGGATCGGCGAGCGGCAAAAGATTGTCGTGGTCCATCGCGGCCGGCACCTGCGGCGATGGCGGGAAGAAGCCGCGCGTGTCGGGATAACCAAGCAAGAATTCTCCCGGCTCAACGGCATGAATGGCGTCCGACTGGCGCATCCAGCGCCGCGTACCCTTTATGATCGGTTGTGATATGCCGTCGGCGAAGCCAAAGGGCTCTCTGACCATTTGCGCTGCCGTTTCGCCCGGTCTCGGCTGCGGCAACGGTGTCGGTGTCACCTGATGCAGCACCTTTCCTCCGGCGGCATCGATGCCCGAGCTCAACTCGCTGGCATATGAGACAAGAGTGGTTTGTGAATCTGCGTAAAGCAGCAGCGTCGCGTCGATTGCTTTTTCCGGCCCGCCCCACAGCCATGTGCCGGCTTTGTCATCGCCGGTATCGGCAAGCAGGTTGGCCCGGCCGGGCGAACCCATCCCCAAGCGGAATGCGGTCGGGAAGGAGTCCCCGACATCGGAAGGCAGGCCCAAGCGTTTCAAGCCATCCGCCGTCAGCGCGAAAATCAACACCTTGTCGGCCGGGGGTTGATCTCCGAAGGTGATCTGGTCCTCGATCGATTCTAGCCAGGCGCATGCCTGTTTGGGGTCGTCGGAAAATTTGATCGCAAGACATCTCGCATAAGGGTGTTTGCTCAAGCCGCCGTATAGCAGCGTCTGGACCTCGAAGGTTTCAATCAACGTCGCCGGCCT
>NZ_LNCD01000044.1 GCF_001542405.1 Rhizobium altiplani
ATGAAGTACACGGCATTCAGTTTGAGAGGAATATAGTCGCCGATCAACGGGAGCTTGCCGGTATAGCTCGTGGGCGCGCGTGCGATCCATAGGGCTAGAACAAGACCCGCCAGAGTAATGAGGGCAAGCCGGACGACTGGATCCTTTAGGAACGTTCCGGCATCTCCCGCAGATGTTTCGCTCATTTACCGTTCCCCTCTTGCTGTCGCACGTGCTACTCGCACAATTTCTTGGCCTCGTTGGACAGGCCATCGCCAAGTGATTGAGAAATCTGCTCGCCAAGCGCCTTCACGACGTCGCCGAATGTCCCACCAGCGGAAAGAAGCTTGATGTCTCGGCGGCTCACCACGCAGGTGGTGAGGTTCATTTCCGCGTCGAAACTAAGTCGGGCCGAGACGTTACCTTTCAGGGCCGCAGCGTCCGATGTGCGGCAAGTCAGTGAACCTATGGCTCTTGCTGTCGCAAGATCCCCTTTCACGTCGACGGCGAATTCTTCGATTTCGACTTTCTCGAATTTGTCCACACCGATGCTGAACAGCCCAGTCTTTACCTTTAGCGACTGGCAAGGCTGGGCTTTCTCTATCGCATTCTCGAGGGCGTTTCCGGCCTCCGCAGACGACGATAGGGCCAGCAACACGGAAGTGACGAGAAAAACTCGCCAGAGTCCGGATGGTCCAGGCGATACAGGTTTGTTCGGTGTGGCCATAGCCGTCAGCCCTCGCGGGTTCATGCTAACTCTCCTTCCATCGATCCGTGGATATGCTTTTGTTCTTGGCGCATGGCCCACGGCCCTGCGCCAGTTCGTCGTCGGTCAGGGCGGCGCGAGCGTACCGTCTGGATCGACATCCTCCTTCCGCTCGCTGCGGATGAAGTGATCGAGGCGCGTTACCGTTTCGAACTCGGCGTGGTTGCGATATGAGCCGAATTTGAAATATTCGCGCTCCTTCGCGAGAAAGGGCTTAAAGCCGATAACGCCCTCGGTTTTGGAGATCTTTTTCCCGTCAGCCCAGATTTCAATCAGACCTGTTTTGTCGGAGACCAGACGCAGGTGATAAACCATCGTCGTCCATTTGCCGAACGGATCGGGTAGCGAATTATAGCGGGTGACCGACAACCCTTGCGCACAGCCGGTCAGGCCCGGGAGCGACAACGGGGCTGCTCCATGGGCGAGATCCTCGGCGTCATGGCCGACCGACAGCATCTGGTTTTTCATCAACGAGAAGAGTTGCGCCGGCTTGACGAGCGTATGTGCATTGCCGAATCCGGGTTCGACCGGCGCGGTCTCCTGCGAGGCGATGAAAACGCGGCAAAGGACGTTCTTCGGGTCACGGTTCGGATCGGCGTTATCCTGTTCGATGGAGACGGTGAAAGCTCGGCCGTTGAAACGCTGGGCAAGGATAGGAGCGTCTTGCGGGGAGTTTGTTTGTTTCCATTGTCCGATCACAAATCGTCCTGTGGTCGGCGTGATGCTTGCATCGACGAACATGTCGAAACGGTACCAAATGTCGGTGCCCATCGGCGCCAGAACCTTCTCCGCTTCCCACAGTTCCGAGCGTTCGCTGCCATCGCGATCGTAGGTGCCGTCTTCACGCGCGCATCCTTTGGGATGCCAGGCAAAGGCCAGCACATTATTTTGCGGCAGCGCCCTGACGATCTGTGTTGCCGCTGACCTTGCCTCATCCGGGATTTTGCCGAAGGAGAACCTGTTTTCGTCCCGACCGCATGAAAACCAGTTGTCGGACACGCTCGTGGCATCGAACTCGTCTCGGACGGTCGGCGACGCCGCATTCGCATTCGGAGCGCCCGCAATCAGCATGACGGCCAGCGCATAACTCAGTTGCATTTTCAATGGCCGGTCCTCCTAGTTCATCTTGATGGCTAGACTGCTGGGGCAGTGATCGGAGAGGCGCACCTTGTCGCCCGGCGTCGGGTTGGGCCAGGGAAATTGCTTTTCCGATTCCGGCACGATCATGGCTGCGGCCCGGGTGCCGTAGAGGAAGAACTCGATGGGAAGAATGTTATAGTCGTCGGGGTTGGCGATGCCGGATGGGTTCGGCTGGCGGAATTCGCGCCAACATGTCGACATGTTTTCATAGGGCTGCCGGAAGAGTTGAGCATCCGACCGCGGATCCCTGTCGTGACCGGTCTTGTCGGCGCTATAGCCGCTCAGTGCAATCCAAACTTCATCGGGGATCGCACCCGGCTGCGCGTCGAGGCGGCGATTAAAGTCACCGACAATCATCCACGCTTCACCCGCGGTTTCGCGCGCCTCGATCCATTTGCGAAGCGGATACATCTGCTGTCCCAAGGTATCGCATGCCCGGCTGGCTGGCTGTCCAGTTGCCGGATCAGTGTTCCAGAGTTTGAAACTGATAAAGTCGTCGAAGCAGCCACTCTTGAGATGAACATCAAGCACCCGCACCGTCGAGCCGCCCGGTGATTGGATCGTGACGTCCAGGCCCCACCGGATCCGGCGGATCGTTCCGTTGTCGTCAAAGGTGACATCGAGCGGTTTATAATCTGCCGCAGAAATGATCTTCAGCTGTGAGTTCGGCCGCAAGGCCACTGCCGGGTATTGAACGCGCGTCGCAGTCGTCGGCTTGACAGCGGTCATGCCATTCTTGGTACAAACTGGAGCGATATTCTGGCCCTCGGCTTCCGCAAATTGGCCACTGATGCAATGCTCCCAACCTTCGGCCACTGGAAAAACCGCGTCCAGCGCAGACGGGCTTGTGACCTCTTGTAGAAACAGGACATCTGCGGATACAGCGTCACGCCAGTGTCTGAGGTCGGCGTAATCCTGCTGCGTGCGGATATGATCATCGGGAAAAACGGTCTTGGGGTCGCCGGGGTAGACCAGCGTTTGAATGTTCCAGTTGCCGAGTGTGAAATCCGCCGCCACGGCCTGGATCGGCGCGGCCATTCCGAAAAGCGCTACACATATCAAACGTCCCAGCATTTTTCCCTCCGAGATCTTGGTCATTCACGCGGCATGTCGCCATCCACATCTGCAAGGTGCACGTCGTCGGACGCTTTGCCCTCAGTCTTTCGTGCTCAGCAACGACCGTTCTTCATTGAGCTTGTCTTCGCGCGGGGGCGGCATTTCAGCGTCGGGTCCTTGCTCAATGCGGGCGAGGAACCGAACGGCACTCCTGCTTGGCATGAACAGGTAGGCTCCACCGCGCACCCGCACGAAATCCTTTATCCCCGTCAGGTTCAGCGGGCCGCGCGCCGATGGGATCGTCAGCCGCCCCATGCCGCCCCCACGACCGGTGATCGGATCGACTTCGTTTTCCAATCCGTGAAACTGCCAGGCTGTGGCCCAGGTCTGCTGAACGAATTCGAACTGACGTTCGATGTCGGCATTGAGGCACATGAAAAGGAGACCGGGCTTTTGTTCCTCCGGATCGCTACCGCCAACTGCGTCAAAGCCTCGTCCAACGCGCAGGATGCGATGGCGATTGACGATCGAAAGCTCATCCTTTGAGCCCGGCGCCAGACTGTCACGAGGATTGGACCGCCGAATGTGAGCGCCGAAGGGACAGCGCTCGCCGAGCGGATCCTCGGCCCCAGGCAGGAAATCGTTGTCGGGCCGAAACGCTGCGCCATCGTACTTTCTCGTTGCTGGACCATGCGGGTAGCGCACCAGCGAGGAACCATCCTTCCAGCGACCGACCATCTTGGCGCCGATCCATTCCGGCAAAAGCTCTGGATCGAGTTGATCCGGAACCGCGGGATGACCGGCATAGCGTTTAGCCGCGTCGTCGACGTAATCGTTAAAGTCATCGACATATTGCGCAAGCTGGCGGATGACCAGGAAAGTCCCGTTTCGCCCGAGGTCACGGGCGGCAGCCGCGCCGCTCGTCGCGAAATCGGGCTGAAAAGCGCCGCGGGAATGCTTCGGATCGGCGAGCGGCAGAAGATTGTCAGGGTCCATCGCGGCCGGCACCTGCGGCGATGGCGGGAAGAAGCCGCGCGTGTCGGGATAGCCGAGCAGGAATTCCCCTGGCTCGACCGCATGGATGGCATCCGACTGGCGCATCCAGCGCCGCGTGCCCTTTATGATCGGTTGCGAAATGCCATCGGCAAAGCCAAAGGGCTCCCTGACCATTTGCGCTGCCGTTTCACCCGGCCTTGGCTTCGGCAATGGCGTCGGTGTCACCTGATGCAGCACCTTTCCTCCGGCGGCATCGATGCCCGAGCTCAACTCGCTGGCATATGAGACAAGAGTGGTTTGTGAATCTGCGTAAAGCAGCAGCGTCGCGTCGATTGCTTTTTCCGGCCCGCCCCACAGCCATGTGCCGGCTTTGTCATCGCCGGTATCGGCAAGCAGGTTGGCCCGGCCGGGCGAACCCATCCCCAAGCGGAATGCGGTCGGGAAGGAGTCCCCGACATCGGAAGGCAGGCCCAAGCGTTTCAAGCCATCCGCCGTCAGCGCGAAAATCAACACCTTGTCGGCCGGGGGTTGATCTCCGAAGGTGATCTGGTCCTCGATCGATTCTAGCCAGGCGCATGCCTGTTTGGGGTCGTCGGAAAATTTGATCGCAAGACATCTCGCATAAGGGTGTTTGCTCAAGCCGCCGTATAGCAGCGTCTGGACCTCGAAGGTTTCAATCAACGTCGCCGGCCT
>NZ_LNCD01000045.1 GCF_001542405.1 Rhizobium altiplani
CCGATCACCGGTCGTGGGGGCGGCATGGGGCGGCTGACGATCCCATCGGCGCGCGGCCCGCTGAACCTGACGGGGATAAAGGATTTCGTGCGGGTGCGCGGTGGAGCCTACCTGTTCATGCCAAGCAGGAGTGCCGTTCGGTTCCTCGCCCGCATTGAGCAAGGACCCGACGCTGAAATGCCGCCCCCGCGCGAAGACAAGCTCAATGAAGAACGGTCGTTGCTGAGCACGAAAGACTGAGGGCAAAGCGTCCGACGACGTGCACCTTGCAGATGTGGATGGCGACATGCCGCGTGAATGACCAAGATCTCGGAGGGAAAAATGCTGGGACGTTTGATATGTGTAGCGCTTTTCGGAATGGCCGCGCCGATCCAGGCCGTGGCGGCGGATTTCACACTCGGCAACTGGAACATTCAAACGCTGGTCTACCCCGGCGACCCCAAGACCGTTTTTCCCGATGATCATATCCGCACGCAGCAGGATTACGCCGACCTCAGACACTGGCGTGACGCTGTATCCGCAGATGTCCTGTTTCTACAAGAGGTCACAAGCCCGTCTGCGCTGGACGCGGTTTTTCCAGTGGCCGAAGGTTGGGAGCATTGCATCAGTGGCCAATTTGCGGAAGCCGAGGGCCAGAATATCGCTCCAGTTTGTACCAAGAATGGCATGACCGCTGTCAAGCCGACGACTGCGACGCGCGTTCAATACCCGGCAGTGGCCTTGCGGCCGAACTCACAGCTGAAGATCATTTCTGCGGCAGATTATAAACCGCTCGATGTCACCTTTGACGACAACGGAACGATCCGCCGGATCCGGTGGGGCCTGGACGTCACGATCCAATCACCGGGCGGCTCGACGGTGCGGGTGCTTGATGTTCATCTCAAGAGTGGCTGCTTCGACGACTTTATCAGTTTCAAACTCTGGAACACTGATCCGGCAACTGGACAGCCAGCCAGCCGGGCATGCGATACCTTGGGACAGCAGATGTATCCGCTTCGCAAATGGATCGAGGCGCGCGAAACCGCGGGTGAAGCGTGGATGATTGTCGGTGACTTTAATCGCCGCCTCGACGCGCAGCCGGGTGCGATCCCCGATGAAGTTTGGATTGCACTGAGCGGCTATAGCGCCGACAAGACCGGTCACGACAGGGATCCGCGGTCGGATGCTCAACTCTTCCGGCAGCCCTATGAAAACATGTCGACATGTTGGCGCGAATTCCGCCAGCCGAACCCATCCGGCATCGCCAACCCCGACGACTATAACATTCTTCCCATCGAGTTCTTCCTCTACGGCACCCGGGCCGCAGCCATGATCGTGCCGGAATCGGAAAAGCAATTTCCCTGGCCCAACCCGACGCCGGGCGACAAGGTGCGCCTCTCCGATCACTGCCCCAGCAGTCTAGCCATCAAGATGAACTAGGAGGACCGGCCATTGAAAATGCAACTGAGTTATGCGCTGGCCGTCATGCTGATTGCGGGCGCTCCGAATGCGAATGCGGCGTCGCCGACCGTCCGAGACGAGTTCGATGCCACGAGCGTGTCCGACAACTGGTTTTCATGCGGTCGGGACGAAAACAGGTTCTCCTTCGGCAAAATCCCGGATGAGGCAAGGTCAGCGGCAACACAGATCGTCAGGGCGCTGCCGCAAAATAATGTGCTGGCCTTTGCCTGGCATCCCAAAGGATGCGCGCGTGAAGACGGCACCTACGATCGCGATGGCAGCGAACGCTCGGAACTGTGGGAAGCGGAGAAGGTTCTGGCGCCGATGGGCACCGACATTTGGTACCGTTTCGACATGTTCGTCGATGCAAGCATCACGCCGACCACAGGACGATTTGTGATCGGACAATGGAAACAAACAAACTCCCCGCAAGACGCTCCTATCCTTGCCCAGCGTTTCAACGGCCGAGCTTTCACCGTCTCCATCGAACAGGATAACGCCGATCCGAACCGTGACCCGAAGAACGTCCTTTGCCGCGTTTTCATCGCCTCGCAGGAGACCGCGCCGGTCGAACCCGGATTCGGCAATGCACATACGCTCGTCAAGCCGGCGCAACTCTTCTCGTTGATGAAAAACCAGATGCTGTCGGTCGGCCATGACGCCGAGGATCTCGCCCATGGAGCAGCCCCGTTGTCGCTCCCGGGCCTGACCGGCTGTGCGCAAGGGTTGTCGGTCACCCGCTATAATTCGCTACCCGATCCGTTCGGCAAATGGACGACGATGGTTTATCACCTGCGTCTGGTCTCCGACAAAACAGGTCTGATTGAAATCTGGGCTGACGGGAAAAAGATCTCCAAAACCGAGGGCGTTATCGGCTTTAAGCCCTTTCTCGCGAAGGAGCGCGAATATTTCAAATTCGGCTCATATCGCAACCACGCCGAGTTCGAAACGGTAACGCGCCTCGATCACTTCATCCGCAGCGAGCGGAAGGAGGATGTCGATCCAGACGGTACGCTCGCGCCGCCCTGACCGACGACGAACTGGCGCAGGGCCGTGGGCCATGCGCCAAGAACAAAAGCATATCCACGGATCGATGGAAGGAGAGTTAGCATGAACCCGCGAGGGCTGACGGCTATGGCCACACCGAACAAACCTGTATCGCCTGGACCATCCGGACTCTGGCGAGTTTTTCTCGTCACTTCCGTGTTGCTGGCCCTATCGTCGTCTGCGGAGGCCGGAAACGCCCTCGAGAATGCGATAGAGAAAGCCCAGCCTTGCCAGTCGCTAAAGGTAAAGACTGGGCTGTTCAGCATCGGTGTGGACAAATTCGAGAAAGTCGAAATCGAAGAATTCGCCGTCGACGTGAAAGGGGATCTTGCGACAGCAAGAGCCATAGGTTCACTGACTTGCCGCACATCGGACGCTGCGGCCCTGAAAGGTAACGTCTCGGCCCGACTTAGTTTCGACGCGGAAATGAACCTCACCACCTGCGTGGTGAGCCGCCGAGACATCAAGCTTCTTTCCGCTGGTGGGACATTCGGCGACGTCGTGAAGGCGCTTGGCGAGCAGATTTCTCAATCACTTGGCGATGGCCTGTCCAACGAGGCCAAGAAATTGTGCGAGTAGCACGTGCGACAGCAAGAGGGGAACGGTAAATGAGCGAAACATCTGCGGGAGATGCCGGAACGTTCCTAAAGGATCCAGTCGTCCGGCTTGCCCTCATTACTCTGGCGGGTCTTGTTCTAGCCCTATGGATCGCACGCGCGCCCACGAGCTATACCGGCAAGCTCCCGTTGATCGGCGACTATATTCCTCTCAAACTGAATGCCGTGTACTTCATCATTCTTGGTCCGATGCTTGCGTCTTTGGTCGCAGGTGCTTTGTGGTTCCAGGCGGCCCGTCCCGGAAAGGTGCACTCTGATAGGCTGCTATCTGGGAATGGCGGTCGCGATGCAATCGCGCTTTTGATCATCTTTGCCCTTATCGTTCTCGTCTCTGCTGCGTTGTCACTGCAGTATTTCCTCATTCTGGCGCCGGCGGAGCTGTGTTCAACGCGGCCGCACTACGACTTCCTCTGGACGAATATATCGGGACCAACGCGCATCACCCACTGCATGAGCGGCACCGAGGAAATAAACAAGGAAGCGCCTTATTATTTCGAGCCGCAGATCCTCCAATCGTGGGGACATGTCCTATGGCCTGTTCTGACAACGTGTCTGCTCATCGGCACATGGCGTTCATGGCGCAGGACAGCTCGTTGACAGCGATAGGTTGCCTAGGAGGAGATGTAATCCCTTCGGCGAAATCAAGCATGCGGTTAGCATGCTCCACTGGTCGAGATCGATGGAAACTCTGCAACTGCGGCAAGCACGGATGCTGAGAAACGATTGCCGCCCTGCCCTGATTGCGTCGAAAAGCGGCTCGACTGGGCTTGGCTAACCCCGAG
Source organism: Rhizobium altiplani (assembly GCF_001542405.1). Lineage (GTDB taxonomy): Bacteria > Pseudomonadota > Alphaproteobacteria > Rhizobiales > Rhizobiaceae > Rhizobium > Rhizobium altiplani. Next base: position 3,887 of record NZ_LNCD01000045.1, read on the forward strand.
AGTGTCACCTGCCTAAGGGTCGGAGCCTGCCGACAGTCTATTGGACCGCTTCACACGAAACGTAGCGTTCGGGATCCTCAACCTGCAACGGGCCCTGTCCCTCAATCTTATGGCCTGAACGGCAACATCGCAGGCGGTGGCGCTGTCGCTGCCGAGCGCGTCAGATAGCATGTCGAGCGGTTGGTCAAAAGCGGCGAACCAGAATTTCCATTGCGGTGAGTGGTTTGTGCGAAGGTCAGACGGCGCTGCGCGCCTGTTTTTTTTCCCGACCGGTTCAAATTGGTCATCTAGTGGACATGGCAAAGAGCGACCGGTGTACTGGCAACAGGCCCCCTGTCGTCCACGCTCGGATCAACGAGCGCGCCCGCTACTTGCCTTTCATGATAGCTGTCATTTGGATCTCGACGACTGCGCCTCCTGGCAATCATATTACCCCTACAGCCGCCCGGGTGCCGATCCCTCCTTGACCCAGCTCCGCCAATAGCGGAATCAGCGATGCGTGAATGCCCGATGTAATCTACGCTCGCTGCAACGAACACCGTCAGATTGAGTATTCCATCGATTTGCTCACCGCTTCCAAGGAGACCTCGCGCAGCGGCAAGCGCATTTGAAGAAGCGAGCTCGACCGCCTGTTGATAGTGCTCAATGTGCCGGCGGCCTATGTAGCGGATGGCTCCTGACTATCGCTTGTGCGGCCGAGAGCCTCGAAAAGAGCCCGCAAGTCTGGGTCACTGACTGCCCATCGGTTCGGATCGTCTCTTCCCAAGCAATTCGCGTAGGTCAGGACGATCCGCGCGGACAGAGCATCATACTCCGCGATCTTTTCGCCGAAGTCGGACAGCGGACCCCATTCAGCGATCCTTGTGATGAGCTCGATGGCCAAACCTCTCCAGAAGACCCCATCTCTTTGCGCATAGGAGGTGCAGATGCTGGGCTATCGTTGTGGACTGCGTTTGCGGTTGTATCGACTGCCTCGCGGATTTCATCGGATACGGGACCCTCAAGTATGGTACCAAGTAGAAGAACGATGTCATGCCGCTCGTCGGCACCGAGGACCGTCTGGCGATAGAAGCTCACGAAGAACCGGTCGGCAAAGGACGCAAGCTTTGCTCGGCCGCTCGGCGCCGACTCCTCTCTCAGAAGATGCTTGCGCCGCATTTCCGAAAACGGTTGGGCGATCAGCGATTGCTGAACCCCAAGCCGGCGTGCAAGATCGGACTGAGAGACGGGTTCGCCATGAGCGATCATGTCGTGCATGCAGTTCGCCGCACGTTGGCCAAGATCGGCTAGAATGAACTCGTAGGCGCCTGCATAGTATCGCTGGTAATCAGCGATGACGAAGCGCAAACCCTGTTTGACATTTTGCGCATAGGTGCGGGCAAGCACATTCACGGCCTTCGGAGTGCGGTCCGTCAGCAGAAACAGAAAGCGCAACAGGCGCTCCTCGCCCACCTGCCGTCCTTGCGAAAATCGCGCGTCGAACAGTGCCTCCGCGTTTGTCATTGCGATCTCACCGAGGGAAACGGCATGGAATATCCCAAACAGCGGATCGCCTGGCTCACTGTCGATGCCGCCGGTGTCGGACGTTGTCACCAGCATCACCCGACTTTCCGCGCGATCCAGCCAATTGCGAAGCTTGGCCTGAGCACCGTGGCTCGAAAAGGCGCGGCGAAGGAGACCGGGAAAATCTTCCGCGACAAGGATCAACAACCGCTGCTTTCGGCTGCGGGCCGTGAATGCCTTGTCAAGCTTCGCGGTGACTTCCTCCCAGGTGCCGGCTGGTTTGACGGCCTCTCCTTCGAGCTGCGCGTAGACCTCGTTGATGAAGTCTTCTGGAGACTGGATGTGAGGCTGGAACTGCGGTAGCCGCACGACCTTGCCGGGAAAGGTCGTCGTTCCAAGCAGGCTTGCGAAGGCGTGCGTCAAGAATGTCTTGCCTGAGCCAGGCCTGCCGACAATCACCATATGCTGCATCGGTCCGGTGGGGCGAGCGGCATTCTCGCGGGCCTCCGACACCACCTGTTCGACAGCGTCAAGATGAAACATCGGGGGCGCCATTGCGCGCTGACCCGGACCGGAAAAGTTATAGAGGTCGCGATAGGCTTTCAGGAATTCGACGACATCGCTCTGCATCAGTCGGACCGCCAGGCGGAAACCAGACCGGACGCATAAGCGACGCCGCGTGACCGCGAGGAGCTTACAAATCCGTCGGACTGGAGGAAATCCAAGAGTTCTCGGCCTGTCTGATCGTCGCCTTGCTGGCTTTGCGCGCTCAGGATCTGGATGGCCTTGTCAAACTCGATCTTGCCGTCTGAGGCTTTGGCAATCTCCTTGAACAGGCGGGCGGCGCGTTCCCGCTCAGGCTCGTCATAGCGTGAGAAACGCCGGTCGAACTGGCTATAATATTTCTCCTCGAGCGCATCTTCGATTTTCTCGCGAAGATCTCCATTCAGCGCTGACAGAGAGGCGTCGGACGCGTATTTGATTTTGCTATAGGCGAGTTGGATGACGCCGGGAAAGTAGGCGGGCAGGAGCTCAAGCAACGAGTTGGTGCAGCCGTCTTGCCAACCTTTCGGCCTGCGTGCGGCAATGCAGGCCTCGATAAGCTCACGCGCATCCCCTTCCTGCATTTCCTCGATCGTGACGGGGTCGCAATCATTAAGGTGTTCATCGTCGATCCCGTACTCGCGACGCAGCCACGGCATCGAAAAGGAACCGCACAGCGCCATTGCTACGCCAACGTCGTCCGACCGCCAGTGGCGAAGGATCGCCAGGAACTTGTTCAGGCGGGCGACGACCTTTGGCTGGTCACCAGGATCAGCCGCTTTGAGCGCATTCAGGAAGAGAAGCGGCAGCTCATCGAAAATTATGATCGGGCGCTCTTGCTTGTCGAGGGCTGCGAGCTCGGAACCAATCTGCTCGAATAATGCCTCCGCGTAGTCGTCGACGTCGCTGTCGGCAACTGAATCGATCTTGCTCTTGATGATCGAGGTGACTTTTGCCTTGATGTTGGCAGGAAGAAAGTCCGTCTTTTCAGCCCACTTGGTGATCTTTGCGACCGGCCCATTATTTTCTGCGAGGGCCTTCAGAAGAGCAGCAAGAGTTCCGGCAAGCGTGTCGTGCTTCTGCAGATCAATCCAAAGCACTGTTTTGCCGGATGCGCGTAGGCGCTCCCTGGTCTCGGCGATCAGCGATGACTTGCCGATCCGCCTCAATCCAAAAACCGATACGGATGTCCCATCCAATAAGCGATCGACAATCTCGTCTGGATCCGGCCGTGCGCCGGGCCCAATAAGTCGTCGCCAAATTTGTGTGTTCCGTAGCCAGGCTTGAACTTCTGCGTGTGTGCTGCCATCGCAACTAGTCCTTCTCTATGCAGACTGCTGCATATCTCTCCCGCTGCATATCAAATGCTGGACTAGCTTTAGTATGCAGACAGGAAGATATCAAGCCATATGCATAGTTGAAGACCGCGGCCCGATCTGCAGGGGCAAGGCTTAAACAGGTTCGAGGGCGCACGACTCGACGCATTTGTGGAACCCTCCGCAAAGCCAGATCACGGCATGGGGCGGCTTGCGTGGCGCTAACCTTGAAGGGGTTCGAACCTTCGACCCGTGCATCCATCTAAATGAAGGCCCTGGCTACAAATGATAAACAGCTTCGCTTGCAACATGGTCAATGTTCCTAATATGTTCTGAGCTTGGTCGTCGGGAACCTTGTTGGACGGCTCGAATTTGATGAAGGATTACCTGCTACGTCACCAAGCCGCGCCGTGCCGAGTAAGGAAATATTGTTGCTTTCATCGCACGATCCCAGTGTGGATGACCTCCGCCACCGCCTTATATTGCCGCCCGGTTTTGTATTAGGATGGCTCAACGAAGAGAGAATGACCGTGTCGAACGCCAAGCAAATCCTTGCCATGTTGCGAAGTCGCGCTGAGGGCGACGACGACCTATTTTTCTCGATTGCTCTCCAGATTGCCGCATCCGAGGCCCGTCAGGGACACAAGACCACGGCTGATGAAATGCGAGCCGAGGTTGACAAGGCCCGGGCCCGCAAATCCCGAGGAGCAAGTGTTGCCATTCCGCTCGGGGCGCCTCGAGGCGACCTCGAAGGACTTCTCGAGCTTCGCGAGCCACGCTTCAAGCTGAAGGACATGGTTCTGGCGCCGGGATTGCTCGACAATCTCGAAGATATGATCCGGCAGCAGAGGAAGCGTGACTGGCTGCGGGAACATGGCCGCACGCCTAATCGCCGGGTTTTGTTCGTCGGGCCGCCTGGATCGGGCAAGACGATGTCCTCAGAAGCGCTGGCCGGCGAGCTCAACCTGCCATATTACGTGATCCGGCTGGAAGGGCTCATCACCCGCTATATGGGCGAGACCGCAGCAAAGCTCAGGCTAGTTTTCGACGAAACCGCAAAACGCCGCGGCGTCTACCTCTTTGACGAATTCGACGCGGTTGGTGCTCATCGAACGTCGACGAACGATGTCGCCGAGATGCGCCGAGTCCTCAACTCATTCCTGCAATTCATGGAAGAGGGCAATTCGACGGACAGCCTCATTGTTTGTTCAACCAATCACCCCTCGCTTCTCGATCGAGCGCTGTTGCGTCGATACGATCTGGTCCTTGAGTTTGAAGCGCCGACAGCCGACCAGATCAAGCAAATCATCGCCAACAACCTCAAGCCGATGTCATCGGCCAGGCTCGGCTGGACGAAAATCGTCAAGGCAGCCGACGGTCTCAGCCAATCCGAAATCGTCCGCGCGGCCGATGATGCAGTCAAGACCGCGATCCTTGATGAACGCAAGACGATTGCAACCGAGGACGTCGTGCAACGTCTTAACCAGCGTCGGGAGATGCGCGACGCTTTCCTCGATGAGAAGCGTGTACACTGACCGATGGCAGGCCGATTCACGCTTCCCCACATTGATGTTTCGGCGCTCCATACCGCAAGCCCCTATACCGGCACAGGTAGCGGCGGTTCGAGCGTGCCGCGCATCCGTGCGGAGCACGGGCGCAAACTCCGCAATGAACTGGATGTCGCGCTTGCCGCAATTACCGAACTCAGGGGTGCAGATCCTAGACTTGAACCTGCCGCAGGCGGATACATCGAAGTTGAGTTGCGACCCGGTACCAGTGCCGACGTCCTGGAATGGAAGAAGCAGGGCATACGCCCGGGGGCGACGAAGGACCGCGATAACGTGCGCACGGTGGCGCTCTACGTTCCGGACAATGCGCAAGAAGCCATCCAGCAGATCCTCGATGACTATCTGTCAGGTCCCCTCTCCCCGAAGGGAAATCCGCCGAACGCCAGCCGCGTGGAGAAAATCGAGGAGATCAGGCGCGCACGCCTTGAAGTCTTCTGGACCGACGACCCTAGTGCCCTGCCCGACAACCCTCAGCATCTGATGTGGTGGGCGATCTGGGCGCATCGCGATAATGAGGTGGCCGTCGAAGACGTCTGCCACAGGCTCTCTCTGCGTGCCGCCTCCGCCGACCGCCGGCTTTATTTCCCGGAAGCGGTCGTCATCCCCGTGCTCGCGCGCCGCGCCGCGATTGAGTTGATGACCTTCGCGACCGGCGTCGTCAGCGAGCTCCGACGCGCGAGCGACAATCCGGTGTTCTTCCTTGAAGACGCCCAGGAAAGCCAGAACGAATGGGTCGACGATCTCGCTGGACGTATCGTCTGGCCTGGAAACGAGGTTCCTGCCGTCTGCGTCATGGATACGGGAGTCAATCGCGGCCACTCGCTGATCGAGCCGGCACTTGCGTCAGCCGACCAGCACGCAATCGACCGTGACTGGGGCGTCGACGATCATCATAGCCATGGCACGGCTATGGCAGGCCTGGCCCTGCACGGGGATTTGACGGCCGCACTATCCGATCGGTCCGAGCGACGGCTGAACCATCGACTGGAATCAGTGAAGCTCCTGCCGCCGCAGGATATGGACCCGAACGATCCGCACTCCTACGGCGTGATCAGCCAGACCGCGGTATCGCTGGCAGAAATCGCTGCACCCGAGAGAAGCCGGGTATTCTGTATGGCGGTGACGAACGACAATGTTTCCGGTGCCCGGCCATCGACCTGGAGCGCTGCGATCGACCAAGCCGCGGCCGGCACGATGAATGGAGACGACGACGACGCTCCGAAACGGTTATTCGTCATTTCTGCCGGCAACGTCCCAGCCGAGATCGAATACGCTCGGATTTCCCCGCAGGACGATTACCCCGCCGAAGATCCGAGTCAGGCTTGGAACGCCATCACCGTCGGCGGATACACCGATCTCAATCAGATCTCCGACGCGGGCTACGAAGATTGGTCGTGCCTTGCCGGCCCCGGGGAACTCAGCCCTTACAGCCGCACGAGCGTCAATTGGGCTCACGCCCGCGCGCCGATCAAGCCGGAAGTGGTCCTGGAGGCCGGTAATCGCGCACTCAGCCCGGCCCGCCGAGAGGTTCTCAGCCTAGATTCACTGTCACTTCTAACCACATCGCCGACGACCGGCGCAAGCGCCCTCACAGCGTTTCAGGCGACGAGCGCTGCGACCGCACAAGCCGCGCGCATGGTCGCAAGGCTCACGGCCGAGCACCCAAACTATTGGCCGGAAACCATCAGAGCGCTTGTCATTCATAGCGCCGAATGGACCGAACCAATGCTTGAGCAGTTGAACAGTCCTGCGGGAAAGAAGGACCGGTACCCGCTGATGAGGCGGTTCGGCTATGGGGTACCTGATTTCGACCGCGCGTCGGCTTCGGCGCAGGACCATCTGGCGCTGATCGCTCAGACCGCTATCCAGCCGTTCCGGTTGAAGGGGCAGCGGGAATTCAACGAGTGCCATTATTACCAGCTCCCGCTGCCGGCTGCGATCCTGGAGGATCTGCAGAACACCGTGGTCGAGCTGAAGGTCACGCTGTCATACTTCGTGGATCCCAATCCGGGGTTCTCGGCCAATGTCGATCCACAGCGCTACCAATCCTTCGGCCTGCGCTTCGACCTACAGCGCCGAGGCGAGCTTGCCGAACGCTTCAAGCAGCGGGTCAATGCCGCAGAGCGCGAAGATGGTGCGCGGGCGCCAAGTCATGCCGACGATGCCCGATGGATGTTTGGCCCGGGCAGCATTTCGGCAGGCTCCCTGCATTGCGACGTTTGGTCAGGGCCTGCCATCGAGCTGTTGAGCCGTGAGCTGTTGTGCGTGAAGCCGGTTGTAGGCTGGTGGCGCAATCGAGCCGCCAAGGATATCGTCAATCGCAAGACACGCTATTCGTTGGTCGTGACGTTGAAGGCTCCAGGCGTCGAGGTTGATCTCTATAGTGGCGTGATCGCCGCGAAGGCTCGCATTGAGACGACGGTCGCAGCAGAAACAGATATCCTGGTCTAGTCTCGCGACAGGAGCTCATAGCCCGACGGCCCGCTTATTACGAAATTCCCTCCGCGCGAAATTCGTAGGCGAGCCAAGAACTTGGTCCGGCTGGATTGACTGAACTGCGGCCGACACCGAACCACCCAAGCTCTGGGAGATCGGACGGCACTCTCTTCCACACGAGATCAGCGGGCATGCGAGCAAAAATCGCAATTGCGGCCAATTACGATGCCTTTCGCTTCTTTGTTCCAACCGAAACGGTGAGATCAAGATCGACCTCGTCCTCATCGGACTGAAACTTTCTCCACGCCGCCCATGCCTTTTCATTAGTATGGTGTAGATCTACTTCAAGATAGGCTTTACGAATTCGCGCTATCAATTCATCTAAGGCGCGGCGCATTTTCCGTCGGGCCTTGTCGATGTCGTCCCAGTCGTCCTGTTGTTCTTTGCGTAAAGGTGCATCCATCGGGTTTGAAAACACCTGTACTTCGTAGTTGGCGGTATGATGGTAGCGGTCATCGTGTGACATCGCGCGTCGCCACCCAGAAGAAAGCTTACCGATCGCTTTTCGTATGGCGGGGTCGTAGACGTAAAAAAGGCTGTTGGTTACGATTGCTGTGAAGCGATCACTGAACCACGCTGCCTTGAATGTCGTTTTGTACGGAAGTTCGTCAATGTAATCGTCCATTGTCGGCAAGTGGATGTTGGACATCAGCCAGGTGATGTTTCGCACATCGTGATCATGTTGGATTTTTTCCTTCGTCAGCCCCTTCAGCTGTGCGGGTCGTTTAGGATCGCCCGCAATGATCATGTCCATCGCCGTCTTCAAGAAATCCGCCAATGCCTTCCGCTCCGCGGCGCCGCCGGTTTCCGAAAAGCTGTAAGGATGTGCCCGATGCTGTGCAAAATCAAAGGGCATGTCGTCCGGAAAGACGCCGTGGGCGGTATTGAAAAGCAGGATGACGCGGTCCCAGCCAAGGTGTGCGACTGCAAATCCCAATTCGTGCGTCACGTTCGGATTGGGACAAGGCCGAGACGCCTGTCGCGGAGTGATCGTTGTGATATCAGCGATGAAAATATCACACGCTTCGATCTTTTCCATGATTTTTCCCGCGATGTTCGGGCTGCCGGGGACGTTTCGCGTCGCCTCATCCCTTTCAACCTTGATCGAAGGGCTGGCAGCGCTGATCGCCTCGCAAGCGCTTTTGAGGGCGTCCCGGATGGCATTCAGGTTGGTCTTTTTGGGGCTATCGCTCTGCCAGGAGTAAAACGCTTTGAGCCTTGTGGTGGACTTCGCCATTTTTCTGCTTCTAAGGGTGTTGTCGGCGCGTATTGGGATTACGCGCGTCGCCTAGATTTATTGTATCCTCATACACCAGGATAAGGGGATTCCAACCAGCGATCCTGTTGTTATGAAGGCCCCGATCACCAATCTGCTGTAGTGGACCCGCCGCTAGGAAGGTCCTTGACTTCGACCGATCCGTGCATTCAGAAGTCGTCTATGGATGAAGGCATCCGACGGATCAAAAATGACGCTCGACATTCGCGGAAGTTTGAAGAACACCAAGATCAGCTCGGACGGATACGTTGTCCTCGAAGAACTGATTTCCAATTCCATTGACGCCTTTCTGATTAGGCAACATTTGGACCCCTCGAAACGGAACCTCAATGTATCTATCGAGGTCGACGTCATCGCATCCGGACTTCTCGGCGACAGTTCGGACATCTCGATAACCTGCACCGACAATGGATGCGGCTTCGGCGATGATCAGACCGAGGCCTTTCTCACCAAGGACACGTCCTACAAGGATGACCTCTCGATCGCGGGGATTGGGAAGTGCAAGGGGGCCGGCCGCATCCAGTATTTCCATCACTTCGAGATGGTCGGCATTCGGAGCACCTATCGCCGCGAAGAGGATCTTCTCACCCGCACCCTTCCACTTGCGGCAGGAAGGAAGAAGATCGACCTTGCCGACTTCGTCGTGACCGACGCCAACGCTGATGAAATAGGTACTACCATCCGGCTCGAGAGCCTCAAACAGGCACCCCGCACGCGGCTCTACAAGTCTGAACCGCTCGGCGAGATCTTCTCGGCGGCGAACATGCGGCGCAACATGCTGATCGCGTTCCTGCAGCGGTTGGTCAGCCTAAAGCCGCAACTGGGCGACTTCGTGATCAAATTCAAAACTCGGTACCCGGAAGGCCGTATTGACCGGAGCAGTCTGAGCGCTGCCGACCTGCCGGACGTGACTGTCGTCAAGCTGGCCGAGGTGGAGGAGCGTGATCCCCGGTCGGGCAGCCCACTGGGAAAGGCGAAGCAGTTTACTCTCTCCCACTACCAGCTTGACGCGAAAACCTACGACCTGCCGCGTAACGCCATCTCGTTCTGCGCCAGATCATCGCCTGTGCTCGATATTACCAAGCGCTACTTGCGCACTGCAGCCGAACAAAACCGCCCAGTCGAAGGGTTCCACAATATCGTGCTGGTTGAGGGGGATGTTCTCGATAAGCGCGTAAACGAGCAGCGCGACGGTTTCGACGACATCCCCGAGGAGATCCCAGGGGACGATCTCTTCACCGACGAAACTGTGTCCTTCGACGGGATCTTCGACCAAATCGATCCAATTATTGAGGAAATGGTCACCCCGTCGGGCTGGAGCAAGGAAGACGTCATCAAGGACGTGACCGACAAATTCGGCGTCATCCCGGCGATGCTGACCGACACCGACACGAGGGTCGTCTATGGGGACAGCGCGAAGACCGTTGCGGAACGCGTGCTGAAAAAGTATCAGGAGCGCATAATCGCCGATACAGCGGAAATCTTCGACCTTAGGGCGGAAATCGAGAAGGCCGAGCCGCACTCCGCAGACTTCAGGCACAAGATCCACGAGCTTTCCTGGAAATACACGTCGTCGCTCAAGACATTTGACATGGCCAACCTGTCGCAGCTCGTGGTGCGGCGGGCCGGGATAGTCGAGATCCTCGAGCTGGCCTGCAATCGCGAACTCGCCGTCCAGACGGTGTCGGAGGGCCAGCGCCGTAAGGATGAGCAAATCATCCACAGCATCTTCTTTCCAATGAAGAAGGACACCCACGAGACGTCGGATCACGACATCTGGCTGCTGAGCGAGGAATATCAATATTACGACTACATCGCGTCGGATAAACCGCTGGCCCAGATTGAGTGCAAGGAAGGCGAGAAGCTCTTCGATGCTGATATCGACACCGAGATGGCCACGACCCTGCGCCGCCGTGCTGACGAGAACGCCGCCATGCGGCCGGATATTGCGATCTTTGGCAAGGAAGGCTCCGCGATCATCATTGAATTCAAGGCGCCGGGCGTCGTTCCGCTTTGCTGCGGGCGTCACCACTTCTTTCCCAAAAGGTCTTTCAAAGCAGCATTGTCGAGCATGGCATCCGCCAGAAGCCGTTTCAGCTTCGTGTTCTCGTCTTCCAGCGTCTTCAGCCGCTTGGCTTCGGATACGTCCATGCCGCCGAACTTGGCTTTCCATTTATAGATGCTGGCATCGCTGACACCGTGCTTGCGGCAAAGCTCCGAGACCGGCGTGCCAGCCTCGTGCTCCTTCAGAATGCCGATGATCTGTTCGTCTGTGAAACGATTGCGCTTCATTCCCTGGTCCTCTCAATGGGCCAGAGCTTACTTCAAAATGGATTATTTCAACGGGGCAAGGTCAGCATTGCCGGCGGACGGATTCGTGTGCTCCATGCTCGCCCTCACAGAACGCTCTGCAAAATGCCACTCGCGATCCGTCCTTTTAGCCATTCGTGGATCTGATCGGCTCCCATCCCCGCCTGTTCAAAACGCTCCGCAGCGTTTGCCCGCCAGACTAAGTCACCAGGCTGACCGAAGGTACGTCTCAGTTCCCGAAGCGTGCGCAGCGCCTGTCCCGCCCATGTCCGAAACGACTCTATTTCCCAAAGGGAGACTGTGTGAAGATGCGGAATTGCTCCTGACTTGGCCTTCGTTACAGGTGTTACGAGCACCGGTACGATCGTCGCATTCTCTGGCAGCGCAACATGGTCTCTGATCCAGTTTGGGTGCGAGAAGGCCTGGCGGGCCTTCGTAGCGTCGAGCACATCGTTAGTCGCCCCGGCATGATCCTCGAACACAAGGCACAAGTCGTCTGCCGCCCACCAGGGATCGGGTGAAGCGTCGACCTCTCGCTTGCCTGCGACAAAGCCGAGCATCTCACCTAATCGGACCTGCGCGTGTTCAAATCCGTCCTTTGAAGCGAGGCCTTGCAGGATCTCTTGCTCGCGTTTGTTGAAATCGCGATCAGTAACCGTACCGAGGCGTTCCAGTACACCTTCCACTCGCTCAATCTGCCGGAGAAGCCGAGGGCTGCGACCAATGTGCGGCTCATCGACCGCTTGATACCGCGCCAATTTCACCAACCACGGTAGATCCGAAGCCGCACGCTTTGCATGATTGAAGTGACTGCGTGCCTTGACGCCCAACGATGCGATGCCCGCTCGCTCTCCATACCAGGCAGCCGATCCGGCAAGATAATGCCAAAGCGCCCGGTAGCCTCGTAAGTCCGGATCAGTCAGTCCACCCAAGACGGCTTCCGCAGCCTCGACGGCGCCTTCAAAATCGCTCTGCCAGAGCCGATTCTGGTACTCGATTTCACGACCAACGATCGCTTGTAGTTCGGCAAGTGCCGGAAAAGGTTGCTGCACGGCCATAGCGCGCTTCGCAAGGATATCGTTGTTTGCGGCACCCCAACGGGCATCATTTGCAAGAAAAATATCGAAGTTCTCGATAATGTCGGTCATCGTAGTGCCGGCCGACTGCTCGTTGCCAAACTCAAGTTCAGCTTGGAGTTCGGGATGAAAATGGACGCGCCGCCGTCGATCAGCCAGGTAATCAGGCAGCTCTTCGCCAGAGACGACGGCTGCCGAATAGTCCTGAAGCGAGCGGGTGCAGCGCCCGATTGCTTGAAGGACACGCGTCTGTACGCGATCGTTAAACAGCTGCGATGCTCCCATCCGGAGCATAATAAAGCGCTCCTGAAGATTGGCGGCTCGAGGAAGTCCCTCGATGAAAAGCAGGCGGCAGTCGTTACCGGGAAAGTCGATGCCGTCATAGCGGTTGGCGATTACTGCCACGGCCTGAGGCGTTGCGACGAACGGTTGTTTCGATTCCTCAATGTCGTCTGCTGTGAACGTCGCGAAACCGAGGTTCGTTCTCACCTCTTCCCTAATCTCGTCGGCTTGCTGATCGCTCGGCACAAGTACGAGACTTCGTCCAGCACGGCGCATTAGGTGCTGACGCAATGCCGAGACGTCATCGGCTTCAAGTGAACTATCGGGAAAAATAAAGAAGCGACGTCCGATCCCCTGCCGATCCCACCCTTCGGGAACCTGAAGACGTTTTATCGTCCGTCGGCCGGTTAATCGCTCCAGATCGCCTCCTGCTCCCAGTGTCGCGGACATGAAGATGCGCTGCCGCGCATTTTGATAAGGAGCGTGTTGCCACGTCGGTGCCAGCAGGGGACGAATGAGAAATTCGGTGGAAGAAATGTAAATCTGGCATGCGTGGAGATGGCTGCGGATCATTGACCACGACCACCTGAGGTCAAGGTCCTCAGCATGCGCATCAATGACCGCTGTCAGCTCATCTCGAATCTCAGCAAATATCGGGGTCGGAAGCTTGTCTACCCAACGTCGGTCCTCTGGATTACTATCCCATCGTCCCCACAGGCGTGAGAAGTCAAACGGGTCCAGATGCGGGCGCAGCACGCCTGTGAGCGCTTCAAAAAGAATACGGTGCTGCGATTTTGTCCGCTGTATTCGAACCGTCCACATTTCACCGATGTAGTTTTCAGCAGCATGTGCATCGTCGATGACGATGACGTCGGGGTTAGAGAAGAACGGATTCGTGTTGAAGAGCGAGTTGTACGTCGTCACTGCGACACGATCGGCGTTCTGATACTCGGCGCGGGCGTGCGCATCGTATTCTCGCTTGCTCCCGGTGAACGCGCTGATCGTCAGCCCGTACTGGGTGCGGGCCTGCTCCACGACTTGATTCACAAGTTGCCTGGTGGGGCACAGATAAACGACCCGTTCTCTGAATTTGCGCCGGCGCCATTCAGCAATCATTAGGCCGACCAGCGTTTTACCACTTCCCGTTGGCAGCTGCAGCGCAACATCAGGATCGGCGATGGCTTGCGTTGCATAGCTCCGCATAATTTCGCCTTGATGTAGCAAAACACCGGGGATGGTTCGGCGGGGCAGCGTGAGAAGAATCTCTTCCGGACTCGCCGGAACGATTTCAGCCGGGGCAGCGCTTTTGAATGCCATTGTATGTCCTCCTACCACTCCCGCCTTTATCTCAACTCAAAGTGGGTGGCTAGCGGACCCGGCGTTTTTCGGCGAACTCATTTCTGGATGCAGAATACCGTGGGGAACCATATTCCAGAATCAACCCGATAGGCTTTGGTCCGGCTATACTTGCGTCAGCTTTCGTTCGATGGCTTCCCAATCTAGTCGCATATCATCAGGGAGATCCATGCTCCTGAGGCCGTAACGCGCTACGAGAAATTCTTCCATTTCATCGTACATCGCACATTCAGGCCAGTGCAGCTCCCAACTTCCCGCAAAGGCGCCAACAAAGGCCTTTGAGTAATTTTCGATGTTGAACGCAGAAAATGTCTCTGCCGACAAAGCATCACTGGGCTGCTCGACAAACTCCATCGCGCGCTGGGCCTGTTCGCCGATTTCCGGTGTCATGCGCTCGGGCGAAAATCCCCTCGCCGCGACAGCAATGTTATTCAGCACACTGAGGATTTCCCAGTCGGTCCTGCCCTCTTGGTGCAGGATCAGGAGGCGGCTCAAAAATTCCCGATCGTCCATCGCTCTATCGAGCGTGAATCTGAGCGCACGCCGCGCCCAGTCGTATCGCCTTCGAATATCTTCTTCCGCACGCGCTTGAACGAAATTCGGGCCGGGTCCGCCAAACCAGTCGACCCTCCTTCCAGCTCGACACTTGAACGACCTATCGGGGTCGAGTGGCGATGTCGCGAGCCGCGTCGCTTCGTCGAAGATCGCGGACGGCATAAACTCGCGATAGAGTTCGCAATAGGGTCGCCCTACGAACAACGCATCAAGTGGATCACGGTCGAAAGCCTCCATCAGTGCCGCATCATCAAGCACGGAGCAGGCACGCATGGCCGTGCCAAAGACGACCATGGCATCAATGGACTGTTCAGGACCGCGATCAACATCCGATACGGAGATACGCAATGAGCGATCCTCAGGTGTCGGCCCAGTAACCCTTACTCCTTGCATAGCGCTATCGCCGATCGAGACATGGAGTTCGATTGAGCATGGCACGAGACCTTGATCCCGATCCGCCATCGCGCAGGCGATCAGCTGCAGTTCGCTGATCAGCTGCTCTGCATGCGGCGTGGTGCGATAGTCGTTGGCAAAGTGACAGGACCATTCGAGGCCGAGAGCCTGCCAGCGGACGCATCGTTCTTGTCCAAGGTCCCCGAAGGGACGGTCAAGGAGTGCCTCCTCCAGCTCGGCCCAGGCCTCGTCCCACGTTCCATTCACCCAGAACCCATCTTTTGCAGCCGCCGCTTCGATAATTGGGACTCTGATTGGCTCAGGCCAGATTGAGATCGTCGGATCGAGTGCCGTCCGGGCACTGGGATTGCCTCTTCCTAGAAATCCGAGCAGAGCCGCCAGCTGGCCGAAGTTTTGCGAGAGCTCAGGATGGCGCTCCATTTCGAGCGGGCGGTCATCGTTGCGCACGTGGCTATCGAGATAGAGCGGCAGAAGCTGAAGAAATCCGAAGGAATTTCCAGCCGCCTCCTCTGCATTGACGAGCGCCATCAAACATTCTGGCTCAAGCTGACGCATTTCGCCATGCGGCTCGTAACGAGCGAGAAATGCGCCGACCATGGCATGATATTTCCCGGCATAGGCAAGACCGAGGCGACAATATTGCTCCGACAGAAGGAGCAGGATGCGCACTACTGATCCCATCATCTCTCCCGAGAACCATTTCGCCTTCGCAGCGTGAAGAACGCGTATCGCCGCTGTGGCCTCGTCGCGTTCGATGAGCGATAGGGCCCGGTCGACGGCTTTCTTTCCAGCTGCAGCAGTTCCAGCGCGCGACGCGAACATATCCTCGACACGGTTCGCCAGATCCTCCAAAGCTTTGTCGCTTCCGTAAGTTCCGACGATTTTGATAATGTAATCGGCAAAGGACTCGAGCGGAAAGAGAGGCGCCTCCTCGACGTAATCGAGCATGCTCTGCCATCGTTGCAAAGCATCAGAAAGTTCGGGCGTGCTGCCAGGTTTCTTCGGTGTAAGCTCTAGCATCCCAAGAATATTGAGGAGTCCGGCGCGCTGACCCGGTCCATTGGCAACGGCGAAACAGGTCTCAAGTGCTTGCTCGATTTTGACCCGCCACTGATAAAGATCGGTGCCATCCGCATGATAGTTCCCAAGCCAAAAAGCTCCAAAACTATAGATCAACAGGGTAGTTGCGTCCGTTAAATCCCCGATCGAGAGGAATTCGTCGAGGTCGCCGAAATAGTCAGCCAAGTGATCCGCTTGGTCGGACAGATCGTTGCGTCCGCGTAGACTAGCAACTGCGATCTCATATAAGGCCGACCGCAGCAAGCCGCGTGGCGCCTCTTTGCAAAGGAAACTTTCCATCTGGCGGAGCCAGAAGCCTAGATCCGGACGCGCGTCTGGATCGAAGGTTGCCTTGCGCAAGCCGGACTTCACCGCGACGAAGTCGGCCATGCTGATTGGGATTACGCTACGGTTCGCCCACTCTCGCTTGTGTTGCAGATAACCCTCGTCACGACTTACGACTGGGAAAAATTCAGCAGGAACTTTGAGATATTCTTCCGCGACCCAGAAAAGGTCCGGCTCGGTCAGCAACTCTGCGAGGGTATTGCCATCAAATATCTGCAGATCAAAACCCTTGTCCTTTGCTTCGGCGATAAGCTTGTGTCGCTTGCCAACAGGGACATTTGCTTCACAAAACACCACCAATTCGTCGATACCGCCGCCCACGGAGATAGTCTCCATGTCTTTTCTGATTTTAGGCTCGATTTTCTTTTCCAGTGTGCAGGCAAACGCGACAACCCGCGCGCCCGAGGCGTGATTTGCGAATGCCGAGCCTGGGTCCCGACCGACCGCAAGATAGGTACGAAACGTCTCGAAATCTTTGCCGCCATCACCGCCGGCGCTCACCGGTCCAGTCGCTGGAAGAATGTTGCTGTAGAGCCTTGCCCGTGCGACATGCCGGGCCAGATGCTCAAATTGGTGGTGGGCGTTCTGAGGCGACAATTCGCTGAGATGGAAGCGCAGCATCGCTGCAAGTTTGGCGGGATTGGTCATACAGACAACTTATCAGGGAATTCGCCCAAGAAAAGCTTGTCCATGGGCGTCATGAGCCAACAATTTCGTTAACTAGATCACAGAACTGGCGAGGCTGTCGTCCGGTCTCAGTTCGTTAGTATACTGCGTCCTCTGGAGGCATTTCGCCTCATGTACTCCCTGAATTCGTCCGCTTTCATCTGCTCGTGTCGGGCGTCATAGGTGGAGTTATCCTGATTGTATGGGGAGCTCGTGCTGAAAAACACGAAGCTTCCCCTGAGATAGCGCGTGATACTCCTTGAGCCCGCCGGCAATTCACGTTCGCTCTCTTCACGATAGTCCACGACGTCAGGATGCGCGTATTGCCCCGGGTTCAGCTCTGACAGATATTCGTAGTAGTCGCCGGCCTCGACAGGATAATAACCGGTTGGTTCGACAGGAGCCGCTTCGAGGCGGAGATAGTCCCACTTCGGATCTTGTCTGAAAGAAACGAAGGAGAGCGTCGCTGGCTTAAGCAAAGTCACGAATCCCGTGTGAAGCTCAATAAAACCGAGTTCGGGCGCACGTCGGACCTCCTCGATCGTCATGCCCCCTCCACTTGGAAAAAACATATGGTTCAGGCCCGGGACCCGACCAATCTCGTTGAGGATATCAACGACTGCGTCCACGTCCGTCCAAACTGCTTCTTCGGGCGTTTGCCGAGGGAAGAACTTTTGAGCAAACTCCGCCCATTGGTTCGCATTCTGTAGCGCACGGTCATCGATCACTCTCAGCCAATACCGAAGTCTATCAACAACCTCCCCCATTTTGGGTCGAGCAACAGGAACATGCTGGGTGCAATCACTGAGTAGGACATCCAACGTTGTGGTGTACTGTCCAGGCAAATAATTTTGCAGTCCCACGCTCGAATCCGCGGCGTACGGACCATCGAAGCCTAAACCCTTGCCAGTCAAAAAAATCCAAAGGGTCTTGGCGAAGGAGAAAACGTCCGCAGGCAGCCCATCAGCTTCCCCTGCTTCTCTACGCATTTCTGGCGCCATTGTGAATTTGGCGCCGACGTCGCGCCGTTCAGGTGTAATTGGAGTCAAGTCTGGATATTTGACGAGACCGAAATCTGAGAAACACAGCCGACCGTTCAAGGCCAGGAGGTTCTGCGGTTTTATATCCCGGTGCGCATATTTCTTTGCGTGAAGCACCGCGAGGGTCTCACCCAGACGCACAAATTCGGCGACGATCGACTTTGCATCGGCGTTTCTGAAAAATGCCACGCTGGTTTCGGCCACCGGCATGGCATACCAGGGACGAGAACCTTTTCCTTCCGGAAATTCGGAATCCAAAATCGGGATGATCCCTTCCAGGTTGCCAAGTTCCCGTAGAGCCGTGATCTCGTTGCGGAATCTGGAAAGGGGCTCCTTCCCAAGATTATGGAGTATCTTTATCGCCGCGACGGCTCGACTTTCAGGGTCACGAGCGATCCACACGTCGGCGTTCCCTCCGCCATCGATACGTTTCATCAATCTCCACTTACCATATTGACCGCCCGGTTGCGGTTGCCCCGACTTCAAACTCATTTTTTCTTCCTACGATCGTCAGAGGGTTGGGCATAGCAGAGGTCACTTGGTCATTCGCAATGTGGACTGCAAATTCTTCCCGGGTTTTAGATCGGCACGCTCTCTCATAGCACCCCCCATGCCCGAAACCTCCCCCTCCCCGTCATCTCCCTGAGGCCGAGCTCCGACACGATCCGCCGCGCCGCCTGCGGCGTGACATCCAGCGTCTTCGCCACCATGCCGGCCGACACCAATGGCTTCGCTATTACCAGCTCGACCAGCTCCGGCAATTTTGAAGACGTCCGCCGCCCATCGAGTTTTCGCTCCATGAGTGTTCGGGCCAGTGAAAGCCGGTCCTGCTCCTTCAGGCCGATCTCGGCGGCCGCGATCAGCCCGTGGGCAATGGCGACCAACCGGGTTTCGCTATGACGATGTCTGCGCCGATCGACGGCAATGGTTTTCAGGCCGAGATTGATCGCCGCCAGGTGGGCTCCGGTGGTGACGCCGGCCTGGCGCAGGATCGAGGCAGCCAGCAGTCGGCCGAGCCAAGGCGCATGCTGCAGCACAGACAATTCGTTCCAGGCATCGAGGGCGACGATCGCCTGCAGCACCGCCGGCAAGTCTTGCGCCTGCCGCACGACGCTGCGCCATTCCTCCAGCCGCGCATCCTCATCCCAGTCGAGATCGTAGATCATCGGATCTTTCTCTTGTGCGCTGGCACGGCCGGGCCGTATTGCGTTCTCGATCGCCGCCTCCGACCGGGCGAGCACCGCATCGATGGCGGCATAGTCGACACCGGGAAGGCCTTCGCCACCGCCAGCACCGCCCCCGTCCCCTATCGGCTCGACACCGACAGGCTGCTTGGCGCCGGTCGCCTCCGCCGCGTCAACGTCGGCCGGCATGATCTCCGACGTCTGCCGCAGCGTCCGAAGACCGTCGGTGGAAAAAGCCCAGCCGGACTGTTGGGTGGCGATTCGCCGGCGCGTGCGCAGCACGTCGCGGGCGATTGTCAGCTCATGGGTTGGTGTGCGAATATCGCGCGTGTCGTCGTGCAGGACGAGATCTTCCAGGTGGACGAGTTCGCCGTCGATCCACAACGAG
>NZ_LNCD01000046.1 GCF_001542405.1 Rhizobium altiplani
TACAATCCTGTTTCATAACGCCCATCTTTCTATGTTGTTGAAGAGAATAAGCTTTCCTGATCTGGAGACGATCCTGTGGGGTGTCGAGGGTTTTGCCGGGCACGATTGAGGATCTGACGTGCTTGTGGAGTCGCGATTCTTGAACGGCTGAAGATCCATGGGCCATCGGGTAGCGGATGAGCCCCCTCAATCTCGCCGGCCTCGGCCGCCAGACGCAGCGTCTTTGGTGTTATCCCGAGTAACTTCGCCGCACCGCTCAGATTAAGCCACGGCTCGACACCGTCGATCTGGGGACGGAAGACCGGAATCTTGCGATATGACCTCAGCGCAGTGACCCGCTCCCGTGTCCAACGATTGCCATTGCCGGTCGTCAGTCCATTGCGATTGAGGACACCGGCAATCACATCGTCATTGGCAATAAGGACGAGCTGTCGCACAGCGTCGACGATGTCGTCAGGCGTCGCGTTTCTTTGCCCGCGGCGCCGTTTAGGCAGGCGCAGCTCGGTATGGACGCCACCAACCCAATGAATGACGAGGACGATCTCAGAGGTTCCATCATCGAGATCGGCGACCACTTCATTGATGAGCGTGCGCACGATGCGCTTCTTCAGCCTTGCATCGGTTGTCGGCGCCGTCCAGACGATGCGAAGATTCCCCGCAAGTGCGGTTACCTGGGAAGCGGACATGGGGAATGGCTGCGGCGCAACTGTCCGATGTTTGGCAATCTTGGCCTCAATCTCGCCGACACGAGCGAGCGCTTTGTTCCAGCGTGCTTCGAGCTCCGACGTCACCAGCCTATTCTCCGGATCGGCCGCGTCGTATTGCCGGAAGGCCCGGTCGGCGACATAGCGCGCTGCCTCGAGGTCGCGCAGCAGGGCATCCTGAACCCGGTCGCGTTGGCTGGCCATATTCCGTTCCGCCTCGATGGCGGCGGCAATGGCTCCCGGTTCCACCACCCCTAGCAGCGCCTCTTCGATCGCGTCATCGACCCGCAGACCGCCGAAAGCAATGCAGCGGGGCTCGCCATTGTCGAGTAGACCACGCCAGCAGGAATAGCGCGGAATGTTATGCTTGGCTCCGGTGTACCGGACCGTCAGCTTCCGACCGCACCTCTTGCAACGGAAAAGGCCGGCAAGCAGAGCGTCACCATGTTTCGGCGCTCCGTGATGGCGGCTAGCCGGCATATTATCGCTGACCATCTTGCGGATCTCCTCCGCCCGTTCCCAACTGACGTAACCTTCGTGTGCATCCGGGATCAGCGCCAACCATTCATCACGCGTCTTGCGGCGAATTCCAGATCGGCCATCGTATCGGGGCACGGAGCGACTCTTACCATAAGCGTACGCTCCGCCGTAGATCGGGTTCGCAATCATCCGGTGGATGGTGGCATAATTTGGCCTTCGCCAGATGACGTCACCATTGGCGTACCTGACCGGCAGGTCCAGCCCCTGCTCGAGGAACCATAGTAGAGCCTGCCGCGCACTGCCGAGTTCGGCAACCTTGTTGAAGACGAGTGCAATGGCTTCCTGGATGCGTCGGTCGGGATCCTTCTCGATCCTGTCACCGGCCTTTACGAAGCCGACCGGAACAGTAACGACGAGTTCACCGCGGCGAGCCTTCTCATAGCGGGCGGAAAGGGAACGCTGACGCAAGAGATCGAGTTCATACTCGTTGAGGCTGCCCTTCAAACCCAAGAGCAGGCGGTCGTTGCCCTGGCGGGGCGCATAAACCGCTTCCTGGTCGACCAGGACCGTATCAACAACACGGCACATCTCGATGAGTTGTTGCCAGTCCCGGCTGTTCCGGGCGAAGCGCGATACCTCACGTGCCGCCACGGCGCCGACCTTTCCAAGGCAGACTTCCGCCACCATCCGGTCAAATCCAGCGCGGGTCACGCCGCCGGCGGCCGAACGACCAAGGTCGTCATCCACCGTCTCTATATGTGACCATCCAAGCGCGGCCAGCCGGTCGCGCATGGCGTACTGGAGGGCGCTACTTTCGCGATTGTGGAGGACCTGGTGAGCCGAGGACTGCCGAACATAGAGGATGGCCTTCCGCTCCAGATGATGCGGCCCGATCTTCTCATGCATCATGACCGGCATCCTTCTGCTGGGAGGCACGCCCGCAGTTTGCGTGATCGACGAACAGCCGCACGATGAGCACCGTCAGCGCTTGGCGGGTCTCCTCTGGCAACTCCAGCCATTGCGGCGTCCCTGCCTTCTTTCCCCGCTGTGGAACCGAAAACAGATCGAACTGGTATGTCATGGACTGGCAAGGCATGGACATCTCTCCGACTCGTTTCGTGAGAGGCCAATGCTGCGCCCATTACCGCAGATTGCGATGAGGCATCGGCGTCTTCCAGTAACTTTGCCAAAGCATGCAGGCTTGAGAGATCGACGTAAGGAACCGGCGGGCTGCGCCAATATCCGCTCACGGAGCGGTCGAACATCCATGCTGGGACTTCAAGAAGTCGATCAGAAGAAGAACCAGAAAGGCTGCAGCGGAAAATATGCGTCCCTTTGGACAGCGCCTCATGGACGTGAACAAACCGCCCGGACCAGGGATGCCACGGATACAAAAGCTCGCGAACCTCGGTCCCGTGGGTGTTCTGTCGTCGTGTTGTACAACGATCATCGACCACACTCTGGACTCGGCTGGATGACACCTGCCGAGTTCGCTCAGACAATCAACCCGCGACGTGATGCGGTGCTGCGCAGCCGGAATGGCTCCGCACCGCAACCCGCCGCTACCGCCCCAAATACAGCAACCCAAAACCGTCGGAGCGAACTTAAAACTGGATAAAACTTGGGGGCAAGGTCATAGGTTCTGACGATTGTAGTTAGAGTTTGTAAGCGCGATTTTCGATGCGCATTGACGGCGGCAAGCCCGATGAACGTCCGCGCATTGGTAGCGAGATCCGGCTCTATCCGACCACAGTAGTAATTGGAGAAGTTGAACGGCAGCAGGTCGCCGATTTCGGCCGCTTCTTCGCGCTGCGGCAACTCTGTGAGCACGTTGCGCAGCCAGGCGAGCGGGTCGACGCCGCAGGCGCGGCAAGTGAGCATGAGACTGTAGATCACGGCGCTGGCCCTGGCTCCGTCAGCGGTATCGCTGAACAGCCACGATTTTCTTCCGGTGGCAAAAACTCTGATTTCGCGTTCCAAAATGTTGTTGTCGATCGGCATCCTGCCGTCGCTGGTGTAGCGTGTCAGGTAATCCCATTGGTTCAGGGTATAGGACACGGCGTCGCCGAGCTTTGTATCGGGCACGACCTTTGGCGCGATGGCGTCGAGCCACGTCTTGAGGGCGTTCAGGACAGGCAAACTGTGCTGTTGCCGGAAGCGGCGAATGCAGTCGGCGTGCGTTTCACCTGCGTCGGGCTTTATCTCTCGCGCCTGCCTCTCGATCCGGTAGAGCTGCTCGAAGAACCTGAGCGCTTGCTCCGGCGGGCCGCCTCCATTCTTCCTGGTTTTGAGGGCCTCGACAAAGCGCCGCCTGGAATGAGCCATGCATCCGACATGGGTTGCACCATCCAATGTGCGCCAGGCTGTGTAGCCATCGCTCACCAATATGCCGCGGTAGTCACCAAGGAAGGTCTGCGGATAAATCTGACCGCGGCCAGGCTGGTAGTCGAGAAGCACGATTGGCTCGTCACTATCCTCGCCACTCCGATAGGCCCACATATACGATGTGCTGGTGGCTTCCTTGTCCTTTTCCTTGAGGATTTGGACTGTCGTCTCATCGCCATGAATGAGAGGCTGCGATCGCAACCGCAGTTTCAGCGCATCATAGATGCGGTGCAGATGCTTTTCGCTCGAACCGATCACCCAGTGAGCGAGAGCGCCGCGGCTGATTGGAACACCAGCACGCTCGAATGTCTGAGCCACGCGGTAAAGCGGCGTGCCATCGACGTATTTGTGGACGAGCGCGAAGGCCAGTGTCGAGGCGGTTGCGATACTGCCCGGCAGAGGCTGCGTCGGCATGGGCGCGATCACGACAGGCGTGTTGATCCCGGTGCGGTCGCAGTGGCGGCAAGCGTACTTGAACCGCACATTCTGCAGGACCTTTGCCTTGACCTCGATATGGAGTTGTTCGCTAACGGCCTCGCCCATACGATGCATTTGGCTGTTGCAGCAAGGACAAGCCTTCTGATCGTCGGCAAGGTCGTATTCAACACGCTCGCGCGGCAGGTCTGCCGGCAGAGGTCTGCGTCCACGCTTCTTTCCCGTCTGACCCTCTATCGCTGGCAGGCCAGTGTCCGGAAGCTCGACAACATCGCCTGCCTCGCTGTCATCCTCGACCGCAGCCTCTTCGGCCTCATTGAAGAGACGATCGATGTGCTTTTCGCTGCGGGGTGCAAAGCGATGCAGCCTTGCCAGTGCCAGCTCCTCTTCCAGCTTGACGACCCGCTGCGAGAGCGCTTCCTTCTCGGCTTTGAGCGCCGCGATTTCGGCAGCATTGGCTGCCAATTGCGCCATCAGTTCTGCAATGCTCGGTTCGCCGGTGCGAGTCATCAGATTCTTGAATCTGAACCGCCCCCGCGCGTCAATCGCAATTCGCCATCCTATTTGGCTTTCCAATTATAAAACCTCGCTTCGGAAATTCCATGCTTGCAGCAAAGGTCGGCCACCTTCGCGCCAGCCTCCCGCTCCTTCAGCACCGCAATAATCTGCTCTTCCGTAAATCTCTGCTTCTTCATGCGTCCGTCCTTAATCAGGCCGGACTCTAATCCAATCTGGGGGAAATTACCGTAGCAGGTCAGGAACAAATCCGACATATGATGATCAGCGGCAATGGTGGCAGGATATATCCTGATGTAGATGTTGCTCTGGTTTTTTTGGGGCGAGGTGGAAGCCTCACGGCTTCCGGTGGAGGCTGATTGCCCGGGTCAACAGGCTTCCATGTTCATTGTGAGCAAAATAAACACCTCTTGATGGAGGTCCTATCGCCTCTCCATGGAGGTTACATTTTAGGTATTATGATAACGGAGATGAACGAAGATGCGTTCAATTTGTTGCCTATCGGCGCTCATGAAAAAATAGAAATAACAAGAACACAAATAATATAAGAAAAAAGCGAGAAAGAATATATAATTCAAACTGGCCTGGCCTTGACTTGAATTGAATTCAACGAACAGTACAACAACATGGCGCCGTTGGCGCAAAAAGGAGAAATAACAACAAAAAAGAGAAATAACCACGGTAAAACAAATAACATAATCGGCAACCGAGACGGACGTAAACATTGACGAGCCAGGACCAGCACCGCGTGTTGGCGGCGAGAGTGACACCACTAATCATCCCAACCAGATGCAGTCGGCCAGGCAGTGTCAGGCACAGAGGATGGCCAAATCATCTCTCCATGGGCCACGATGTCGAAGTGCCCTCTCGTTATACAGCGGGTCCATACACCATTGTCTTCTGCAGTGAAGCGGTCAGTGGGAAAGATTGCGAGGAAAGACTGCATATCTTCACGCTCTACGGTAGAGCACCATCGCTGGTGGTACTTACTAACTACAGATTTAGCAGTGATGATCCTATCGTATGGACAGAGGTCCATCGCCAGCACCACCCCAGGAAAATATTTAGTTGGGACGCTTTCTAAGTTCCTGTTTTCAACACAGGCTTGTACAAGCCTTGTGGGCAAATAGGCATATAAGAGGGCGGGATCTGCAGGAATGCGTTCAAGATCGATCTCTTCCCTATAGCCGAACATTGGAGTTTCGGTCATACAGGGCACCATTTCGAGGTTCCCAAAATCTTTTGGAGGAAGTCCCGCAGCTTGTTCATAAGCCCGCGCCTCAGCCACCCACTTGACCTGAGCCTTCATGACCCGCTTGAGGTAAGCATGATATTTTTTGACTGCATTATTAAGGCCGTTGCGGAGCTCGTCTTTGGGCAACCCCGTCAGGCACATGCTGTCAAATTGGGGGCGCACGTAGGTTGGATAGTTGCCTGCCATGGTGAAGGTATGATGGAAGATAAAAGTGTGGTTTATACAGAATGTGGAGAGTTGATTGTGTGGTGGATGCACTGACAAATTAGCTTTATATAGAGAGGGGCTCTCTTCCTTATTGGACCGATTTTTTTTATAATTGGACCGATTTTTTTATAATCTCTGGCCGATACAGTGGGCGTCGTTTCGACACACTACAAGGTATCTTTTGAACGTGTCCCTAGGGTTGCCGTAGAAGTCGCCGCTTCCGTGCAGTCCAAAGGGCACGACTTAAGCGAGCTGCGAAGGGCAGCGGGATTGCTAAGTCAACAACACGTCACATCCAACTTTTGGCTTGGTTTGGCTTGGCATGACCTGCCACTGAACTTTCATCCAGCGGCGATTAAAGGTCGGCCACCTTCGCGCCAGCCTCCTGCTCCTTCAGCACCGCAATAATCTGCTATTCCGTAAATCTCTGCTTCTTCATGCGTCCGTCCTAAATCAGGCCGGACTCTAATCCAATCTGGAGGAAATTACCCTGGCAGGTCAGGCAGGCAGGCAGGATATATCGCTTTGTAGCCTTTCTTTGTTTATGCACTCGTGCGCTGGTTTGTTCGTGCATTTAGGGCAGCGGTGAAGATGTTTCGGGGGAGTGTCAGGAATTTCGATGACGTCCCGAGAGGTGCTGTAGCAGGATAGCGGTGGTCATCGGCTTTTTCCGTTAGGATGGAAAGACCACCGATGACCAATGACATGATGGACCTCCGCTCGCTTGTTGAGGAGAGCGCTGATGCGGATTTGCTGCGCGAGATGATTGGCTTTGCCGCGGAGAAGTTGCTGGAGCTGGAGGTTGGCACGAAGACCGGTGCGGCCTACGGCGAGAAGAATAACTTTCGACTTGCTCAGCGTAACGGCTATCGCGATCGCGACTTGGAGACCCGAGATGGCACCGTCGAACTGCGGATTCCAAAGCTTCGCACCGGCAGCTACTTTCCGAGCTTTCTGGAGCCGCGCTGCATGGCCGAGAAGGCTCTGACCGCCGTGATCCGGGAGGCTTACATCCAAGGCGTCTCAACCCGCTCGGTTGACGATCTGGTCAAGGCGATGGGCATGAGTGGCATCTCCAAGAGCCAGGTCTCGCGGCTTTGTGAGGAGATCGATGATGAGGTCAAACGGTGTTGTTACGTTAAGTTTCTCTGGCTGGAAAGGTCGGCGGCTCGTGGATGTTCAGCCGACACAGGCCGCAATTTTCCGTGCATCGAAAGCTTCGAGCCGACGGTAGCGAATTGTTTACGCGGCGCGGCCACGGGACGGAACTGAAAAGCAATTGCGGATCGCTGAGTGCATGGAGACGAACCGTTGAACGTGCCTGGTGATCGGTGGCCTTGCATGGTTCGTTCCCGTTTTCGAAACGGCAGCTAAGGCCGGCGTGGCGGACGCATCGTCTCCGTCACTGTCATCATCGCGGTCGGTGTCAACACCGATGGTCGTCGGGAGGTACTCGGTATGGAAATCGGCACCTCTGAGGCCGAGCCAATCTGGACGGAATTCCTGCGCAAGCTCACCCGGCGCGGTCTGCGCGGCGTCAAGCTTGCCGTCTCCGATGCGCATGAAGGTGTCAAGGTGGCGATCTCGATAGTCCTTTCCGACACTTGGCAAAGATGTCGAGTCGAGTTCACTTCATGCGCAATGCCTTGGCTCATGCCGGCAAGAGTGGCCGACGCGTGGTCTCAGCCTTCATTGCAACGGCCTTTGCCCAAGATACCTCGAAAGCCGCCAGCCAACAGTGGCGCAATGTCGCCGATCAGATCAGGCCAAAAGTGCCGAAACGTTCTGGACAGTGCGGGTTTCACAAAGTTCCGGACAGCGATTTCATTAAGTCGCAGACAGAAGTTGTGTCGGATTTATCTCGATTTTCGTGAGCGCCGATCTGGCAATTTGCCCTCGTGTATTGAGCGAGGATCTGATGTCCAGACGGAAGCAAGCGAGACATACTGACGTGAAGGACATCCGGTCGATATTGCGGCTGAGCAGGAACCGCCGATACGGGCAGTCGCAGAACGTCTGAAGATGAGCAAGACGTCGATCTCGACGTACTTGTTGCGAGCTCGGGAAGCTGGGCTTGCCATGTGGCCGCTGCCACCTGGCCTGGACGACGACGAAGTTCTCGAGCAGCGACTATTCCGCCAGATGGGACGACCTCCACGCGACACCGATAAGCCGAATTGGCCAAAGATTGCCAGCGAGCTGAAGCGCAAAGGCGTGACGCTCAATCTGCTGTGGCAAGAATACCGTGAGACAGATCCAGACGGATATCCGCGGCAAAACCTACTACCAGTGAGAAAGGAAACCAAATGCTGACACACCCAACTATCGACCAGATGAACGCCTTTGGCCTTGCCGGGATGGCGACGGCCTAACGCGAGCTTAGCGAACAGGTTCATGGAAATGATCTTAGCTTCGACGAACGCCTTGGTCTGATGCTCGATCGCGAGATTGCCATGAGAACAGACAAACGGCTGAGCAATCGGCTGGCAGCGGCAAAGCTTCGTTTTGCCAATGCCTCAATCGAAGACATCGATTAGCGCCCACCGCGGACTGGATCGTCGCAAAGTTCTCGCGTTGCACAAGGAGCATTGGTTGAAGGCAAATGAGAATTTGATTCTGAAGAGCCAAACGGGCACCGGAAAAACATGGATTGCTTGCGCCTTCGCACGACAGGCGCCCCGCCTCGACTATTCCGTGCTCTACGTTCGCATGCCACGACTGTTTGAGGATCTTGCACTTGCACGGCTCGATGGCCGCTTTCCGCGCCTCATAGACGAACTGGCACGCGTTCAGTTGCTGGTACTGGATGACTGGGGAACTCATACCTTGAACGACCGACAGCGCCTCGACCTGCTGTAAATCTTCGAAGAAAGATATCGGCGGAAGTCGATCCTGATCACGGCTCAGCTTCCTGCGGCTGCCTGGCATGAGATGATTGGAGAGGCCACTTTTGCTGATGCGATTTTAGACCGTATTGTTCACAACGCACACCGCATAACGCTCGAAGTTGACAGCATGTGGAAACGAAAGACACCGCCGATCTTGACCGGTGGCGAAATAACCGAAATTAATCACCGGTAGCAGCAACAAGGCAACCGGAGCTCGATCACATCCGATGTGCGTGACTTAGTCTAGCGAAACGCTTGTCCGCGACTTTCCGAAATCGCTGTCCCAATTTAGTGAAATCCGCAGACATCGCCGAGGAAGATGTCCTCGCCTACGTGACGTTTCCCAAGCAGCACTGGACCAAGCTTCACAGCACGAACCCGATTGAGCGATTGAATGCAGATTCCGAGGCAATCCGCCCCCGCATTCCGAAATGATGCCGCCCCCAATTCCGAGAATTAACCGCCCCCTTGTTCCGAGATGATGCCGCCCCCTGATTGGGGTGTTTGTCGGGGTGTCCTGCTGGTGAGACGTTCTTCCTTTTTGCTGGAGAGGAAGGAACGCGATGCCAGCGGAGAGACTAAAGATGCGGCGTGTCCGCGAGATTTTGAGATACCGATTTGAGGACGGCCTTGGCCACAAGTTGATTGCGGTGCGCGTTGGAGCGGCCCCGTCGACGGTGCGCGAGACGTTGCGCCGTTTGGAGCGTGCCGGGCTTTCCTGGCCTTTGGGCGACGATGTCAGCGATGCGATGTTGGAAGCGGCTCTCTATAAGGCTGCCGGCACGAAGACCGGTCACCGTCGCAGTGCCGAGCCGGATTGGGCGCATGTTCATCGCGAACTGAAGCGCAAGCATGTGACGCTGCAGATCCTCTGGGACGAGTATATCGGCCTTCATCCCGATGGATATCGCTACAGCCGCTACTGTGATTTGTATCGCGCTTGGGCGGTGAAGCTGCCGGTGACGATGCGCCAGGATCATGCGGCTGGCGAAAAGCTGTTCGTCGATTATGCCGGCGACACGGTGACGGTGGTCGTCGACAGATTGTCGGGAAAGACGCGACAGGCGCATCTGTTCGTTGCGGTGTTGGGGGCATCGAGCCTGTCATTTGCACACGCCCGCTGGAGCGAAACACTTCCCGACTGGATTGAGTGCCACCTGCTGGCGCTTGAAGCGTTTGGTGGCGCGCCGGCATTGCTTGTCCCTGACAACGCCAAAGTGGCCGTGATCAAGGCCTGCCATTTTGATCCGCAGGTCAATCGCACCTATGCCGGGATGGCAGCTCACTACGGAAGCTCGGTTCTTCCGACGCGACCACGCCGGCCGCGGGACAAGGCGAAAGTGGAGGCAGCGGTTCGCATTGTCGAGCGCTGGTTGCTTGGCCGAATGCGCCACCGCGTCTTCTACAGCCTTGCCGACGTCAATGCGGCAATCATCGAATTGCTCGCCGATCTCAACGACACCCGTGTTCTGCGCCGTGTCGGGCGCACAAGGCGACAGTTGTTTGAAGAGATCGACTATCCGGCCCTGCGGCCGCTTTCCGTCGAACGATACGTCTTTGCTGAATGGAAGATACGCCGGGCTGGGCTCGATTATCATGTCGATATCGATAAGCACTATTACTCCGTGCCCTATCGTTTTGCCCGTGAGCAAGTCGAGGCACGCATCACCGCCAATACCATCGAGATCTTCCACAAGGGCGAGCGCATCGCCGCCCACAGGCGTTCGAGTGGCAATGGCAAGCACACGACAACGCCCGAGCACATGCCATCCTCCCATCGCCGCTTTGCCGACTGGACGATCGAACGTATCAGCCGCGAAGCATCGGCAATCGGATCGGACGTTGCATTGCTCTGCGAGCGTATTCTCGCTGATCGGCCGCATCCGGAACAGGGCTACAGAGCCTGCCTAGGCATTATCCGCCTCGTCAAAGCATTCGAACGCGAGAGGGTCAATGCGGCCTGCAGCCGAGCATTGGAAATCGGCGCTCGAACCTATGGATCGGTGCGCTCCATTCTCGACAATCACCTCGACCGATCTTCGTCATCAAGCCCAGCATCACCCGAGCCGATCAATCACTCCAACATCCGCGGCCCCCGCTATTACCACTGAGGAGACGACATATGCTTGCACATCCCACCCTTGATAAATTGAATGCCATGGGCCTGACCGGCATGGCCAAGGCGTTCAACGAACTGATCAGCAACGGCGAGAGCGAACAACTCTCCCATGCCGAATGGCTCGGGCTGCTGCTCGAACGAGAATGGAGCTCGCGCCACGATCGCAAGCTTGCCGCCCGTCTGCGGTTTGCCAAACTGCGCCACCATGCCGTGCCCGAGGATGTCGACTACCGCAGCGAGCGCGGTCTCGATCGGGCGCTGTTCATGAAGCTGATCGGCGGCGACTGGATCGATGCCCACGACAACCTCGCGATCTGCGGGCCATCTGGCGTCGGAAAAAGCTGGTTGGCCTGTGCGCTCGGGCACAAGGCCTGCCGCGATGATCGCTCGGTTCTCTATCAGCGCGTGCCGCGGCTGTTTGCCAATCTTGCTCTCGCTCACGGCGATGGCCGCTATGCCAGGCTGCAGCGGACCCTCGGGCACGTCCAGCTCTTGATCCTCGATGACTGGGGTCTGGAGCCGCTCAACGAACAGGCGCGCCACGACCTTCTGGAGATCCTTGAGGATCGCTACGGCCGCCGCTCGACAATCATTACCAGTCAGCTTCCGGTATCAGCCTGGCATGAGATCATCGGCAAACCAAGCATCGCAGACTGCCGCTATTGTCGACGGGGTGGTGCATCATGTGACTATCATTGACCCGCGCCACGGCCTTGCGGGTCAGCGTCTTGAGCTGGTGTCGGTCCAGTCCGGCCGCGGTGCGGCATTCGTTGTCGTTCGATTACCTGACGGACGCCGCCGTTCAATTCGCCGATCGATAACCGATCTTGTAACCGCTTCGCCGGAAGCGCGAAGCGAGTCGAAGTCGGCGCCTCGCATCAGCGTTCGAACCCTGCTCACATTGATGCACCATTTGAACAGCATGGTTACCTCCCGTTCCAAGGAGGTGATTCGCGATGAACGTGCAATCAAAACCGTACCGCGTAGCGTCTCAGTCCCTCGTAAAGCTTCTTACCCCGAGCACGACAGTCCCGCGTCCGTGGCTCGATCTGCCGCCGGAGACGCGGAAACAACTTGCTCAAAAACTTGCCCCCCTGTTGATGCGGATGCGGTCAATACGCGCGCCGACAAAGGTGGATCGGCATGCTGAGAGCGACGAATAACCCGGACGAGCGCGTCACGGCCGAGCATCGCGGCAAGCTCGCCTACATCTATGTCCGCCAGTCTTCCGTAAACCAGGTGCGCCATCATCAGGAAAGCACGGAGTTGCAGTATCGTCTGATCGATCGTGCCGTCGCTCTTGGCTGGCCACATGAACGCGTGCACGTCATCGATGAAGATCTCGGCAAATCCGGTTCGGGCTGCGTCGAGCGAGAGGGCTTCAAGAAGCTAATCGCGGAGATCGGGCTGGGAAACGCGGGGCTTGTCATCAGTCTTGACGCCTCCCGGCTCGCCCGTAACAACCGCGACTGGCATCAACTCCTCGATCTGTGCTCATTGTTTGGCGTCATCATCGCTGACGGCGAACGGCTCTACGATCCGTGCGCTTATCACGACCGCCTGCTGCTGGGCTTGTCCGGCATCATGAGCGAGGCGGAGCTGCACCAGATCAAGCAACGCCTGCATCAGGGTGAGCGCCAGAAAGCGGCACGCGGCGAATTGCGCCTTGGCCTTCCCGCCGGATTGGCTTACGACCGCTCAGGCCAAATCATCCTCAACCCCGATGAGGAGGTGCAGGCAAGGCTGTGCCTGGTCTTCAGCAAATTCCGCGAGTTAGGAAGCGCGCGGGCAGTGATGCGCTACCTACGCAAGGAGAATTTGCCGTTGCCAATGCGCCCCCTTCGTGGTCCGGCGCCGCACGAAGTGGTTTGGCGTGAGGCCAGCAACCCGCGGGTGCTCAGCATTCTCCATAATCCCGGCTATGCTGGGGCCTATGTCTATGGTCGGCGGCGGCAGACGGGTGGACGCGTTCGCCAGGACGTTTATCGTCCGCGGACGACTAAGGTCCCCATCGCGGACTGGGAGGTCTGTTTGGAAGCGGCCCATCCTGGTTACATCGGCTGGGAGCAGTTCATGGAGAACCAACGGCGATTGGAGAACAACATCAACCGCTACGAAGCCGGCCATTCGGGCTTGCCGCGCAAGGGCGCCGCGCTGCTGCAGGGCATCGCTGTCTGCGGGCGGTGCGGTCGCCGGATGAGTTTGCGCTATAGCGGCCCTGCGGGAAACTATCCCGTCTACGCATGCCGCGCCGACCGCGGCCACGACGGAGGGCCGTTATGCCAGGAGGTGCGCGCTCTGCCGGTCGATGCACGCGTCGAAAGCATTCTACTCGAGGCTCTGACGCCGGACAGGATTGCTATCGCCGTCGCCGCACTGGGCCAGATGGAAGAGGAGGCCCGTCAACTCGAGCGTCAATGGGCTCTGCGGCGCGAACGTGCGCGCTACGAGGCGGAAAGGGCACGGCGCCAATATGATGCAGTCGAGCCAGAGAACCGCTTGGTGGCCCGTTCGCTGGAACGCGGATGGGAGGAAAAGTTGCGCGCGGCCGCGGCCATCGAGCAGGACTATGAACGGTGGCGGTCCGACGAGCCCCTGGTTCTCAGCGAGGCAGATCGCGACGGGTTATTGGCACTCGGAGAGAACCTGCCTGGCATCTGGCATGCCCCATTGACCACGGCGGCCGAGCGAAAGAGCATCTTACGCCTCATTATCTGCGAGGTCGTTCTCGATCAAAAACGGCTGCAAGGACAGGTCTGGATCAAGATCTTGTGGCAAACGGGAGCGACGAGCGAGCACTCTGTCCAAAGGCGCGTTCATACCTATGGCGACTATATCGATATCGACAAATTACGAGCGCGCGTGACGGAGCTGAACGCCGCAGGCAAAATGGACAAGGAAATTGCGTCGGTACTGAACGCGGAAGGCTTCCGTGCCGCACAGAATTGCGCCTTCAAAGGTGACAATGTCTGGCTCTTGCGCAGGCGTTGGGGCATTCCAACCGTCAAAATCAACGGAACGAGCTCCAACCCCGTCAGGTGGCCAGACGGAACCTATTCCGTTCAAGGAGCTGCTGCAGCTCTTGGCATTACGCCGCAGACCATCTTCAAATACCTGGCACGAGGCCTGATTCAAGGCCGGCAGCTAGTGAAAGGACAACCATGGCAGATCGAACTGATGGAGGACCAGATCGACATTCTACGCGCTCGCGCTCAACGCAATAGACGATCGAGGAAACAGGCATCATGAAATCAT
>NZ_LNCD01000047.1:0-237 GCF_001542405.1 Rhizobium altiplani
CCGGCACGATATTCATCTGTCAGCCCTTCAATGCCATCTTGTATGAACCGGCGGCGCCACTTGCCAACCGTATGCTCGTGGACTCCAAGACGCTCGGCAACGTCTTTACTTTGCAGACCCTGCGCACACAGCAAGACCATCCGGCATCGATCCAACAAGGAGCGCGGCGCTTTATGCCGGCGCACCTGAGATTCCAGGAAATTTCTATCCGCCTCGCTCAGAACGACGAGGCCTGCT
>NZ_LNCD01000047.1:287-2021 GCF_001542405.1 Rhizobium altiplani
AGAACGACGAGGCCTGCTTGCCTGCCAACCATCAATCAACTCCTGCTCTTCTAACAGAAGCCAAACAAAATGAAGCTTACTTTGGTTCCAGGTGACTAGGCTCAGGACTCAGATCAAAGCCAGAAGATAACGGCGGCTGCGATGCCGAGTAAGCAACAAGCCGAGGCCGTTCAGGCGGCGTAATTCCACGGCATGAGCGCTTCGATTTTGGTGCTGGGCCAGGCATTGGCAAGGCGTTCAAGCGTCTGCGTTAGCCAGGCCTGCGGATCGACGTTGTTCATCTTTGTTTGCCGTCTGCAGAAGCGTCGCGATGGTCGCCCAGGTCTTGCCGCCACCGTCGAAGCCGGGTTCATAATGCCGGGTTTCTGGCATTCGAGTCCACGGTCAGGTATCCCTTCCATCCACTGGTTGACCAAACTGTATTGGTAACCGGCAGCCATGAGCACGAAGGTGTTCATTATCTGCTGATTCGACAAGCCCATGGTGGCTCATTTCAAATCCCCGCATGGATGTTTGATCCTGCGGCGAGTTCGATCGAGATTGTAGCCGAGCCGCGCCTTTCGGCAGCCAAGCTTATTGAACTGCGCGCATTCATTGATTCTCACGTACCTTTTCGCTCGGTTCAAGAAGCCGAAGGGATAAGCCATGAGAAAGCAATTTCGCATGCAATTGGATCTGTTCGTGACAGCCCGGCCGGTAGACCTGAGCGACACCCAGCGCCGGGAAGCCTTAACGCTCCTGCAATTACTGTTGACGGAAGCGGCGGCAAAGCGGTGCGCCGACGGCGGAAAGGAGGCGGGCAATGAGTAAGATTACCGCCGACCATCTTAGCCTTAGCGCCTTCGTCTACGTCCGGCAGTCGACGGCCTACCAGGTTGCCAATAACCTGGAAAGCCAACGACGGCAGTACGGCTTAGTCGAGCGTGCTCGACAGTTGGGTTGGGAGACCGTCGAGATCGTCGACGATGACCTTGGACGATCCGGAGGTGGCACCGCCCGCCCAGGATTCGAGAAGCTGTTGGCGGCGATATGTGAAGGTCGGGTGGGAGCAGTCGTATCGCTTGAGGCCTCACGTCTGGCGCGCAATGGCCGTGATTGGCATACGTTGCTGGAATTTTGTGGTCTGGTCGGCACTCTAATCGTTGACGAAGAGGCTATTTACGATCCACGCTCGCCTAACGATCGCCTCCTTCTTGGCATGAAGGGTACGATGAGCGAGATGGAGTTATCCGTGTTTCGGCAACGATCCGTCGAGGCCATGCGCCAAAAGGCGCGGCGCGGCGAACTTCATCTGACTGTTGCCGTCGGATATGTGAAGACGGATGATGCCCGTGTCGAGAAAGATCCTGATCGGCGCGTTCAGGAGAGCATTCTGCTCGTCTTTCGTAAATTCGCCGAACTGCAGACCGTCCGCCAGGTGTTGCTCTGGTTCAGACAAGAGAATGTCTTGGTTCCGTCTGTCAATCAAGGGCGCGGCAAACCGCCGATCGAGTGGAAAGCTCCGGTTTATCATACCCTTCATCACATACTGACAAACCCCGTCTACGCTGGCTCGTACGCCTACGGCCGGCGTGGGACACGGGTGATGATCAAGGATGGGCGCAAACGGATCATCCGTGATACGTTGCGGCGTAATTCGAAGGACTGGGAAGTTTTGATCCACGACCATCATGAAGGCTATATTAGCTGGGCCGAGTTTGAAAGGAATCAGCATCTGATCGCCGAGAATGCGAA
>NZ_LNCD01000048.1:0-8038 GCF_001542405.1 Rhizobium altiplani
CTACAGCGTAAACTCATAAAATTTCTTGGCATTTATCGACCGGCGTGATTCAAGGCTTCGAAATAGGGAAGCATTTGATGACACGTCGTCGCTACGAACTGACTGACCACGAATGGTCGATTATATCGCCGTTGTTACCCAACAAGCCACGCGGCGTTGCCCGCGTTGATGATCGGCGGGTACTGAATGGCATCCTCTGGCGGTTTCGAACGGGCTCGCCTTGGGCGGAAGTTCCGGAACGCTATGGCCCGCCGACGACCTGTTACAACCGCTTCGTCCGCTGGCGCAAAGCCGGGGTATGGGATCGGCTTCTTGAAGCGGTGTCCAAGGCCTACGATGGCGACATCGTCATGATCGACTCGACCTGTGTCCGCGTTCACCAGCACGCGGCCACGGGAAAAAAAGGGATGGAGACGATGGTGGCATGGGACGTTCCCGCGGCGGCCTTACGAGCAAAATCCATGCGCTCGTCGATGCCGAAGGTCGCCCGGTCAATCTGCGTCTGACTGGTGGACAGATCGCCGATTGTGCCGAAGCCGACGCGCTGACGGATGAGCTTGGCGAGGGGGACATCCTGCTGGCCGACAAGGGTTATGACACGAATGCCATACGGGCAAAGGCCGCCGAGAGAAAGGCCTGGGCCAACATCCCGCCGAAGAGTAATCGCAAGGGCTCTTTCGTATTTTCGCGCTGGGTCTATCGGCAACGTAATCTCGTGGAACGGTTCTTCAACAGGATCAAGCAGTTCCGAGGCATCGCAACCCGATATGACAAGCGCCCGGAAAACTACCTCGCCGCTGTAAAGCTCGTCGCAACAAGAATATGGTGCCAGAGTTTATGAGTCGACGCCGTAAGAGATTCTCAGACAATAGAAATGCATGCAACCTATCCTAGCGCATGGAATATACAATCGAGGTTCCGGAAGAACTCGAAGTTTCAACAAAGCCAGGCCACGACGGAGAGGTCCGGTTCGTTTACCGCAGCAGCGCCCCCTGCTAAGGATTGAAGGGTCGGCCTAGATTGCGTATTTTAGGCATATTAAGCGCGAAATTGCGCATTGCGACACCAATGCGCCCAGCAAATCGGTTGACGAATGCGCCGTCCCTCACTATGTTAATGTCAACAACTAACCCAGCATCCTGAGAGACATGGGCTCCGGGGCGGTTGGGGGAAAAAGCCGGCGCAAGCCGGTTTTTTTATGTCTTGGGGGCAGGAGTGGCAGCGTAAGAACGCGCGTCTATATCGACGGATACAACCTTTACTACGGTTGCTTGCGAAAGACCGCCTTTAAGCGGATTGGCGTGCTAACGCTGTTTGAGACGCATATCCTGCCCACAATCCTCTATCGGCCGGCAACGGACACCGCCCCGGCGAAAATGATCCTGCATCCAGATTGTGCGATCATATTTCACGGCAAAGATCATCGACAGCGCCGCAAAGGGCGAGGACTCCGTGTCCTCGCAGGCTCAATACCACAATGCGCTAACGGCGCATTGTGGTGGTCGCCTGTCCTTTGTGATGGGCAATAGCTCGCTCTGCAAGGCCAATCAACATATCGTTCCAGCCGACGATCCGAAATGCTGGCCGCGTGACTGCGACAAGATCCAGGTATGGAAGCTCGAGGAGAAGCAGTCGGATGTGTATTTGGCGCTTCACCTCTACGACGACGCGCTGAACGGGGAGGTTGATCAGGTGGTACTCGTCACCAACGACACCGATTTAGCGCCGGCGCTGGAAATGCTTAAGGTTCGTTGCCCACACATCGTCCGCGGCCTGGTGATACCGACGCGCAAGGTCGGGGCGGGCGGTGACCTTGAACGCGAAGCAAACGTCTCGCTCGCACAACTCGCTCATGGGTCAGGCGGCATATCTCGGAG
Organism: Rhizobium altiplani; assembly: GCF_001542405.1. Taxonomy (GTDB): domain Bacteria; phylum Pseudomonadota; class Alphaproteobacteria; order Rhizobiales; family Rhizobiaceae; genus Rhizobium; species Rhizobium altiplani. The sequence continues at coordinate 1,878 of NZ_LNCD01000048.1, forward strand.
GATGAGCTGCGCGCCTCACAATTGCCATATGTCGTTCCTGGCCGCCGCCGCGCCAGCATCAAGCCACACTCATGGTATGCGAAACCGCATCACCTTGCGAAGGTGCTGGAAATGGCGGAAAGCGACCATCTCGGCGGTCGTCGCCCTATCGATATGATCGAGACGGATGAGGGCGCGGCAGAGGGTCTTTAACTACATAGAGGCATATATCCGCGACAGGCTGAAAAAGACCGGCGACCAAACTGATTTGTCCTCGAATCCTGAACCAGACGGGCGGGAAGGGAGTGCGAGGGGTGGGGCTTTGGGGCACCCCTCGAAGCTGTCGCGCGCCGCTCGCATGCGGCAAGGGACAGCCACCAGGCACGCGGTGGCGAGGAGGGGAGGGCGAGGCGCCGCTGCTTCCGGGCGCGCCTTTCCCTTGGCACGTTTCACGCCTTCAGCGCTGCCATCCTCTCACCGAGAAGCCACAAGGCCTTGTTCAGCTTGATATCCTGATCAATGCCGTTGACGGCGCGTGACCTCATACGGCGCGGTCTGCCGAGGTTATCACGGCCGACACCACGTAAGCCGCCTTTCAGGGAATTTTCCTGCACGACGTTCCAAGTTGTCCAGAGATCGTCGGCGCGGTCATCATGGCGGCGCGGAACGAGCAACTGCTCGGCCTTGATCGGCGTCTTCGTTTCGCCGTCAGTGTCACCAAACCGAAGCACATGGGCAGCATCCGCAAGAATGTTGGCTTCCTCGCGATTGAGGCGAATGGTCGACCAGTCCTGCGGCGCGGCAAGGGTGCGTTCGGCCTCGCCAAGCACCCGGTAGGTGCCCTCGATCACCTTGTGTTGAACGTCGCCGGAATGCCGGACCTTGATGGCGTCGATGGTGCCGGTCTGCGTCACCAAGGAATTGAGGCAGCGGACACGAAAGAGGCCGGCCATCAATTCGTAAGCCGACGTACCATCGTTTGCATTCTTGAGCAGGATCTCGCACACGGTGTCGCCGACATGATAGACCTTGCCGTCATCGACGCGGCGCAGACGAATGAGATGCTTTGGTAAAATCGGCCTTGCCTTCGGTACGGCTGCGCGACTGCTTGGCGCCGACCGGCATGAAACCTTCCCGCATCAGGCCGCGCAGCACCTCGATGGTCGGGATCGGCTTGAAGCGTTCCGACCGGCTCTCATGGGCGGTCACGGCAAGATCGACGGCGCGAAACGGCGCATTTCGGTTTCGGTGAGCGCGCGGCCGGTATCGAAGCGGGCGGTCTCGGTGTAGATGCTCATAGCTCTGTCTCCTGATTTCCCGGTTCCCGAGGGAAAAGCCCCTTCGGGCGAAGCCTCCCCACGGCGGCAAACGGGACTGTCAAGCGGCGTGGCGCGGAAGGCGGGGCATCTTCACGGGTTCGCCTCCGGCGGACTGGCGCGGAAGATCAACCGGCTTCACGGGCCACTTGACCGGCCTGGACGACGATGTCATGGGGCGGAAACGAACATGTGGCCCGCACCGGGCCTCGATACCGATGCTTAAAGCATCGCCGGATAAGCGATCGTTACCGGGAACGGCGGAGACGGCCGCAGGCTGGCTCCGTTAATGGCAGAGAGCGCGGCCGTCTGGAACGGCGGTGGCCCACCTTTGGTCCTTCGGCGCTCAAGCGCCCTTCTTGGCAACCAGATTGAACAGCTGAGCAATGATATCGGTGGCATAGACCTGTTCACCGTCTCGCTCAAAGCTGGAGTTGGCTATCCGGGACTCGATATAGACGAGATCGCCAGGCCTGACATTTTCCTGGATCCACTCGGCCTGCTTCTTGTCGAGGACGGTCCCCTGCACCCAATCGGTCGCAGTTTTCTTCTCCCCATCGGCCTGCCACTCAGCTGCGCGACGACGCCGCGCACAGCAAAACTTCGCACCCCCAGTCACCCGCCGCTACGGGAGCAGCAAATATAGTGGCCGACAGGAAGGTTCCGACGACGACGCGGATCCGCTTGATTTTTCAGACATGGACACCTCTTTGGACGATCGAGACTGGATCATCGATTCTGCGCGCTATGGTATCGCAGCCCTATCGCATCTACGTCGAACGAACCGACGCCACGAAGAACATGGCGCGCTTCTACGCGATGGAGATTTCGAGCACTCTGTTCGGCGAAACCTGCCTGACCAGGACCTGGGGCAGAATTGGCCGCCGCGGTCACAGCAAGGCGCATCACTTCGACCATGAAGCAGACGCTGTCGAACTCTTCCTCGAACTGACGCGGCAAAAGAGACAACGCGGATATTGTCCGAGGCAGCGTGCTTAACGACAAAAGTTTCCCCGCCCGTGTAATGTCGCAAATAGCCGGTGTCGTCATTCAAGAACCAGAAGCGCTCGCATGCAAACTACCGGTTCAAGCGCTTGTAAGGCATTCGGTTGCCAGCAGCTATTTAGCCGGTCATGCGATAGACGTCGGCGTTATCCTGACGATCGCGCAGCCCCTTGTAAGCCGCATGCCGTAGCCGATTGTCGTTCGTCCACGCCCGATATTCGATTTCTGCGATCAGCGTCGGTTGGACCCAGACCGCCTTCCTCTTGCCATCATAGGGCAGGGGCGGCTGTTTACGCTTCCAGGGAAGCTTGTCCATCAGCTTGCGCAGCTGAAGCACTTCACGCTCCTTAAAACCGGTTCCGACGGAACCGACATAGGCGAGCTCGCTTCCGCGATATGCGGCGAGCAGCAGCGATCTAAATCCTATGGCCGGGTTCGGCGACGGCTCATAGCCGATGATCATGAAGGCCTCGGATTGGACGCATTTGAGTTTGACCCAGTCGCCGAAGCGGTCAGATCGATAGAGGCTGTCACCTTTCTTGCCGACGATGCCTTCGAGCCCGTGACGGCGGGCTTCCTCAAGGAGGGCTGCCGGATCGGCGTCGAACTCTTCGGAGATTCGAATCGCACCCTCCTGTCTATCGAGGACGTCCTCGAGGAGGTGACGTCTCGAGCGATATTCGACGCCGCGCAGGTCGTGGCCATCAAGATAGAGGAGATCAAAGGCATAAAGGACCGCCGGCGAGGCGAGAGCCCCGGGCGTGTTGCCGCTCGCGCCGAGAGACTGCTGCAGCAACCCGAAATCCGAGCGGCCGTGCTCGTCGAGGATCACGGCTTCGCCATCGATGATCATGGTGGCCGGGCCAAGCGCACGAGCAGCTTTCGCGATAACAGGAAAGCGATCGGTCCAGTCAAATCCGCCACGCGTGAGGATGCGCACGCCGCCTTGCTCGATGTGAACATGGAGGCGATACCCGTCCCATTTGACTTCCCAGCCCCAATCGTCGCCGACGGGCGGCTTCGTCAGCAATTTTGCAAGGGCCGGTTCGATACGATCCGGCATGGGATCGAACACGAGCTGCGGCTGCGCCGGGTTGCGTTTCCGGATCGGTAGGCTTTGGATGGGGGCGCCGTCATCACGTAACAGCGGCTTTGTGGTCTTGCGCGGTCGCCTGGTCATGACGGCATTCTATCAGGAAATATTAAAATCCATTTTACTGAATGTAGAAGGCTGGCGGTGGTCTAGAAACGTGGGGCAGCGTCATGCCGGCACTTCTCCGTCTTTGCTACCGATTGGGGTGGCGGTAAAGGTGTTGTGCGACACGGAAACTGGGGCGGCCTCATCGCGCCACTTCACAATCAGTTCGAATCGGCGGCATCTTGCTCGAACGTCGGACGAGACATTGCAGGGCTGAATGAGCACCAACGAAAATAGTAGACCAAGAGAAGCGACCAAGCACACTGCCGTTATCGGAACGGTCGTGCAAATGTGGGAAAAACTCGCCTGGGATATCGACGTGTTCGAGGATATCCAAAGGAGCTATCCGAACGAGAAGCAGCCACTTGCCTATGCGGCAATCAACATCTGCATCGCCGCCGAGAGCCTCCGCGACTGGATGACCGAAGCCATCCGATCGCGTTCGTTAACCGGGGGCAAGCCCTCCAAGGATACCATCCGAGATCAACTTGCCATGCAGATTCCTCAGCTCAACATGTGCACGGCGATCGCGAACACGGCGAAGCACCACAATTTCAAAGAGGGAAGGTGGGTCGGCGGGCGGGTCGAGCTTGGTTGGGAAGAGGGAGACGAACACATTCCTTCCGGCTTTGCGCTCTACCACGTCGATAACGACGGACAGAGCATGACGCTGGCTTTCACCTCTTTCCAGGCGCTCAAAGAGGCCTGGTGGAATGCGATGGTTGCCGAAGGACTTGCAGCGGGCCGAATGCCCACCCCGGAGTGGATGCAAAACAAGTTGGCAAGGATTTTCCGGCCAATCGTAGAGAAGCTTCCCCCGTTGACGCTTCGACCCTTGCCGCCAACCTACCCTCCTGCCGAACCTGTCCAAGAGCAAGACGTGGCGGAATACGGGTTAGCCACAATGATGAAGTTGCAGTTGGCCTGGCCTAAACGTGAGCCATAACGCCCCCCGGACCGGCGTTGCTCCCATGCCGGCGACGCCGTTTAACCTGTCATATGAGAAGATTGCTGGCGATATCACATTATGTATAGTGCAATCATTGATATCAATTTCGAAAGGAAGTCATCATGGCGAGCGTGACCGTTAGGAACCTGCCGGATGAGGTGCACCGCGCGCTTCGCGTGAGAGCAGCGATGCATGGCCGCAGCACCGAGGCCGAGATCCGCGACATCCTCGAAACGATTGTCCGTCCGCCGGAGCGCGTCAAACTCGGTTCTTTATTGGCGTCTATTGCCCGTGACGCAGGAGGGCTGACCGATGCTGAAGCGGAGCATTTCAACCAGCTGCGTGACAAGACACCGGCTGAACCGATGAGCTTCGAATGATCGTCATCGATACCAACGTCGTTTCCGAACTGTGGAAGGCCGAGCCCGACCGCAATGTGATGACCTGGATCGATGCGCAGATGATCGAAACGCTGTATTTGTCCGCAATTACGGTGGCCGAACTGCGTTTCGGCTTGGCGGCCATGCCAGCAGGCAAGCGACGCACGATCTACCTGAATCGCTTGGAAGGAGAGGTATTGCCGGCCTTAGCGGGGCGCATACTCCCCTTCGACTTGGATGCGTCACGAACTTATGCCGGTCTGATGGCGCAAGCCAAGAGGGCAGGCAAAGCCATCAGCAATGCGGATGGCTATATCGCCGCAACGGCGTTGGCACGTGGGTTCATGGTCGCTACGCGCGGTACAAGCCCGTTCGCGGCCGCTGGGCTAGATATCATCAACCCCTGGGAGGCGTTATGATGGCACGGATTTTCAGGTCCTCCTGTTATGTTATAACATGTATATGTGGCGGCCAGGTTGGAATGTCCACTGTTGCGCAAAGTAGATGGGGTGGTTGCCGCCCTCGTGTTTGGACCAGTAGCGGAGAGGACTACACATGACGGAAGTGATGATCGGGGTGGATCTTGCAAAGAGCGTCATTCAGATTCACGGTGCATCGATGTCGGGCCGGTTGCTCTTTCGCAAGAAGCTGTCGCGGGGACAGTTCTTGCGTTTCATGGAAAGCCAGTCCGGGGCTGTCGTGGTGATGGAAGCTTGCAGCAGCGCTCACTACTGGGCACAGGAATTGGCGACGCTGGGGCATGAGGTCAAGCTGATCGCTCCGCAATATGTGCGACCTTTTGTGAAGCGTCAGAAGAACGATGCCGCTGATGCCGAGGCCATTGTTGTCGCGGCACAGCGACCCGAGATGCGCTTCGTAGAACCCAAGTCCGAAGATCAACAAGCGAAAGCGGTGTTGTTCCGAGCGCGGAAGCGTATCGTGCGCCAGCGGACGGAACTGGTGAATGCGCTGCGCGCTGTACTTTACGAGTATGGCCACGTCGTTCCGCTCGGGTTAGGACACATCAAGCGCATGGAGGCATTAGTCGATGATGCGGATAGCGCCCTGCCGAAACTCGTGAGGGAGGAATGCAGCGATCTTCTGGCCCAGATTAGCGAAAAGACCGCAAGAATCGAGGACAAGACGAAGAAGATTGCCGGACTTGCACAGCAGAGCAATGTTGCGCGACGTCTCAAGACCATGCCAGGCGTAGGCCCGATGGTAGCTCTTGCGGTAGAGGCTTTTGCCCCGGCAATGGACAGCTTCAAGTGCGGGCGATATTTTGCGGCTTGGCTCGGTCTAGTCCCGCGACAATTCTCTTCAGGCGGCAAAGA
>NZ_LNCD01000048.1:8588-24965 GCF_001542405.1 Rhizobium altiplani
TTGTGATCCGACGTTGGCCGTAGCGGCATGAGCTGATGCTGAACGCTGAGGACTAACGCCGGTTAGGAGGTGTGAGAAGTCGACGACCTGAATGGGCGCATGATCGAACCGATCCGGATGGGGAAAACCAGGGACATTTCTGGAGCTCGCAAGCTCGGAAAGTAGATTTGGGCCCGATCCGCTGATCACCATACCGGCCAGCGGCTTATGGAAGTGCCGCACAAAAAGGCCTGACAGAAGACCGCACTCGATCACATGTTCAAAAGGCCAAAAACTGCTTGCACTACGGGCGGCAACCACAGAAGAAATGCCACTTTGCGCTGCCACACGACGCGACGACCAGCCCCGATCCGACCGGCTGATCCGGTTGCAAAATCAGATCGGGGCGGGTGAGAAATACCGCTTCGGCTTTAGCTTCAGTTTCAATTTCAATTGTGCGGTAAATGTTCCAGGCGGCTTTAGCTGCACGGTTGAAACCAGGATCTCACAATGCTGCCGCTGGGTGACGTCGATGTCGCCGCCCTCTCGCCGTAATGCGCGGCATGATCCTGGCCCTATCCTATGCCGACACTCAAGCCGGCATCGGCTTGACAGCCACAGGCGCCATGAACCGCAAGTTCGTGCACTGGGCCGTGGCTCACTTCCATTGGCTCGGCTACACATCCGAAGACCTGTACAGCATGAATAAGGTCCTCAATGAATCCGACATGCCACCGCCTTGGGCGGTGCGCGACATGCTCAGCCACCTCAAACTTCTTCGCCGAAAAAAAAGACAGGCTGCTGTCGACCAAACGTGGTCGGGACTCCCTGACAAGGCCGAAAGCCTACTTTGATCTGATCACGAGCGCGAACTGAATAAAGTTCCAGGTCGCCGCGACATGAGAGGATCGATGCAGCAATACTTGAGGGCGTCAGGCCAGACCAGGATTTCGAGAAGATCATCGATCGCAGCAACGAGATCGGCAAGGGCGGCGGCCGGCGCGTTTTCGACGTGATTGGTGACGATTCAGTAATCAAGGAGATCATCGTTCCCACCCCCCCGCCGCCAACTTCACGGAGTGGTCGGTCTGGGTCGCTCTCAAGACTATGCGGGAGGATATCATTGGCAACGAACGCAACATCGAACTGAAGGAACAATTCGCGGAGATTTTCGCGATAAGCGAGACCGGCCGCTTCCTTCTCATGGAGCGTCTGGGCAAGCCATTCCCAAGCTGCTTGAAGGTTGGCTCAACGACCAAAAGCTCAGCGCGTTCGGTAAGACCGCGGCGACGGAGACGTCCGCTTCTGCTTAGGCGGCGGATGTGTTGCTCAGCGGTTCAACGCGGTTGCCGTATTTGCGCCTGTAGGCGGAGATGAAATCCTCGTCGCTACAGATGCAGCGGCCGCTCAAATCTTTCGCTTTCGGGTCATGCAGGTGACCTCCAAGGGGGCGCAGAAGATTCACGCGAGTGCTTGTTGTTGGACTGGTCGGAAAACCCGCACTATGTTTGACCAACTCCGCAGCCAGCATGATCCCGGCAAGCGCTGACTGAAAGGCCATCGGAACCACGGTTCGGACTTGACGACTTCCATCGCTCAGCTGGAATACAAGACCGCCGCAGATAGCCTGTTGATAAAAAGAGCGCAGCGGCTGGCCAACAAACGGGGCTAGCGATTCAAAAGGCACAGCCATCGCCGTAGCCACCCGAACTACAAAATCGTTGGGAACTCCGGCATTGGTCTGCAGGAGCGTCTTCACCAGCTCGTGTTCGTCCGGTATTCCGAATTCCTCGGCAATCAGCTGGTGCTCGTCCTTGGATTTTCCGGTCGGCATGTACATGCAACTAAGACATGCCTGACCGTCGTCGAAGCCATGCCGCGAGATCCCGAGATCGTGCTCCTGCGTCCAGGCATTCGCGATCCATCGAGGCAGAGCACCTTGGACAGCGAGACGGTCGGCGGCTGTGTCCAGCGCCACACCCACTCGGTCGAAAACCCAGTCGCCCCGGCGCGTAACATATTCCGCCCACGTCAGCGGGTGCGCCTCGACCTCGAAAACGGTCGATCGAAGGGCGGTGCTTGTAAGCTCCGCCTTGGACATGCCGATCTCCGCTTGGCCTGCCAGGACGTAGCGCTGCAGGTTTGAGAGTTCGACCGCTTCGTGATCGATGATATGCAGGCGACCTGAGAGGCCGGATTGTTTCGCCAGGGCCCAAAGCGCGCCATGGCCTATCGCGCCGAGCCCAACCAGATGCGTTTCGCCTAGGTCGGCAGCGAGGTCAATCGGACCAGCATCGCCGGCTTCAGCCTTGTTATAGCTGTATAACGAGAGGTCAATGGCCTCGTCCAACTCGGCGCCGGTCAACTGGGCGGCGAAGATGGTTCGAAACACGTTGGCGGCGCCGAAGCAACTGGCGACGCCCGCTCCAAAAGGCAGCAAACTCGAGCCAGAGCCCACCGGGCTCGTACGCGACAGTTTTGCCGCCCAACCGTCCGATCCGATGAAAAAGGTCGGGCATCGGAGTGATGGGCTCGTCGCTCCTGCAACGAGGCAGACCGTGGCGAACTTGCCGGAACGCCGGATGCCGACTTTTGGATTGATCGACTTTGCCAAGCGCTCCAGCGCCTGGGCTTGAGAGCTCGCCGCACTAGCCAAGGGGAGTATCGCCAGAACCGGATACAGTCTTGCAAGCAACCTCACAGCAAGATCTAGCGTCGCCTGGCCTTCGGCGCACGAAGCGGCCTGATCGTCGAAGGCGACGGCCACGACCTGCTTTTCAAGAGCCGCTTTGAACTCGCCCAGATGAAAATCGGCCAGGACCTGAGATGCCGCCGTAGCAGCGCGATCGATGAAATTAGCAAAGGCCATCGTTAACTCGTTATCGTGATCATTCGCGTCAGTGCCGCGGACGGGACCTCATTCCAGTTCGCCTTCGCGTCAAGTCGATAAGCGGCCACGCGAGCAAGGTCGAAAGGCTCGCGGGCAAAATTCGGCACTACCAGCGACAGGCACCCAACCGTGGTAGCGACCGCGTAGGCGTCATCGGTCGTCGAATGATAGGCGTGGCCCGGATGACTATGGATCTGCGCCAGAAGCGTCAGGCCACGTTTGTAGAGCCAGACATTGAGGCGGTGCAGTTCTTTGGCAGGCACCATCACACAGACGCCGTCGCTCGTTCGGATGTGACGCTGCGCCGGAATAACCGTTTCTGTCACCGTAAAGTGCTGGTCTTGCCGGACGCCGACCCAGAGCGCCATTCCTTCATGGCCCTGCTGTCCAACCGATCGCAGATGGGCTTGTACAGTGGACACGCAGTCTTGGGGGAGGGCGACGGTTCTGACATCCTCTAACGCGGTCATTCTGGAATGGCCTGAGGTGGCACCTGCAGTCCTCCCACCGCGATTTGAACCTGAATCTGCAGCTGCTCCACCGGGCCGGTTCCGTACTTGATGATCTTGTCCAGGATGAAGGCCAAACGGCCTTCGCCAGAACCTCGATGAAGTAGCCATGGGTCACCTGAATGGGCTGGATTATCGTGGTATTCCCGGACTCCCGCCATGCACAGGAATGGTTCGTCCTCGAGACTGTTGGCCTGGATAAAATCCGTCACGGTGTTCGGCTGGATGAGATCCGGTGGGGTCCCGGGCAGACGCCTCAGCATATTCAGGGGGAGATCCTTCCGGGCAATCGGCTGGCGGGTAAATGGATCGACGAAGACCACGGACAATGGTCTTAAATCGAAGTTGGTGAAGTCGATCTCGATGGCTGCGCCGATAACGCGCGGTTTCAACTTCGGGCTTGCAAATATGAAGAAAGCGATCGGAAAGCTCGCCTCGACCAGGAAGCAGCCTTGAGTCCGATAGGCATCTGCATATGGCCGGAACCGGCCGATCTCCCGATCAAACTTCGCTCGCGAGACCTCCGGCTCCACAGTCTGGAGTTCAGGCACCTGCGACACCCGCCTTCAGGCTGAGGAACAGGGTTACAGTATTCGCGAAGCCGAAATCGCCAATTTTCTTGTCGACGTCGAGCAAGTTGCCGGCCTCGTCCTTAAACTCCCAGTTTTCGGCAGGTTGAGCCACGTTCTGCGTGGCCTCAAGGGCTTTGGTGCCAACGACGTGAAGCGGCTGGTTGGGATTGGCTTCGACCTGCGTGGGCTGGCCGTTCACCACAACGATGATATCGATTTTCCCTGGGCCGCCACCGTGATTATCGCCCTTACCCGAATCCTTCGACATTATTATACTCCTGTGGCTTGCCAACCCGCCCCAAGGCACCAGTGCCGACCTAGTGGTGAGCAGACTGGCGGTCTTCGATCTCCACTCGGCGCCACGGACCGCGAGTGCTCGAAAGACAGGGGATAAGCTACCGAATCGGTGCTGGACTTCTTTTAAGCGGTACTTGCTCGGCAAGTAAACCGGTCGACACTGCTTATCACAACTATAATCGATTAGAGTATTGCGAAAGTATTCGCGATGTCATCATGTGCCTCGCAGTCGCCAGGTCGAATGGCCTCCTGCAACCCATGGGCGCTCACCGGGCGATCGCCGTGCGCCTGCTAAACGAACGACTGATCTGGGCGTATCCTATCGTCGGCATCCCGTCGGCGGAAACCCTCAACGACGTCGCGACCAAGGCCAAGAAGGCGGAGCGGGGCGAGGTTCCGGTGCTGGTTTACGACCACATCGGAATCCGCGATAGTTGGATGGCGCATCTGGCGTGGCTGGACGCACAGATCAAAGCGGTCAAGACTATCCGGGTATCCGAGGCCGGATGGGCCTTGGCAGGGATGGATGAGTGATGGGCGAAGCGATCTTCTTATCGGCGGGAGTTCCCGATCCACGGCGTGGTCCGGAATTCGCCGCGACTGCGGATACGGTCGCCATAACGGCCGCTGTCTCCGCGCTTGCATACGTGGCCCTGGGGCGCAGGCGCCTGATCTGGGGCGGACATCCGGCCATCACTCCAATGATCCTCGTCATGTCCGAAGGCATGGGCGTCGACTACGCGGAGTGGGTCACCCTCGATCAGTCGGAATTCTTCAAGGACGAGTTTCCTGAAGACAATGAACGTTTTCGTAACGTCGTGCTGACCGCCGTCGGTCGGACGGCGGCAACGTCCCTCGGAGGTAATTCGTATCTGGTCCTGTTGTGCCGTTGCGGTGCGGATATCTGCACCTCGAAAGAGATGGCCGAGATCTTGCAGTGAGTTTTGACTTGCCCAATTTATCATCAATTGATAAATTTTGATAAATTGAGAGGTACGGTCATGCCAGCGAGTTACAGCATTGGATCTCACTATGAAGCTCTCGTGCAAGAGCTTGTCAAAAGCGGTCGCTATGCCAGCGCGAGCGAGGTCGTGCGTGATAGCCTGCGCATGCTTGAGGAACGCGAAGAGCAGCGGGCTGCAAAGTTGACGGCGCTGCGTGATGATATTCGCCAGGGTGTCGAGAGTGGCGACGGACTCCCGGCTGCATCAGTACTTGATCGCCTCGAAGCAAAATTCCGCAAGTAATGGATATCGTGTTCGCTCCTGCGGCGGCGCAGGATATTGAGGAAATTGGCGACTATATCTACGCGGAGAATCCGCCAGCGGCGATCCGGTTCATTATGGGGTTGAGAAGCCGTTGCAGCCGTATTGCTGACGCGCCGAACGGTGGTGCGCCGCGCTTCTCGCTTTGGCCGGGCCTGCGATCGGTCGGCTTTCGACCCTATATCATTTTCTACACTGTTCATGACGATAGCGTCCGTATCGAGAGGGTTTTGCATGGCGCTCGCGATATAGAAGCTATCCTTGGAGACGATTAGCGGCACGTTGCCTCTCGCGGCAGGCGGTACCTGGCTACCCCTGATCGATGAGGGATGCCGTCCGAGTTTCTCGGCAATCACGTCAACGCTGATTCCGGCCGTACGCCGGCAAGCAATCTTGCGGCGTTCATCCATATCGATTTGGGAGTAGGTGCGCTTCATGTCACGTTCCTTGCAAGCGATAAACCGTTGTTATCTATTGCAAGTCGCACTTCATCCTTGAATACACCGGCTACAGGAGATGTGGCGGCCAGGTTGAAATGTCCGCGGGCACGCAAAGTAGATGGGGTGGTTGCCGCCCTCTCCAGGTGGCATCGTTAGGCGCCATGTTTTTAGTGCGTGTTTGGACCACTAGCGGAGAGGACGACACATGAAGGAAGTGATGATCGGGGTGGATCTGGCGAAGAGCGTTTTCCAGATTCACGGTGCGTCGATGTCGGGCCAGATGCTGTTTCGCAAGAAGCTGTCGCGAGGCCAGTTCTTGCGTTTCATGGAGAGCCAGTCGGCGGCTGTCGTGGTGATGGAAGCTTGCAGCAGCGCTCACTACTGGGCACGGGAATTGACGACGCTGGGCCATGAGGTCAAGCTGATCGCGCCGCAATATGTGCGACCTTTCGTGAAGCGTCAGAAGAATGATGCCGCTGATGCCGAGGCCATTGTTGTCGCGGCACAGCGACCCGAGATGCGCTTCGTAGAACTCAAGACCGAAGATCAACAAGCGAGGGCGGTCTTATTCCGAGCGCGGGAGCGTATCGTGCGCCAGCGGACGGAACTGATGAATGCGCTGCGCGCTGTGCTCTATGAATATGGCCACGTTGTTCCGCTCGGGTTAGGCCACATCAAGCGCATGGAGGCATTAGTCGATGATGCGGATAGCGCCCTGCCAGAACTCGTGAGGGAGGAATGCAGCGATCTTCTGGCCCAGATTAGCGAAAAGACGGCAAGGATCGAGGACAAGACGAAGAAGATTGCCGGGCTTGCACAGCAAAGCAATGTTGCACGACGTCTCCAGACCATGCCAGGCGTAGGCCCGATGACGGCTCTTGCGGTAGAGGCTTTTGCCCCCGCAATGGACAGCTTCAAGTGCGGGCGATATTTTGCGGCTTGGCTCGGTCTAGTCCCGCGACAATTCTCTTCAGGCGGCAAAGAAAGGCTCGGCCGAGTGTCCAAAGCCGGTCAGGCCGACATCCGCAGACTGCTGATCATCGGCGCTATGGCACGCGTAAGCTGGGTGAGCCGTCGATCGCCAGTGCAGGGCTCATGGCTAGCGCGGATGCTGGCTCGCAAGCCGAGAATGTTGGTGGCGATCGCGCTCGCAAACAAGATGGCTCGTAGGATGTGGGCCATGCTGACGAAGCAGGAAGATTTTTGTGATCCGACGTTGGCCGTAGCGGCATGAGCTGATGCTGAACGCTGAGGACTAACGCCGGTTAGGAGGTGTGAGAAGTCGATGACCTGAATGGGCGCATGATCGAACCGATCCGGATAGGGAAAACCAGGGACATTTCTGGAGCTCGTAAGCTCGGAAAGTAGATTTGAACCCGATCCGCTGATCACCATACCGGCCAGCGGCTTTGGAAGTGCCGCACAAAAAGGCCTAACAGAAGACCGCACTCGATCACACGTTCAAGAGGTCAAAAACTCCTTGCACTACGGGCGGCAACCACAGAAGAAATGTCACTTTGGGCCCGTCTTCAGCCATTTAGAAATGCGACACTCGACATCTCCACTCGCACTGAGGCAAGCCCCCGACCGGACCGGCTGGGCCGGGTTGCAAGGGAAGGGAGGGGGCGGGTGAAGCACACCTCTTCGGCTTTAGCGTTGGAGCAGCCAGTCATTCCGCCGCATCGAGGTGGGAGAGCGCTTGTCGCCGCCGCGCAATGACCTTTGGATCGTTCATGAAATCCGTCCGCCGTCCCGGTCCGTGAGCACGTCGCACATAGCCGTTCTTCTCGCTGTTGGTCCTGACCTTGGGCGCTGGCAGCTGCTCCTGACGCTCCTTGATATAGGCCAGAAGTTCACCAAGACGCTTGTTCTCGGTGATCGCTGCATGCGTCACCCGCTGGTCCTTGTCGAACACCGTGTAAGCCAGGGAATGTCCCTTCCAACGCACATCCAGGCGACCGTCCGCATAGGCATAGGTCTCGACATAACGACCCGCCAGTCCGCGCGTCACCTCGGTCTCCTCCAGCATGATCCGCTGCCGTTCAAACGAAAACGTCAGCTGCGATCCGACATAGCGCTGCTCGCGCTTGCACAGGATCTCCTGCAATCGATCCGGCGCCAGATTCATTGGCCGATGCAGGTCATCGCACCGGGCAGGGGCAATCGCAAACCGCGCATTGTAATCCGCCATGAAGCCAGGCAAGAACGCGTTGCCTGCCTCCATGCTGTCAATGCCGGCCAGTCGCAGTTCCTTGACCAACCGATCCTGCAGCGTCCGGTTCATCCGCTCGACACGGCCTTTGGCTTGACTCGAATTTGCGCAAAGAATCTCGATATTTAGTTCCGAGAGTGCACGCCCGAACTGGGTCATGCCCTGGCCGCCTTTGGCGTCCTTCTTCGCCACCCGGAACACCGAATGCTTGTCGGAATAGAAGGCAACCGGAGCACCATGCGCCTTCAGATAGAGCGCCAATGCCTCGAAATAGCTGAAGGCGCTTTCCGAGCGGACAAAGCGCAACTGCATCAATCTGCCGGTCGCATCGTCGACGAACACCAAGAGCGAACACGGATCACCGCGGCCCTCAAACCAGCGGTGCTCGGAGCCGTCGATCTGCACCAGCTCGCCATAGGCTTCGCGCCGCAACCGCGGCTGATGAAACGTTCGCCGCTGCTTGCGCGACAGCCACAGTCCGGCATCAACCATTCAGCTGCGCAACGTCTCGCGCGACACCCGCAATCCATCGCGCTCGGCAAGCTTCTCGGCGGCCAGCGTCGGGCCGAAGTCTGCATAGCGTTCGCCAACCAGCGTCACCGCGTAATCGCGCACACCATCACTGATCCGGTTGTTCGACGGCCGGCCGATCGCCTTATGCCTTATCGACGCTGCGCCGTCAGTCTTGATCCGCTCCAGCAGACGACGCACCTGACGCGTGCTCAGATCAAGCACATGCGCCGCCGACACCAGCGTCATGCGGCCGGCAATCACCTTCGACAAAATCTCGATCCGCTGCACATCACGCTCGCTCATCGCTACCAGTCCCATCCGCAATCTCCCAGGTCATCAAAACCCGGGGAGAGTGACATTCTTACTTTGCAGAATGAGGACACTTTAACTTTGCGGTTTTTTGGAGAAGCTAACCCAAGTGCATCACGCCTGTTTTGCAGGGTAGGGCATCACGCCTGATCCTGCAAATGCGCCATGAACACCTCGGCCGGCGTCTTGTAGCCAAGGCATTTGCGGGGTTGGTCGTTCAGATGACGTGCGAGTTGGATCAGGTCGCGTTGTGACACGGCGGCCAGATCTGTAGCTCCTGGCATGAAGCGGCGAATGCGCTTGTTGGCGTTTTCCACGGCGCCCTTTTGCCACGGTGCACTTGGGTCGCAGAACCAGCTCCGCGCGCCGATCCCTTCTTCCAAAGCCCTGAATCCGGCAAACTCGGTACCGCGATCAAACGTGAAGCTTTGACGCGCAAAGGCCGGCAACGGAGAAAAACCTCTGATGATCTTGTCCATGATCGGGCCAGAGTGCCGGCTTGGATTCTTGATGAGGACGGTGTAGCGGCTCTTGCGCTCCACCAGCGACGTGACATTGGCATGACCGAGTGGACGATCAAAGATGAGGAGGTCGCCCTCCCAATGCCCAAACTGCGATCTATCTCCAATAAAATCAGGACGTTGGGAAATCCGGTGCGAGGCTGGAAACACACCGTCGCGCGGCTTCCTGGAGCGCAGTGGACGACGTTTGCGACGGGCTTCCGGTAGATACTGATAGAGGCCAAGCCCATAATCTTCCTTGCTGTAAATGAAGCGATAGATTGTCTCTTTACAGACGCGGACGAGGCTGCGCCCGTCCAACAACAGGCGCCCGGCGATCTGCTCCGGAGACCAGCGTGCCTCCAACTGGTTGATGATCTCCGTGCGTAAATTCGGGTGCCGCCGCAGCTTTCTCAGCCGGCGTCGCCGGTCCTTGGAGATATCGTGCGCTACCGTGCTGTAGTAGCCGTCGTAGTCCGGCAGCTCGCGATCATGAAACGTGTTGCGCTTGATCTCGCGGTAAATCGTCGAGCGGTGACGGCCAAGCTGACGGGCCATTTCGTTGATGGGAACTTTTGCCGCCACCAGCTGATGTAGGCGTCGTCGATCGGCGAGAGCAAGCTGCGTATAGCATCGGGACATGCCAAAATCTCCAAAGTGAAGCCATTGAAATCATTGGCATGTCGCAGTTGGAAATAGAATGTACCCTCCTACACCAGATGTCAAAGCTGGCTAGAGGCGCGACATTGTCAGCCAGTTAGAAATGCGACACTGGCTCTGACAATCAGCCCCCGATCCGGCCGGCTGGGCCGGGTTGAAAGGGCGGAGCGGGGGCGGGTGATAACATTCCCCTTCGGCTTTAGCTTTCTCACTGGCAATTGTTCTTTTACCGCTCGATACTCGCTAGCACTTGCATGGCGCAGTTGGGGATCAAAGCCGCACGATGCTTCCGGAAATCAACCTGCAAGGTGACGTCGATGTCGCCGCGCTGTCACCACTTCTTCGCGGCATGCTTCTTTCTGTTGCCTATGCTGAGGGCGAGGGGGCATAGGATTGACGGCAACCGGCGCCATGAACCGCAAGTTCGTGCATTGGGCCGCTGTGCACTTCCTCTGGCCAGGGTTCACAGCCGAAGACCTTTACAGCATGAACAAGGTGCTCAATGAAAGCGACATGCCGCCGCTTTGGGTCGTGCGCGACATGGCCCGGCATCTGAAGCTTCTTCGCCGGAAAAAGGATGTGCTGCTGCCAACCAGACGCGGCCGGGAGTTCCTGGTGAACCCGCAAGCCTTCTTCGATCTGGTCGCCACGGATTATCTCTATTCGTATGTCCACGCCACCGAGCGGGAAGAGGAGGTGCGGGCGCGGTTACGCTGGTGGCGCCTGTTCCTCAATCTTCTCAATATCAAGGCCAGAGAAGGTTGCACGCCAATGGAGGTTGTGAAAATCCTCTATCCAGATCTGGCGCCTCTTTCGGAAACCGAAATGACCCTGGAAGCCTGGAAGCTGAAATCCGATCTAAAATACGGCGTCTTACGGCGCTTGTGCTGGCTCGGCTTGCTCTATGAAGCAAGAGAGGGCCTCACACTCTTCCAGGACGGTTCCTTCCACAAGACACCGCTTTGGTCCGCATGCCTGCAGCTGGAATCGGATACGCAAAGCGACATCGGCGTGCACTGACGATCTTTATTCCGCCGCTGGTTGCCTCAATAACGCTTTCTCTCGCCGTGCAATCACCGCCGGATCGTTCATGTAATCTGTCCTCGGCTTGCGTCCCCGCTTCTGATAGCCGTTGGCTGTGCTACCGTCCCGAATGCCAAACATATGATCCTTCTGCCCCGTGCGTCGGGGACCACTCTTGCTGCGTTGCTGTTCTCGGCCGGCTTGCAACTCGGCGACGATCGACAGCATGTCGTCCAGCCGCTTGTTGTCGACGACCTCCGCACGATGCACCGAGCGCAACGTATCGAAGGTCCTGTAGGGCAGGGAAAAGCTCTCGTGCATGATCTCGAGCCGTCCGTCCGGGTAGTCGCAGACGATCACTTTCTGGCCAGCCAGTGGCCTGGAAATCTCGGTCGGATCGAGAATGAACAACACCTTGTCGTAGCGTAGCGTCAGAGATTGCGACAGCGTGCGGACTTCCTTCCGGCACATGGCACCATCGAGGTTCTCGTGGTTGGCCAGCGGTCGGTGCATGTCCTTTGGATTGCGCGGCGGCTTGCCGAAGCGGCGATTGAAGTCGGCCATGAATGCAGGCGCATAGGCATTGGCCGCCTCGATCGTGTCGATGCCGCGAAGCCGCATCTCCTTCACAAGCCGATCCTGCAATGTCTGGTTGGCACGTTCCACCCGACCCTTGGCCTGAGGGGTGTTGGCGCAGATGATATCGATGTTGAGCTCATAAAGCGCCCGGCCGAACTGCGTCAGACCGCTTGTCCTGTCCTTCTTCGACGGATGCGTCGATCGAAAGACACCATGTTTGTCGCTGTAGAAAGCCAGCGGCTTGCCCCATTGCTGCAGATAGGCCTTTGTCGCATGCAGATAATCAAACGTGTTCTCCGATCCGGCAAAGCGAAGATGTAAGAGCTTACCGGTGGCATCGTCGATATAGACGAGCAGGGCGCATTTGGGGCCGCGGTTCTCGAACCACCAGTGATGCGATCCGTCGATCTGCACCAGTTCGCCAAAGCAGTCGCGCCGGCCGCGTGGCTGGAAAACCCGCTGCTTGCGCTCGCGGCGTGAGATCCAGATACCGGCCTCGGTCATCCATTGCCGCAGCGTCTCCTTGGCGACAGAGATCCGGTGCAACTCCATCAGCTTCTCGCGCGCCAGCGTCGGACCGAAATCCAGATAGCGCTCGCGGATCAGATCCAGCGCCGCATTGCGAAACTCCTCGCTGTGGCGCCGGTTGCTCGGCTGCGATCGCTTCTTCGAAACGAGGCCGGCTGGACCATCCCGATCGTAGGCCTGTAGCAGCCGATGGACCTGACTTCGACTAAGCGCGAGCAGCTCGGCAGCCTGGACAACGCTTAGGCGTTGGTCACGGATCTTCTGGATAAGTTCAAGACGATGTAATTCTTTCTGCGACATGGTGATCAAACAGGACATGACGACTCCGACCGAACATGGTCTCGACCAGGCTGAAGGTCGTCATCCTTGCTCCCAACGTTGGCTTTGACCAGTGCGTCGAGAGGCGAGACTGTCGCATCTCTCTTATGTTCGTATGCAAGCTCTTTGGTCATGACTTTTCCTTCCGCTGCGACGACGAAAGCCATGCGTGAAGCTGTTGAACAAAGGAGGAGACAGGGCATTTTGACGACGGCTGGCATACTCTTATGCGCGGGCTGGGTACCGCATTTCCGTGTGTTCGTCTGGAGCTGCCTCTATCTAACGTCGGGCATGGATTTTATCCGCCACATAGAGATGACGAGGGTTCCCCACCGGAACCCTGTCTCCATCTTTGTTCAACAGCAGATGTTTCGCTTCTCAGCTGTTTGTCGCGTTTGCACCGACGATAGGCTTTAAATTTTTGCTGTGGGAGCGACCTCCTGTCCAATCGCCCAAAGAAAAGCTGCCATCTCACGGGCAATGGCGGTAACCGCGACGACCTTTGGCTTGCCTGCTGCCATCAGCTTGCGATAGCGCGCGCAAAGCCGCACTTGGCCTTGCCAGGCAATTTCTCGAACGGTCCTTGGTAATCCGTCTAGCCTTGCCTGGATCGTCGGGCTTACGCGTGCAGGGAAGCGATATGTCCAAGCGCCCTCTATGAGGACCCGACGCACCCTTGTGTTGCCTGCCTTGGTGATCCCACCACGCTTGACCCGTTCGCCCGTCGAGCTTTCCGACGGCACAAGACCAAGATACGCCATTAACTGACGGGGATTATCAAAGCGCCTGACATCGCCGATTTCGACGACAAAGGTGACCGCCGTCATGAATGCAACGCCGCGCATCGCTTGGTAGGCGGCCACAACCGGAGCCATCGACCAAGATGCCGCAGTCTCCACCACCAGCTGGGTCAGCCGGTCCAGACGCACGCCCGCATCCTCGATGGCCTGGCAATATTCCGCCACCAGGATCTGGTGGGCGGGATGATCGAAGGCCTGGCACGTCAGCCATCTTATATGGGCGCGCGTCCATGGTTTGTGGCCGGTATAGATCCGGCCATGACGCAACAAGAAAGACTGAAGTTGCTGGCGCGCCTGTTTCAGCGCATCGCTGGCTGCCTCGCGAGCCCGCACCAAGTCGCGGATCGCCTCATGAGCTTCATCTGGAACCCAGACCGCGGTCAGCTCGCCCGCGCGGTGCAGGCGCGCCAGGCTGACGGCATCCCGTCGGTTGGTCTTCACCCGGTCGCCCGCTCGCTTGGGCACCAGCGACGGTGCCACCACCACGCAATCATGCCCCAGTTCGACAATTTGACGGTAAAGGCCATAACCCGTGGGACCAGCCTCATAACAGAAGTGAAGCTTGGCTCCGCGCTTGGATAGCTTGCTGACCAGCGATTCCACAGACGCCGGCTCGGAAGAGATGTCGCCGAAAAACCGGACCTCGCCGTTGCGTTCTCCTTCAGCAATGGCCACTGAAAGCTTCAACTTGGACGTATCCAAGCCGATGAAAATTACGCTATCGTCGTTCATGGTTCGCCCTCGCTTAAGCGTGGGGCTCGGCTCCGGCCTATCCAGAGCAACCCCCGAATTCAGCTTATCGTGGGGGCGGGCCACCTTCAGCCCACGAACATACGGTCTAACTGGCCCAACTGTCGCATTACTAAATAGCTCTGTGACTTCTAATGTAAATGCAACAAGGGCTTAAAGGCTGCTACAGGGCAGAGAGATCAGCCCCCGATCCGACCGGCTGGGCCGGGTTGCAAGGGAGGAACGGGGGCGGGTGATGACGTTCCCCTTTGGCTTTAGCTTTCCCAGTAGCAATTGTTCCGTCGCCGGTTGATACTCGCTTGCACCTGCATGGGGCGGGGTGGGATCAAAGCCGCACGATGCTTCCGGAAATCAACCTGCATGGTGACGTCGACATCGCCGCGCTGTCACCACTTCTTCGCGGCATGCTTCTTGCTGTTGCCTATGCTGACGGTGAGGGTGGCATAGGATTGACGGCGACCGGCGCCATGAACCGCAAGTTCGTGCATTGGGCCGCTGTGCACTTCCTCTGGCCAGGGTTCACAGCCGAAGATCTCTACAGCATGAACAAGGTGCTCAATGAAAGCGACATGCCGCCGCTTTGGGTCGTGCGCGACATGGCCCGTCATCTGAAGCTTCTTCGCCGGAAAAAGGATGTGCTGCTGCCAACCAGACGCGGCCGGGAGTTTTTGGTGAACCCGCAAGCCTTCTTCGATCTGGTCGCCACGGATTATCTCTATTCGTATGTCCACGCCACCGAACGGGAAGAGGAGGTGCAAGCGCGGTTACGCTGGTGGCGCATGTTCCTCAATCTCCTCAATATCAAAGCCAGAGAAGGGTGCACGCCAATGGAGGTTGTGAAGATCCTCTATCCAGACCTGGCGCCTCTCTCGGACACCGAAATGACCATAGAAGCCTGGGAGTTGAAATCCGATCTCCAGTATGGCGTCTTCCAACGCTTATGCTGGCTCGGCTTGCTCTATGAGGCACGAGAGGGGCTCACGCTCCTTCAGGACGGATCCTTCCACAAGACGCCACTTTGGGCAGCCTGCCTGCAGTTGGAATCGGATACGCAAAGCGACATCGGCGT
This sequence comes from Rhizobium altiplani, assembly GCF_001542405.1. Classification (GTDB taxonomy): domain Bacteria; phylum Pseudomonadota; class Alphaproteobacteria; order Rhizobiales; family Rhizobiaceae; genus Rhizobium; species Rhizobium altiplani. Next base: position 23,802 of record NZ_LNCD01000048.1, read on the forward strand.
GCATTGACGATCTTTATTCCGCCGCTGGCTGCCTCAATAACGCTTTCTCTCGCCGCGCAATCACCTAGGATCATTCATGAAATCCGTCCTCCGCCCCGACTTGCCGTCATTTGTTCACTTCACGCCTGAACACTTCAGCTGGGGTACAGAAACCAAGGCATTTTCTCGGCGTATTGTTCAACTGATCGATCAGTGATCGTATCGATTCATCAGGAACTGACAGGACAGCAGTATCCCTCGGCAGGTAACGCCGAATCCGCCGATTCATGTTCTCGACGGAGCCTTTTTGCCAGGGCGCAGACGGATCGCAGAACCATGCATCGGTTCCCATTCCTTGCTTCAGTCGCCGCCAGGAGACGAATTCAAATCCGCGATCAAACGTCAAACTTTGCCGGGCATGCCTGGGCAGGGGGCTGAGCACGTTGATGAGCCGCTCCATGATCGGCTTGGACTGCCGGTCGTTGTTCTTGAACAGCATGGTGAACCGGCTCGTCCGCTCGACAACCGTTGCCACATTGGCATTGCCCTGAACCCTTTCGAAGATCATGAGATCGGCTTCCCAGTGACCGAATTCCTTGCGATCGTTGATGGCTTCCGGCCGATGTTTGATCGAACACTCATCTGGAAAGACTGGATTCTGCGGCTTGCGAGCATATCGCGGCCGGCGCTTTCTCCGCCGTTCCGGGAGAAGCCGCGCGAGTTGCTGCCGTTGTCCTTCTGGTGAATAGACATACCGGTAGATCGTCTCGTGACAGACGCTTGCCTTGGCCGCTGGTTCGATCTTCAGTCGTCCAGCAATCTGTTCCGGCGACCAGCCGGATTCCAACTTTCCGATCACTTCGTTCCGCAGATCCTCGCGACGAAAGAGCTTGCCGATCCGCCGGCGCCTTTCGCGCGCCATGTCGTTGGCGGTCATCGCCCAGTAGCCCTCGGCATCGGGGAATTCCTGATCGTGCCAGTAGTTGCGTTTGATCTCCCGGGAGATGGTCGCACGGTCCCGGCCGAGGCGTCTGGCGATCTCAGACTGGCTAAACTTCTGATCCAACATCCTGGAAATCGATCGGCGTTCGTCAAAACTCAAATGCGAAAAGGTACGGCTCAAACCATGGCTCCCGAAAAGCAGGCAGCTTAACGCCTTTGTTGCAGTTCGAGATAGAATGTGCC
>NZ_LNCD01000049.1:0-17703 GCF_001542405.1 Rhizobium altiplani
GCATCGGCCCAGACATGGCGGGTGATGGTGCGCACCGCCTTGGTGTTTGATGTGCAGGAGGCGAGCAGCGGACAGGTTTGGCAGATCGCCGGGTCGGATGTGTAGTGGCGATAACCGTTGCGGTCGGTGGTGGCATAGGCGAGCAGTTGGCCTTCGGGGCAGCGATAACCGTCCGTCTCGGGCTCATAGTCGAACTTCGACTTGCGCATCATGCCATCTTTGGGTGGGGTCGGATTGCGATAGCCGGTGACGCCTAGGATCTGGCGGTCCTCCAGCCCCTTGGCGATGCCGGACGTGGCATAGCCGGCATCCAGGCCGACGGCGCCGACCTCGAAGCCGAACCGCTCCCGCTGCCGGTCGAGCCGCTCGAGATAGACGATACTGTCATGCACATTGGCCGGCGTCACATGGGTGTCGGTGATGATCGCAAGCTTGCCGTCGACCGTGCGGTGGTCGAGATAGAAGAAGCCCTTCGGCTTGCCGTCGCGCACCATGTAGCCGCTGTCGGGATCGGTGCGCGACACCTTGATTTCCTTCACCTGCGGCTCACGCTCTTTGTCCTTCAGCGGCTTTTGCCCGTGCAGCGTCCGCTCCGCCTCGATCGCCCGGTCGAGATCGGCCCAATAATCGGCCCGCGACTTTTCGATCATCGCAAGATCGTATTTGCCCTTGTTGGCATTCGCCTTCAGATGCGTTGAATCCGTGTAAAGCACCGTGCCATCGACCAGCTTGTGGGCGATCGCCTGGCTGACGATATGATCAAAGATGTCCTGGGCCACCGACGTGTCGTTGAAGCGCCGGCGGCGGTTCTGCGACAGGGTCGAGGCGTCGAACACGGGATCCGTCAGCTTCAGCCGCAAGAACCAGCGGTAGGCGACGTTGACCTCGATCTCGCGCACCAACTGACGCTCCGAGCGCACGCCGAACAGGTAACCGATGAACAGCGCCTTGAACATCAAGGTCGGATCGAGCGGCGGGCGGCCGTTATCAGCACAGTAAAGACCGGCAACCCGATCATGGATGAAGGAAAAGTCGATTACCGCGTCGATCTTGCGAAGCAGGTGATCCTTCGGAACAAGCTGATCGAGCGTCACCATCTCGAGAGCCGTCTGTTCGGGAGCAGGTTTCTTCAACATGACCCAGTGAATCACAAACCCCTGGACGAGGCCAGGGGTTTGTCAGCAGTCTGAGGCCGCCTCAACGAGGCGGCCTTTTGCTCAGTTTACTTCTTCGGAACCCTCGGAACCGCGCTTCCCTTCTTGGGCAAGCTCTTGGTTACCGGTTCGGCTGCTGCCTTCGCCTTCTTGGCCGTTGCCTTTCTCGGGCGGGCCTTCGTCTTCAACTCGCCGTCATCCTCATCATCGGCCTCGGAATGGACGACTTCGACTTCCGGCTTCGGCTTGATCGGAGCGCTGTCCGACACAGCTTCGAGGATGATGCCGGGCTTGCCATCTTCCTTCGGACCGACCGTGACGTTGACGACGCCGCCCTTGCGCAGCTTGCCGAAGAGGATCTCGTTGGCAAGCGGCTTCTTGATGACGTCCTGGATGACGCGGGCAAGCGGGCGAGCACCCATCTTGTCGTCGTAACCCTTCTCGGCCAGCCAGGCGATGGCGTCCTTGTGCAGATCGAAGGTGACGTTCCGTTCGGAAAGCTGTGCTTCGAGCTGCATGATGAACTTCTGCACGACCTTGTAGATGACTTCCGTCGGCAGCGCCGCGAACGGGATGATCGCGTCGAGGCGGTTGCGGAACTCGGGCGTGAACAGGCGGGTCAGCGCCTCTTCGTCTTCGCCTGTCCGCTTGGACGACCCGAAGCCAATCGCGGCCTTGGCCATCTCCGATGCGCCCGCGTTGGTCGTCATGATCAGGATGACGTTGCGGAAGTCGATCTTCTTGCCGTTGTGGTCCGTCAGCGCGCCGTGGTCCATCACCTGCAACAGGATGTTGTAGATGTCGGGATGCGCCTTCTCGATCTCATCGAGCAGCACAACGCAATGCGGATGCTGGTCAACGCCATCGGTCAGGAGACCGCCCTGGTCGAAGCCGACATAGCCGGGAGGTGCACCGAGCAGGCGCGATACCGTGTGCCGCTCCATGTACTCGGACATGTCGAAGCGCAGAAGCTCAACACCCAAAGACGACGCCAGCTGCTTTGCAACCTCGGTCTTGCCGACGCCTGTCGGGCCGGAAAAGACGTAGGAGCCAATCGGCTTGTTCGGTTCACGCAGGCCCGCACGGGCGAGCTTGATCGACGTCGACAACGCTTCGATCGCATTGTCCTGGCCGTAGACGACCGAGCGCAGTTCCTGCTCGAGATTGGCAAGAACGGCTTCGTCGTCCTTCGACACTGTCTTCGGCGGGATTCGCGCCATCGTCGCGACCGTCGCCTCGATCTCCTTCTCGGTGATCAGCTTGCGGCGCTTGGACGGCGGCAGCAGCATCTGAGCAGCACCAGTCTCATCGATCACATCGATTGCCTTGTCAGGCAGCTTGCGGTCCGAAATGTAACGGGCGGACAGCTCGACGGCGGTCTTGATCGCTTCGTTCGAATAACGCAGGTGATGATATTCCTCGAAGTAAGGCTTCAGGCCCTTCATGATCTCGATCGCATCGTCGATCGAAGGTTCATTGACGTCGATCTTCTGGAAACGACGAACCAGGGCACGGTCCTTCTCGAAGAACTGGCGGTATTCCTTATAGGTGGTCGAACCGATGCAGCGGATCGCGCCCGAGGACAGAGCCGGCTTCAGCAGGTTCGATGCATCCATCGCGCCGCCCGACGTCGCACCCGCCCCGATGACGGTGTGGATCTCGTCGATGAACAGTACGGCGCCCGGATATTCTTCCAGTTCCTTGACGACCTGCTTCAGGCGCTCCTCGAAATCGCCGCGATAGCGTGTGCCGGCCAGCAGCGTGCCCATATCCAGCGAGAAGATGGTGGCATCGGCCAGCGCTTCCGGCACCTTGCCCTCGACAATGCGCTTGGCAAGGCCCTCGGCAATCGCCGTTTTGCCGACGCCGGGATCACCGACGTAGAGCGGGTTATTCTTCGAGCGACGGCACAGAACCTGGATGGTGCGGTTGACTTCAGCCTGGCGGCCGATCAGCGGATCGATCTTGCCGCTTTTGGCTTTCTCGTTGAGGTTCACGCAGTAGGCCTTCAGGGCGTCCTGCTGTTTCTTCGGACCGCCCTCCTCCTGATCACCGCTGTTGCGAGAAGCCGGCTTGCTCTCGGACTCGCCGTCGTCCGCGCCACGCGGCGGACGGGACTCGGACGAGCCCGGCCGCTTGCCGATCCCGTGCGAGATATAGTTGACGGCGTCGTAGCGGGTCATTTCCTGCTCCTGCAGGAAGTAGGCAGCATGGCTCTCGCGCTCGGCGAAAATGGCAACAAGGACGTTTGCCCCCGTAACCTCTTCGCGACCGGAAGACTGCACATGGATCACCGCTCGCTGGATGACACGCTGGAAGCCTGATGTCGGCTTGGAATCCTCGTCATAGCCAGTGACCAAATTGGAAAGTTCGTTATCGACATATTCAACAAGCGTTTTGCGCAGCGCGTCGAGGTCGACATTGCAGGCACCCATGACCGCGGCCGCATCGGCATCGTCGATTAGGGCGAGCAGCAAATGCTCGAGCGTGGCATATTCATGATGCCGCTCGTTGGCAAAGGTCAGTGCCTGATGGAGCGCCTTCTCAAGACTAGGCGAAAATGTTGGCACGTTCAGATCCTCACTTCTTTTCCATGACGCATTGCAGCGGATGCTGGTGCTGTCGGGCGAAGTCCATCACCTGGCTCACCTTCGTCTCCGCCACCTCGTATGTAAATATCCCGCATTCACCGACGCCGTGGTTGTGGACGTGGAGCATGATGCGGGTGGCACTTTCACGATCCTTCTGAAAAAAACGCTCGAGGATATGAATGACAAATTCCATGGGTGTGTAATCGTCATTCAGGAGCAGCACGCGGTAGAGATTGGGCTTCTTGGTCTTTGGCTTCGTGCGCGTGATGACCGAGGTTCCGCGATTTCCGTTGTCCCCGTTCCTTTCGCTGTCGTTTTGCATCCGGATCGGCTTGGCGATCATTTTCTATCATTCCTCGATCATTCCGGTGGGCCTAGGAGGCGTGATTACCCACCGAATATTCGAACTACTAACTTAGTCCATCCTTGCGCGATTTTAAGCCCCTCGTTTCACACTGCAATCACATTTCGGCCGGTGCCGACGCAAAGACACAGAAACTGGCGAAAGCAGATGACGGACGTCGCGAAAAAAGAAAAGACCGGCCGCAGATGCGTAGCCGGTCCTCGATTTTCAAGGGCTATGCGGCGATTGCCGCCTATCGTTACGCCGCTGCGGGCGCGACAACTGTGGCTGCTTTCGTCGCCTTCGCGGTCGCTGCAGCAACAGGCGCTTCGTATGGTTTGTAAGCGCTTTTGGCGAGATCGGAATACATTTCGCCGAGCTTGGTCGCCTCGCTCACGAAGTTCTCGTATGCGCTTTTCACATAGTTGGTCTGCAACTCGAAGGCAGCTTCAAAGCTGCGTGCTCCGGAAAGACTTTCAAAATGTGTGACCGTGTCCTGAAAGGACTTCTTGGAATACTCCACGGCTTCAGCGGCAATCGCCTGGAAGCCCTTGGCTGTGTCCGAATAGCTTTTCAGCATGGTATCCATGGCTTCCTTGCTCTTCCGGTTGGCGTCATCGAAATTCAACATGACCATCATCCTCCTTGGCCTTTGCAAGCAGGATGAAGCGTAGCTGCAACGCACAAATAGTCAAGCACGATTGTGCATTGCAAAACAACCCTAACTTTCATCCACGTCTGTTTTCTTCGGGCAGGACACAACGACACCATCTCCAATAGTTGATTTTGCTAAAATATATCAGGAGCGCCGCAACCAAGAGCTTTCGAAGAATTTCGGTGCGGCGCCGCCAGCATTGAGCTGTCAATCAAGGAGGTCTGCCGGAACTTTTCCGCCATTCTCGGCAAGCCGTTTCATCAATGCCTTGTGCAGGAACATGTTCATGGTGGCGGTGTCGTGCGGATCGCCGGTAAAGCCAAGCTCTGCCGCAAGTTCCTTGCGCTCAGCAAGGCTCGCGTCCATACCGACAGCCTTCATAAGATCGACGATCGAACGGCGCCAATCCAGCTTCTGTCCGCTCTTCTTCACAGCGGCATCGAGCAGCGGCACGATATCGATCGCAGCTGCGGCGGGCGAAGCGGTGGCCGGTGTCGGCTGCGATGGGGCTGAGGGCGCGGCGCTTGGCGCTGCTGCGGTCGGCGGTGGCGTGGGTGTCGCGGACGGTGTGACCGGAGCGGCCACGGCTTCACCAAAAATCGCGTGCTTGATCTTGTCGAAAATACCCATTCTCAGCATCCCTCCTTAGCGCCAGAGCACATGCTCAGAAGAGGAGATGGAGCATTCGACGGAGTGGTCCAGAGAAGGCAGCCTATTTTCCGCTAAGATTGCCCTGCGAAAAGAAACAATCGGAGGTTTGCGGGATCAAGGCCTGAGCCGCGCTGCAGATCGATCGAGCGACTTGCCTTGAGAAGCCAGCCGCTCGCGGGCGCGACATGGCAGACGGGCGGCGAGGCCGCCCGTCAATCACAAATCAAAGATCAACGTCGAGGATTGCCATCGAGAAATTATAGGAGCGGTCGCCGTCCTCGTCATCGATATAGACGACACCCAGAAATTCTTCGCCGAGATAGACTTCCGCGGAATCGTTCTTTCGCGGGCGTGCCTTGACGATCACCTGCGGGTTGAACGTGCGCTTGAAATAGGCGTCGAGCTTCTTGATTTCTTCGGGCTTCACACTGCATCTCCTGAGCGGTCTCGGTTGGCCGCTTCTTGCATGGGAAAGACGGCGCTGTAAAGGCGCGGGGACAGACGCGCGAACGCTATCCCCGCCGATATGTCGTACTGTTAAGACGGTAAGCGGCTCAGATATCCGCGCCGATCACCTGATCCATAATTCGCGACGGTTCCGAACACCCGGCTTCTCCGACCACTTTGGCCGGCACGCCCGCCACGGTCGTCTTCGGCGGCACTGCCTTCAGCACGACAGAGCCAGCGGCAATGCGCGAGCAATAACCAACCTCGATGTTGCCAAGAATCTTGGCGCCGGCGCCGATCAGGACACCGCTGCCGATCTTCGGATGCCGATCCGAGCCTTCCTTGCCGGTGCCGCCAAGGGTGACACCATGCAGGATCGACACGTTGTCGCCGATCACAGCGGTTTCGCCGACGACCAACCCGGTGGCATGGTCAAGGAAAATGCCCCTGCCGATACGCGCTGCGGGATTGATGTCGGTCTGGAACACGCTCGAGGATCTGCTCTGCAGATAGAGCGCCAGATCGCGGCGGCCGCGGTTCAGCAGCCAATGCGCCAGGCGGTGCGTCTGCAGCGCGTGGAATCCCTTGAAATAGAGCACGGCTTCCATGAAACGCAGGCATGCGGGGTCTCGGTCGTAGATCGCCTGAATGTCGACCCGCAGGATCGCGCTCCACTCCGGCCAATCCTCCAGCATCTGATCGAAGGTCTGGCGCAGCAGGATCGCTTGCATGTCCGGATGATCGAGACGTTCACAGATGCGGTAGATCACGCACTCTTCGAGCGACCGATAATTCAGCACGGTCGAATAGAGAAATGCGGCCAGCACCGGATCGGTTTCCGCGGCAACACGCGCTTCCTCTCGCAGGCTGTCCCAGATCGGATCCATCACCTTGAGAGGATTGCCAGTCTCAAGAGAGCGAATGTCTGTCTTTGCGACCATGAAAGGTCTCCTCGTATGCGTAGGCTCGGCTCTATATAGGGCAAAAACCTGTTAACATAAATGGGCACTTGGGGAATCCTTTGTCCCGCAGCACCGGCATGGAGGCAAGTCACTATCCGGCGACTTTGGCGTAAAACTCCAGCACCGCCTTCTTAAAAACCCGGTCTCCGACGGCCAGCATGTGATCGCGGCCGGGAATATCAAGCGCCTGGGCATGCGGCATCAGCGCAGCCAGTTCCTGGGCTGAACCCGCAATGTCGTCCTTCGTTCCAACGCCGATCAAGGTCGGCGCCTCGATTTTCGCCATGTCGGAGCGTGCCACGAGGTCGCGAGATCCCTTGATACAGGCGGCGAGTGCGTCACGGTCACTCTTCGTCTGATCGGCGAAGGCCCGGAACATGCGTCCGCGATCATGAGAGACATCGTCGAGCGACGGAGCCAGCAAGGCATCCGCAATCGGATCCCAATCGCCGACACCATCCGTCATGCCGATCCCAAGACCGCCGAGGACCAGCGAGCGGACCCGGTCGGGGTGCGCAAGTGCCGCAAAAACGGAAATGCGTGCTCCCATCGAGTAGCCCATCAGGTTGGCTTCCGGAATCCCAAGGTGATCAAGCAGCGCAATCGCATCGCTTGCCATATGCCAGGGACGGTAGGCCTCGGCATCCCTTGGCTTGTCGCTTGCACCGTGTCCGCGGTTGTCGATAGCTATGACTCGGTAGCCCTCGTCGCCCAGGGTCTTCAGCCAGCCGGGATGAACCCAGTTGACGTTGGCGCTGGAAGCAAAACCGTGGATCAACAGCACGGGAGCGCCGCCCGGATCGCCTTCATCGAAGAAGGCAAGCTTCAGCCCATCATGCGTCAAGCTGGAAAAAGCGGGCGTATTCAAGTTCATCGGACTGTCCTTTTTTGCCGGACCATATTTTATAGGTCAGAGAACTGAAACCCTCGCAGGTGCAAAAACTGTGCGTCCGAGCGCTCTTTGGCTCTACACATTTGCGGTGAAGGACTATAAGGTCCGCGCACGTTACAAAGCATTCGGAGACAGACATGGCCGGCCACAACATTCCCCACTTCCAGAACGACGGCGGACACCGCGTTATCGAAGTCGGCGTGAAAGAGTTCATGTGCACCGGTGCCTCCGTTCCGTTCGATCATCCCCACATCTTCATCGACATGGGCGATGAGAACGAGAAGGTCTGCTCCTACTGCTCGACCCTCTACCGTTTCAATGGTGCGCTGAAGGCAACCCAGACCAATCCGGCTGGCTGCGTCTTCCACGTCAAGGCCGCCTGACACCCATTTCGAGATCGGAAAGCCTATGCCGGCTAAACATGCCGCCATCGTTGGCGCGGGCATAGCGGGCCTTACAGCTGCACTTGCTTTGGCACGGCGCGGCATCAGTTCCGAGATTTTCGAGCAGGCGCCGGAACTGACCGAGGTCGGCGCCGGTCTGCAGATTTCGCCCAATGCGTCACGCATTCTGGCCGAGTTGGGAGTACTCGCGCGCCTGACCGACGCCTGGCTCGAGCCGGACTCCATCCAGCTGATATCCGGAACCTCACTGCGCCTGCTGGCAGCCGTTCCCGCCGGGAGCTTTGCACGCGCCCGCTGGGGTGCTCCCTACGGCGTCCTGCATCGCTCCACGCTGCAGCAAACCCTGCTCGACGCCGTCGCCAACGAGCCGCTCTGCCAGATGCATCTAGGCGCGCAGATCAAGGGCCGGCCATTGTCAGACCGCCAAGCAGACCTTCTGATTGGCGCCGACGGCGTCTGGTCGCAGGTTCGGGAAAGCATCGAAGGCAGCCCCTCGCCGCGGTTCTCCGGCAACATCGCCTACCGTTTCACCGTTGACGCCGCAAATGCGCCCGCCTTTCTTGAACGGACGAGCGTCTCTGCCATCCTTGGTCCCTCAGCGCATCTCGTGTGTTATCCGCTCAGGGAAGCCAACCGTTTCAATATGGTGGCGATCACCGCCGGCAATGCCGCATCGCACGACTGGACCAACCAGCCGACGGAAGCCCAGCGTCAGCAACTGCTGTCGCGTTTTTCTCGGTGGCATCCTGCGATCGTCGAACTATTCGCCAAGACAGGCGACGTCACCTTCTGGCCCTTGTACGAAACGACGAACGGGCGTTGGCACGACGGCCACAACTGCGTCCTCATCGGCGACGCCGCACACGCAATGATGCCTTTCGCGGCGCAGGGTGCCGCAATGGCAATCGAAGACGCTTACGAGCTTGCGCTGTTTGCCCCGTCGCATCCCGTCGCCGAAGCCCTGCGGTTGTTCGAAGCGCATCGCACGCCGCGGATTGCGCGGCTGCGCCAGCGCGGTGCATTCAACCAGTTTGCCTATCACGCCCGCGGGCCGATGCGCATCGGCCGGGACATCGTTCTGGCGCTGCGGCCGCCGCAAAGTCTCGCGGCGGATCTCGACTGGATTTACGGCTACCGCGCCGGCACTTGATCAGACGGCTTTTGCCGCGGCGAAACCGCGCTCGATATCGGCCTTGATATCGACGACATCCTCAAGCCCGATCTGGAGACGCATGACCGGCCCCTCGGCGGGCGCCTTGCAGATACGGCGATCGCTCAGGTTGACGTGAAGCGCGAGGCTCTCGAACCCGCCCCATGACCAACCCAGGCCGAAGATTTGCAGCGCGTCGAGGAAGGCGTGCGCCTTGACCTTGAATTTTTCCGGCGCGTCCACGGCAAGCACGAAAGAGAAGATGCCGCTCGCGCCCTTGAAATCGCGCTTCCACAATTCGTGCGACGGGAAGCTCGGCAGCGCCGGATGCAGCACCTTGGCGACGTCCTCCCTGCCCTCCAGCCATTTGGCGATCGTGAGCGCACTTTCATAGTGTCGCTCCAGGCGCACGCCCATGGTCCGCAATCCACGCAGGATCTGATAGGCGTCGTCAGGCGCTCCGCAAATGCCGAGCGTAATGTTCGCTTCGTGCAGCTGCGGCCAGTATTTGGCGTTTGCCGAGACTGTTCCCATCAGGATGTCCGAGTGCCCGGACGGGTATTTGGTGGCGGCGTGAATCGAGACATCGACACCGAAGTCGAGCGGCCTGAAATAAACAGGCGTCGCCCAGGTGTTATCCATCGTTACCACGGCCCCGTGCTTGTGGGCGACCGCGGCAATCGCCGGAATGTCCTGCATTTCGAAGGTATTCGAGCCAGGCGCTTCCGTATGAACGAGCTTGGTGTTCGGCTTGATCAGCGCTTCGATGCCCGCACCGACCAGCGGATCGTAATAGTCTACTTCTACACCGAGACGCTTCAGCATCGTGTCGCAGAAATGACGGGTCGGTCCATAGACCGAATCGACGATCAACGCATGGTCACCGGCCGACAGGAACGCCAGGAACGGGACGGTAACAGCTGCAAGGCCCGAGGGCACGAGGATAGTCCCAGCGGACCCTTCCAGCGCATCGATCGCCTCGCAAAGCGCATCCGTCGTCGGGGTACCGCGCGTTGCATACGTATACTTCTGTCCCCGTGTCTCCATCGTCCTCGCATTTGGAAAGAGGACCGTGGAGGCGTGGACAACGGGCGGATTGACGAAACCGTGGTATTCGGCCGGATCGTTGCCGAGGTGGGAAAGGCGCGTGTTGATGCCGGCGTTCTGAAGCAGGCCTTCTTTATCTATCATATCGGAAATGCCTTTGGCGGTGGGATGCAGCCAAACTCTTGGACCGCGCAAAACGATCGGTCAACCCCGTAGCCAGCACTCGCACAGCATCCCTGCCATGCAAATTCCTCAGATATATCAGCGGTTTTGCGCGGTTTTTTTTGGCAAGATGCTGCCATTTCGATAGCCATCTGCGCATTTTATGCGCCTCAATTAGTGAATTGCCGAAATATCACGCAATCTTTCATCGCGACACTTGACCATAGTGACATTTGCGACTGTGATAGCACCAACTCGCGCCGGGAGGGTGTCGGGTCATCTGGGAGGTTTGCCTGCTTCGCGAGCGCTCCCACAGAAAGATAAGACAAAGGAAAAGGTTGGGAAAAATGAAGATTAAGCTTCTGTCGGTCGCCATCGGCGCAGCAGTTTTCGGAGTTGGCGCTTCTGCAGCTTCTGCCACCACGCTCGAAGACGTGAAGGCAAAGGGTTTCATTCAGTGCGGCGTCAACACCGGCCTTCTCGGTTTCGCGCAACCTGACGCTTCCGGCAACTGGGCCGGCTTCGACGTCGACTTCTGCAAGGCAGTTGCTTCGGCCGTCTTCGGCGACCCGGCCAAGGTGAAGTACACGCCGCTGTCGGCCAAGGACCGTTTCCCGGCGCTGAAGTCGGGCGAAGTCGACCTTCTATCGCGTAACACCACCTGGACGATCAACCGCGACACCGCGCAAGGCTTCAACTTCCGCCCGATCACCTACTACGACGGCCAGGGCTTCATGGTCCGCAAGAGCCTGAACGTGAAGTCGGCACTTGAGCTGTCCGGTGCTGCCATCTGCGTCCAGTCCGGCACGACGACGGAACTGAACCTTGCCGACTATTTCAAGTCCAACAACCTCCAGTACAATCCGGTCGTTTTCGAGAAGCTTGAAGAGGTCAACGCGGCCTATGACGCTGGTCGCTGCGACGTCTACACGACTGACCAGTCCGGCCTCTACTCGCTGCGTCTGACGCTGAAGAACCCAGACGAGCACATGATCCTTCCGGAAATCATCTCGAAGGAGCCGCTCGCCCCGGCCGTTCGTCAGGGTGACGATCAGTGGTTCGACATCGTGTCGTGGACGGCCTATGCCCTCATCAATGCCGAAGAGTTCGGCATCACCCAGGCGAACGTCGATGAAATGAAGAACTCGGCCAATCCTGACATCAAGCGCTTCCTCGGCACGGAAACCGATACCAAGATCGGCACCGACCTCGGGCTCACCAATGAATGGGCTTATAACATCATCAAGGGCGTCGGAAACTACGGCGAAGTCTTCGAGCGCAACGTCGGCAAAGGCAGCCCGCTCAAGATCGAGCGTGGTCTGAACGCGCTGTGGAACAAGGGCGGCATCCAGTACGCTCCGCCGGTCCGCTAAGCGGCTGGTCAAGACTAGGGAAGGCGGTCAGCCGCCTTCCCTATATAAAGAGAAAAGCCCGAAAACGGGCTCATAGGGGATAAGACTCGGCATGACGCAAGAGGCTATGCACACGTCACATGTGCAAAGCGCTGGCTGGAGTTTCCGGTCGGTGGCTTACGACCCGAGGATTCGGGGCATTTTCTTCCAAGTTCTGACCGTCGCGCTCATCGTCGGCTTCGTGTGGTGGATTGCCCATAACACGGCTCAAAACCTCGCCCGCGCCGGCACGGCCTCCGGCTTCGGGTTTCTGAGCGGGCGCGCCGGCTTCGACATCGGCCAGTCGCTGATCGAATATTCGAGCGATGCGACGTATCGCCGAGCCCTTGTGGTCGGATTTTTGAATACAATCCTCGTCGCGGTGACCGGCATCATTACGGCCACGATCATTGGCTTCGTCGTCGGCATCGGGCGCCTGTCGCACAATTGGCTGATCGCCAAGCTCTGCACGGTGTATGTCGAGGTATTTCGCAACATCCCGCCGCTGCTCGTCATCTTCTTCTGGTATCAGGGCGTTCTCGCTGTTCTGCCAGGCGCGCGAGAGTCGCTGCACCTGCCGCTCAACATGTTTCTCAACAATCGCGGGCTCGCCTTCCCGAAGCCGATCTTCGGTGAAGGCATGTGGGCGGTTGGCGTGGCATTTCTGGTTGGGATCGTGGCAGCCGCAATAATCGCGCGCTGGGCGCATAAACGTCAGGCCGCAACCGGTAAGCAATTTCACACGATCTGGGCTTCCATCGGGCTGATTGTCGGCCTGCCCGTTCTGGTGTTCCTGCTGTCCGGCCTGCCGCTTTCGTTCGATGTGCCAGTTGCCGGCAAGTTCAATCTCACCGGCGGCTCCGTCATCGGCCCGGAATTCATGTCGTTGTTCCTGGCACTGTCCTTCTATACGGCGGCATTTATTGCCGAAATCGTCCGCGCCGGCATTCGCGGTGTGCCGAAGGGCCAGTCCGAGGCCGCCGGCGCACTGGGCCTGCATCCATCAAGTATCACGCGCCTCGTGGTGGTTCCGCAGGCTTTGCGCATCATCATTCCGCCACTCACCAGCCAGTACCTGAATCTGACGAAGAACTCGTCGCTCGCGATCGCCATTGGCTTTTCGGATCTCGTCGCCGTCGGCGGTACGATCCTGAACCAGACCGGACAGGCCATTGAAGTCGTGTTCATCTGGGCGGTCGTCTATCTCGCCATCAGCATCCTCACATCGCTGTTCATGAACTGGTTCAACGCCAAGATGGCCTTGGTGGAGAGATAAGATGTCGACATCCAACCAAGCGTTCGTCCGAACGAATTTCATCGATGCCGAACCCGCGCCGCGTAGCGAAAGCGGGCCTCTGGCCTGGATCCGCAAGAACCTGCTGGCTACGCCGAAAGACGTCGTCCTGACGGCTCTGGCCGTTGCCTTGCTCGCATGGGCATTGCCGCACGTCATCAACTGGCTATTCATCCAGGCCGTCTGGAGCGGAACGGATCGCACCTTCTGTGCAACCACCGTTCAGGGCGGCACGCAACCCGACGGCTGGAGCGGCGCCTGCTGGGCGTTCGTCAATGCGAAGTTCGACCAGTTCGTCTTCGGTCGATATCCGCTCGACGAACGCTGGCGTCCGACAATCGTCGGGATCCTGTTCGTGCTGCTGCTCGTGCCTATGCTGATCCCCAAGGCACCATTCAAGCGCACCAACGCCATTCTGCTGTTTGCCGTCTTGCCGCTTCTTGCCTTCTGGCTGCTTTATGGCGGCCTCGGGCTCGAAATCGTGGATACGCCGCTCTGGGGCGGCCTGATGGTGACGTTGGTGCTCTCCTTCGTCGGCATCGCCGTGTCGCTGCCATTCGGCATCATCCTGGCACTCGGACGCCGCTCGAAGATGCCTGTCATCAAGATGGTCTGCGTCGGCTTCATCGAGATCATTCGCGGCATACCGCTGATCACCGTGCTGTTCATGGCGAGCGTATTGCTTCCGCTGTTCCTGCCCACAGGCTTTACGATCGACAAGCTGCTCCGCGCCTTGATCGGTGTGGCGATCTTCGCCTCCGCCTACATGGCCGAGGTTATCCGTGGCGGCCTGCAGGCGATCCCGAAGGGCCAGTCCGAAGGGGCCGACTCGCTCGGGCTCGGCTACTGGCAGAAAATGCGGCTGATCATCCTGCCGCAGGCGATCAAGCTGGTCATCCCGGGCATCGTCAATACATTCATCGGCATGTTCAAGGACACATCGCTGGTGTCGATCATCGGCATGTTCGACCTGCTCGGTATCGTCCGTTTCAACTTCACGGACGCCAACTGGGCGAGCGCGGTGACACCCTTGACAGGCCTGATTTTCGCTGGCTTCGTCTTTTGGCTGTTCTGCTTCGGCATGTCGCGCTATTCAGGCTTCATGGAACGCTATCTCGATACCGGCCACAAACGATAAAAGATAAGGGAACGAACACATGGCTGAGGCTCAACCAAAGAAGATGACCGTTTCGGCAACCGACGTTGCCGTCGACATCATCGGCATGAACAAGTGGTACGGTGATTTTCACGTTCTGCGCGACATCAATCTGAAAGTGATGCGTGGCGAACGCATCGTCATCGCCGGCCCTTCGGGCTCCGGCAAGTCGACGATGATCCGCTGCATCAACCGTCTGGAAGAACACCAGAAGGGCCAGATCATCGTCGATGGCGTCGAACTCACCAACGACCTCAAGAAGATCGACGAAGTGCGCCGCGAAGTCGGCATGGTCTTCCAGCACTTCAACCTCTTCCCGCACCTGACGATCCTGGAAAACTGCACGTTGGCGCCGATCTGGGTGCGCAAGATGCCGAAGAAGCAGGCGGAAGAAGTCGCCATGCACTTCCTGAAGCGCGTCAAGATCCCGGAACAGGCCAACAAGTATCCGGGCCAGCTCTCGGGCGGTCAGCAGCAGCGCGTGGCGATCGCCCGCTCGCTCTGCATGAACCCGAAGATCATGCTCTTCGATGAACCGACCTCGGCGCTCGACCCAGAAATGATCAAGGAAGTTCTGGAGACCATGGTTGGGCTTGCGGAAGAAGGCATGACGATGCTCTGCGTGACGCACGAAATGGGCTTTGCGCGTCAGGTCGCCAACCGCGTCATCTTCATGGACCAGGGGCAGATCGTCGAGCAGAATTCGCCGGCCGAGTTCTTCGACAATCCGCAGCACGAACGCACCAAGCTGTTCCTCAGCCAGATCCTGCACTAGGTCGATTGGCGAACAACGAATTCAAGGCCGTCGGATTTTTCCGGCGGCCTTTTCGTTTCGGGGCACTTCTGGCGGTTCACACCCGTCGCCATAACATCACAAACAAAAGGCCCCGATGACGGGGCCTTCCGAGGCGAGCCTGAGAGCGATCAGGTCTTCAGCTTGGCATTGCAGAGGCTGTAGAAGCCGCCGCCCTTCTGGATCCACTTCAGGCCATTAAGCGTGTTCGCATCCTTGTTCTGATGGTAGGCGTCGACGCAGGTATGCATCCGGCCCTTTCCGGGCGTTTCCTTGGCGTATTTCGGTGAAATTGCTGTCGGGAACGACACGCCCTTGGGCGCCGTCATCGTCGGCTTGTCCGGTTCTTCGCCACTGTTGAGGGTGACATCGGGTTCGGCCGTCGCATCCGGACCGCACTGCGCCTTGCGGAAATCGTTCCACTTCATGTTCTTCGCAGATCCGTCAGCCTGGGCCGATTTATACTTCGCGCTGCATTCCTTCATGGTCAGCGCCGAGGACGGCGTCGCAAACGCCAACGCCCCGAGCAGGGAAACGGACGCAAGAATAGTCAACTGCTTGATCATGATCTTTCCTCCAGGCCTCCAGGGGCAATCAAACTATCAGGCTGGCCAATTTTCTTGTCAACGCGACAATTGGCGCAACCAGTACGTTAGATTTGTTCAGGGCAACCGTCGAGCTCCGCTGACGGGATAACATCCCCGCGATGCAGCAGGCGTTTGCTTAGCGGCAAAACGCCGACGGTGGTATAGTGCCGGCCGGGCTGGCTTTTCCTGCACTTCCGAGGGAGGAAGACATGCGCGAACCTGACATGCAGAAAGTAGATGCACTCGTCGGCAGGTTGATCGGCGATGTTGGCGCGGCCGTCTCCGGAGCGCTGGTGGTGCTGGGCGATGACCTCGGCCTGTTCAAGGCCATGGCCGACGGCAAGCCGCGCAACTCTTCCGAACTGTCGAAGAAAACAGGTATCAAGGAACGTTATATCAGGGAGTGGCTGTCCGCCCTCGCAGCTGCCGACTACGTCAGCTATGACGAGAAGAGCGATCGCTTTCATCTGACGCCAGAGCAGGCCATGGTCTTTGCCGAGGAGGACAGCCCAGCCTTCTTTGCTGGCGCCTTTCAGGTCGTGCAGGCCATGTGGACGGACGAACCGAAGGTGGCTGACGCCTTCCGCACCGGCAAGGGTGTGGGATGGCACGAACACAGCGCCTGCCTGTTCCACGGCACGGAGCGTTTCTTCCGGACCGGCTACAACAACAATCTGGTTGCTGAGTGGATTCCGGCGCTCCAGGGCGTCGACGCCCGCCTCAAAGCCGGCGCCAAGGTCGCTGATGTCGGCTGCGGCCACGGCGCTTCGACGATCCTGATGGCTAAGGCCTATCCTGCCTCGACGTTCTTTGGCTTCGACTATCACGCCCCGTCGATCGAGCGGGCGAAGGCTGCCGCCAAGGAGGCCGGCGTCTCAGATCGCGTCACATTCCAACAGGCGCCCGCTGCCGGCTTTCCGGAGGGGAACTACGATCTCATCGCCATGTTCGACTGCCTCCACGACATGGGGGATCCGGTCGGTGCCGGCAAGCATGTCAAGGAATCGCTCTCGGCCGATGGAACCTGGATGGTCGTCGAGCCCTTCGCCCACGACTGCCTGAAGGACAATCTCAATCCGGTCGGCCGCGTCTACTACGGCGCGTCGACGATGATCTGCACGCCGGCGTCGCTCTCTCAGGAGGTCGGCCTCGGACTCGGCGCGCAGGCCGGGGAAACCAAGCTGCGTAAGGTCGCCCTCGATGCCGGCTTCAAGCATTTCCGCCGCGCCACGGAAACACCCTTCAACATGGTCTTCGAGGTGCGCGCCTGAGGCGAGATGCGGCGCGCTTGGCCATGGCCCGCCCCGTCACCTAAAACTTTCCACATGCTGAGAAGAGCTTGTGAATATAGAAATAACGGCGAAATATCAAAAGGATAGACAGATTTTTCTAGGCGCCGGAGGTTCAAGGGAGAGAAAAAAACGCGCCATTGTGATTTTTTCTGGTTTTGCCGCTTGCGGGATTCAAAGTGCCTGACTATAAGGGCGCCACCACGAAGGAAGCGCCCTTCGTCTATCGGTTAGGACACCAGATTTTCATTCTGGGAAGAGGGGTTCGACTCCCCTAGGGCGTGCCATCGTTTTCCCTTAAAAATCAGTTATTTAGATACCCGCTTGCGAAAATTCGATAGTTATTTCGAGTTTCGGGGGCAAGCGGATTGTATGCTGCTTTTCGCAAAGCGAATGTCTGGGAATCAGCCGCCTGCTATAGCTTGGGGCTCGGACATCATATGGTTCGAGCCCTCCCCGCCATCTACCTAGCAGCAGAATGGAGCAGCCCATGGTCCGTTCCGAACCTCTCGCTCAGCCTTGCGATCCGTATGCTTTCCAGGCCAAGCCCGCAGCGCCACATCGGCCAAGCGCTTCAGTGTGACGGTACATGCTCCATCACAGGCCTGCGCGGACATGCCTTGAACGACAGCCGAATAGAAGCGGGCAAGACTATCCGTGTCGGTTTCCGTCGGAAGCTCGCCTTCGCCGACTGCGCGATCGAAGCGCGCCTTCATGAAGCGGATCGAAGCGTCC
>NZ_LNCD01000049.1:17792-87303 GCF_001542405.1 Rhizobium altiplani
ATGCAAGTGCGTCATAGGCTGACATCGGCCCTTGCAGCGCCTCGGTGCGGCGTTTGGTTTCATGCTCGATATTGTAGTCGAGGCCTGCCGATAGAGTTCCTCCTTTGAGCCAAACGCAGCGTACAGCGAAGGCGGAGTGATCCCCATCGCTTGGGTCAGGTCGGCGATCGAGGTTCCTTCGTAACCATGCTCCCAGAAGAGCGGCGACGCGACACCCAACCCGACGTCGCGATCGAGCGCTCTTGGCCTGCCACGTCTCCGGACTGGTTCAGTCATTTTTATATTGATCCCTATAAAACTATTAAAAGACGGATTTTCCGCACAATATATCGGTCGCTATAAAAATTGCAGCGGAGAGACTTATGTCTGGAAAATTGGCACCAAAGTAGCCCTCGTGACTGGCAGTTCGAGTGGCATCGGCGGTGCCGCAGCGCTTGGCGCAAAATCCGTCGCCATCCAAGCGGACTTTGCCAATGGCAAGGACGCGGTTGACAGTCTTCGGGAACAGTTCGAGGCAGCCGCAATTGCCGCCACTGGCGAGCCTTCACTGGATAGTCATGTGCACTCACCGCGCCGGAGCGGCGTCCTGGACGCGTAGCTGGATGCGTCGTACACCCTGGTAGTGGTCCGCGCCAAGCGAGCCTGCAACATGGAGGTTGGCGCCCCTCGAATTCAGCAGTAGGTTGCCGAGCTGCGTATCGGCGGCCCGGAAGGCGATCCCATCAAGGCGAGCGCCGTCCATGGCTTCGAGCGTCACCTTCACGTGCTTCTCGCCAACCAAACGAGAATCGCGAAGCCGATGGGCGGGAACAGCAAAGAGCGGCTGTGAATGCCCCGAGCCGTAAGGCCCGGCCGTCTCGAGGCGGTCGATCAGATCGAGCGTCGCGCCGCTGGCGGCAATCGCGCCGTCGATCTTCAGCTTCTCGTTGGCGACGAGTGCGGCAACCGTCTTTTCGGCTCGCTCGGCAAAGAAGCTGCGCAAGCGGCCGAGCTTGTCGCGCTCAACGGTGAGACCGGCAGCCATCGCGTGGCCGCCGCCCTTGACCAGCAGGCCATCGTCCACAGCCGCGCGCACCATCTTGCCCATGTCGAAGCCGTTGATGGAGCGACCCGAGCCGGTGCCTTTGCCGGATGGATCGAAAGCAATGGCAAAGGCCGGGCGCTTGAAGCGCTCCTTGAGACGGGCGGCAATCAGGCCGACGATCCCGGGGTGCCACTTTTCGTGCGCAGTGACGATGACCGAGGCGCCCTCGCCGTCCCCATATTCCGCCAGTGCCTCGGCTTCCGCTTCCAGCAGCATCGCCGCTTCCATCGCCTGCCTGTCGCGGTTGAGCTCATCCAGCTGCATGGCGATGGCCTCGGCCGCGCTCGTGTCGTCCAGGGTGAGCAGGCGGCTCCCGAGTGCCGCGTCGCCGATGCGACCACCGGCATTGATGCGCGGCCCAATCAGGAAGCCGAAGTGATAGGGCGTCACCGGTCCAGCAAGACCCGCCTTGCGAAAGAGAGCGGACAGGCCGGCATTGCCCTGGTGGCGAGCGGCGATCAGCCCCTTGACGACGTAGGCACGGTTCAGGCCCTTCAGCGGCACGACATCACAGACGGTCGCAAGCGCGACGATATCGAGCCATTGCAGCAGGTCGATCGACCGTACGCGCGGGTTTCCTGCTTCCCGCAACAGCCTTAGCGTCGCGACGAGCACGAGGAACACGACGCCCGCCGCGCAGAGATGTCCCTGCCCGGAGAGATCGTCCTCCCGGTTCGGATTGACCAGCGCGTGGCACGGCGGCAGATCGTGTGTCACCTGGTGGTGATCGATCACCACCACATCGATATTGCGCCTCGCTGCCTCGGTGAGGGCATCATGGCTGGTCGACCCACAATCGACGGTGACGATCAGCCGTGCGCCATTGTCGATCAAACTGCCGATTGCCGCAGCGTTAGGCCCATAGCCCTCGAAAATGCGATCCGGAATATAGATCTCAGCTTTGACGCCGAAGTGCTCGAGAAAGCGGAACATAAGCGCCGACGAGGACGCGCCGTCGACGTCGTAGTCGCCGAAAATCGCGACCTGCTCCTGGTTGCGGATGGCCTCGGCGAGCCGCTTGGCCGCCTTCTCACAATCCGTCAGCGTGTAGGGGTCCGGCATCAGGTTGCGGAGCGTCGGATCAAGAAACTCCAGCGCCTCGTCGACGGTGACACCGCGTCCGGCGAGGACGCGCGCGATAAGTTCAGGCAGCCCGTGCACCTGAGACATCGCAAGCGCCCGGTTCTGGCCGGCCTGATCCAGTCGCGATATCCAGCGGTTGTCCAGTACGGACCTCTCCACGCCCAGAAACGCACGTTGTACCGGATCGGCCGGAATCTCCATATCGCCTGCTGCCCTCGTCGCTTGTCACCACCCCGGGACCGGGAGTGATATCGGCAGCTTTATGCGGCTTGGCCCGGCCGCACAACGGTTTTGGACGAGACACTCGACGTTAGCTGTGGATGCGCGCGGCTGATCTACCGCGGCACCTTCGGCAACATCGATCTTCTGGGAGCGGGTGAGGCTCAGTCTTCCTTCGGCCGCTCGATGCGGATCACCTGCGGTTCACCCACATGATAGCCCTCGCCCTTGATTGCGGCGACCGCCTTGCGAACGCAGTCCTCTGTTGTCGCGTGAGTCACCATGATGATCGTCTGGTGATGCGACGGCGCAAGGTGCTGCTTCGAGCGCTGGACGATCGACTCCAGCGAGATATGGTTTTCCGCCATGTGGGTCGCGACGCTTGCAAACACGCCCGTGCGGTCGAGCACAGTCAGGCGAATGAAATATCCGCCTTCGTGGCTTCGCATCTGCGCCTTGCGGTAGGGCTCGAGCGATTTGGCGGGATGGCCGAGAACGGGCACGCGCTGGGCGCCAGGTCGGCTTTTTGCAATGTCCGCGATGTCACCGAGAACAGACGAAGCCGTCGCATTGCCGCCAGCGCCGGGCCCGACCATCAGCAACTCACCGAGAACATCGGACTCGATCGCCACGGCATTGGTCACGCCGTCGACCTGTGCAATCACGGAATCGACGGGCACCATCGTCGGATGGACGCGCTGTTCGATGCCGGTATCGGTCCGCTGTGCAACGCCGAGCAGCTTGATGCGGTAGCCGAGATCGGCGGCAGCGTGGATGTCCTCGATCGAGATGTTGGTGATGCCTTCGAGATAGATATCGTCGGCCGCGATCTGGTTTCCGAAGGCGAGCGTCGTGAGAATCGAGAGCTTGTGGGCAGTGTCGTTGCCTTCGATGTCGAAGGCGGGATCGGCTTCTGCATAGCCGAGGCGCTGTGCCTCCTTCAGGCAGTCGGCGAAGGACAGGCCTTCCTTTTCCATCTTCGTCAGGATGTAATTGCAGGTGCCGTTCATGATCCCGTAGATGCGGGAGATCGTATTGCCCGTCAGCGATTCGCGCAGCGCCTTGATGACGGGAATGCCGCCGGCAACCGCTGCTTCGAAGTTCAGCAACGCGCCCTTCTCCTCCGCGATCGTCGCCAGTTCGACGCCGTGGTAGGCAAGCAGCGCCTTGTTTGCTGTCACCACGTGGAGACCGCGCTGTAGAGCAGCGCGTACGGAGCTGTTTGCCGATCCACCGACGCCGCCCATGAGTTCGACGAAAACGTCGATGTCGCCCTTCCCCGCCAGATCTTCCGGCCGGTCGAACCACTCGATGCCGCCGACGTCGATGCCGCGGTCCTTGGTCTTGTCGCGGGCGGAAACACCCGTAATCAGGATCGGGCGTCCGCACGTTGCGGCCAGCTCGTTGCTGCGCTGCTGAATGATACGGACAAGCGAAGCACCAACGGTACCTAAGCCCGCAATGCCGATTTTGAGGGCATCTGCCATGGATCGATCCTGAAATGTGTCATGAAGGGCAGCCGCCGGAAGCGGCTGCCGTTGAGGGATTATATCAGCGATGTGCGTTGAGCGAGATGACGTTGTGCATCGTCTCGTCTGCCGTCGACATGAACTTCTTGATGTTGCGGGCTGCCTGACGAATGCGGTGCTCGTTCTCGACGAGCGCCAGGCGCACGTAGTCGTCGCCCATTTCGCCGAAACCGATGCCTGGCGCGACAGCCACGTCGGCTTTCTCGACGAGCAGCTTGGAGAATTCCAGCGAACCGAGGTGACGGAACTTTTCCGGGATCTTGGCCCAGGCAAACATCGTCGCTGCCGGCGGCGGCACTTCAAAGCCGGCCTTGCCGAAAGTATCGACCATGACGTCGCGGCGGCGCTTGTAGACGTTGCGGACTTCCGCGATATCAGAGCCGTCGCCGTTCAGCGCGTGCGTTGCCGCTACCTGGATCGGCGTGAACGCGCCGTAGTCGAGGTAGGATTTGACGCGTGTGAGCGCGGCGATCAGACGCTCGTTGCCGACGGCAAAGCCCATGCGCCAGCCGGGCATCGAGAAGGTCTTCGACATCGAGGTGAACTCGACCGTCACATCCATCGCACCCGGAACCTCGAGAACCGACGGAGGCGGCTCGCCCTCGAAGTAGATTTCCGAATAGGCAAGGTCGGATAAGACGATGATATCGTGCTTCTTCGCGAACGCGATGACGTCCTTGTAGAAGTCCAGCGTCGCCACAAAAGCCGTCGGGTTGGACGGATAGTTGAGGATCAGCGCCAGCGGCTTCGGAATCGAATGGCGAACGGCGCGTTCCAGCGGCGGGAAGAAGCTCTCGTCCGGCTCGACCGACATCGAGCGGATGACGCCACCGGCCATCAGGAAGCCGAAGGCGTGAATCGGATAGGTCGGGTTCGGGCAGAGGATGACGTCGCCCGGCGCGGTGATTGCCTGCGCCATGTTGGCAAAGCCTTCCTTGGAGCCCAGCGTCGCGACGACCTGCGTGTCAGGATTGAGCTTCACGCCAAAGCGGCGCGCATAATAGGCAGCCTGCGCCCGGCGAAGGCCCGGAATGCCCTTGGAGGACGAATAACGATGCGTGCGCGGGTCCTGGACGACTTCGCAGAGCTTGTCGACGATCGCCTTCGGGGTCGGAAGGTCAGGGTTTCCCATGCCGAGATCGATGATATCGGCCCCGCCCGCTCGCGCGCTTGCTTTCAAACGGTTGACCTGTTCGAAAACGTAAGGCGGCAAACGCCGGACTTTGTGAAACTCTTCCATTTCTTTCCCCACGGAAATGCGGCCACCGCGGCCGCGCTCGAAGTTCGTCCTAAATTCCCGGCTGTTCGCGATACGAACTTCAGAATCACCAACGCCGTATTCATCAGACTTGCGTCGCACGGCATTTCTTTGACGGAAAGCCGCGCAGGCCGTGCATTATCGGGAAAAATTCATCTTCCGCCACAGATGGAAGGCTTTGCTTCCAAATTGCAGCGAAGGCAAGGCCTAATTGGCGATTTCTGAGAGCGTTTCGGCGCCGTGTTCGGCCGCTAGCTTGCGAAATTCCGCGACGCGACGCTGGTACTCGGCTTCCGAGATCGTGCCGGCCTTGCGCTGGGCGGCAAGCGCCGTCAATTGCTTCTGAACCCCGCCAGCCTCGTCGTCGCTCATCTGAACGTTTGCGGCCGTGAGCGGTGCCCCGAATCCCGGATAGCCGTCCTTGTAATGAGACAGGCCGCTCTCGGTCGGCTCTTCACCCTTTGTCGCGCTCATGACAACGGGCGTCGGGGCCGCTTGCCTTGCCGCGAAGGCGGCCTTTTCCTCGGGCGTCTGCATGCATCCGGCAAGCGCCATGGCCGCGGCGGCGCCGATGAGCGCGATACGGGTCATGTTTGCGATGGTGCGGATGCCAATTCTCGTCATTTGCCAGAGGTCCCAAATCCTGAGGTGCTTCGACTGTTAGATTCGTCGCCGCCACAAAGCAATAGCACGAGCGTGCGTCAGCGGAACTTGTTTTATAGATCTTTCCAGATGTACAAATCAATTTGCAGGAACATGCCGCCGCCGGAGGAGACAGGTGACCGACAGCAAGCAGCAAGACGGCGACAAGGCAAAGAGCCGGGGATTCGATGCGAAGGACCTGGATCCGTACCTGATGAAAGATCCCGAGGCGATGGCGGTCAACTTTGCCCGTGCACTGGAGAATCTCGGCAAGGCGGCCACGGCCTGGCTTGCGCCACGCGAACGTGGCGAGATCGCAGAAAATGCAGCAGAGCCGGTGACCGACATGGTCAAGACGCTCTCCAAGGTCACCGAATACTGGATCTCAGATCCGCGCCGCACCTTCGAAGCGCAGACCCAGTTGATGAGCAGCTACTTCGGTATCTGGATGCGCTCGATGCAACGCATGCAGGGCGAAACGCCGGCGGCGGAACCGGAGCGCAACGACAAGCGCTTTGCCGATGAAGACTGGCAGAAGAACCCGTTCTTCGAGTTCCTGAAGCAGGTTTACCTCATCACCGCCGATTGGGCGGAGAAGATGGTCGCCGAAACCGACGGGCTCGACGAGCACACGAAGCACAAGGCCGGTTTCTATGTGAAGCAGATCACGGCCGCCCTCTCGCCGACCAACTTCGTTGCCACCAATCCGCAGCTTTACCGTGAAACGATCGCGACCAGCGGCGAGAACCTGGTGCGCGGGATGAAGATGCTTACCGAGGATATCGTGGCGGGCCAAGGCGACCTGAGGCTTCGCCAGACCGACATGACCAAATTCGCCGTCGGTCGCGACATGGCGCTGACCGCGGGCAAGGTGATCGCGCAGAACGAGATCTGCCAGATCATCCAGTACGAGCCGACGACAGAGACGGTGCTGAAGCGCCCTCTCCTCATCTGCCCGCCGTGGATCAACAAATTCTATATCCTGGACCTCAACCCACAGAAATCATTCATCAAATGGTGCGTCGACCAGGGCCAGACCGTTTTCGTGATCTCCTGGGTCAATCCGGACGCGCGGCATGCGCAAAAGGATTGGGCCGCCTATGCGCGCGAAGGCATCGACTTTGCCCTCGACACCATCGAGAGGGCGACGGGTGAGAAGGAAGCGAACGCCGTCGGCTACTGCGTCGGAGGCACGCTGCTTGCGGCAACGCTAGCGTTGCACGCCAAGGAAAAGAACAAGCGGATCAAGACCGCTACCCTCTTCACGACACAGGTCGATTTCACCCACGCCGGCGACCTCAAGGTCTTCGTCGACGAGGAGCAATTGGGCCGGCTTGAAGCCCACATGGAGGAGATCGGCTACCTCGACGGCTCAAAGATGGCGACCGCCTTCAATATGCTGCGGGCTTCCGAACTGATCTGGCCCTATTTCGTCAACAACTATCTGAAGGGCCAGGAACCGATGCCCTTCGACCTTCTGTTCTGGAATGCCGATTCCACCCGCATGGCGGCGGCAAACCACGCCTTCTATCTGCGTAATTGCTACCTCAGGAACGCGCTGACAGCGAACGAGATGATCCTGGACGGTCAGAAGCTGTCGCTGAAGGACGTCAAGATCCCGATCTACAATCTCGCCACCCGCGAAGATCATATCGCGCCTGCAAAATCGGTGTTTCTCGGCAGCCAGTTCTTCGGCGGCAAGGTCGATTTCGTGCTGGCAGGTTCCGGCCACATAGCGGGCGTCGTCAATCCCCCGGACAAGAAGAAATACCAATACTGGACCGGCGGCGGCGTAACTGGCGACTATGAGACGTGGCTTACCAAAGCGGCTGAGAACGCCGGCTCGTGGTGGCCACACTGGCAAGCCTGGATCGAGGCGAAGGACAAAAAGCGCGTGCCCGCCCGGAAACCGGGAGGCACCGCGCTCAACGCCATCGAGGAGGCGCCGGGAAGCTACGTGATGGAGCGAGCCTAAGAGCGACGCCCCTGCTCGGCTTCATCACTCCAGGAAGATCAGACTGGCAGGTGACGGGGGCAGCGGTCGGGAAACGAACTCCTGAAAACCAGCCGACTTGGCCATATCGGCCAGTTCCCGCTCCGTGTAGGCGTCTCCCTTCGGTGTCGTGGCCAGCATGACCATGGCGAAAGCAGCCGGGAACTCGGGCGACACCCGATCCTCGTTCGGAACGAACTCGACGATCGCAACGCGGCCTCCTGCTGCCAGACTTGCTCGCGCCTTTTTCAGGAGCATGACGCAGCCTTCGGCGTCAAAGTGATGAAGGAAATTCGGCAGCAGGATGAGATCATAGCCACTGCCCCAATCAACCTCGAAGGCACTGCCGGGCCGGAAGCTGAAGCGCCCCGCTACTCCTGCATTCGTTGCATTTTCCTCGGTCACCGCAAGAACCGGCTTCCAATCGATAGCAACCACGCTGGCAGATGGCGCCACCATGGCGATTTCTATACCGAAGGCACCAGGACCGGCGGCAACGTCCAGCACCTTGCTTGGCAGCTTTGACCATGTCGCAACGTCAGATGCCACAGCTTTCGCGCTCGCTGTGTTAAGCCCAAACATGCCCCTCGCAAACTTGACCCAAATAGGGTTGTCCGGCTCCACGTTGGCCAAGCCGACGGAGCCTCCGTTGCGGACGTAGGCGGCAGGATTTTCGAGGAACAAGGACATCATTTGCGGCGACCCCATGAAATCGATCGCCGCACCTATATAGGCCGGGGAACGCCTGTCCAGAAAGGCCTTGCTCGACGGCGTCGGCGCATAATTCTCACCGCTCTTCGTCAGAAGACCCGAAACTACCAGGAAGTCGCAAAGAATGCGCACCCCACGCTCGGCGCATTCAATGTCCGACGCGAGCATCGCCGCCGTGCGCGCTTGCCCGCCAAATTTTGTGAAAAGATCGAATTCGATCGCTGCCTTCATCGCCGCCGTTTTCCGAAATGCAAACATCGCATCAACAAGCAAGGCTGGCGAGATTTCTTCATGAACCACTTGTGTCGAAGACATCGGCTTTCCCTCCCAACGTGGAGCCACGCGACGGGAGGTATTCATAGCAGAATCCGCATTCCTCGGCACGTCCTGACAAAGGAGGAGCAGGCAAAAAGCCGGCGCCCCAAGGACATGCCCAAAGCCTGCCCTCAATTTTGAACGGCTCGAGCGAGCGCGTAAAGGAATTGGTTACCATAATTCGGCATCCTGCCAATCAACCGGACATATTAGCGAGCCGCAATTTAGCCCTGATGCTTCTATACCGGCCCCGGCGAAGGAATATCCATCGGTTCGTACCGCCGGCCCCAGTAACGAGTTGTGAAAGACGGGTCTCATGGCGTTTGCGGTCGATGTGTTTAGCAATAGCAGGCCTATAGGTACGTCCATTTCTCGTTTCGGTTACTCTTTCCGCTTTCTTTCAGGTGCAGCTCTCATCGGTGCGGGGTTTGCCGCTTCAGCGTGGGTCGTCGCTACACTTGCGACTATGCATATGGTTGCACCGGCCCCGCTTCCGAGCGCCGGTCGCTTCGCCGACATCGCGCTTGCCCCCGCAAGCGTCGCGAAGACCGAGCCTGTGCAACGCCTCGTTCACGTCAAGAAATTCTCGCGCTTGCGCATGAGCACCGATGCCGAACTGGCCCTTGCAAGGGGTGTTCACGTAGCCGCTCCGTCGGCGGCGCTTGCGGCGGCATTTGTCGGGCAGTCCGAACCTCTTGCGCTCTCCGAAGCCTCTCCGAACAGAGAGCTGGCGACGGCTGTCGCGTCACCGGCACCCGCTCAGCCGGCGCGCCCGGCCAAGGACGACACCGTAGAGGTGGCATCAGCGACCGTTGCCTCGACTGACCGTATCATCATCCCGTCGAAGCAGGAGGTCGCAGCCGCCGAAGGACCTGCCTTGCTGGCGCTCGCAGCAAGCCCTGCGGCCGAAATCAAGGGACAGGTACCGCCCGCCGCCACCAAGCCCGGCCCGGTCGAGATTGCGGCTCTTGCGCCGACTGAGCAGCCTGCACCGGGGGCAACCCAGCCGTTCGATCTCGTTTTGAGCGGCACCGACACCGAGATCCCCTTGCCCATGGCTCGGCCCGATGGCCTGATCAAGCGGGCTACCCCCAACGATCGCAGTGCTCCGGCTGAACCCGTACTTGCCTATGCGCGCCCGGATGCCGGCGCTTCCGATGATGACGACGATCAAATGCCGACGGTGAAGAAGGGGCTGTCCCCCGCGATCGCCCGCAATGGCGTCGCGGTCTACGACATTTCGGCCAACGTCGTCTACCTTCCGAACGGCGAACGCCTGGAAGCCCATTCCGGCCTCGGCAAGATGCGTGACAATCCGCGTTTTGTGCATGCCAAGAACCGCGGCCCGACCCCACCGCATACTTACAATCTGACGATGCGCGAAAGCCTTTTCCACGGCGTCGAGGCGATCCGACTGAACCCTGTCGGCGGTGCAGGCTACGTCTACAACCGCGTCGGCTTGCTTGCGCACACCTACATGCTCGGCGCCCGCGGCGACTCGAACGGTTGCGTGTCCTTCAAGGACTACAAGCGCTTCCTCGCTGCCTTCAAGCGCGGCCAGATACGCCAGCTGGTGGTGGTCACGAGCATGCCGAACAAGCCGACGTCCACCTTCGCTTCGTTGTTCTCGTCGCGCTCCTAATCAATAGTCAAAAGATAACACCGCGCTCGATTTTCACCGCACCTCGCCCCCATGCCATCATCCCCTTGTCCCGTCGCGGATACGCCACAAGGCGTTGCGGCGAGGCGGAACCGGCGCCGGGTGCGGAAGAAGGACGTGAGCTTCCGCATCAGGGGTCTGCAGAAAATGGTCTCCCTCCGGGGACGGCGGCGTCCGCGCGAATGCGGCGTTGAGTTGAGCCTCGGACGTGCCTGTGTGGCACACATGGTCCCCAGGGGAAGCGAAGCTTCCTCGGGCAAGGCCGCAGAGGGACCGGAGTTGCGGACATAAACCGCCGAACGGGTCTCTGGGAAGAGCCATATGATTTTATCTCAACGAGGCAATTTCCAGCGCCCCGTCCAATGCATGCATGCTCAAGCCGCGGGTCGTGAGGATCGCGTGAGGGCGAAGACGCGTGCCGCTCGCAGAAAAGCCACTTGGCACCGATACACGACGCACACGGCAGAAATAGCATTCGCCCCATTGATCGCGATGGACGAACCCGGCATAGCTGCATTATGTACCAGAATGACAATCCTAAGGGCCTGCAATGGTAAATTATATAGAAGCCTCTTCCGCGCCATCGAAGAATACCGGCGCAATTAGGCTCTACGGTCCCGAAGCATTCGAAGGAATGCGGAAGGCGTGCCAAGTGACGGCGCGTTGCCTCGATGAGCTGGCGGCGTTCGTGCGGCCCGGCGTTGCGACCGATGCAATCGACCGTTTCGTGTTCGAATTTGGCATGGACAACGGCGCGATTCCGGCGACGCTCAACTATCGCGGATACACAAAGTCTACCTGCACATCGATCAACCATGTCGTCTGCCATGGCATTCCGGATGCAAAACCGCTGCGCGAAGGCGATATCGTCAACATCGACGTCACCTACGTGGTCGAAGGCTGGCACGGCGATTCAAGCCGGATGTACCCGGTCGGAACCATCAAGCGCGCTGCTGAGCGGCTGCTTGAAGTGACCTATGAATCCCTCCTGCGTGGCATATCGGCCGTTCGGCCCGGCGCCCGCACCGGCGCGATCGGGGAAGCCATTCAGACCTATGCCGAAGCCGAGCGCTGTTCCGTCGTGCGCGACTTCTGTGGTCATGGCGTCGGCGCGCTGTTCCACGACTCCCCAAATATCCTGCACTATGGTCGCGCGAACGAAGGGCCCGAACTGCGGGAAGGCATGATCTTCACGATCGAGCCGATGATCAATCTCGGTCGGCCGCATGTGAAGGTTCTTGCGGACGGCTGGACTGCGGTAACGCGCGATCGCTCGCTTTCGGCGCAATACGAACACACGGTCGGGGTTACTGCCGACGGCTGCGAGATTTTCACGCTTTCGCCAGGCGGCCTCGACCGACCCGGCCTCCCGCCCTTGAACCGATGAGCGCTTGATGACGAAGGGTCCTGTTTCGCATTCCAACGACGCCGAACTGCCCTTCGCCACCAGCGATGCAACCGACGAACGCTCCTTTTTCGCGGAACAGGCCGCCAAGCCGGCATCCAGCCTCTCCGCCTCGCTTGGCAAGGAAGAGCACTACCACGGGCACCGCGAGCGCCTGCGCGACCGCTTCCGTCAGCATGGCGATACAGCCCTTGCCGATTACGAGTTGCTCGAACTGCTGCCGTACAGGCTGATCCCCCGGCGCGACACCAAGCCGATCGCCAAGGCGCTGCACGAGCGCTTCGGCTCGCTCGCTGCCGTCTTCGGTGCACCGCTGCCTCTGCTGCAGGAGGTAAAGGGCATCGGCGAAGCCGTGGCGCTCGATTTGAAACTGGTCTCGACGGTCGCACAGCGGACCCTGACGAGCGAGCTTCGAGGCTAGCAGGTGCTGTCGTCCTGGTCGTTGGTGATTCAATACTGCCACGCCGCGATGGCTCACGAGACACGCGAGCAATTCCGCATTCTCTTTCTCGACAAGCGCATTGATCGCCGACGAGGTTCAAGGGCGGGGCACGGTCGATCATACGCCGGTCTATCCGCGCGAGGTTGTGCGGCGGGCGCTGGAGCTTTCGGCCACAGCCCTGATCCTCGTCCACAATCATCCCTCCGGCGATCCCACGCCGTCGCGGGCCGATATCGACATGACCAAGATGATTGTCGACACCGCAAAGCCCCTCGGCATCACGGTCCACGACCACATCATCATCGGCAAGGACGGTCACGCTAGCCTGAAAGGGTTGCGTCTGATATAGGAGTCTAAACCTATAGGAGCTAAAGTGCTTCAGGTATCCGTCAGGTTTAGGTGGCAAAGGGACAATGCTGCAATCAAACTGCTCCGGTACCTTTATGACGCCAACCGCCTCTCGCCGATTTCCTCGCACCGCGATAGCAGCGTTGTGCTTGCTCGCCGGGTCTTTTCTCGCCGGTGGCAGCTACGCCCTCTACCTGACAGTTACGGACAACTTCCACGCGGTCATCGATGGCGAAGTCTATCGTTCATCGCAGCCATCGCCTGAAGCCCTTGCGGGTTTCTCGAAGCGTTATGGGATCAAGACGATCATAAACTTGCGAGGCAATAACCCGGTACGGAGCGCCGAAGTCGAGCAGGCAAAGACACTTGGCATCGAGCATATCGATTTCCCGATGTCGGCCTACAAGGAACTTTCGCCAGAGCGAGCGATGAAATTGATCCAAGTCATGAAGGACGCGCCGAAACCGCTGTTGATCCATTGCAACTCAGGCGCGGATCGAACCGGTCTCGCTTCCGCACTCTATCTGGCCGGCGTCGACAAGACGAGCCAGGGGGTTGCGGAGAAACAGATGTCCATCTTCTACGGGCATATCGGGTTGCCTTTCGCTCGCGCATTCGCCATGGACCGCAGCTTCGAGAAGCTGGAACCCTACTTGGCTTCAATAAATCCAGACCTCTCCTCCTAGAGCATTTTGCAACATTGACCTGCCCCGGTGGACGCGCGACATATTGCGTCGCAAAATGATTCCAGCTTTCCAATCGGGGCCAGCCTAATGTTCCAGTACGATCTCGTTGTTGTGGGCAGCGGCCCGGCAGGCCGCCGCGGCGCAATCCAGGCAGCCAAGCTTGGCAAGAAGGTCCTGGTCATCGAGCAAGGCAAGCGCGTCGGCGGTGTTTCGGTGCACACCGGCACCATCCCCTCCAAGACGCTGCGCGAAACGGCGCTCAATCTGTCCGGATGGCGTGAGCGCGGCTTCTATGGCCGATCCTATCGCGTGAAGGAAGAGATCAGCGCGGATGACCTTCGGCGCCGCCTGCTGATCACCCTTGATCACGAAGTCGAAGTGCTGGAACACCAGTTCGCCCGAAACCGGGTGCAGCACATCAGGGGCAAGGCAAGCTTTCTCGACCCGTCGACACTCGAGGTCGTCAAGGATGATGGGGAAGTGGTCAAGGTCACGGGAGCGAGCATCCTGCTTGCGGTCGGCACGAAACCGTTCCGTCCGGACGACATCCCATTCGATAACAAGACAGTGCTCGACAGTGACGAACTGCTCGACATCGACGAGCTGCCGCGCTCGATGGTCGTGATCGGCGCGGGCGTCATCGGCATCGAATATGCGACGATCTTCAGCGCATTGGATACCGCGGTGACCGTGATCGATCCGAAGGCGACGATGCTCGATTTCATCGACCGGGAAATCGTCGAGGACTTCACCTACCAACTGCGCGATCGCAACATGAAGATCTTGCTCGGCACCAAGGCCGACAAGGTGACGCGTCTCGACAATGGCAAGGTTGAACTGAAGCTCGACAATGGTCGCCGCCTGGTGACAGACATGGTCCTGTTCGCCGCCGGGCGCATGGGCGCGACCGACACGCTCAACCTGGACGCGGCCGGGCTCGAAGCTGATAGCCGCGGTCGCCTCAAGGTCAATCCGGAGACCTTCCAGACGTCCGTACCAAACATCTATGCCGCGGGCGATGTCGTCGGCTTTCCGAGCCTGGCATCCACCTCGATGGAGCAGGGCCGCATTGCTGCGCGCGTTGCTATCGGCGCGGTCGCGAAGGAGCCGCCAAAGTACTTTCCCTACGGCATCTATGCCGTGCCTGAGATCTCCACCTGCGGCCTGACCGAGGAAGAGATGAAGGAGCGCGGTATCCCCTATGAATGCGGCATCGCGCGTTTCCGCGAGACTTCGCGTGGCCACATCATGGGCCTCGATACTGGGCTTCTGAAACTCATCTTCTCTCTGAAGACGCGCCGGCTGCTTGGCGTGCACATCGTCGGCGAAGGAGCGACCGAGTTGGTTCACATCGGCCAGGCAGTCTTGAACCTCAAGGGCACCGTCGAGTACTTCGTCGAAAACACCTTCAACTACCCGACCCTCGCAGAAGCCTACAAGATCGCAGGCCTCGACGCGTGGAACCGCATGGGCGACATCAAGTCGGAGCTTTAATCCCTCCGACTAAAGGCAACCGATTGGAATTTGATAATTTCTTGAACGAAAACAGACACCTACGCGCCGTCCAAAATCCATTCCAACTGACTTATTTGTGTCGAATAGCATCGGTAAAAGCTTTGCTTGTATAATCCACCGTGTCTGGTAGCGTCCATTTTCGGGGATTCCTCTTACCAGCGAGTGACCGTGCAAGATCTTCCAAAGACTGCCGAACGGACCTTTCAGCTCATCCTCATCAAGCCGTCGCACTATGACGATGACGGCTATGTAATCCGGTGGTGGCGGGCGATGATCCCGTCGAATTCCTTGGCTGCGATCTATGGAATCGCTGTCGACTGCGCCGAACGCAAGGTATTGGGGCCCGATGTCGGGATCGAGATTACGGTCATCGACGAGACCAACACCCGGGTCAACATCCCCGCACTTCTCAAGCGGCTTGAACAGCACGACAATTTCGGGATGATCGCCCTGGTTGGTGTGCAGTCGAACCAATATCCGCGGGCGCTCGACATTGCCCGGCCCTTCCGCGCTGCCGGAATTCCGGTTTCGATGGGCGGTTTTCACGTGTCGGGATGCCTGGCCATGCTCGACGGCAAGGCGGTCGGCCTCGACGCCTGTCGCGAGATGGGCATCTCGATGTTTGCTGGAGAGGCAGAAGGCCGGTTGGACCGCGTTCTACAGGACGCCGCCGCCGGCAAGCTTGAGCCGCTCTACAATTTCATGAACGACCTGCCCAGCATCGAAGGTGCCGCCGTCCCATTTCTGCCGAAAACCAATGTCGCGCAGACTCTCGGCCTCAGCACGAGTTTTGACGCCGGCCGTGGCTGCCCCTATCAGTGCTCCTTCTGCACCATCATCAACGTGCAGGGCCGCAAGTCGCGTTTCCGCTCGGCCGACGATGTCGAAAAGCTGGTGCGAATGAACTGGGCGCAAGGCATCCATAAGTTCTTCATCACCGACGACAATTTCGCACGCAACAGGGATTGGGAAGCAATCTTCGACCGCCTGATCGAACTCAGGGAGAAGGACGGCATTCCGCTCGGATTGATGATCCAGGTGGACACCCTCTGCCACAAGATCCCGAACTTCATCGAAAAGTCAAAGCGTGCCGGCGTCACCCGCGTCTTCATCGGGCTTGAGAACGTAAACCCGGACAACCTCACGGCGGCCAAGAAGAACCAGAACAAGATCACCGAATACCGGAAGATGCTGCTTGCCTGGAAGGCACAGGGCATCATGACTCTCGCCGGTTACATTCTCGGTTTCCCCGCGGACACGCCGGAGACGATCCGCCGCGACATCGCGATCATCCAGCACGAACTGCCTCTTGATGTCATTGAATTCTTCGTGCTGACACCACTGCCGGGCTCGGAAGACCACCAGACCTTGTGGAAGAAAGGCGTCGAGATGGACGCCGATCTCAATATTTACGACGTGGAGCACGTCTGCACCGCGCATCCGAAGATGAGCAAGCAGGAATGGGAGGGCATCTACCAGGAGGCCTGGTCGCTCTACTATTCGCCGGAGCACATGAAGACGCTGCTGCGCCGGGCCGTTGCCACGGGCGTGCCGCTCGCCAGCCTCGTGAAGGTCCTTGTGTCGTTCGCCACAACTGTACCGTTGGAGAACGTGCATCCATTGCAGAGCGGCCTTCTACGTCTCAAGCATCCCTCCGAACGGCGGCCCGATATGCCGCGCGAAAGCGCTGTAACCTTCTGGCCGCGTTTCGTCTGGGAGACGGTCACCAAACACCTGTCGCTAGGTGCGACCATTGCCAAGC
Source organism: Rhizobium altiplani (assembly GCF_001542405.1). Lineage (GTDB taxonomy): Bacteria > Pseudomonadota > Alphaproteobacteria > Rhizobiales > Rhizobiaceae > Rhizobium > Rhizobium altiplani. The sequence continues at coordinate 34,445 of NZ_LNCD01000049.1, forward strand.
TTGCAATCAGCGCCTTCTTCATCGCACGAGACAAAGCGTCCAAAGCCTATATGGACCAGGCACTGACACCGGTCGGTGACCATGAGGATGAGACGCTTGAACTCTTCACGAAGACAGCGGGCGGGCGGGCTGCTGTGTCCCACATTCACAAGGTTGCGGAATTGACCCACGCCCACAAGGCCCGACCGGCAGTCTGAGGTCGACCGCCGCCGCCGCCAACGCAAGAACGGGCCGGTTAAATTTGTGCCGTAGAGATCGCCGCTATATTGAGTAGTGACGCAGCTTGAAGTGTGTCGAGAAATTCCACGCACTCAACCAGCTTGCCGTTCTCGAAGGTCATCTTGTCCATGATTTCGGTATCGAACTTGGTCGTACTATGACGCATCTGGCCGACGCGATGAACCGGTGCAACATTTCCGTCGACACGGATGTCGAGTTCCAGCGCCGTCATGTCCCATGTGTCAATGAACTGCCGCATCGTCGCGCGGAGTGCAGCGCTGCCGACAACGGGGTTGGTGAGCGACGCCAGATACTGGCTGCCGGCTGCCCGGAAAACGCAATTGTCCCAAGGAATGACATAAGCGCATCAAGGTCCCCCCGATGCCGCGCCTCGAAAATCCGCCTTGTCAGGTCTGCGCCGGAAGCCATCGTCAATCCTTCCCCTGCCAACAACGCTTAGATTGCATCATATCATTCCAAAATGCAATCATACCGTGCGACCTGGACGGACGGCAGCCTAAAAGCAGGCACGCGACCTGGAAAGAAAAAGCCCCGCACAAGGCGGGGCTTTCGTAAATTTCAACTGGCCGAAGATTACTCGGCGCCTTCCTCGGAAGCCTTCTTCTTCGGAGCGGCTTTCTTCTTCGGAGCAGCTTCTTCGCCTTCAGCAGCTTCTGCCTTTGCAGCAGCCTTCTTCTTAGGAGCGGCCTTCTTGGCTTCCTTCTCGGACGCTTCGCCTTCTTCGTCGGCGAGCAGTTCTTCCTTGGTCACCTTCTTGTCCGTGACGTCGATTTCGGTCAGCAGATGGTCGATGACCTTTTCTTCGAAGATCGGAGCGCGGATCGAGGCTGCTGCACCCGGCTGGCTGCGGAAAAAGTCAAGGATCTGCTTTTCCTGGCCCGGATACTGGCGCAGCTGCTCGTAGATAGCGCGCTGCATTTCGTCTTCGCTTACTTCGACGCCGGCCTTTTCGCCGATTTCAGAGAGAACGAGGCCGAGGCGAACGCGACGCTCAGCGAGCTTTTTGTACTCTTCCCGTGCCTTCTCTTCCGTCGTGTCTTCGTCTTCGAAGGTCTTGCCGGACTGAGCGAGATCGTTGGCGACCTGGTTCCAGATGCCGTTGTACTCGGCGTCGACGAGCGAGGCCGGGGTCTCGAACTTGTACATTTCGTCGAGCTGGTCGAGGATCTGACGCTTGACCTTCTGGCGGGTCATCGAGCCGTACTGCGACTCGATCTGGCCGCGGACGATTTCCTTCAGACGGTCAGCCGATTCAAGGCCGAGCTTCTTGGCCAACTCGTCGTTGATTTCAACGTCGGCCGGAGCAGCAACGTCCTTGACCGACACGTCGAAGGTGGCTTCCTGGCCAGCGAGGTTCTTGGCCGGGTAGTCAGCCGGGAAGGTAACGGTGATGGTCTTCTCGTCACCAGCCTTGGTGCCGACCAGCTGGTCTTCAAAGCCCGGGATGAACCGGCCGGAGCCGAGAACGAGTTCGGCGCCCTGGTCGGTGCCGCCCTCGAAGGCAACGCCGTCGACCTTGCCGACGTAGTCCATCGTGATGCGGTCGCCGTTGGCGGCCTTGCCCTTCTTGGTTTCGTACGAACGGGCGCTTTCAGCGACCTTCAGAACCTGTTCGTTGACTTCCTCTTCGGAGATGTCGACGACTTCGCGCGTGATCTTGATGCCCTTGTTGGACTTCAGTTCGATCGGCGGCAGAACTTCGTAGGACAGCGTGAACTCGAAGTCCTTCTGAGCGGCGAGGATCTGTTCGGCCTCGTCCTTGTCTTCCGTCATCGCGATTTCCGGCTGCGTCGCGGACTTTTCGCCGCGTTCGGCCAAGATGGCGGTCGGCTGCTCCCGGACGATCTCGTTGACGAGGTCGGCCATAATGGACTTGCCGTAAACCTTCTTGAGGTGAGCGGCCGGAACCTTGCCCGGACGGAAGCCGTTGATGCGGACCTTGTCCTTCACGTCGGCAAGACGCTCATTCATCTTGACTTCCATGTCCTTGGCCGGGATTACGACCTTGATTTCGCGCTTCAGCCCTTCAGCGAGCGTTTCGATAACCTGCATGTCTTCCTACCTCATTTCGTGGCGGCCGTGCCCAGACGCCGTTCGTTTCGATGAGCACGACGCCGGAAAGTTGCCGAGCGTGGCTTGTTCTCAATTCTTATTCATTCCGCCCCTGGCGGAACGGCGCCTTGCTGCCGGGTAATCGAGGAACACCGGTTCCGGTCCCCCCGCCTGCAAGCCAGCTTTTGGTGCGGGTAGAGAGACTTGAACTCCCACGCCTTGCGGCACCAGAACCTAAATCTGGCGTGTCTACCAATTTCACCATACCCGCGTTCTCAAAAACCGCATGCATATGCCTGCACATGAGGCCTTCCGGAGCGCGGCGTCTCTATAACACCCGATTTGGGAGAGGCAAAGGAAAAATGAAGGGCAAATGACAGTGATTTCGCCCGCGCTCGCAGGCTTCCACACCATTCGGCGTCAACTTAATAAAGAGGCTCGTCGTAGGCGGGCTTCCCGTCGACGAGCAGGCTGCGTATCTGTGGCGTTCCATCCGAGGCCACGCGAACGGCAATGGAGACGTCACCGCCCTGGCGCGCCTGCTCCAAGGCCGTGCCTTGGCCTTCCGGAACGTAATAGCGTTCGATGCCATACTCGACGCGGATGTGGTCGGCGGAATTGGGGCCATAACTATAGAAAGGCCTGCTATGCAGAACCACGGTGCCCGGCTGCTCGGCCAAGCGTTCGAACGATGCTTCGACAATGCCCCAGAATCCGCCATCGCCAGGCTTCAGCCGCACCCATAGGCTCTTCTTGCCCTGGTCCTGCGGTACACCGCCAACAATCGATGCTACCGGGACCGAGGAGATCTCGTAGTTCAGCACGACATAGTCACCGCGCAGAAAGTCGCGCGGATCGACGGGCGCGGTCTTCAGCAGAGCGTCGGTACCGCTGCGCAGAATCGACGCACGGCTCTCGATCACATAGCCAAGAACGGCGGTCTGCAGCGCCGCTACGATGATTGCAGCGACGATGTAGCGGCTGCCTGAACCTTGCGGCGAGAAAATGCTCATACGCTTGCCTCCGGAGTTGTGAGGGCAAATCGCCGCTCGAGGCGAATGACGAGCCACGCGACGGCCGCAACGAAGAGCCCCGAGAACAGGAAGAGGCTCGATGTCCCGAGAATCGACCCGACGGTCACCGACGCAAGGTAGAGCATCTCAGCGGCAAAGGCGGCGTAGGCCAGATAGCGCACCGCACCGTTGTTTCGTCCCTGGAGCGCAATGGCAACAACTGCGGCGCCCAGCGTCACCAGCGCCAATGTCACGAACTGCCAGCCATGCTCCAGTTCAATATGGAGCAGAAGGAGACCGATGATGGCGACGAGGAAAGTGTAAAAGGCAGGAGCCGATCCGGCAGTCCTGAGAAGCGCGGAACGTCGTGCTACCGGCAGGCTGACGAGAACAAAGGCGAGCATGCCGCCGACAGCATAGGCGAGCGCGAGCCAGAAATTCTCGTTCACCGCATAGAGCCAGGTAAGCCAGCCGACAAGCAGCAGATACGCGAGATGGCGCGCGCGATCCGCGCCGGTGAGGCGGACGAGACCAATGACAACCGCTGCCATGAGCGGCACAATCCAGGGATCGAGGCCGACCCAGCGCGTATCGTAGGTATCGAGATAGGCCGCGAAGCTGCCCCAAGACAGAAAGCCTGCCACCGCGGCGACGACGCCGGAGCGAAACAGCACCGCCGAAACCACTGCCATGCCAAACCACAGGTACATGACCGTCAGTTGGTCTCCCGACAGATGATACATCTGCCCGATCAGCGAAATCGCTCCACCGAAGGCCAATGTCCCGATCACCAACAGTCCGCCTGCTGCGCCGGTGGCGCCGCGCCTGAGCATGACCGCCGCGCCGAGATGCACGACCCAGATGATTGCAAGAATGACGGCGACGCGCACAAGACGCGGGATGGCTTCCCAATTCGAAGCGACAACCAGCAGGATCGCCGCCCCTAGCAGGATTGCCGCGAGGATCATCAGCACGTTGCCAAGGCTGAAGCTTGCCGGGCGCGCGTCATATTCCTCCAAGAGCGCTCCTGCAGTTGCCTCCGGCAAGAGCCCCTTTTCCACCCAAAGCGAGAGGTCTCGCTCCAATCGACCGCGATACATGCCCTACTCCGCCAAACGCGCGACTACGCGCTTCCTCTCTTTGCTTTATAGCCGTTGATCGAGCACGAGGGAAATATTCCCATACGAATTCCTCATTGGGCGAATTTGGGGTGCTTTTTAACCGATCCATAACGGCAGGTTGCTAATATACACTCCATACTCGCAAGCCATGCGATTTCTGCATGGGCAGCATGATTATATTGCACTGCAAAATACCAGTAAGACGATTTATATTACTAATCAGAAGGCAAGGGGACGGCGCCCTGCCCCGGGTTACCGGAAAAGCCTGCGAAGATGATCTTCGTAACGAAATTCGGAGCAGCGCACTCCTCCTCCCAGCGCCCTCCGATAGACTGACGACACTCCTCCTCCCAGTTGTCAGTCACCCTAACGACGCCCACCGGATCCTCCCCCGGTGGGCGTTTGGTTTTCGACCATATCGCAGCGTGGTCTTCCAATGCCTGTTGGACAGCGGTGGCGGGTGTGCCTCCCGCAGGTCGCGCCGGTCTAATGGCCTGGCAGCAGGCTCATCGGAGGCAGCAACGACCCAGCAGCCGCTGACCGCCGAACCAAATTTTGCTGCGACCTCCTTGTCGTAGCTGCATATCCAACCGGCGGCCACTCTGCCTCGCATGGAGAAAAGGCAACGCGGGCCGGCATACACCAACCATTCTGCCTAATGATTAACCACATGGGGGCGAAATCACGGCGACTAGCGCTTGAGACTTGCGCTTAATGCATAGGTGATCTGAAATCTTGTCTCTGTTACGACTTCGCAGCGCAACATATATTGCAGTCATCAAATAGAGGTCAGCGCCGATCGGCGGCAGCTGGCAGATCGCAAGCCCTAGGAAAGGGGACCAAAATGAACTTCTCTCGCTCTTTCAACAACTGGCGCAAGTATCGTCAGACTGTTTCCGAACTCGGCCGCATGACCAACCGCGAATTGCACGACCTCGGTATCGACCGTTCTGACATCCATCGTGTTGCTCGCGAGGCTTCTGCCCGCTAATCCAAGCGATTTGCTATCCTCCCAAGCAAGATCGCCTTGATAAAACGCCCGCTGCCCCTGGCAACGGGCGTTTTCTTTTGCCTGGCTACCAGCTTCCGCGATAGTTGCAGTCAATTCCCCGTCCCTTTTGGCGTGGCTCAGAAAACAATCGTTGCATTCGGAATGAGCATCACATGCACAATTGCATAGCAGATGCCGCTTCTTTGCACTGCACAATATGACAGAGAAGACTTATATGAACGTCAACGATGAGACGGCGATGGGGCCGCTCTGACGATCATTCTGAGGAAAAGAACATGAACCCGATCCGCATTGCAAAGAACTGGATGAGCTATCGCCGCACGCTCAGTGAACTTGGCAGCCTCTCCAACCAGGCGCTCGCCGACATCGGCGTTACCCGCTACGACATCCGCAATATCGCTTCCCGCTCGTTCCGCTAATAGCGGCGAGCGTGAAGCTTCCAAGACGGCGCCTTTGGCGCCGTTTTTGATTCTGAGCCCCTTCACGGCGAGCGCGCCCGCCACGGGCATGGCAGTTAATACCGCACTTCCATCATCCTTTAGGATGGACTCATATTAGCCATTGTGAAAGTATCCGGCATTACCCAAGGGAGACATGCGTAATGTGCCGATATAATCTTCGCATGGAGGACGGACTCTGGACCGTTGTCGATGCCACGACACAACGGCCGGCGGAGTTGAACAACGTGCAGATGGCTCGGATGACGTGGCGCGAAGCATGCGACATGGTCGATATCCTGAACAACCTCGATCGTATAAGCTCCCTGTCCGAATGCTACGAAGCCTCGGCCAAGGCCATGGCATAAATGCCGCCTTTGCGGCACAGCGTATCGGGCTGATATCTACCTCGACATCGGTCTGCCTCTAGAGGCCGAGCGCCTTTATCTTCTGAACAGCAAAGTCCACGAAAGCACGTGTCTTGGCTGAGACGTGCCTGCCCTCTACGTGGACCACGTGGATCGGCAGTGGCTCTTCCTCGTACTGATCGAGCACCGTCCTCAACCGACCGGCAGCAAGATGCTCCGCCACCTGATAGGACAAGGTCCGCGTCAGGCCCCACCCCGTCAACGCCGCGGAGATCGATGCATCGACGGTGTTGCAGTACATGCGCGGGTGAAGCTTGACGGGCGTATGGTTGGGCGCGAAGTGCCAGTCCAACGGCGCCGATGATCCCGTATTGACGATGGTCACGTGCCGGGTGAGATCCGCCGGCGTTACCGGCTCCCCATGACGCGCGAAATAGGCCGGCGCGCCGCAGACAACGCGGCGCACGCTGCCGACTTTGTTCGCCTGCTGGTCCGAGTCCTGCAGGTGGCCGATACGAATGGCGACGTCGATGCCCTCCTCCACGAGATTGACCATCCTATCGAAGAACAGGACGCGCCCGGTGACCGCCGGGTGCGTGCTGAGAAACGCGGTCAAGATCGGGACGACATGGATCTGACCGAACAATACCGGCGCAGTGATGCTGAGGATTCCGGATGCCGTTGAATGGGATCCACCGGCAGAGGCTTCCGCCTCGTCGATATCACTGAGAATCCTTCGGCAGTCGTCAGCATATCGGCTGCCTGATGGCGTCAGCTTCACCGAGCGCGTTGAGCGCACGAACAGCCTAGCACCTGTAGTTTCCTCCAGATAGGCAACTGCGCGCGTAACGGCCGGAGCGCTCATGTGAAGTTGGCGTGCAGCCTGCGCAAAGCTCGCCGTCTCGGCGACCTTGACCAAAACCCTCATACATTGAAGCCGATCCATAGGATATCCCGCAATATTCCACAAATTGAAATAGTGACTTTCATATTATCGCAATTCAGCGCGCAGCAGGAAACAATTATTGTCTGTTCACCTCAATCGGAGATCAGATCGATGAAGCTGTACTCGCATCCTCTATCGGGCCATGCCCATCGCGCCCGCCTCTTTCTGTCGCTTATCGGCGTCGATGCCGAAATCGTGGAGGTCGACCTAGCGGCGGGAGAACACAAGAGCCCCGATTTCCTGGCGCTCAACCCATTCGGGCAGCTGCCGGTGCTTCAGGACGGCGACACCGTCGTCAGCGACTCCAACGCCATTCTTGTCTATGTCGCCAAGACGTATGCGCCGGAGGGATGGCTGCCGGAGGAGCCGGCAGCGGCGGCTGCGGTTCAGCGGTGGCTGTCGGTCGCGGCGGGCGAGATCGCCTATGGTCCATGCGCGGCCCGTCTTGTGACCTTATTCGGCGCGAAATTCGATACTGAAGAAGTGATCGCGAGAGCTCATCGCATTCTTGGCCTTGTCGATGCCCAACTGACCGGTCGTGAATGGATCGCCTCAACGAGACCGACGATCGCCGACATCGCCCTCTACAGCTACATCGCCCGGGCGCCTGAGGGGAACGTCGACCGGTCTGCCTACCGTAGCGTAACGACCTGGCTCGAGCGCATAGAAGCTCTTCCCGGCTTTCAGCCTTTCCAGAAATCACCCGTCGGCATTGTCGAGGCCGCTTAAGGCGCCGCATCGCGCCGCACCCGACCAAAAGCCGTGAAGGAGCCAGTTATGCCCACCGAGGCACAGAGCACCACCTCCTCTCCCTGGCATGCCGGAGAGATCGCACTGCAGGAGAAGGTCGGCGTCGCGAAGCGAATGGACGAAGTGGGCCGCCGCGTGCTGCGAGATCACCTGATCGATCAGCATCGGCAGTTCTACCCGCAGCTGCCCTTCATCGTTCTTGGGACGGTAGATGAAGACGGCAACGCATGGGCGACACTCCGTGCCAATCGTCCGGGCTTCCTTCAGAGCCCGGACGTCCACACACTGAGTGTCGACCTTCCGCGTGAGCCGCTCGACCCGGCCGACGCGGGAATGGACGACGGCAAGGCCATTGCCATGTTGGGCATCGAGCTCCACACGCGCCGTCGCAACCGGCTGAATGGCACTATCCATCGAACCGGGCAGGACGGCTTCGATGTGCGTGTTGGGCAGGCCTACGGCAACTGCCCGCAATATATCCAGCTGCGCGATTTCGAGTTTGCACGGGATCCAATGCAGCCCTCCGGGTACGACCCGGTCAGTTTTGGCAATCTGGAGGGTCGGCCTGCCGAAATGATCGCCAAGGCGGATACATTCTTCGTCGCCTCGTATGTCGACCGCGACCATGAAGGGCGCCAAATCGATGTTTCGCATCGTGGCGGCCGGCCCGGCTTTGTCCGGATTGGCGAGGACAGTGTTCTGACGATCCCGGACTTTGCCGGCAATCTCTTCTTCAACACGCTCGGCAACATTCTTGCCAATCCGCGGGCGGGGTTGGTCTTCGCGGATTTCGAGAGCGGCGACCTGCTGCAGTTATCGGGCAGCGCCGAGGTCATTCTGGAATCGCCTGAGATAGCGGCGTTCCAGGGGGCGGAGCGGCTGTGGCGCTTTCGCCCGACACAGATCGTCTACCGGCAGGAAGCGTTGCCGCTGCGATGGCGATCGCGCGCCAACGGTCCATCTCCCAACTCCCTGATGACCGGGAGTTGGGATGAGGCTGCCGCGCGGCTTCAGGCGATTGCCCTCGCCAAGAGCTGGCGGCCCTTCCGCGTCACCCGGATCGTCGAAGAGAGCGCCAGCGTGCGCTCGTTCTATCTCGAACCGATAGACGAAGGCGGGATCATTCCGCATGTCTCCGGCCAGCACCTGCCGATCCGCATCAAGCTCGAGGGATCGGATGTGCCGGCGGTGCGCACCTATACGATCTCCTCGGCCCCCTCCGACAGTATCTATCGCATCAGCGTCAAGCGCGAAGGGCTTGTCTCGGCGCATCTTCACGATGCCATCCGGCAAGGAGACATCATCGAGACACGCGCCCCGACAGGCGCGTTCACGATTGACCCCGGCGAGAGACGCCCTGCCGTCTTGCTGGCGGCAGGCATCGGGATCACCCCCCTGCTCGCGATGCTGCGGCATGTCGTCTACGAGGGGCTGCGAACCAGGCGGATACGACCGACCTGGCTGATCTATTCAGCGCACAACGCGTCGGAACGTGCATTCAATGCCGAGCTGCAGGCACTCGCCGCAGTGTCCGGCGGCGTCGTCAAGCTGGTCCGGTTGCTCAGCGATACTTCTGATACGGTCGCTGGTGAAGACTATGACAAGCAGGGGCGCGTCGACATGACCCTGCTCAGCAGCGTGTTGCCGTTCAACGACTACGACTTTTATCTGTGCGGTCCAGCCGGCTTCATGCAGTCGGTCTATGATGGCCTGCGTGGATTGAATATCTCTGATAGCCGCATCAATGCCGAAGCGTTTGGACCCGCGTCTCTCCAGCGATCGGGAGATGCGCTCCCGCGATCGCCCGCGCGCGCCGCCGCTGAAGAACCGCAGCCGGTCTATTTCATGCGCTCCGGTAAGGAAGCACGCTGGGAGCCAGGATCGGGCACGTTGCTCGAGCTTGCCGAAGCGCGCGGCTTGGCGCCCGAGTTCAGCTGTCGCCTTGGCAATTGCGGAAGTTGCAGGACGAAAATCCTGTCAGGCTCCGTCGCATACACGAAGGAGCCGACCGCCGACGCCGCCGATGACGAAGCGCTGATTTGCTGCGCCGTGCCGGCGGCGAGCGACACGGGCGCTCGGCTGAAGCTGGATATTTGACGGCATCGGTGCCGGCATCGATCAGTCGCCAATTCTTCGGTTTCCTGCGCCGGCCCAGCGTGGTAATCAGCCGCGCATGAACAAGACCTTTTCCCATTCTCCCATCCATGTGGTCGGCGGCGGGCTCGCCGGCTCCGAGGCAGCCTGGCAGATCGCAAATGCCGGCGTGCCGGTTATTCTGCACGAGATGCGCGGCGTGCGTGGCACCGACGCCCACAAGACCGACGGCTTGGCCGAGCTCGTGTGCTCCAACTCCTTCCGCTCTGACGACGCGACCAGCAACGCGGTTGGCGTTATCCATGCCGAAATGCGCATGGCGGGATCGCTGATCATGGCGTGCGCCGACAAGCATCAGGTCCCCGCCGGTGGCGCGCTGGCCGTCGACCGCGACGGTTTCTCGGACGCCGTTACCAAAGCGATCCAAGAGCACCCGTTGATCACGGTCGTTCGTGAAGAAGTAACCGGCTTGCCGCCGACAGAATGGGATCTCGCCATCGTTGCCACCGGCCCGTTGACGGCACCTTCCCTTGCAAGCGCCATCCAGGCCGAGACGGGCGCGGACGCGCTGGCCTTCTTCGATGCAATCGCGCCGATCGTTCATCGGGACAGCATCGATATGGATATCTGCTGGTACCAGTCGCGCTATGACAAGGTCGGTCCGGGTGGCACCGGCAAGGATTACATCAACTGCCCGATGACCGAAGAGCAGTACAACGCTTTCGTCGATGCCCTGATTGCCGGCGATACTGTCGGATTCAAGGAGTGGGAAGGAACGCCTTACTTCGACGGCTGTCTTCCGATCGAGGTGATGGCAGAGCGCGGCCGCGAGACGCTGCGGCACGGCCCGATGAAGCCGATGGGCCTGACCAATGCGCACAACCCGACGGTCAAGGCCTATGCCGTCGTTCAGTTGCGCCAGGACAATGCGCTCGGCACGCTCTACAACATGGTCGGCTTCCAGACGAAGTTGAAATACGGGGCCCAGGCCGAGATCTTCCGCATGATCCCGGGGCTTCAGAACGCCGAATTCGCTCGCCTCGGCGGCCTTCACCGTAATACCTACATCAATTCGCCGACGCTGCTCGACCCGTCGCTCACGCTCAAGTCCCGCCCGGGCCTGCGCTTTGCCGGGCAGATTACTGGCTGCGAAGGCTATGTCGAAAGCGCCAGCGTCGGCCTCATGGCTGGCCGGTTCGCCGCTGCCGAGCGAAAGGGAGAAGGAGTATCCCTGCCGCCGGCAACGACGGCGCTCGGCTCGCTGCTCGGCCACATCACGGGCGGACACATCGTCAACGACGAGGAGCCGGGCAAGCGGTCGTTTCAGCCGATGAACATCAATTTCGGCCTGTTCCCCGAGCTGGAGCCCGGCTCGATCGTCAAACCCGAAGGCGTGAAGCGTTTCCGCGGCAAGGACAAGACGATCATGAAGCGGCAGCTGATCGCCAAGCGGGCGCTTGCGGATTGTGCCACCTGGCTCGGACAGGACGTCAAGCTCGCGGAGAGTGCGTAATCGAGCCGGGAGCCTACCGATCTAGCCATCGACAGGCGTCTCGTCGCTGTCGAAATTCTGTGTGGTGAGACCTCCTCGGGGGCGTGACATGGCAGCATTGTTTCAAGGCACGTCCATGCCGGACAGGGATTGGTGGTCTGCGCTGTGGCCTGATCCCCAAGGGCTGCTTCAACAGATTGGCATCCGGCGGGGCATGAGCGTTCTCGACCTTTGCTGCGGCGACGGTTACTTCACCGGCCCGCTCGCAGCACTGGTCGACGGACGGTTGGCGGCGCTCGATCTCGATCCCGCCATGATCGAGCTGGCAAAGGCCGAAGTTGAGCGCAGCGGCGCGTCAGTTCGCCAGTGGATTTGCGCGGACGCCACGTCGGCGCTGGCGAAACACCTTGACGAACCGGTCGATTTTGTCTTGATCGCCAATACCTTCCACGGCGCTCCTGACCAAATAGGTCTCGCATGTTCCGTAAGGGAAGTTCTGAAACCGGACGGCCTGTTCTGCATCGTCAACTGGCACCCGGCTCCGCGAGAGGAAACGGTGGTCCTAGGCAAGCCCCGGGGACCGCGAACCGAGATGCGCATGTCGCCCGAAGCGGTTCGTACCGTTGTTGAGACTGCTGGCTTTTTCATGCAGCGGGTCGTCGATCTGCCGCCCTATCACTACGCGGCCGTGTTCGAGGTGGCCTGACAACACCGCGAGATCGCGCGGGTTTGAATCGGCGGACACGGAACCGACCCGTATGAGCAAAAGACGCAGCAATCGCCGTGCTTCGCCTTAAGCGTCGCGCCGCAGCCCTGGCATTCGTGGAACCAAACGCAGGCATCGACCGGCATCGTTTCCACTGATCGGTGCCCGCAGATCGGACAGGTCAGAATCGATTGCCGCTGCACCATTTTATCGCTTGCCATAGGGCGCTCGCTAATGCGCGATCGGTCCGTCCGCCTTCTTCCAGGCGTCGATGCCGCCTTGAATATGAAAGGCCAGCGGAAGACCGGCGTCATGCGCTGCCTGCACGGCCATTGCCGATCGTTCGCCGAACGCGCAATAGAAAAGCAGCCTCTTGCGGGTTGAAGTTGCCAGCTCATGCAGCGTACCGCCAGCGCCTATGCTTTCCTCGAGCGAGGGATAGGGGACGTGAAGAGAGCCCGGGATCGTGCCGTTTCGCTGCCGTTCGGCATTCTCGCGCAGATCGACCAAGGCGACGTCGCCGAGGCCGACGACGCCCAGCGCTTGCTGCGCCGTCAGCGCCCAGCCATGGCGCATTACGTTGTCCTGGTTCATCCCGACCTTCATGTTAGCCGGAACGGCTACGTCCATCATCTTCGGATTGGCCAGTTTCAGATTGTTCATCAGATCGGCATATTCATCGGCGGATTTTACCTGCAGGCGTGGATTGAAGGCCTTTTCCTCGCCGATGGTCGAGACCGTATCGCCCTTGTAGTCGTGTGCAGGGAAGACCATCGTCGATTCCGGAAGCTTCAGCAGTCGGCCAAAGATCGACTCGTATTGCGCCCGGGGATCTCCATTCTGGAAATCGGTGCGGCCGGTGCCGCGAATGAGCAGGGTGTCGCCGGTAAAAACGCGGTCGGGCAAAACGAAACTGTAGGAATCGTCGGTGTGTCCCGGCGTATAAATCACATCGAGGGCGAGTCCCTCGATGGTCAGCTTCTCATTGTCCGACAGACGCATCGAAACGACGTCGGCCTTTGTTTGCTCTCCCATCACGGTAATACAATGGGTCTTGTCGCGCAGCGCGCCAAGACCTGTGATGTGGTCGGCATGGAGATGGGTATCTACGGCCTTCACGAGCTTCAGATCGAGCTCGTGAATGAGCTGAAGATAGCGATCAACCCTTTCCAACACCGGATCGATGATCAGCGCCTCGCCGCCGTTCCGGCTTGCCAGCAAATAGGAATAGGTGCTCGACACCGGATCGAACAGCTGCCGGAAGATCATCCCCACCTCCTTCGTGGCGGCTTGCTTTGCGATTGCCTATCCGTGCGGTTGCGGCACGATCCTGATATAGGGCTTCGGTGCTCGCCAACCTTGCGGGTATTGCTTCTTTGCGTCGTCGTCGGAGACTGAACCGGCGATGATCACGTCCTCGCCGTTCTTCCAGTTCACTGGCGTTGCGACCTTGTGCTTTGCAGTAAGCTGCAGGGAATCGATGACCCGCAGCACCTCATCAAAGTTGCGCCCCGTGGTCATCGGATAGACCATGACCAGTTTGATCTTCTTGTCAGGCCCTATCACGAAGACGTTGCGGACGGTCTGATTGTCGGCTGGAGTGCGCTCGGTCGGATCGCCGGATACGAGCGCGGGCAGCATGTTGTAACGCTTCGATACCGCGTAATCGACGTCCGCGATCATCGGATAGTTTGGACGATAGCCCTGCGTTTCCTCGATGTCTATCATCCAGCTGGTGTGGCGTTCGAGCGGATCAACGGAAAGACCGATAATCTTCACACCCCGCTTGTCGAATTCGGGTTTGATCCGCGCCATGTAGCCGAGTTCGGTCGTGCATACGGGGGTAAAGTCCTTCGGATGCGAAAACAGCACTGCCCAGGAGTTGCCGATCCACTGGTGAAAACTGATCACGCCTTCGGTCGTCTGAGCTTCGAAATCCGGAGCGGTATCATTGATTGCAAGCATCACGCACCTCCATCGCGTTTGTGAATACAAACTCAAACTAATGCCGGATAGCGTAAATCTTGCGCCTATTTCGGACCGTAGGCAACGGCAAAACGGCCGCGGCGACGCGTCGCGCGGGCCGCGGCGACGAGGATGATTGTAAATGCGGGACGGCCGCAGCGAAGGGATATCCCGGTTCGCCAGGACCTTTGCTACTGGCCGTTTGCGACCGTGGGATTGTGCGACGGCAATGCCTTGTCAGGCTCGGCCACGTAGTTGCCGAGCAGCCAAAGTGCGACCTCCGACGCCACCCTGGCGGACGCGAATTCAAAGGTTCCGCTGTAATGTGGTGCGTCGAGGAACTCTATGTTGAGGCCTCGCCCGGTTTCGGAGCTGAGCACACGCACCCTTCCCGGCTCAAGAACATGGCACGAATAGTGCCGCTGCATATTCCGCATGATGCCGGCCTTGTTGTCATGCAAACGCACGAACACCGCCTGCCCATCGGCAGTCGCCTGCAACTGGCGGATTGCTTCGTTGGGGAAAGCCCGGTTGAACTCGATGATCGCGAGCCCGGTATCGTGCAGGCCATCTTCCTTGTTCTGCGCCGCCATGCGCGTCGAAATGAAGGCGATGAAGACGACGATCGCGAATATAACGCACCAGACGATTATGCTCACATCCCTCTCCGATCAAATCGACAACGGCGTCTTTATAACGCACGAGCCTTGCGCGAGTTTAAACAGGGTCAGATTTTCTTGCGCATCAGCGCAAGCAGCATGCCGGCCTGGCGCCGAAACTGCGATCGCTGGATCTGCCGATCGAACAGTCCCGCGCCTACCTTCTGGGCGTTGGAAAGAATCGGCTCCGCCATGGTGACAGGCAAAAAGGCGGGAAACACCGACTGCGGTATTGCGACACGTCTCGCCTTGGCAAGATGGTCGCGTCCAAGTCCCGCAAAGGCTTCGATCGCGGCAGAGATTCGCGGCTTGTCCTCGCCGGCGAGAAACGCATCACGATCGAGCCCGGTAGCGGACAGGATTTCAAGGGGAAGGTAGAGCTGGCCGCGGTGGCGATGCAACGGCATCAGGAGCAGAAGACCGGCGATGGCCTGCGCAACGCCCGCATGCCCAGCAGCCTCGGCAGATGCGGTGGCCGCCTCCGGCGCAAGCACGAGACTTGCCAGTTGGATCAGCGCAGACGCCGTCTCGCCGGCATACCCCTCAAGTGAGACCCGCGTCTCCATCGGATCGTCGTAGAGATCGAAGATGCGGGCATCGATCATGTTGACGAGGGTCTGCGATGGCAGGCGGTGGGTTTCAATCGCCGACAACAAGGCGGCGGCAATCGGGTTTGCCTGGGTGGAGCCGTGCGCGCTGCCCTCCAGCAGATCGCGCCAGTACTGCATGCGAACCTCCCCTGGAAGGGGATCGTGCACCAGATCGCGAATGCGCGCGAGCTCGGCGTTGAAAGCGTAGAGAGCTGCCAGAGCGCCCCGCCTTACTTCCGGCGCCAGCAGGCAAGCCAGATAGCGGTCGCGGTCGTTGTCACGCAGCATCGCCAGGCAAATGTCCTGGTTCGTCAAAGACTGCTCCGCCATTGTCAAACCGCGATCAGTGCCGCGGCGACAGCGCGGGATTCCATGAGCATGATATTGAAGGTGCGGACGGCCGCGCCGGTGTTCATGGGATCCGAGGAAATACCTGCAGCCTTGAGCGCGGCCTTCAGATCAGGCGGGATCGGACGCATGTCGTCTCCCGTCCCGATCAGCAGAACCTCGATCCCGGCTGCTTCATCGAGCACCTTTTGAAAATTCTTGATCGACAGAGGCTTCGACATGTCCATGTCCCAGCCATAGATGCCGGACGGCAGGCAAAGGATCGACCCGCGATGAGACATGTCAGCGAAACGGAAGCCGCCATTGCCGTAGGTATCGATGGGCGCACGTCCAGGAAAATGCGCCTCGCGGATTTCTATGCCTCTTGCCATATTCTCACACTGCCGGATTGCCGGGGTTCGTATCCGGCTCGGCCACTTTCTTGTTCTGATCGTTGTCAATCGCGTCCGGGCGGAGCTTGAAGGCTATCAGCACGGGCGCGGCTATATAGATGGAGGAAAAGGTGCCAATGGCAACGCCGAACAGCATCACAAAGGCGAACGGGCGGATCACGTCGCCACCGAAAAGGCAGAGCGCCAGGAGCGCCAGCAACGTCGTTGCCGCCGTCAAAACGGTGCGCGACAGCGTCTGGTTGATGGAAGCATCGATCAGGATCGGCATAGGCATCTTGCGATAGCGCTTCAGATTCTCGCGCATCCTGTCGTAGACGACGACTGTATCGTTGAGCGAATAGCCGACGATCGTCAGGAGGGCCGCAACGCTTGTGAGATTGAATTCCATGCCGGTCAGTACGAAAAGGCCTAGCGTCAGGATGATATCGTGGAGCGTCGCGATAATCGCGCCGATCGCGAATTGCCATTCGAAGCGGAGCCAGATGTAAAGCAGGATGATAGCGAGCGAACCGAGTATGCCCAACGTCGCGGCCCTGGTCAGTTCGCCTGATACGGCGGGGCCGACAACCTCGACACGCCGGATCTCATAGTCGTCGCTCAATTCATCACGCAGCAACGTCATGGCAGACTGTTCGGCATTCTCGCCGCCGCCTTGCGCCTGGATGCGGACCAATGCCGTCGACGGGTCGGAAAGGCGGCGAGCCTCAATGGCCCCGATGTTCAGATCACCGAGGCGAGCGCGGATATCATCACGATCGGCAGCTCCTTGCTTCGCCTTGACTTCCACCAGCGACCCGCCCGCAAAGTCGACGCCAAGATTTGCACCGACTGTCGCGAAGCCGACCATGGCGAGAATGGAAAGCACGGCCGACACCGTGAAGGTGTAGCGCCTGATGCCCATGAAACGGATGTTCGCGCGGTCGAAAATGCCCGTCTGAACATCCCTTGGCAGATGCCGCGGGTGCTTGCGATGCAGCCAGGTAACGACAATCCAGCGCGTCAGCGTGAAGGTAGTGAAGACCGTCGTCAGGATTCCCGCGGCCAGCGTCACTGCAAAACCGCGGACGGTATCGCTGCCGAGATAATAGAGAATGACGGCCGCAATGACGATCGTGACGTTGGCATCAAGGATCGTCATAAATGCCCGGGAGAAGCCGTTGTCGATCGCATCCGCGAAGGAGTGACCGGCTTTCGCCTCCTCGCGAATTCGCTCGTAGACAAGCACATTGGCGTCGACGGCCATGCCGATGATCAAGACGATACCTGCGAGGCCGGGCAGCGTGAGTGTCGCGCCGATCACGCTTAGCACAGCAAGAATCAAAAGCAGATTCAGGACCAGCGAAATGCCGGCAATGATGCCCAGCTTGCGATAGAAGGCAAACATCAATCCGGTGACAAGGATCGCAGCGACGAAGCCGGCGATCAGACCGGCGCGCTTTGATTCAGCCCCGAGGATGGGGCTGACGGTGCGCTCCTCTACGGTCGTCAACGTCGCCGGCAGAGCGCCGCTTCGCAAGATCAGCGCAAGATCGCGGGCTCCGTCCTCACTGAAGCTGACCGGCACCTTCCCGGTGCCGTCCAGGATCGGCGCATTGATCAGAGGCGCCGCCATGACCTGATCATCAAAAAGTATGGCAAGGTGCCGACCGATGTTCTGGCGAGTCTTCTGCGCGAGGCGTTCGGTCCCTTCAGCATCCAGCTTGTAACTGATTGCGACTGAATCCGTGTTCGCATCGGCGACGGCCTGAACGTCAACGAGATTGTTGCCCGTCACGAAATCAGTGCGGTCCACGAGATAGGGAACGGGCGGATCGTCGAGCGAGTAGAGAACCTCTGACGTCGCGGGCCAGCGACCGGCAAGGGCCTCCTGCCCCGACATGCTTTCATCGATCAGCCGGACGGAGAGCTGGGCCGGCTCGCTCAGAATATTCTTCAGGCGCTCGACGTCGACCGAGCCTAGTGCCTTGACGTCGATACGATCACGCCCGTCTCCGCGGACTGAAAAACTGCTAATCCCAATGCCGGCGATGCGACGCTCGACAACCTCGATGGACTGCGTCCGAGCGGCCGCGATACCTTGGTCGATGCTAGCGTTCGAAATTCGTAGCGTAAGCTGTCCGTCATTGCCCTTCTGCAGGGAAACATTCTGAACCGAGCCACCGAACCAGCCACTTTTCGTGCTCACGGTCAGCGCGCTCAACGCATTGACGGCAGCATCCACCTGGCTGGCAGCGGTAATCTTGACGGTGATCTCCTGATCGTTGCCGGTCAGGCCAGTGTAGCGAATATTGGCTTCGCGCAACTTACCGCGAACATCCGCGACTGTGCGTTCGAGCTGGTGCTTTACGATATCAGCGCGTTCTATCTGGAAAAGCAGATGGGAACCGCCCTGCACATCGGGGCCAGGAACAATGTGGCTATGAGCCAGCCATAGGGGCAGCCTCGAACGCTGCCCTTCAGACAACAGATTTGGGGCCGCGAGTATCACGGCCACCACCACCAAAACCCAGATCAGGACGGCCTTCAAGCGGGAAAAACGGTGCATTTTCTCTCGACTATTTCCGACCCGGCCTAATCCGGTTCACATCTTGGTTTGCAATACTATGCTGCGTCCGCCTTGACTGGCTCACCCTTGACGCGAACTTCCGAAATGCCGGTGCGGACGATGCGAACGCGAACGCCGTCTGCAATCTCCACTTCGAGTTCTTTGTCGTCAACAACCTTGGTGACCTTGCCGACGAGGCCACCGCCGGTCACAACCTGATCGCCACGGCGGATCGCCTTCAGCGTTTCTTCCCGCTTTTTGGCCTGGGCGCGCTGCGGACGGATCAGCAGGAAATACCATACAACCATCAACGGCACGAAAAGAATGATCATTTCGAAGCCGGAACCGAACGGCGACGCCGCGGTATCGGTGGCAGCCTGGGCAAATGCCGGGGTGATGAACATGCTAAACTCCTCAAACTTTCCGGAGGCGGAACTCCGCCTTTCTCGGGTGGCCGGACTATAATTGCGGTCTTTGCGAATGCAACAGAAACAGCTGGAAACCGTACCGATTCCGCTGCCTCATAACCTTTCCGCTCGTAAAAGGCCATGCTACGCCGCAGGCAAAAGACACAGTACACTGGTTGCAAGCAGAATTCAGGAGGAAGGCCCATGGCCGGAGACGTCAACAACGCCATTCTGACGGAGCTGCGCCGGCTCACAGATGCGATCGATCGGTTGGCGGGGCCGCCGCCCGCATTGAACGACTGGAACGCGGCCGACTGCTTCGTCTGGTCCCCTGCCCGTCAGCATCTTCAGCCGGTTGCACGGCCGAACCGCGTGGCGCTGAAGCTCATCCGCGGTGTCGACCACGTGCGCGATATCCTGCACGAGAATACGGTGCGCTTCGCCGAAGGCTTTCCGGCCAACAACGTTCTTCTCTGGGGTGCGCGCGGCATGGGCAAGTCGTCGCTGGTCAAGGCTGTTCACGAGGATGTGCGGCGCGAGAGCGGCGTGTCGCTAAAGCTGGTGGAAGTGCATCGCGAGGATATTGCGAGCCTCCCGACGCTGCTCGATCTTCTCAAGGACACGCCGCACCGTGTCATCGTCTTCTGCGACGACCTTTCGTTCGACCATGATGACACGGCCTACAAATCGCTCAAGGCAGCCCTTGATGGCGGCGTGGAAGGTCGACCGGACAACGTCCTGTTCTATGCGACCTCGAACCGGCGCCACCTGCTTCCGCGCCACATGATGGAGAACGAGCAGTCGACGGCGATCAATCCTTCGGAGGCGGTCGAGGAAAAGGTTTCGCTGTCCGACCGGTTCGGCCTTTGGCTGGGTTTTCACAAATGCAGCCAGGACGACTATCTAACGATGATCGACGGCTATGCCGACCACTTCAGGCTGCCAATCGATCGCGAGAAGATGCATGCGGAGGCGCTAGAATGGGCCACGACGCGTGGCGCACGTTCGGGCCGTGTTGCCTGGCAGTACATTCAGGATCTCGCCGGTCGGATGCGCATCGCACTCGACCGTGCATAATGACAAAAGCCCGGCTTGAGGCCGGGCTTTTGAGCATCCTCGGACGCAATACCTATTCGAGGAAGGTAATCGGGTTGACCGGCGTCGCGTCCTTCCGAACTTCGAAATGGACCTGCGGCTGCTTGACGTTGCCGCTCATGCCGGAGACGGCGACCGTCTGGCCGCGCTGGATCTTCTGGCCGCGGGCAACACTCAAGGTATCGGCGTTGCCGTAGACGGTGACCGTACCATCGTCGTGGCGGACGAGGACCGTATTGCCGAGTTCCTTCAGGCCGTTGCCAGCATAGATGACCACGCCGTTTTCGGCCGCCTTGATCGGCGTACCTTGGGGCACGGAAATGTCGATGCCGTCGTTGCGGCTGCCGTTGACGTTGGCGCCGTAGGCGGCAATGACAGCTCCACGAACCGGCCAGCGATACTTGCCGATGCCGGTAGCCTCGGGTGCGGCGGATGCCACTTCCTTCTTGGCAGCCTCATCAACCGTCTCGGTGGCGACAGGAGCCTTGTAGGTTGCCGGCTGCGCGGCAGCAGTCGACGTTGCGGAGGCGGGCTCGGCGACTGGCTTCGGCTCTGCCTTTGCCGGAATGGAAGCCGTCTTCATGCCATCCTGAGAACCACCCGGAAGACTAAGCTCCTGACCGATGCGAATAGAACCGGCCGACAGGTTATTGGCGGCCTTCAGATCGTCGATGCTGGTGCCCGTCGCCTTGGCGATCTTGGCGAGCGAGTCACCCGGCTTGACGACGTAGGTGCCGCCGGCGCCCTTTGGCCCCTTGCCTGCACCGGCCGCAAGTTTGTTGGACGGATCGGCATTTGCGACTGACTTGTCACGGGCGGAGTTCGCACCCGGAACGACCGCAACGTTCTGTTCCTGCTGCTTGTTCGGTTGCGGCAGATGCCCACCCTTGGAGAGGTCGGCGCTTTGGGCGGCTGCCTTTGCTGCATTGCCTCCATTGAATGTCGGGATTAGGATGATCTGGCCCGGCTTGGCGGCGGCGGCCGCCTTGAAGCCGTTGACGCGAAGGATCTCCTTCTCCGGCACACCGTAGCGGTTGGCGAGTGTCGTGATGCTTTCACCCGGGCGAAGTGTGACGGACGGCGCATTGGTTGCCGACCAGCCGGAAACCTTGGGGTTCGTGCCGGTGACGATCGCGTCTGCCTTCGGTGGAACGAGAATGGGCGCCGACTTCTTCGGAGCAGTGGCGGCAGGGAATGGCTGGGCGAGTGCGACTTGCCTTTCACGGGATGGCGCTGCCGGTGCAACGGCGGAGGGAGCCGCGAGTTCGGAGCGCTGGACGGAAACAGGTGCCGAGGCCATGCGGGCGCTGGAGGCGCCATAAGCGGGCTGCGCGGGATAAGGCTGGCTCGTTGCCTGGCTACTTGGCGCGTAGCCGCCCTGTGCCAAATCCGCCTGCGGCACCGGATCGGCCTGCATACCTCTGCGAGGGATTGAGTTGGTCGTCATCTGGTCCTGACCGGATGACGAGAAGAGACCACCGAAACGTGTCACATCGGAACTGCAACCCGTTGCCGCACTCGCCAGCAAAGCCGCTATCAGGACATTACCGGCAGACTTGCCCACTCTTGGCGAAAGACTGAAACGCATGACTCGACCCACTGATTAACGCAACCATTTGTGGGTTTATTAAAGCGCGTTAGTATTACCACGCGGTTAAGGTGCCGGAATCCGCGAGATTTTTTTGAGGGATTGCTAACCATAGCAACGCTTGCGAGCCAGTCGCCCTAGAGTTGAGATGCGAGACGAGGGACGATCGGAAGATAGGGTGTGTCGAACAGCTCCTCGCGCTCGAAGCGGCTGCCCGTTTTCGTGAGCCGCACGAGGCGACACTCGTTGTCGGAAATCATCAATGGAGCGATCATCGAACCGCCGGAAACGAGTTGGTCGGTGTAGAACCGTGGCATCGAATTGAACGCAGCGGTTACGACGATACGGTCGAAGGTCCCCTCTCCCTGCAGACCGGCACTGCCGTCAGCCTGGCGGATGATGACGTTTCGCAGTCCGAGCGAGTCTATGCGGCGCTGCGCATTCGTCGTCAGTGTCTTGTAGCGGTCGATCGTCAGCACGCGCTCGGCCATGCGAGCCATGACGGCGGTCATGAAGCCGCTGCCGGTGCCGACCTCGAGCACGCGTTGCCCGGGTTTGATTTTCAGGTGATGAAGGATCCTGACCGCGAGATCGACGCCCTCGATGAAGGAGCCGCATTCGATCGGGATCGTGCGGCTCGAATAGGCCTGCTCGGCAAACTGTGCCGGCACGAACAGCGACCGCGGCGTCTGCTCGACTGCTGTCAGCAGGTCCAGATCGGACACGCCTTCGGCTCGCAGCCTCAAGACGAGCGCCGCAAAACCTTCCTTCTCCACCAACCGTGCCGTCAAAATAGTCTACTCCGTACCCGAAAGCGCCCGCGCGACGCGGTCCTGTACGGAATAATCAGTCAGATCCAGTTTCAAAGGCGTTACCGAAATCTTGCGGCTTCTCAGGGCGTGAATATCCGTGCCTGCGACGAAGGCGCCGGCGCGTTCTCCAAACCGGAGCCAGTAATAGGGCAGGCCGCGCCCGTCGGAACGGGCATCGACCTGCAGGTTGAAGGCAAGCCGCCCTTGTGCCGTCACTTCCACGCCCTCGACCTCTTCCGGCCGGCAATTCGGAAAGTTCAGGTTCAGGAAGGTGCCGTCAGGCAGGTCGAGCGATATGAGCTTGTCGAGAAGTGCCGGCGCATGCGCCTCGCAGACCTCCCAGGGGACCACCCTTGCCCCGTCTTGGTGCAGATAGGCTTGGCTCAACGCAAAGGAGCGGACACCCTGCAGCGTGCCCTCGATCGCCCCGGCGACGGTGCCCGAATAGGTCACATCATCGGCGACGTTAGAGCCTGAATTGACGCCCGAGAGCACCAGGTCGGGCTTGACGTCCATAACCTGCTTGACGCCCATGATGACGCAATCGGTCGGAGTTCCGCGCAGCGCGAAATGCTTGTCGGAAATCTTCCGAAGCCGCAACGGCTCGGAAAGACTCAGCGAATGCGCAAGGCCGCTCTGGTCCGTCTCCGGCGCAACAATCCAGACATCATCGGACAGCGTCCGCGCAATCCGCTCCAGCACCGCGAGGCCTTCCGCGTGAATGCCGTCGTCGTTGGTGAGCAGAATGCGCATCGGCTCAGGCCGCCCGTTCGATCTTCGTCAAACCGCCCATGTATGGCAGCAGAACATCGGGAACGGTCACGGAACCATCCTCGTTCAGGTAGTTCTCCAGAACAGCAATCAGGCAGCGGCCGACCGCCGTGCCGGAACCGTTCAGCGTGTGGACGAACTTCGTCGCCTTGTCTTCCTTGCCGCGATAGCGCGCATTCATGCGACGCGCCTGGAAATCGCCGCAGACCGAGCAGGACGAGATTTCACGATAGGTGTTCTGGCCGGGCAGCCAAACCTCGAGGTCGTAGGTCTTGCGCGAACCGAAGCCCATGTCGCCGGTGCAGAGCGTCATCGTGCGGAAATGCAAGCCGAGGCGCTTCAGCACCTCTTCGGCGCAAGCGGTCATACGCTCGTGCTCGGCAAGCGAACTCTCGGCATCGGTGATCGAGACGAGCTCGCACTTCCAGAACTGATGCTGGCGCAGCATACCGCGCGTGTCGCGTCCGGCAGAGCCTGCCTCCGATCGGAAGGACGGGGTCAGCGCGGTGAAGCGAAGCGGCAGTTTCTCCTGGTCGAGGATTTCGCCCGAGACGAGATTGGTGAGCGTCACCTCGGCGGTTGGGATCAACCAGCGGCCATCCGTGGTCTTGAACAGGTCCTCCGCAAACTTTGGCAGCTGGCCGGTGCCGAACATGGCATCGTCACGAACCATCAGCGGCGAGCTGACTTCGGTATAGCCGTGCTCGCGCGTATGCAGGTCGATCATGAACTGACCGAGCGCACGCTCCAGCCGCGCCAGCGGGCCGGTCAGCACGGTAAAGCGCGATCCCGAGAGCTTCGCAGCCCGTTCGAAGTCCATGTAGCCGAGCGCTTCGCCGATTTCGAAGTGTTCCTTCGGCGTATGATTCCAGCGGGGCTTTTCGCCGACGACTCGGGCAACGGAATTGTCGTGCTCGTCCTTGCCAACCGGCACGTCATCGTGCGGGATGTTCGGAATGCGCGACAGCGCATCGTTCAGTTCGTCCGTCGCCTGCCGCTCGCCCTCTTCCGCGGCCGGAAGCAGCGACTTCAAGTCGGCTACTTCGGCCTTCAGCTTTTCAGCAAGTCCATTGTTTTTCTGGGCCATCGCAGCGCCGATCTCCTTGGAGGCGGCATTGCGGCGGGACAGCATGTCCTGGACGCTTTGGATGGCCGAACGGCGCTTTTCGTCGATCGCAATCAGGTTTTCGGACAAAGGCTCGGCACCACGCTTGGCAAGTGCCGCATCGAGGGCTTCGGGATTCTCACGGATCCATTTTATATCGAGCATCGTCGTTCCAGGTCGTTGTAAAAAGATAACCCGGCCAAAGCCCGGCTAGGCCTCGACCGGATGCTTGGAAGCGCTCATTGAGGGAAATCGTCAGACGTTGTCCGTCTTGGCAACGTCCGTGTTTCCTTCAGCCTCTTCGACCGCCTCGCGGGCACGCTGGCGCTCCACGAGTCGCGCCGCGTAGATGGAAATCTCGTAGAGAAGGATGGTCGGCAGTGCAAGGCCGATCTGGGACATCGGATCGGGCGGCGTCAGCACCGCTGCCACGATAAAAGCGAGCACGATCGCGAACTTGCGCTTCTCGGCCAGCCAATCGGAAGTCAGCAGCCCAACACGGGCGAGCAGCGTGGTGATGACAGGAAGCTGGAAGACCAGGCCGAACGAAAACACCAGCGTCATGATCAGGCTGAGGTACTCAGAGACCTTCGGAAGCAGCGAGATCGCGACATCGCCCTCACCCGGCGCCTGCTGCATGGTCAGGAAGAACCACATGACCATCGGCGTAAAGAAGAAATAGACGAGCGAAGCACCCATCAGAAACAGGACCGGCGACGCAATCAGAAACGGCAGGAAGGCCGCGCGCTCGTTCTTGTAGAGGCCAGGGGCGACGAATTTGTAGATCTGCGCCGCGATAATCGGAAAGGCGATGACCAGGCCGCCGAACATGGCGACCTTTACCTGCGTGAAGAAGAACTCCTGCGGCGCGGTGTATATGAGCTGCGCCTTGGACACGTCTAGATGCGCCCAGGTCACCGCCCACTTGTATGGATAGACGAGCACATTGAAGAGATGCTTGGCGAATATGAAGCAGGCGATGAACGCGACGAAAAACGCACCGATCGACCAGATCAGCCGCGTACGCAACTCCATCAGGTGTTCGATCAGTGGCTGCGGCTTGTCTTCGATTTCACCGCTCATGCGTCGTCCTTCTTCTTCTTTGCTGCCGTCTTCTTCGGAGCGGCTGTGGCGGCAACTGCCGCAGGCTTCTTGGCGGCCGCTGTCTTCGTCGAAGTCCGCTTGGGCTTTCCGACCGGAGCAGCAACCGCGGCAGGCGCAGGCTCCGCCTTGGCGCGCGGTTTATGGGCCGCCTTCGGCTTTTCCTGGGCTGCCGCATTTTCCACGCCTGCTGCAACAGGCGCCGGTGCTACGACCGGCGGCGTCTCTGGCAGGCTCATCGACGGCTCAGGAA
The DNA here is from genome assembly GCF_001542405.1 of Rhizobium altiplani. Classification (GTDB taxonomy): domain Bacteria; phylum Pseudomonadota; class Alphaproteobacteria; order Rhizobiales; family Rhizobiaceae; genus Rhizobium; species Rhizobium altiplani. Next base: position 60,307 of record NZ_LNCD01000049.1, read on the forward strand.
CCGATACGGCAGCCGGCGGAACTTCGGTCTTGTTATCGACCGTCGTCGCCTTCTGCAGGTCAGCCTTGATTTCGTTGCCCATCTGGCGAAGCGGGTTCATTGCTTCGCGCAAGGTGTTGACGGGGTTCAGCTTCTGCGCATCAGTCAGCGTCTGGCGAACTTCGTCCAGATCCGCTTCACGCAGGGCCTCGTCGAACTGGGCACGAAACTCACCGGCGACCTTACGAGCGCGCTGCGTCATCTTGCCGAACGCACGAAGCATCGGCGGCAAGTCCTTGGGACCAACCACCACGATCAATACGACCGCGATGACAAGCAGCTCGGTCCAGCCAATATCGAACATTCAAGGCTCCTGAACGGGAAACGTGGGGGCTACGTTGCCCGGAAGTGGCTTACTTCGTCTCGTCGGCCTTGTGATCGACGGTCTTGGCAGTCGTGGACTCAGGCGCGTCTTCGTCGTTCATGCCCTTCTTGAAGCTCTTGATACCCTTGGCGACATCACCCATCAGCTCCGGAATCTTGCCGCGACCGAACAACAAAAGCACGATGACCAGAACGATCAGCCAGTGCCACATGCTAAAAGAACCCATTACGCTAACTCCCTGTTGCGATGTTTCCAGATGTAAGAGCTTCCTACACCAATTCCAACATCAAAGTTCCCCTTGGATTGTCGCTTAATGTCACGGGATCGCCCTCTGTGACAAGAGAATACACATCCGAAAAACTATGATCGGCATTGTTTTCGCGATGCGTGGCGGAACCAAGACAAATCCGATTAGTCTTCGGACCCGCCGCCCGGTGCAAGCAGGCCGAGTTCCTCAAGATCGAGTTGCGTTATTGGATCTTCGTCCTCGGTCAACTCGTCGCTCATCATAGGCGATGGTACATTGAAATTGGCCGGTATGCGACCGGAGAGCAGCCCTGCCCCCTTCAACTCTTCAAGCCCCGGCAGGTCGCGGAGTTCTTCCAGGCCGAAGTGATCGAGGAAATCGCGGGTGGTGCCGAGCGTGACAGGCCGGCCCGGCGTGCGCCTGCGGCCGCGAAACCGAACCCAACCCGCCTCCATCAGCACGTCGATTGTGCCGCGAGAGGTCTGCACGCCCCTGATGTCCTCGATTTCGGCGCGTGTCACCGGCTGATGATAGGCAATGATCGCCAATACTTCCAGGGCCGCGCGCGAGAGCTTCTTCGTTTCGTTCTCGTCGCGCCGGATGACGAAAGAGAGATCAGCGGCCGTTCGAAACGCCCACGCATCGTCTACCTGGACGAGGTTGACGCCGCGATGGGCATATTGCTCCTTCAGGCGCAACATGATGGCGCGGACGTTGAACGTGCGAGGCAAGCGATCTGCGATGAAGCTTTCGGAAACGGGCTGGGCGGACGCAAAGACCAGTGCCTCGGCGATGCGCTCTGCCTCGGTCTCCGCACGAACCTCGTCGTCTGAATCTTCCACCATTGCGCTATCGATGTGTTCGTCTTCCAGATCGGTCACGCCGGTCGCTCCTGTTCGACGACCTGCAGCGTCGCATGCTTGGGGCCCCGCCGCATGTAGAGGGGCCGGAAGGCTCCATCCTGCCGGATTTCGAGTTTGCCTTCGCGGACCAGCTCCAGCGAAGCCGCGAACGCACTGGCAATCGCCGTGACCCTGTCTTCCGGAGACGACATGTAATGCAACAGATAGGATTCGAGTGCAGTCCACTCGCTGACCTCGCCGAAAATGCGGGTCAGAAGCTCGCGGGCGTCCGTCAGCGACCAGACGTTGCGGCGCGCGATGGTGACCTGCGTCACGGCCTGACGCTGCCTGAGCGACGCGTAGGCCGTCAGCAGATCATAGAGGCTTGCATCATATGCGGACTGATGCCTGTCCGGGATGTGCTCTGGGGCGCCGCGAGCGAAGATATCCCGTCCGAGGCGGTTGCGATTGACAAGACCGCTCGCGGCCTCGCGCATCGCTTCGAGGCGTTTCAGGCGGAAGGCGAGCGTCGCCGCCATCTCCTCGCCGGAAGGCCCGTCGTCCTTGGCCTGCTGCGGGATCAGCAGACGCGATTTCAGGTAGGCAAGCCAAGCGGCCATCACGAGATAGTCGGCAGCAAGCTCTATCCGTATCCGCCGCGCGCTTTCGATGAACTGCAGATATTGCTCCGCCAGCGCAAGAACGGAGATGCGGGACAGATCGACCTTCTGATTACGGGCGAGATAGAGCAAGAGGTCGAGGGGACCTTCGAAGCCGGCAACGTCGATCAGCAGGGCCGGATCGGAGGTCGCGCGCTCAGCACCGCTCTCCTGCCACAGCTTGTCCATCGGCGTAGCCGCCGTCTGTGGCCGTTCCGTGCCCTTGGTCGTCGTCACCCTGCCCTGTTCCTTTCGCAATCAGACCGTTGCAAACATCGCATCGAATTCGGCCCGAAGCGAGGCCTCGTCGGCCTTGTCAGCTGTCGGGAAGCCATTCAGCACCGCTTCTGCCCGCAAAAGCGACTGGCCTTGCAAGACCGGTACGTTTGCGACCACCTGCTGCATTTCGTCCATGTGGCCATTGCAATGCAACACGATATCACATCCACCGCCGATGATGTTGGCGGCGCGCTCACCGATCGTACCAGCAAGCGCGTTCATCGACGTATCATCGGAAAGCAACAGTCCTTTGAAGCCGATATGGTCGCGGATGACGCCGTCAATGACCTTGCGTGAGGTCGTTGCCGGACGCTCCGAGTCGATGGCCGCAAAGACAACATGACACGTCATCGCCATCAATTCGTTCTTCATGGCAATGAACGGCGGGAAATCGTGCGCCTCGAGTTCCGTGCGCGAGACGGTGACAACCGGCAGTTCGTGATGTGAATCCCCAAAGCCGCGCCCGTGGCCAGGCATGTGCTTCATCACAGGTAGAAGGCCACCCGCCTTCAAACCGTCGGCAGCGGCACGCCCCATGGCCGTCACAGTTGCTGGATCACCGCCATAGGCGCGATTGCCGATCACGTTGCTGCTGCCTTCCACCGGCACGTCCAGAACCGGCAGGCAATCAACGTTGATCCCGAGGCCCGAAAGATCGAAGGCGTGCAGCCGCGACATCAGCCATGCGGCTCGCAGGCCCTTTTCACTGTCCTGCCGATAGATATCACCAAGCTGTTGCCCCGACGGATAATGCTGGAAGATTGGCGGCCGGATACGCTGGACGCGTCCACCTTCCTGGTCGATCAGGACCGGCGCGTGCCAACCGACGGCGACTCGCATTTCCGCGACGAGGTCACTGATCTGTTGCGGCTCGGAGATATTGCGCCCGAACAGAATGAAGCCCCAGGGGCGCTCGGCGTTGAAAAACGCCTTTTCATCGGGAGTGAGGGATAGGCCGCTACAGCCAAGGATCATTGCTTTTGATTCGGTCATACCCGAATCATAGAGGTGCCTTGCGGAATTACGAGCCGCGTCAATCGGCATTCACAAAAAAAGCGGCGGACCAGAGGCCCGCCGCTTTCATTGAATGCTTGCAGAAACTTACTTCGAGATAAGGCAGCTACCGCCTGCAGCACGGTACTTTTCGCAAATGGCCGCGGCTTCGTCCTTGGAGCCTGCCGGGATACGAAGGCGGTAGAACGTGCCCTTGCCCGCAATATCCGCCTTGCGGATCTCGTAGCTGCGACCGGCAAGCACGCTCGCGAACTTCTTCGAAAGGCTAGCGAAGGTCTTCTTCGCCTCTTCCTCGGAGGGAAGCGATGCGATCTGGACGCCATAACCGCTAGCCGATGCAGTCGGCTGAGCCTGGGTCGCAGCCGGCGAAACAGCGGCAACGTCCTTCGGCTTCTGGGCTGCCGGCGCTTCAAGCGGTGCCTTCGCCGCATCGGTCACGGGGCGCGCTGCGGGAGCCGGTGCAGTGTCGCTCACCGTCGAGCTCTTCACGGCGCGAACCGGCGGATCGACATTCGCCGGAGTGGCGGCAGCCGCCTTGGCCAGCGCGTTTTCAGAGGGAGCCTGAGCCGCCGTCGGCTTGGTTGCTTCAACCGGAGTCGAACGGATGTCAGCGGCAGCAACCTGTCCCGACGCCGGGAAATTAGCAGCTGTGCCGCCAGCCGGCTTTGAGCCAGCCGTGATCTTCTGCGTCTGAACCGGCGTTGCCTTCGGCAGCGTCGGGGCCGCTTCAGGAGCCGGCTCGTCGCGGGCAACCAGAGTGCCGTCCGGTCGGACGATCATGGTGCGGACCTTGCGGGCGGAAACCGATGGAGCCTGATTGGCATTGTCTGCCTCGTCGGCAGCGGCCGTATCCTCGCTCGGCAGCAGGCGCGGATCCTCGGTGTCTCCGACAGGTGTCGCCATGGGCGGCGTCGCGATATCGCTGTCGTTGTCCTCAGGCAGCGTTTCCGGTGTCAGCGTGCGCTGCACGACGTCCACCGGCTGCTCGTCACTGGATACAAGCGCCTTCTGCTTCGGCGCCTCAGCAGCGGCCCCACCAACGCTGTCGTAAACAGCCTTGTCCTGGTTCGGCACGGTCTTGCCACCGGGGTTTTCCGGTACGACCTTAACCGGCTCGTTGTCCGCCGTGATCACGCGCGGCTCGCCGGAGGCGATGCCGAGGCCACCATCGCGGGCCAGGAACGTGTAACCTGCATAGGCGACACCGCCGAACACGACGATTGCCGCAGCGGCAGCCAGCATACGCTTCATCGAGCGTGCGCGGCTCATGTCCTCGGCTTCACTCGCCGACTGGATCTGTACCTGAGAAACGTTCTCGCGGCGCTGTACCGGCTCGTTGACGCTCCGGCGGAAGTCTTCTTCCAAAGCGCGCTCGAACTCGTCCAAGCCCTGCAATGGTGCCTGCTTGGCGACGGACGCTGCCGGTGTTGCAGTCGGCGCGACGGAGACGGGCGCACGGGTCCGCCATTCCTCGACGACCGGCTTCGCGGGCATTTCCACCGGATTTGCGGGTGCAAGAAGGTTGGCGATCTCGGCGTCGACGTCGAAATCGAAATCGGAGGTCGCTACGACCGGCTCCGGCTGCTCAATAGGGGGCAGCACGGGCACGTGCATCTCTTCGACGGCTTCCGGATGATATTCCGCATCCGAGATCATCGAGGGATCGAACGGGAGATCGTCTCCGGCATCGGCCGTGAATGCGGGTGTAACAGGCGCCTTCGCGACGAACGCTGCCTCGGCCGTGGCCTGGTGGATCGGGGCGGCAGCAACGACCGGAGCGGGCGCCGGCTGGAAAGCGGGCACCGGGGCAACCGGCTGAGGTCTGACCACCTCGACATGCTGTGCCTGAACTCGCGCCGGCTCGACCGCTTGCGGTTGCACCTTCAAGGGCTCAGCAAAGTCAAAGTCGGCAAGCTCCAGCTCGATACCTTCAAGATCGAGTTCAAAGTCATGTCCAGCGAAAGGATCGTCACCTTCCGGTTCGGCCTTGGCCGTGGGAGCGGCCAGAGGCGGCTCGACCGGCTTCGGCAACGACGCCACTACGCGGGGGGGCTCCGGCGAGTGCGGAATCTCTGCGACATCGGCCGCAGGCGTGTTCTGACGCTCAGGAACAGGGTAATGCGATACGTCGGCGAGGAGTTCGTCGATATCGAAGGCAATATCGTCGCTCTCCGTCGGCGCGGCTTCGGTCAGCGCGGCATCGGCCTGAAGGGCACCGTCATCCTTCGCTGCAGCAGCCAGATCGAAGGCGCTGTGATCGATGATAGGTTCAGCGAACGGCGCCCCTTGAGGCACCTCAGGCGCATCGTAAACCGCCTCGGCTTCTTCGTGCCGGTCGATTTCAGCAGGAAAGCCTGCGGCAACGGGCACTTCGAAAACAGCAGCGCTCTCCGACGCAGCGGCGACTGGCTCCGACGCTACAACAGGAATAATCGGCGCGGGTGAAGGCTCATCGCGACGTGCCGGATGAAAGTTGGCGATCGGCAACCGAATGCTGGCCGCAGACCACTGCGGCGCCTTGGCGGGGGCCACCGAAGGAGCGGGAGCCGGCGACGCGCCGATTGACATCTCGAGTTCTTCGATCAGATCCCGTGCGCCACCTGAAATCTGCTCGCCCTCACGGACGGCATTCGACGCCCAAGCGGCAGGGGTGAGGTTGGAAGCCGCGTCCAAAGACTGATGGGCCACCGGCTCGCTCGCGACTTCAGGCTCGACAGCAAATTCCGGCTCAGCCTGGGCGACCGGCGAAAGATCGGCTTCCACAAGAGCCTCAAAGGCAGCTGGTTGCTCGAAAGGGGGTTCGGGCAGATCGAAGGAAGCCTCAGACTGAGGCGCATCGTAGCGCTCGAATTCGCGCAACAATTCATCCTCGAGATTGAAGGCCGGCTCCTGTCGGGGGGCATCTTCGACGGTATTTGCTGCTACCCGCGGCTCGAAGCCGACGATGCGGGCAAGTTCCGCCAAAGGATCATCGTCAGCAAAGAGGTCCGTATTCTTACGCGTGTCATACGCCCGCTGTTTGTCTGCCATACTCATCCCACTCGCAACTGCTAAGGTTTATGCCAGAGCATTGTGGGTAAATGGTGACGCTACCGCATCTCATCCGGCGCAGCGGTACCCGCAATGGCAAGTCCCGACTTCAAAACCGACGCAACGGCGTACACCAGCCCTAATCTGGCTATACTCGATTCTCGGTTCTTATCGTTAATAAATCGTAAGTCTACTTGATCCTTACCTTTATTCCAGTGCGCATGGAAAGAACTCGCCAGATCATAGAGGTAAAATACGACGCGGTGAGGCTCCTGTGACTGCGCCGCAGACTCGACCAAGCGTGGAAACTCCGCGGCCTTCGCAACCAGCTGCAATTCCGCGGGATCCGAGATGCCCGCAACAGCATTAGCAAGGTTGGCCGGGGTCACGTCGAGGTCAGGAAATGCCTCCTTCGCCTGCCGGAAAACAGACATGCAGCGCGCATGTGCATACTGCACGTAGAACACCGGATTATCCTTCGATTGCTCCGTTACTTTGGCGAAATCGAAGTCCAGCGGTTCCGAACTCTTCCGGTAGAGCATCATGAAACGAACCGAATCGCGACCGACCTCCTCGACGACGTCGCGGAGCGTGACGAAGTCGCCCGAGCGCTTCGACATCTTGACCGGCTCGCCATTCCGGAACAGCTTCACGAGCTGGCAAAGAAGGACGGTCAGCTTTGCCTTACCTTCGGAAACGCCGCGAGCGACCGCTTCCAGGCGCTTGACGTAGCCGCCGTGATCAGCACCGAGAACATAGATCATCTCGTTGAAATCGCGGTCGAATTTGTTCTTGAAGTAAGCAACGTCGGCAGCAAAATAGGTGTAGGAACCGTCCGACTTGATCAGCGGGCGATCCATGTCGTCGCCGACTTCCGTCGAGCGAAACAGCGTCTGCTCGCGATCTTCCCAATCCTCGGGCAACTGGCCCTTCGGCGGCGGCAATGTGCCCTTGTAGACGTGTCCCTTGAAAGTCAGGTCGTTGATCGCCGTGCGGATCGCGGCGGCGCCATTGGCATGCAGCGTGCGCTCCGAGAAGAAGACGTCGTGATGCACGTTCAGAGCATCCAGATCATCGCGGATCATCGCCATCATCGCATCAATGGTGCGATCCTTGACGAGCGGCATCCACTGCTCTTCCGGCATGTTGTGCAGCTTGACGCCGTAATCATTCGCGAGCGACTGACCGACCGGGATGAGATAGTCGCCAGGATAAAGGCCGGGCGGAATCTCTCCGATCTTCTCGCCGAGCGCTTCGCGGTAACGCAGGAACACGGAGCGCGCCAGCACGTCGATCTGCGAGCCGGCATCGTTGATGTAGTACTCCTTGACGACATCAAAGCCGGCAAAAGAAAGCAGGTTGGCTAGGGCGTCGCCGACAACGGCGCCGCGGCAATGGCCGACATGCATAGGACCAGTCGGGTTTGCCGACACATACTCGACGTTGACACGCTTGCCAGCGCCAATCGTCGAGCGGCCGTAGTCTGTTCCGGCCTCAATCATCGAGGCAAGCAGGCGCTGCCAGTAACCGACGGAGAGCCTGATGTTGATGAAGCCGGGTCCAGCTACCGAGACGTCAGCGACGTCGGCGTCTTCCTTCAACTTCTCCGTGATGATCTCAGCCAAGGCGCGCGGATTGGTGCCGAGCGGCTTTGCGAGCACCATCGCGGCGTTGGTTGCAACATCGCCGTGGCTCGGGTCGCGTGGCGGTTCGATCGCGATGCGGCCGAAATCCACCTCGGATCGCTTCTCCTTGACAAGATCGATCTGTTCGAGGGCGGTTTTAATCCGGGCGTCGAAATCGGTAAAAAGGTTCATCGCACTCTTCCATGCATAGGCTTTGCCACAAGGCATTTGTCCGGTCCTAGCCGGGCGACCGCTGCCTATCGCAAATCTGGAGTGTGGTCAAACAATCGCCTGTGGGCACTGATCGCGTAGGTGTCGGTCATCCCCGCCAGATAGTCGCCGACATGGCGCGCCCTCGCCGCTTCGGCAAGCCCTGCGATGTGATCCACCCAATAGTGGCTCTGCATCTCCTTTGGATTGGCCATATAGGCCGCGAAGAGATCGGTCACGATCTGCGCAGCACCGGCACGAATACGCATGATCTCGGGGTGCCGGTAGATGCGCTTGAACAGCATCGCCTTGATCTGCCGGTCAGTCTCGGACATCTCGTCGGAGAATGTCGCGATTACCCGATTGGCCAAGCGAACATCCGTTGCGCTTTTCGGCTTGATCTCCGCAAGACCCCGTTGGGCAACGGAAATGACGTCTTCGACCATCCGCGTGATCTGGCGGCGCATGATCTCGTGGGTAAAGCGGCTGGGCTCAAGGTTCGGATAGCGTTCCCGTACCTCGGCCATCAGACCGGCCAGAAACGGGATCTCCTCCAGCATCTCAAAGCTCAGGTAGCCGGAGCGAAGCCCGTCGTCGATGTCATGCGTGTTGTAGGCAATATCGTCAGCGATGGCGGCCACCTGTGCCTCAAGGCTGGCATAGGTATCCAGTTCCAGGTCGTGGATTTCGCAATAATCCAGGATCGGCTGTGGAACTGGCCCGCGCGTGCCGGCACCGTCCTTCGTCAGAAGCGGGCCGTTGTGCTTGACCAGCCCTTCAAGGCTTTCCCATGTCAGATTGATGCCATCGAAATCGGCATAGCGGCGCTCCAGCTTAGTGACGATGCGCAGCGATTGGGCGTTGTGATCGAACCCGCCGTAGGGCAGCAGAACCTCGTGCAGCGCATCTTCGCCGGTGTGACCGAAGGGCGTGTGGCCGAAATCATGGACGAGCGCCACGCCCTCAGCGAGATCTTCGTCCAGCTTCAATGCCCGGGCCAGCGCGCGGGCAACTTGCGCGACCTCGATCGTGTGCGTCAAACGGGTGCGATAATGATCGCCGTCCTGGGCGATGAAGACCTGCGTCTTGTGCTTCAGCCGGCGAAATGCGGTCGTGTGAACAATACGATCCCGGTCACGCTGAAAATCCGACCGTGTCGGGCTGAAATCCTCGGGATAAAGCCTGCCGCGAGTCTTCCAAGGGTCCGCTGCATAGACGGCCCTCTCGCTGTCGCCATAACCCAAAGCATGCCTGTCGATCGTCATTCGTCACCATTACTTATATGCGGCAGCCCGCCCATTGACGCCGCCCTGCACTCTTCATACCTATAAGAGCATAAACGGCAAAGTGATGCTTTGGCAGTCACTTTGCCCGAACTGGCGCTTTCGTGGTATAGAGCGCAAGTGGCTATGAAATCAGCCGCTTGAAACGAGCGGCTAACAGATATTCTCTCCGGATCTTGACCCCGGCAGGAGCAAATATGACGGACACAAGTGTAACCCTTTCCGATGCCGCGGCAAAACGAATCGCGGCGATCGTCGGCACCGAACCCGGGAAGAGCGCCCTGCGCGTTTCCGTAGAAGGCGGCGGCTGCTCAGGCTTTTCCTACAAGTTCGACCTTGCAGATGACCCGCAGGACGACGACACGATCGTCGAAAAGAACGACGCCAAGGTGCTGATCGACAGCCTCTCGTTGGTCTACATGGCCGGATCCGAGATTGACTTCGTCGACAATCTCCTTGGCCAATCCTTCCAGATCAAGAACCCGAACGCAGTTGCAAGTTGCGGCTGCGGCACAAGCTTCTCGATCTAATCCCTTTCCCTGGTATCCACATCGAACCGGCCGAAAGATTCCCTTGCGGCCGGTTTTATCGTCTTGTCCGCGATCGAAAGAGCGCGATACAAGAAGGCGACGAAGCGGAATAGGACACCCCATGAAGATCGCCACCTGGAACATCAATGGCGTCAAGGCGCGCATCGACAATCTCACGCAATGGCTGAAGGACTCCGATCCCGATATCGTCTGCCTGCAGGAAATCAAGACGATCGACGAGGGCTTCCCGAGGCTCGAAATCGAAGCGATGGGCTATCATGTCGAGACACACGGCCAGAAGGGCTTCAATGGCGTCGCGATCCTTTCCAAGACCAAACCTGACGAAGTGAGCCGCGGGCTGCCGGGCGATCCGCTCGATGAGCAGGCTCGCTTCCTGGAAGCCGTCTTTTCGCTGCCGGGCAACCGCGTCGCCCGCGTGTGCTGCATGTACCTGCCGAACGGCAATCCTGTTGAAACCGAGAAATACAGCTACAAGCTCGCCTGGATGGAACGGCTGCGCTCATTCGCGGCCGACCGTCTGGCCTACGAGGAAATCCTGATCCTCGCAGGGGACTACAACGTCATCCCGGAGCCGCATGACTGCTTCGACCCGAAGGCCTGGGAGAACGACGCGTTGTTCCTGCCGCAGACGCGCCAGGCATTCCGCAAACTAGGAGGCCTTGGACTGACAGATGCCGTGCGCGCGACGACCGATGCCGTTCAACTCTACTCGTTCTGGGATTATCAGGCGGGTGCCTGGCAGAAGAACAACGGCATTCGCATCGACCACCTGTTGCTTTCGCCTGAGGCTGCCGATCGCATGACATCATCAGCGATCGAAAAGCACGTTCGTGCCTGGGAGAAGCCGTCAGACCACGTGCCAGTCGTAGCATACTTCGATTTCGCGGCCTGAGCTTTTTCGTTCAGATTGGCGACAGCGCTCAGCGCGCTTTAATCGGCGCCGTTGACAGCGATCTTGTGAGAAAGCGCCACGGCCGAGCGGCGATCGCTTTCCGTTGCGACGGAGAAAGCCTGCTCCTGCAGGGTCTCCATCCAACCGCAGTCCGTGGGCTTGCAGCGGTCGAGCGCCGCGGTCATTAGCGCGAGCCCGTTGGCTGCCTGCCCTTCCTGGAAGAGGATATTGCCGAAGACGGCCATGGCACCGGGATGGCCGCTCTTGCGGGCCTGGTTGAGCCACTTCTTTGCCTGCTGCGCGCTGGTGCTGCCGCCTTCGCCCGCCAGCATCATCTGTGCCAGCTGGAACTGCGCCTCGGGCACCCCGAAGGTAGACGCGACCTGGAAGTAGAGTTGACGCGCCTGGTTGAGATCGGTCTTTACAGGGCTACCGGGAATTCCGTGCTTGTAATAGTTGGCAAGCGACAGAAGGGCGTTGACGAAGAAGCCTGTATCTTCAGAGCCAGGCTCAACGCCCTGCTGCGCAATCTCGCTGTAGATCTTGAAAGCTTCGAAATCATCCTGCGCGACGCCATCGCCGTCGGCATACATGTTGGCGAGCGCCCAGCGTGAGCCCGTGTGTCCCTTTTCCGCCGCGTATTTATAGGCTTCGACCGCCTCTTCCTTCTGGCCGTTCTTGTAGGCTTTGAAACCGAACTTGAAGAGGTCGAACGGGCCAGACTCCTTCGATACACCCGACTTTATGTCGAATGCACCCGCTGGGGAGACAATTGCCGCGCAACAGGCAATGGAAATCCCCATGAGCATCATTCTGAAAGGTCTGAACTCGGACGTCAGCATTTCACTCGATTTCTTTCGCTTCCACCCATGCGGACTTTCGATCCGCGGATGCATTCCTCCCGGCGAGCGATCCCGCGGTGGGCTCAAAGGCCCCTTTGCCCGCGTCGCATCCAGCCTTCCGCCCTCCTGCGAGAGCTTCAATTCCAAGCGCATCGACACTGTCCACCCGCTGCCCGGCGCGGCTCCCCCGCGATGCCATTCGCCTCACTCCCGCGGCCCGGCTCTGCGCCTTTCCGCTGTCGAGAAAAAGGTAATCACCAATTGTGACCAAACCTGTGTCGTTGTTACCGGAAGCCGATTCCGACGACACCGATCGGTCTGAATGCGAGGAGAAAGAGAGGTTCGGAAGCGCAACGTCAGAGCGAAGTTCTGAGACGGAATAGCCTTGCGGGAAAAGGGAAATGGCGCTAGCCGCGGCATCGTTGCCGTGGGCCTCACCCACCCTGACTGTATCCGCTAGGAATTCGCTCATCGTACTCTTTTACGCGCACCTTACGCCTGTCATTCCCTCGCCCGCATATAGCGCTGCGCCTAGTTTGTGGCGGGAAATGGACAATTTCAGCTTGGCATCATCTTACGCAAATGCTGGTAAAAAACTGTTGCTGAATCGTCACAAAACGAGACACGGAATCGGCATGCTTAACGACCCGTACACAAAGAAAAGCCCGGCAGTTTTGCCGGGCTGATCTGCGGTTCATCTTTGAAACCTAGAATTTCACCTTGATGCTGGTCGAGACAGCGGCCACGAGATCATTGCCGAAGTCGTAAGAGACGTCGGTTCCGTAGGGAACACCATTCTCCACCAGCACTCCGGAGGAACCGCTCGTCAGAACGCCGAGGGCACCGGCAAGGCGCCATTCAATGTTGTCGGTCGGGTTATAAGCAGCGCCGACCCCAACCGTCCAGCTGTCCGTCTGAGAGCCATAGCCGTGGCTCGTACCGCGGTCCCAAGTCAGGCTGACAGCGCCGGTCCACTGCTCATTGAACTTGTGACCAATGCCGCCGGTAATGGTCCAGCCATCTTGATAGAGCAGATCAAGAGACGTGAGCTGAGTTCCGCTCGTGGCGGTGCAAGCCCTGCCCTTCGTGTATGTAGGGCAGAGTGAGATCGACTGGAGGACACTCCAGTTGGTCCATTTCACAGAACCAAATGCCAGCCAATCTGGCGCAATACCACTCTGAAGCTTTAGCTCCAGTGAGTCGGGAGCTTCCGCCTCGCCGAAGACATTCGTGACTGCGCCATAGGGCGCGGCATTCAGCGGTGCGACTGGCGCCCGGACCTGCGTCAGGTCAACCGTACCACTCAGGCTGTCATACTTCACACGGCTGTTATAGACCAAGCTCGCGCGCATCGCGTATTCTGGAATTTCATATGCGATGCCAGTCCGCCATCCCCAAGCATTGTCTTCAAGGTCCAACCGACCTACGCCCGTTCCGGTGCCGAATGCGATTGGAACCGTGCTAACTAGGCGCTCCTTGAAGCCTTCCACTTCCTGATAGAAGGCGCCGCCAATCAAGCGAAGCTGGCCAGGGCCCACATCAAACTTGTACGAGCACGTCGTGGCATAGTTATGCGTCTTGATCTTCGTTTCGATGTTGTTGTTGGCACCTGCCCAATTGATGCCGGGATTCGTGTGTGCGCCAAATGGCTCGGAGTAGTCGAAGAGGCAGTCCACATCTTCATACCCGGCCTTGAAACCGATGTAGGGGACTGCATAATTCTCTGTGTCGTCCGCCGAGTGGGACCGATTGTTCAGGTTTCCGCCGCCGGGCCGAATGGAAGGATCAGTGTCCCTCACATTCTTCAATTCGCGCTGCGGCATGACATAGATCACGGCCGACTGCGCTGAAAACCGCGACTGATCAAACAGCAGATCGATATTATAGCCGCTGCGGTCAAGACCGCCCGCGAAGGACGGCTGCGCCAGCGTTGAAAATAGAACCAGCGACACAATGCTGGCCGAAGTCATACGAGATGCCAAGGTGTCTCCCCCACTCGGGCAATTGCAATGGCGGGACTGTGCCGACGATGCCGATAAATGGCAACTTTGTGATCGGGCGTGATTAGAAACTGCACCAACAGATGCTTTACGTAAAAATTTGACGGGCACGTCAATATTCCAACAATTTAGAAGAAAATTCCACGAAAGGTAAAACTACCCACGCAATTGAGGTCGACCATTCCACGATAACGCCGCCCTGTAACAGAGAAACAACAGTCATATTTTTCGCCAAACGGCTCAAGAAAACGTGTGAAATCAAGGATTCCCGTCAGCGATCCCGGCAAGCCTGGCCTTGAAATCCATCAATCTCGACCGAGCCTGAAAAAAGGCGCCCGATTCGCAATCGGACGCCTTAGAATATATTACTACCAAGCGTTGATTTTATGCCGCCTCAGACACACGCGATAGTGCAACCCGCAGGCTGGCGATCTGGCCTTGCAATTCCTCGAGGCGATCACGTTCAGCGGCGACCACCTCAGGATTGGCATTCGCGACGAACTTCTCGTTCGAGAGTTTGCCGTTGATGCGGGCGATCTCACCGTCGGCCTTGGCGATCGCCTTCTCGAGGCGAGCTTTCTCCGCGGCAAGGTCGATCAGGGTGCCGAGCGGCAGGCAGACAGTTGCCTCGGCAACGATGATCTGCGCGGCTCCCTTCGGCGCCTCGCTGCCCAGCGAGATGGCGTCGACCCGGGCAAGGCGCTTGATCGCGGCGTCGTGCCGAACCAGCCGCTCGCGCGTCAGGCTGTTGGCGTCGACAACGACCAACGGAGCAACGGCAGACGGCGGAACGTTCATTTCGGCGCGAACCGAGCGAATGCCGGAAACCAGATCGATCAGCCAGTTGATCTCATCGGCCGCGGCATCGTCGGCGTAGGACGGCGCCGGCCATTCGGCATGGCAAACCAGCGTGTCGCGTTCGATGCCCTCGCCTGCGGTATGCGCCCAGAGTTCTTCCGTCATGAACGGCATGAAGGGATGCAGGAGCTTGTAAATTTCTTCCAGGATGTAGGCCGCGCAGGCCTGCGCTTCCTTCTTAGCACCCTCGTCCGTGCCGTTGAAGACTGGCTTCAGCAGCTCGAGATACCAGTCGCAGACCTGATTCCAGACGAAGCGATAGAGCGCCCCTGCTGCATCGTTGAAGCGGTAGGATTCCAGGGCTTCCGTTACGTCACGTTCCGTACGGGCAAGCTCCGTCAGGATCCAGCGGTTGATCGTCAGTTCAGCTGCTTCTGGCACGAAATGCGGATCGCTCTTGGCGCCATTCATCTCGGCAAACCGCGTCGCATTCCAAAGCTTTGTGCCGAAGTTGCGGTAGCCGGCAATGCGGGCTGGATCGAGCTTCACGTCACGACCCTGGGCCGCCATGATCGCCAGCGTGAAGCGTAGCGCGTCGGCGCCGTATTCATCGATCAGTTCCAGCGGATCGATGACGTTGCCCTTGGACTTCGACATCTTCTGGCCGTTCTTGTCGCGGACCAGCGCGTGGACATAAACCGTGTGGAACGGTTCGACCGGAACGCCATCATCATCCTTCATGAAATGCAGGCCCATCATCATCATGCGGGCAACCCAGAAGAAGATGATGTCGAAGCCGGTGACCAGAACGTTGGTCGGATAGTAGCGGTCCAGCTCCGGCGTCTGTTCCGGCCAGCCGAGCGTCGAGAACGGCCACAGCGCGGAGGAGAACCAGGTGTCGAGAACGTCTTCATCGCGCGTCAGGATTTCGCCGGGCTTGAAGTTCTCGAGCAGGTCTTCGACGTAGGCCTTCATCGGGCCTTCGTGCGAGAGATAGTGCTGGATCGCCGCCTGCAGCGCTTCTTCTTCGGTCTTTTCAACGAAGACCTGACCATCCGGACCGTACCAGGCCGGGATCTGATGGCCCCACCAGAGCTGACGGGAAACGCACCACGGCTGGATGTTCTCCATCCACTCGTAATACGTCTTGTCCCAACTGCGCGGAACGAGCTTGGTCCGGCCTTCACGGACCGAGGCGATCGCCGGTGCCGCGAGCGTCTTGGCGTCGACGTACCATTGCTCCGTCAGGCGCGGCTCGATCGGGACGCCACCACGGTCACCGTGGGGAACCATGTGTTTGTGCGGCTCGACCTTGTCGACCAGGCCGCCTTCTTCAAAGATACGAACGATGATCTTGCGGGCCTCGAAACGATCCTTGCCCTCAAGTTCGTCCCAGGCGCCGTGCAATGCGGCGGCATCCGGAATCCCCTCCAGGAAATCCTCATTATCCTTGAGCGTGATCCGCGCGTCGGCAGTGAGCACGTTGACGACGCGCAGACCGGCACGCTTGCCAACATCGAAGTCGTTGAAATCATGTGCCGGCGTCATCTTGACAGCGCCGGTTCCGGCCGTCGGGTCCGGATAATCATCGGCGACAATCGGAATTCGCCGACCAACGATCGGCAGGATGACATGCTTGCCGACGAGCGGCTTGTAGCGCTCATCCTTCGGGTTCACCGCGACGCCCGTGTCGCCAAGCATCGTTTCCGGGCGAGTGGTCGCGACGACGATATAGTCACGCGTTTCCCATTCCGTTGCCTTGCCGTCGTCATCGAAGGCGATGGGATGCTGATAGGTGACGCCGGGCTCCAACGGATAGCGGAAGTACCAGAGATTTCCGTTGACCTCGTGCTGCTCCACCTCGATGTCGGAGATCGCCGTCAGGAGTTTCGGATCCCAGTTGACAAGGCGCTTGTCCCGATAGATTAGGCCTTCCTTGTAAAGCGTTACAAAGACTTCAAGAACGGCGGCCGAAAGCCCCTCGTCCATCGTGAAGCGCTCACGCGACCAATCGCAGGAGGCGCCGAGGCGCTTCAACTGGTTGAAGATAAGGCCGCCCGATTCCGCCTTCCACTCCCAGACCTTATCGATGAAGGCTTCGCGCCCCATGTCGCGGCGACCTGGCAGCTGCTGTTCCATCAGCTTGCGCTCGACAACCATCTGGGTGGCGATGCCAGCATGGTCCATGCCCGGCTGCCAGAGCACATCCTTGCCACGCATGCGCTCGAAGCGGACCATGATGTCCTGCAGCGTGTTGTTCAGCGCGTGCCCCATGTGCAGCGAGCCGGTCACGTTCGGCGGCGGGATGACGATGGTAAAAGTCTCGGCGCCCGGCTTGGCGTTGGCGCCCGCGCGGAAGGCGTCCGCCTCATCCCATTTCGCAGCGATTTTCGGTTCAACGGCAGCGGAATCGTAGGTCTTGTCGAGCATTTGGGGACCAAAATCTGGAGGTTCTTAGATGCGGGTTGTAAATAGGATGGCTACGGGCAAGTCAATAAAAAAGCCGCCCCGGAGACGGGAGCGGCTTTTGAGCAAAGGCGATTCCGATCAGCGGCGCGGGCCACGCGCCACGCGTTCGATCTCTTCGCGCACGAGACGTTCGACCAGCGTCGGCAGATTGTCGTCCAGCCATTCGCGCAGCATGGGGCGCAGCATGTCTTCGGCGATCTCATCAAGCGACCGGCGCTCGGCACCATCGATTGCGGCGGCAAGCTCCTCAAAGGAACGAGCGATCTGCAGTCCAGCGTCGTGCGAGAGCAGCGCTGGCTGCTGCTCGTGCTCAACAACGCTTGGCATTGTTTCTTTCGCAGCCTCGGCGACAGCGGCAACTGCTACCTCGGCCGCGGGAACGACAGCTGGTCGCGGCTCCATGGCAACAACCGGAGGTAGCTCGAATGGAACCTCTACCGGCGGGCGAACAGCAACAATTTTCGCCGCAGGAACTGAAATGGGTGAGGTAACGGCTTCCGTAGGGCGCGGGGACAGCGGTGCCTCGCCGACAGCGTCCGGCGTTTCAGTCCTCACCTCGGTGGCTCTTGCTTCCGGCGGCCGAAATGCCGGCGGCACTTCGCGCTGCAACTGCGCAGCGTTCCTCTCCGAGGCGGCACGGACGCGCGCAGCGACATCGGCAAGAGACATGGCGCGCGGCTGTGCCTCCGGCACGGGAGCCGAGCCTGCCGAGTTGGCAGCGACAAAACGCGGATCGGGCTCAGCGACCGTTTCGGGGAATTCCACGCCAGCGTAGGTCTCGTCCACCGTCAAATGAATGTCCGAGTCGCGATCGTCCTCGTCAGCACCATAAACCGCCGGCAGTGACGCGGAGAGTGCCCTGCCCGCACCGGGGTCATTGCTCTCGATGATCTGGCGGATCGACGCCAGAATCTCTTCCATGGACGGTTCACGCGCTACGCTTGGCTGAGCCATATCTATCCCCGTTACTCCGAAAAACGACCGGATTGCGTGGAGTGGGCATCCGAATCACCCATACCTTAGGATAGCCGAGGATCTAAAAAAATCATCGCGAATCAAATGAATGATGCCATGCACAGCTTTTCTGCCACGCTGCCTGGCGCTCCGATTCCATGGCGGGAAAGAAAACGGGCGCCAGAGGCGCCCGTCGAGAATCGGTCATCGGAGCTTTGGCTCAGAATACGAATTCACGCGCCTTGGCAAAGCCGGGAAGCGGCTTCACGGAGGCGTTGAAATAGACGTTTTCGGAAATTGTGCCGCGCTCGCTCACGAAAACCTTCGCACGCGCCGAACCGCCGTAGCCCTGTACGGTGACCAGACGGCCACCATCACGAAGCTGCGACAGCAAGGAGGAAGGAACCTCCTCGACCGAGCCGCTGACGAAAATGAGATCATAGGGAGCGCCTGACGCGTTGCCCGCATTGAGCGGCCCCGTGACGACCGACACATTTGTGTAGGCGGCAAGGTTGGTCTTGGCTTCCGCCGCCAGCGTTTCCTCCTCTTCAACGGCGATCACCGTACCGGCAAGCTGCGAGAAAAGAGCCGATACATAGCCACTGCCAGCGCCGATCTCGAGGACGACGTCATCCTTCGTGACAGCCGCAAGCTGGAGCAGCTTTGCAAGCGGCGACGGCTGCATGAGGTAGCGCGCCGGCTTGCCGGCCGCTGCAGGACAGATTTCAACATCACGATCGATATAGGCGAGCGGCTTGGCCTTCTCAGGAACGAAAGCCTCGCGCGGCACCGTGAGGAAGGCCGTCAGCACTGAATGCGAGGTGACGTCCGTCGTGCGAAGCTGGTTGTCGACCATGTTTGCGCGTGCTGATTCGAAATTCATCATGTCCTCTCGCCCGTAGAAGCGGCTTTGTCTGCACGTCTCTTAATCTCAGCACACCGGCCTTTCAAGGCTTCGCGAATGCCTGCGCCAAGAATTCCAGTACGAGTGTCGCGGAAGTGACCCGACCGCAATCCTTCATGGAACAAACGCGGGCGCCGTGATATTATTGCAACCGGAGGAACAGAGGAGGAGTAGGCCATGCCTAATATCATCGAATATCTCTCGTTGTTCGACTTCTTCATCATCGCAACACTGGTCGGCATCTTTTGCTGCGGTCTTTTCGATCGTGAAACGAGCTGACTGCCTGCCTTCAGGCCGTTGTCAGGTTCTGCCCCAATAGTGTCGTTTCCTTGGGATTCGACGGACGGGACATGGCAATCAAACCAATCTTGCTGGGCAGCCTTTTCATCTGCGTGCTGCTCGCGATCATTCTCCTGATTCCCTTTGTGCGTGTCGGCGCTCCGAATGTCGCGACGTCGGGCGTGTCGCCAGTGCCGTCACTGCAGCGAGTGAACTGAACGCCAACGGCGGCGTTTTCGCTGGGTGACAAATGGACCGCCACTGCAAAGTTCTTTTTAGGCAAGAACAAACGACGAAACATAGCTCTAAGCACCAATAGCGGTCGTCAAACGGGAGCTGTAGCGTATCGGCGCCGACCTCGGAGCCTCCCCAGCCCCTCCCCGGTCGACAACCCGGCCGGGGCCCTTGATAGCCGCGGCCGGGGCCGCCCCGGCGGGCCTATTGCAGTTCCGTTTCCTCTTCTATGTCGACGAGAATGCCGTAGCGCAGCGCTTCTTCCTTTGCCTCCTTCAGGGCCTCGTCGATCAGTATCACCAGCACGTCGGCGTGCCGCTCGCGCTTCGCCATTTCCCGCGCCACGCTCAGGGCAAAGATCAATTGCGGCATTTGGGTCGCCGGCATGGGAGGCGCTCCTAACAACTCAACACAAAGCTTAGGGCCTATCGAAAATTCGGCAATCCGACGATTTGGGTATGGAAGACATGCGCCAGCGCTAGTGTTGTGTGGATTCTCACTATGCCGATGGAGCAATTGCCAAAGCAGGTGGACTTGGCGGCGCGGGAACGGACGCAACAAAGAGAGTGCTGTCGACACTGAAGGCTCTTACGTCGAGGCGGCAACCCAGAAGCCGGGAGGGCCAGCCTACTTGGCTAGCCCCTCCAGCATTTCGGGACAGTGAACATACCCCCGCCGAGTCTGCCACGGGCAATGGACCTGTTCAGCAAGTGGGTCCGGTGCCTCAAAGCCCCACCGTCCTCCGCAGACTTGCAAGAGACACAATAGCCCCGTAGCAGGGGCTATCCTAGACGGACCTAGGTCCTAATCCGATTGGAGTAGGCGGTTGCCGAGGTTAGGCTCGAAGTTTCGTTGGATGGAACCAGCACGTTGAATTCGCCGCTGTTGTCGACCGAATGGCGGCCTGAAGACGCGACCACAACACCGCGGCACTGTGGGAAACACAGCCGCAAAATCAATGACTGCAGAATGTATGGGAAGGTTTGGAGGCCTCGCCCGGAATTGAACCGGGGTACAAGGATTTGCAGTCCTCTGCGTCACCACTCCGCCACGAGGCCTCACGACGCTTCATGACCGAAGCGTTGGCGGGCATTTAGAATGAATAGAAATCGAGTGCAAGGGGGTAGTTGAAAAACCGGCGGTATTTTGGATCGTCATGCCGCCGGTTCCGTAGTCAACCACTAGTACGGCGAATAGCACTGCCGCCGCGGACCGTAATAGGGCTGATAGGTGTTGTCATAGGCCCGATAGGACCGGTAGCGGCTGTAACACCAGTCGACGTGTGAATTGCCCACCGGTCTGGCCTGCGGCTGCGAAGCGATCAGACCGCCGATGAGTGCGCCGGCAGCAAGACCGCCGAGCAGCGCGCCAGCATCGTTGTAATCGTTGCGGTAGTAGCCGTCGCGATAATAGCGATTTCCGTAGTACCGATTTCCGTAGTCGCGATTCCCGTAATGGCCATGGCGGTAGCCGCCACAACGATAGATGTTGCAGCGGTCGAAGCCGCGGCTGTTTCTGACGCCGGAATCTCCAAACCCACCGCGACTCTGAGCGGAATGCTCATCGCCTGAGTTTTCGGCAAAAGACGGACCGACGCCAGCGAGGCTCGTCGCAATTGCCAACATCAATACCGCAAGTTTTTTCATTCCGGCACCTTCTAATTTCATACGCACTTCGCGTGAAGAACGCTCAGGATAATAACGCCCAAACAGCTTCCAAGTTCCGCCTTACGCCTTCCATCTCCGGGCGAAAAGAATCGCGGCTGGTGCAATTGTGACACTTTTATTGCAAGTCCCGCTATTTTATGACGACCTTCAAAAATAGCTATGGATGGATGGAATGCTCAGCTGGTTTCGTAAACTTCTTCCTCGCGAGGATCAGTTCTTTGATCTCTTTGCACAGCACTCCCGAACAATCGTCGGCGCGGCGGAAGCGCTCAACGAACTGCTTGCAGGCAAGGATATCGAACACCATTGCGACCGGATCGTCGCGCTCGAAAACGATGCCGACAACATCACGCGCGAGGTGCTGCTTGCGGTCCGCCGGAGCTTCATCACGCCTTTCGACCGTGTTGATATCAAGGATCTGATCCAGTCGATGGATGATGCGATCGACATGATGCATAAGACAGTCAAGACGATCCGTCTCTTCGAGCAAACCGAATTCGATCCGCGCATGCAGGAAATGGGAGCGGCGATCGTCCAGGCAGCACACCTCATAGCCGAGGCGGTCCCCCTGCTCAGCCGCATCAACGCCAATGCCCCGCGCCTGATGGCGATCACCGAGGAAGTCACCCGCGTCGAGGGACGCTCCGACGAACTGCACGACAATGGTTTGAAGGGACTCTTCGTACGGCATGGCGCGTCGAATGCGATGGCCTATATCATTGGCAGCGAAATCTACGGCGAACTCGAGAAGGTCGTCGATCGCTTCGAGGACGTTGCCAATGAAATCAGCGGCATCGTGATCGAGAACGTCTAGATGGACGCCACCCTCGCCTTTCCATTGCTGGCGGCTCTCATCGCGGTCGCTCTCTTCTTCGACTTTCTGAACGGCCTGCACGATACCGCGAACTCGATCGCGACGATCGTTTCGACGCGTGTGCTCAGGCCGCACCACGCGGTCGTCTGGGCCGCTTTCTTCAATTTCATCGCGTTCCTGTTCTTCGGCCTGCACGTGGCTGAGACCTTGGGGACGGGCATCATCGATCCCAACATCGTGACGCCGCTGGTGATCTTCTCGGCGCTGATGGGCGCAATCATCTGGAATATCGTCACCTGGATCTTCGGTATCCCTTCCAGTTCCTCCCATGCGCTGGTCGGCGGGCTGGTAGGCGCTGGCCTCGCAAAGGTCGGCTTCAGCTCGATCGTATGGGGCGGATTGCTAAAAACAGCCGGCGCGATCGTCATGTCGCCGCTGATCGGCTTCATCCTGGCGCTCTTCCTCGTTCTTGCCGTTTCCTGGATCTTCGTTCGGCAAACGCCGTTCGCCGTCGATCGGACGTTCCGCCTCATGCAGTTCGTTTCCGCCTCTCTCTACTCGCTGGGCCATGGCGGCAATGATGCGCAGAAGACAATGGGCATCATAGCGGTGCTCCTCTATTCGCAGGGTTATCTCGGCGGAACCTTCCACGTACCGCTCTGGGTGGTCCTGTCCTGTCAGACAGCCATGGCTATGGGAACGCTCTTCGGCGGCTGGCGAATCGTTCACACGATGGGATCGAAGATAACCCGCCTTAACCCGATGCAGGGATTCTGCGCGGAGACCGGCGGCGCGCTGACGCTCTTTGCGGCCACGTGGCTCGGCATCCCTGTTTCCACGACGCACACGATCACCGGCGCCATCATCGGCGTTGGCGCGGCACGGCGCGTTTCAGCCGTCCGCTGGGGCCTGGCGGGCAACATCGTCGTCGCCTGGGTCATTACGCTTCCGGCAGCGGCACTCATTTCCGCATTCTTCTACTGGGCTGCAGGCCTGTTCAGCTGATCAAGGGGCGGGTTTCCTCCCCTTCTTCCACCAGACGGACAATCGCCGCCGCATCCGCCGGACGAGAGGCAGGTCGTGCGATAGAATAAGGAACCCCAGCGGAAGCATCCAGAAGCCGAGCACGGGCAGGAATCCCAAAAAGCCGCCCAGGATCAGCACAACGCCGATCGACATCCGGGCAAGGCGCGACCGCGGAAATGGGAAACTTACGGACCCCAGAATGAGACGGCCCGTGGTGTGGTCGATGCCAAATCGCTTGGCGGCCGGTTTTCCAGTGGTATCATGTGCTTCAGTCATCCACAGGAGATGGGGTTATACAGAACGAATACAAGCGGATGTCATTTTTTTGAAAAAACCGCTTGGCAAATCGGGCAAGCATTTGTATTAGGCCACTCACACCGCGGCGAGCGGTGATCCCTGGTAGCTCAGCGGTAGAGCATTCGACTGTTAATCGACAGGTCGCCGGTTCGAATCCGGCCCGGGGAGCCAGTTTCAGAGATAAACGCCTGCTTTTGTTGATATTCCAAAAGCAGGCGTTTTTTTCCCACTTTCCCTCCCCACTTTTGAAATCGCGTTTGGCCGATTGGTTCCTGTGGATAATCTTCTACGACGTCCACGCCACGCTGTGGTGGAATCAGAAAATTTGCGTCCGCTGCTCAGCGTTCGACCATAGGCCGGGAATTTTTCCTCGCCTAGCGGTTTCCCTCACGCAGCGCTTCCAACACGCTGTGGGACTATGCATCGCCCAACATCCAGGTCCGCGTTAGGCCCGGCGCCGGCTCCCTAACCGCCGGGCTAGTGCTTGTGTGTCCGGTCCGATCTTTCACAATTCTCCCACCCAAATGCGCGCTATAATAGCATTTGCGCTTGTCTCGATTGTGAGCGCAACGAATGGCCCACGGCTTTCGTGATTTGACTAAATAGGTTTCTGGCTTTCTGGCTCTCGGTCAGAACTTCTGCTTTGCCCGCTTCGGCATAAAATAGGTTCGGATATTGACGAGTGCTTCGGCGACGGCAGCAGCATCCTGGTGGGTCGCTTTCCGTTTTACCTCGCCGAGCTTGCGGATCGGCGCAATGATATCCCCAGTGACGGCATGACCTCGAAGGACAGGCTGCCAAAGCCTTGGCGCGTGTCGTGTTCCAATGAGAAAGCAGATGTCCCAATCAAATGGATCAAGGGTCTGATCATCGATCTGGGTGAACCTTGGCCGGTGGTCTTTCGGTCTCTCGGAAAGGCTTGCAGATATCCGATTATACTCTGCAACGATCGTCTGCACGGCCCGATGTTCGGTTGTTTCCATCGGCAGGTTTAGGGCATCCGGGCCGGTCAGTTCCGGGATCCATTGCCGTGGGTCGATGAACCTGGGGCCGATGATGAGGGCCGTAAGATAACCATCGAGTCTGCTCATTGACCAGATAGGCGATGGCGGACGACGTCTCCTGATAAAGGCTTCGAATGCGTCGTCATCGAGCTTCGGTCGCGGCGTCATCTCCTGGCTGTTCTGTGTCATGCCGCTTGTCGCTCCTGCTGTGTCATCGCTTCGCGTTCCGCCTTCCAGGCCCAAGGCAAAAGGCTCTCCATCTCGTTGGCTTTCACTTTGCCGGAGATGATGCGCTCCAGCACATCGGCAAGCCAGACGTCGGGGTCCACGCCGTTAAGCTTTGCCGTGTTCACGAGCGATGCCAGGACAGCGAAGGTCTTTCCACCCCGCTCGTTGCCCACGAATAATGAGTTCTTTCTCGTCAAAGCCACGGATTTCATGGAACGCTCGACGACATTGGAGTCCACCTCGATCCGGCCATCCTCTAGAAAGGCTGTCAATCCGCTCCAGTGGTTGAGCATGTAAGTGACTGCCTTGCCAAGTGCCGATTTCGACGACACCTCGTCGCTCAGTTCGGTGAGATGGACCTTCAGTTCTCTCATGATGGGAGCTGCCTCACGACGCCTGCCGCTAAGCCGGGTATCTTCATCTTCCCCTCGTAGTTTTGCTTCGATGCGATAGATTTCGGCAATCCTGGCAAGGATCGACAAGGCCTCCGAAGAGCCGGTCAGTTTGACGACGTCAACGAACTTTCGCCGTGCATGAGCGAGGCAGAAGGCCAGCCGCATGGGGGCAACGTTGCTCTTGCCGCGTCGTTTGACCATGGTTTTATAGGCTTGATATCCATCAACCTGAAGCACGCCGGCGAACGACGACAGTTGCCCCTCGATCTCGCGAGCGCTGCGGCTTTCGGCAAAAATGTAGGCCACCGCCGGCGGCGCCGGACCGTTCCATGGCCGATCGTCAACCGCTTGTGCCCATAACTGGCAGACCTTGGTTCGTTTGCGCCCCGGATCGAGGCGCGGAAGTGGCGTCTCGTCACAGAACACCCTCGGCTGCGAGCGGATGAAGGCGGTGAGTGCATCGTAGAGAAGTTCGAGCCACCAGGCGACCCGCGTGACCCATGCCCCGAGCGTACCGCGATCAATGATGACGCCGCAGGAGGCCAGCATCTGCGCCTGGCGATGCAGCGGCAAATGCCAGGCAAACTTCGAAACGGCGACATGGGCTGCAAACGCCGTGGTCACCATGCCGCCGTCCATGATGCGTGCTGGTGCGGGTGCTTGCACGATGCCACTCTCGCAAGCCCGGCATGCATAGCGTGGCCGGATCGTCCGTTTCACCCGGACTACTGCAGGCACGATGTCGAGCGCCTCGCTGACATCAGTGCCGATGCAATGAAGTTCGAACGAACAGCAGGGGCAAGTCTTGCTCGCTGGCTCGATGAGCTCGTCATAACGCGGAAGGTGTTTCGGCAAACGGCCGATATTGCGGGCTGGCGATCGCCGTGCCTGCGTTTTGTCTTCATCGACCGGCGCGACATCGTCATTGGCAGCAACGGGAATGTCGCCTAGATCGCCAAGATCGAGCATTGCCTGCGTTGGATCGATCGTCGTCATCTTCTCCGATTTCGTCCCGAAGAGCTGGCGCTCAAGGAAGGCAACGCGCGCCTTGAGATCGGCATTCTCTTCGTCGAGCGAGAGAATGATCCGGGTCAATTGCGCAGCATCCTGGGGCAAGGGATCGGGTCGAAGCGGCATGACAGACCCTACCACACGGGTCTGAATCTTCAAGCAAAACCAATAGGATCAGCCTGCTTTTGAGGGCCTCCTCACCGCGTTTCGTTTGACGCGCGTCCAGTCAATGCCGGCCAGCAAAAGCGAGAACTCCTGGGCACTCATCTGCATAGCGCCATCGCGGATCGGAGGCCAAACGAACTTGCCCGCCTCCAACCACTTCGTCGCTAGGATCATGCCTGATCCGTCCCAATAAATGCAGCGAAGCCGATCAAGACGCTTGGCGCGGAACACGAACACGTCGCCACAATAGGGATCGGCCGCAAGGGCTGACGCCACCAAAGCTACCAGGCCATTCATGCCGCGCCGGAAGTCGACGGGTTGCGTCGCAACCATGATCTTCACGCCATTTGGCGAAACTCCGATCACCGGCGCCCTCGCAACGCCGCTACCATCGCCTGCGCCAGTTCAGGCGCTACCGAGCCGATGACCGTCATGCGTGCGCCCGCAATCTCGATCTCAATTCGGCCAGCGAGAACCTCTGGGGCATTCGATGGCGAGCCTTCGTGTCGTGCGCCATCCCCAACCACTGTCACCGGCACGAACACGGCAGGCGGCAAACTAGTCTTTGCCGACCGTTGAGAGGTTAGTCCGGCTTCCCGTCGCCACACATTCAGCAAGCCGCGATTGACGCCCCAGCGCCTCGCAACAGCCGAAATGTTCACTTCAGGTTCTGCGCTCTCCGCGAGAATCCGCGCCTTCTCCTCGTCAGTCCAATTCCGCCGCTGCCGCCGACCGGTGATCACCTCGATCCGCCGATACTTTCCCTCATGCCTGGCTTCATGCATGCCTTCATCCATGACTTCAAGCATGGCATCAGCGCGATCTCCAACCATCCCGGTCCACTCCTATCAATGATAGAGCTTATCTCGAGGCCTCATTCACAAAAGAAAAGGTGGGCTGTTCGTCGCGCTCAC
>NZ_LNCD01000050.1:0-50003 GCF_001542405.1 Rhizobium altiplani
CCGCAAGGCCGTGGCGCGGGTCAATGATAGTCACATGATGCACCACCCCGTCGACAATAGCGGCAGTCTGCGATGCTTGGTTCGCCGAACACTGTTCCCCATTCTCCGACACTGCGGTTGGACGTGATGAGCATTGCACCCCGCTCGTAGCGCCTGGACACGAGCTGGAAGAACAGATGGGCGGCGTTGGGGTCGAACGGAAGATAGCCAAGCTCGTCGATGATAAGCAGCTTGGGCTTGGCAAGAAACGCGAGCCGCTCTTCCAGGCGTCCCTCGCCATGGGCTCTCACGAGCGTTGCAACCAATGCCTGCGCCGTAGTGAACAGCACCGTGTAGTTTTGGCGGATGACCTCTCTTCCAAGCGCGATCGCGAGATGGGACTTCCCAACGCCAGGCGGGCCAAGAAGCAGCAATGCATCGCCATTTGCCACCCAACGGGCGGTGGCAAGTTCTCGGATCTGTTGCGGATCGATACTGGGCTGCGCTTCGAAATCAAATCCCTCGAGATCTCGTACATGCGGGAAATGCGCGATCTTCATCGCCATGATGATGCGTCGTTCGTCCTTCCTTGCAATCTCGCGTTCGCACAGGAATGCGAGTGTCTCGCGGATGGTAAAGTCGGCCCGTGACGCTTCGTCAAGGAGGTTGTCGAGCTGATCGCGGATGGCCGTCAGCTTCAGTCGGCTCAGCCAGCCGATCAGCGTGTCATGATCAACTATCATCACCATTGCCCTCCGATTAGCCGCTCATATTCCGACAGCGGGCGAAGAAGGTCGGGTAGCTTGGGAGCCGGGAAATCGGCCCCCGCGGCTTGCTTGACAGGCATGCCGAAGCCACTAACGCCGGCAAAATGGGCGGGATCCGTCAGACGTCGATGACGACCGTGTGCCTCGGCATGGCTCGCGACAAGATGTCCAGCATGGAACACGCGGACCTGTCCCCCGCTGATTGTCACCTCGACAATCTCGCCGATGAGCCGCGAAGGGACCGAATAGGCGTTGGTGTCGACTTCAACGGCGCAGTCGACGTGAACCTTGCGCAGCAGCTCTCGAATCTGACGAAATGGAGGCCTGCCGTTTAGTGGACGTAGCGTCGCAGCTTCGTCGCGAACAAAGCGCTCGAGTGGTGGTTCGCCTGTCGTGCCATGGCATCTAAGATCGGCAACCGTGCGCATCCACCACGCCAGATGCCGGTGAAGCGCCTCCATGCTGTCAAAGCTGTGTCCGGCAAGTGCGTTGTGCTTCACATACCCGACGCCGCGCTCGTCTTTGCCCTTGGTGCGCGCCCGGTATGGCGCACAAGCGCGAGGACGGAACTCCCAGTAACGAGAGAAGGCGTGCAGTCGATCGTTGAACACAATCTCGCGCGTCACCGCGTCGTGCCGTGTCACCAATGCCGCAGCATTATCGAGCAAGACCTCGCTTGTGACACCGCCAAAATGCCTGAACGCTGCCTCGATGCCATCGAACCAGGCAGACTGACGTTCGTGAAGAAACGCAGTCACGAACGTGCGACGCGAGTAGCCAAGTGTCGCCACGAAGATGTAGACCCGAACCTTCTCGCCTCCGATCTCCATTCTCTTCTGGCCAAAATCAATCTGCATCTGCTGACCGGCCGGGGTCTCGAAGCGCATTGTCGCCAACGCTAGCGCCGCAAGCTGCTGGCGATACCCACTGACAGCCCGCTCAACCGTGCGGAGGCTGACCTCGATGCCGAGTTCACGGCCCAGATCCTGCCGCACGACATCAGCGTTGCCGCCATGGCGAAAGAACCGCTCACGAACCCACGCCTCATGCTTTGACAGTTGCGTTTCCCTGCGGGCTCGTCGATACCCGCGCCAGCCACCCGTCTCGATATATCGCTGCACCGTCGTACGAGAGCAGCCAAGCTCCAACGCGATCCGCCTAGTGCCCCAACCCAGCTTCTTGAGCCGCAGCATCGCAGTCACCTCGTCCGGTTCGAGCATCGCTTCTCTCCGCGCCAATCTCGCGGAGATCTTCGTACCTGTCTCGACGTCCATCAGTCCCTCCTAAGGTGTAAAAGGGGGACCAGTTTTAGGTGTCGCTACCGGACCAGTTTTACATGTCGCCTGACATGCCGGAAGTTGGGTGACGCCAAGCGGTATGCATCCGCGACTTCCGGGAATTTCCCGATTTTCCATATCAGTTGGGAAGGGTCTGCCCATGGCGGCATGCGTCAGGAATGATGGTCGTTGTTCTGTCAGTCGCTGCGATGGCGACCCACTTCCTCCCACCGACAGACGACAAAACGCCTCACCATTCGTCCACCCGCTGCGGCAGACCCCGTCCCCCCCCTCTAACGGACCGGAGTTTAGTGTTGAGGCAATACAACCGCATGACCCGTTTGGGTCATGCGGTTAAGGAAAATCGCGGTGTGGATGTAGTACCTCCGGCTGCCACGAAGATCATTGGCTTCTCCACAGCAGTGACGCACCAGTCGTAAGGCCACCCGCACGGGAAACCTCTTTGGCACAGCGTGCAGCTAGGCTGGCCCACGAAGGCGGACGCAGGACGACTTGGCCGCCTAGTTCGCCCTCAATTGGCCAGCCCCGGTCAGTAACCGCACGACAACGCGTTTGTCGGTCTGAAGCCATGTGCACAGGCAGGATTCACGGAATACCGCGGTTGATACTGAAAATCTCCGCGATTTGAACTTTGCGGAGTTGTTGTGCAGGCCGAAGCAAACGCGGCGAACCCTATCAGTATGAGCATCCGAAGTCTGCGCATGGGTTTCTCCCTGCAGCGGTTGAACTCGTGTAGAGGAAACAATCTACCACCCCATCTGGCGCATGCGAACGAACACTTGACGGCGAAATTGTCTTTGTGTGGAGCCGGTGGAGCGGTACCTTGCACGGCTTGAAATACGCCCCTTGACGCTGTCGCAAATGAAGAACAAAATAGGAACATTTCCATGGAGGTTCTCATGACCCATACTGAACAGGTTATCGCGAATGCCCTTGCTGCCGTCGCCGCAAGCCGGGCGGAGCGGGAGCGCGATGCCGAGCGCCGCAAACGCGTTTTCGGCAAGATCGATATCGGTCGCCCTCTGCCTGTGATCAAAGGCCAGCAACTCATCCTGGACCTGCACTGATGACAACGTAATTGAGACGATTGCCACCGTGCTGAAGGACGTCCGGTGCCAATCGGTATCTTGCGATGGCATTGCGTGGCCGGAACTCGTTTGCCGCCGGCCCAAATGAGTTGGTCCGCACCGGCTCCTGCCGCGAAATTCGACGACAGGGTGCCTCCCGTGACAGCGGCCCAATCGGCGCCGTCGCCCATATTGACGGGACTCGGGATCTCCTGCCCTCTGTGTAGAGCGTGTCGCGGCCAGGAACCATGTCGATATTGCCGTTGACCGCTCCTGGATCGCTGAAACCGAAATTGACATATCACTCGTCGCCCAGACCCGTCATCGCTGAGCCGGCCCGATGGAGAACGCTCAACGCCGATGGCTTGCTGACCGCCAACTGAGGCAGGTCATCAGCCTCCGCCTTTACCGTCGCCCGGCTCACGTGCTGAGGCGTGGTGGTAGGCAGGGCCCAAAGTGGATCTTTCTCAGTCAGCCGATGCTGCAGCGAAAACCGCCAGTTGGGCGTCGAAGGCGCGCTTGAATGCCGGCCGCGCTTTGCCGCGGGCGACATAGGCGGAAAGGTTCGGGTATTCGTCCAGCATGCCCAATCCTTCCAATCTGCGCAGCACCGTCACCATGAGGATGTCGGCGGCGCTGAAGTTCCCGTCGAGCCAGTCGGCATCGCCAAGCCGATCGGAAAGTTTCCTCATTCGCTTGCGAATGCGTTTGTCAATCATGGGTAGGCGCTGCTCATACCATGGCTGGTCGCCTTCCAGGAACCTGGCGACTTCGCGATCGACGATCGGCGGCTCTATCGTGTTCAGCGCGGCAAACATCCATGCGATCGCACGTGCCCGGGCATTTGTATCCTCAGGCAGCAGGCCCGGATAGCGCTCTGCGATGTGGAACACGATCGCCCCCGACTCGAACAGGGCGAGATCGCCCTCTTCATAGGTCGGAATCTGCCCGAAAGGTTGAAACGCGAGATGCGCGGGTTCCTTCATCGCTTTGAACGATAGAAGACGAACGTCGTAAGGCTGGCCCACTTCTTCGAGCGCCCAGCGAACGCGCATGTCGCGCGCCAAAGCCCTCCCGCGATCGGGCGACCGTTCAAAGGCGGTAATGGTGATGGCCATTTTTGTTCTCCATAGCGTGTCTGTCTTGAAGACGACTGGCTAAACGAGATTCCGACACCCAAGGTTCAAGATAGTCCTCGCGATTAGTTCAAATAGTCAAGAAGGATTCCTGCTGGCGCGAGGGGCAGCTTTCGACTTATGCTAGCCGTTTCTTCTGCACACGCCGCAAACGCCCACATCGCGAAGGGTGCGTTGCCTGCTTCGACTAAGCCATCCTTCGCAGCACATCGAGCAGCGTCTGGGCGTCATCATTGGCGCCGATCCGCCGTAGGCCGTCGTCCGCAAGCGTAGCGATCGCCTCGAGCGCTTCGTGCTCACTCCAGCCCGCATCGACCGATGCCGCGACGAGATCGCGGAAGGCGAACTGCAGCGCGTCCTGGCAGCGGATGTCCCGGTCAGGGTCATCAGTGGCGACGAAGGGTTTGTAAATGTCTCTCATCTCGCTCTCCGCGAATGTGCCGACGAGGCAGAATAGTCGAAATGTGTTTAAGGAAATGCTTAAGAATTTGCCAATCTTCTGGGGTGAAATGCCGATGCGATGGGCGGGGAGTGTTGCGGCGCGTAGCGGTCTCCCGCAACGGTAACAAAATGGTCTTCAGAAGGTTAAATCTCGGACGGCCGCCGTTCTCAATTCTATTGCGGAATGATAATACTGTCAGCGCAAACGGAGGGGGATACTCTATGCCACGCATATCGCAGCTATACTTCAGGACGGCAGTCATATTTCTGATTATCGGCATCCTCATGGGGCTGAACATGGCGATCTCGCAGGATCATAGCGTGATCGGCGCCCATGCGCACTGTAATCTCTTGGGTTGGGTGACCATGGCGATCTTTGGCGGCTACCACGCCCTCAATCCCCAGAAGGCCGAGAAGCGTCTCGCGATGATCCAGTATTACGTATACACGGCAGGCATCGCGCTCATGGTGCCGGCGCTCTATCTCATGCTTCAGGGCAATACGGCCATGGAGCCGATCGTCGCTCTCGCGTCGGTCATCACCTTCGTCGGCGTGTTGCTGTTCGCTTTCATCATCTTCTCCAGCGAAAAGGTGGTACTCACACCGCCGGCGCCGTCATATCGCTGATCTGTCCAATGCAGCGTCTGGCAGGGTAGCCACCCTGCCGGGTACTCCGCCCAGCGCATCTCGTCGCCGGACATCGATGTCGCTTTAATTGCGAGCCCGTCGCACGCACGTTCAATGGACGATCTGAATCCGGATCTGTTCCTTCGCCGCGTATTCGTGGCAATCGCCGGCAGCGTCGCCGACGAAGATCACATCGCCATCGGAATCGAACAGGCCCCAGCAGGCTTCGTCGTCGAGGTAGACTTTTCTGACATAGCCGAAGGGTTCGGCATCGAGGACGACGCTGGGTGCATCAGGAACAGCCGCAAGTGTTCGCATGGATAACTCCATTGAGTCGTTTCTGTTTTAGTGCAAGCTTATATTGCACTTTGAAGCTGACCTGGGGCTATCCTTAGAAATCGGGATGGGAAACTGAGGTTGACGAGCGGACGGATTGGAGTCGGCCGAATCACCCGAGTGGTCTGTTTCCGCCCCTTCGCCGGAGCTGAAGCGCATTGCCGCGGGCAATCAAAATCCTTATCTAGCACAGGCTGTCATCACCAAAGGATTTTCTCATGGCCGCCGATCTCAAGGCTCGTCCCCGTCCCGTTGGAGCAACCGCCGTTCTTGGTCGCACCGGCTTTCCACATGTCACCTCGGCCACCAAGGGTGAGCTCGATATCGTCACCGGCGCCTCGCAACCTGGCTTCAATCCGCTTGACCTCCTCTATGCGTCGCTGTCAGCCTGCCTGGTCCTGAGCGCGCGCATTGCCGCAAGCCAGATGGGCATGCTCGACCGGATCACGGAGATCACGGCCGACGTTACTGGCGAGAAGGCAAGCGAAGGCCCGTCGCGTGTCCAGACATTCAACATCGCCTTCTCGATCAAGGGCGACCTCGATGAAGAGACGCGCATGAAGATCGCCCATGCGGCGGAAGAAATCTGCACGGTCAGCAACACAATTCGCGGGGCGCCTGAATTCTCGACCGTCATTTCCGGCTGATAGGCTCGGTGCTGCAAATTCGCATCGGCGGGCAATAAGATTGCGCTTTTGCCTGCCCCTGTCGCTCCTCGGCTATCACAACACCATCGCTTCTGATAGGTCCGTTGCTCGCCGCCGGTCGTCAGGCGGTCAGAACGCATCGAGAGCTAATGTCGCAGGCCGCTTCCACCGTCGCAGAAACCCCCGCATCCAACCGTTTTCCCCTCGCCGCCCTGATCCTCGGCGGCGCGGCGATCGGCGGCTCGCCGATCTTCGTGCGGTTGTCGGAAGTCGGGCCGATGGCGACGGCCTTCTGGCGCGTCGCCCTGGCGCTGATCCCGATCTTCATATTCTCGCTTGCGAAGGGCAAGGATGCGGGCTCGAAGCCTGAAAAGCTATCCGACTATGCCCTGCTGGTCGTGCCGGGTGTCCTGCTCGCCATGGATCTCGCGGCCTGGCACCTCTCCATCACCATGACGTCGGTGGCCAATGCGACGCTGCTTGCCAATCTGGCTCCCGTCTTTGTCACGGTGATCGGGCTTCTGTTTTTCGGCGCAGTCGTTACCCGTGTCTTCGTTCTCGGGCTGGTATTGGCGCTTTCTGGCGTGGTTGTCCTGAAGGGCGGTCCTGCGGCGCTTGGCAATGGCGACCTCAGCGGCGATGGCGTCGCGGTCATCGCAGCCGTGTTCTATGCCGGCTACATCCTGGCAATCGGCAAGCTGCGCAGCCGGTTCGATACGGTCCGCATCATGCTCTGGAGCACGGCGTCGGCTGCTGTCTGCATCTTCCCGATCGGCTTCTTCTACGAAGGCCACATGCTACCGCCGACGGCCTATGGCTGGGCGATCGTCTTCGGTCTTGCCTTCGTCAGCCACGCGGGCGGGCAGGTGGCGATTGCCTATGCGCTCGCCTATCTGCCGGCCGCCTTCTCCTCACTGACGCTGCTGCTGCAGCCGGTCGTGGCGGCAATCCTCGCCTGGGTTCTGCTCAGCGAACCGATCGGCCCGATGCAGGCGGTCGGCGGGGCAGTGGTGCTCGCCGGGATTCTGGTTGCCCGGCGAGGCTGATCTCAAATCAGGCGGCGGCCGCAGCGGCGACGCGACGCGCATCGAGGATGGCGAGCGCCTCGTCGACCGTTGAGGCAAGCTCCGCCTTGTCGCTGTTGCAGGTGCCCCAGGCCTCGATGAAGCTGCTCGTCTTGCCGTAGCTGTTGTCGAGAACGCAGTGATCGGCGCCCAAGAGCACGCACATGATATGCCCGTGCATGCGATCGGTGATGACCTGGCGCGCCGAGCTCAGCAGGGCGACGCCACGGTCGAAACGCTGCTGCGCCCGTTCGCGATAGGCAAGCTCCGTCATCCGCGCGCGGCCGCCGATACGGCCGGTGAGAAGGCCCTTCAGGATCGCGGCGTGCTTCGTCTGGCGCTGGAAATCGGCAGGCTCGTCGGGCCAGTCCGATTTCACGGTACCCGGACGCAAGGTTGCTGCCGTCAGGTCCTGTGCGGTGCCGACTTCCTGGTCCTCACGCAGATTGAGCAGCAGCTCGTGCTGCGGCGTCGGTCGAGTGACCGGACCGATGCAGAAGGCCATGTCCGGGCAAAGCCGCGTTTCGCACTGGAACCAGCGCTGGGCAAATTCCAGGCTTCGCTGGTCGCGAACGAGAAGCGTGAACTGACCGTGGCGCTCGATCGCACGCGCGGTGCTGTCGACATTTGCCTGCTCCTTGAAATGGATCGTCTGCGGCATCTGGACGATCGGGCGGCCCTTGTGCTTGTCGAGCAGGCCTTCGCGGAACTGGCGGTAGCCGGCCCAGATGTCACCGAAATTGCCGCCGCCGTGCAGGAAAATGCGACCGCTGCTGATCGCGCCGAGCATCCGGTCTTCATCATAGGTCGGGATCTCGGTCACGTAGGTCGGGCGCGTACGTTTCTTGTCGAAATAGGCAAGCTCGCCGAGCCAGATGGCGCTGTCGCCAATATTGTAGTGGTTCGGGAAGTCGAGAAGCGCAAAACGCTCGGACGGATCAAAGAGGTCGGAAAGGCAATTGGCGATCACGCCCTGCAGGCGGTTGATGATCGTAATATTGGATTCCATGAAATGCTCCTTGTTTACGGACACTCGGGTCCATGCAAGCGGCTAGGCTTCGGCCTGTTTGCGGAATGGGTTGAGGGACATGGCAAGCGCGATGTAAGGGCGGATGACCGAGCGGCCGAAGATCGGCAGGAACGCCAGGTAAATCAGTCCGCCCAGGCCGATGCTAAGGCCAAGCGCGAGCCAGCGGTTTTGAATGTGCTCTACGATGACCGGATGCGCGAACCACACGCAGACGGCCATCAGTGTCGCGCCGCAGAAGGGCAGGGCGACGGCCTTCAGCGTGCTTTTGGATTCGATATGCGCGTATCGCTGAAGCACATATTGCTGATAGGGCATCGTCAGCCAGGCACGCAGCGTATAGCCCGCAGCAACGGCGACAACGCCGTAGGGGACGAGCAGCCAGGTGAGGATCAGCGTCGTCACGAGCTGCAGGGCGGCGACGGACAGGATCGATTCCGCCCGGTTGACGGCCGAGAGCGCCGACGAGGCAAAGAAGTTCGTGACGAAGGGAACCGCCATCAGCACGAGGACGGTGGCGATATCGCCGGCATTGCCCCACTTGTTGCCGAAGAGCAGCGCGATCATGTCGTTCGACAGGGCGCCGAAGCCGAGCAGCAGCGGGATGGTTCCGAGCGCGGCTGCACCGACGATCTTGTTGTAGGCGTTGCGGAAGGCCGTGTGGTCGTTCTGCAGGCGCGACAACGTGACGAGCGATACGCTGCCGATCGGGGCCAGCACCGCTTGGCCGATCAGCTCGATCAGCCGCCAGGCAATGCGATAGCGGCCGACTTCGACCGGGCCGAACCAGCGCGAAATGAAGATATCCTGCACGCGGGCAAGCAGCATCCACATCAGCTGAGTCACGACAAGGCTGATGCTGAAGAGGAAAACGGACCGGAACATCGGCACATTGAAGCGAAACTTCGGCATCCAGGGATAGTAGAACCAGCCGAGGAGCACGGTCACGGCGGCGTTCACCGCGGTCTGCGCAACGAGCGCCCAGACGCCCCAGCCGAGAAAGGCGCAGACGACTGCGGTGATGCCTGAGAGCAGGCTGGCGGCGATTGCCTGCCCGGCGAGGCTCTTGTGGCCGAATTCACGGGCAAGGCGCGCATTGTGGATGACGGCCAGCGACGAAATCGGAAGCAGTGGTGCCAGCCAGCGCAGAATGCCTGAAACCGATGGATCGCGCACCAGATCGCCGTAGTAGGGCGCGAAGAAGAACACCAGCGAGGCAACGATGGCGCTGAAGGCGATCGTCGCCCAGAAGGCGGTATCGGCAAGCTCCTCGTCGAGATCAAGCTGGCGCGTGACCGCATCGCCGAGGCCTGCATAGGCAAGCACGCGGCCGATTTCCACGAAGAGGCTCGCAAGCGCGAAGGTACCGAAATCGCCGGGCCCGAGAATGCGTGCGAGGATGACGAAGATCACGAAGGTCGCGATTGTGCTCCAGGCCACGCGAATGACCGACCAGAGGACGGAAAGTGCGGTTTTCTTCTTAAGCTCGGCGTGCGCAATTGCCGTATCGGCCATGCATTATCCAATCGAATTTGGCTCGCGAAGAGTCGCGCGGTGATTCTGTTGGCGGCGAAGCGAAACCTCAGGCGGGCTGCTTTGCCTTCGGCGCTCGCCAGTAGGCGAGCATGCCGGTCAGGTTGTCACGAAGCTGGCTGCGGTAGGTCAGGCCAAGTTCCTCGTTGAGTTTTCGGCGCCCGATGGCCTCCATGAGCGCCTGGCGGATTTCCCAGCGCAGCATGCCGCGCATGTTCGAGCGGCGATCGAAGAGATATTTGGCGTACAGCGCTCCGTTGCCGAAGGCGTAGCCGGTCTGGAGACGCTTGATATCCGCGAGTTCACGCCGTCCATGGAAGTGTTTGACGGCAAAATCCGGCAGATATTCGACACGCACGCCGGCATTGAAGGCGCGGTGCACGTAGTCGGTGTCCTCACCGGAGCGGAAAGGGGAGCCCGCCCCGAAGCGAGTATCGAAAAAGCCGATCTTCTCGACCAGCCCATGGGGAAACGCCATGTTCGCGCCATGAATGAAGCCGCCGGCATGCAGCTCGCTGCTCAATACCGCAGGTTCCATCTCGGGCTTGATCGTGACCGGCAGGTCGCGTGTGTCGCCGAGCTCGATCCGCCCGCCGCGCATGACCATCTCGGTATCCGAACTGAAAAGCGCTGCGAGCGTGCTGAAATAGTCGGGGAAAATCTCGCAGTCGTCGTCGGTGAAGGCGAGGACACGGCCTCTCGCGGCGTTGAGGCCCGTGTTGCGGGCGACGGCGAGGCCGGGTTTCGCTTCATAGATCAAGTTGGTCTTGATCGGCGCGGTCGACGCCCATTGGCGGACGACGTCCGACGTCTCGTCCGTGGAGCCATTGTCCACGAAGACCAGTTCAAGTCTCAGATAGTCTGCCTGGCGGGCGGCAATAGAAACGGCATCCAGGCAGTTCGTTAGTCCATAGGCCCGATTTCTCGACGAGATGATCAGGCTGATGTCCACGGGCCGAGGAGGCATGCAAATTCCCCTTCTGCGATCGATGTCGAGGCGAGGATAGGGCTGGGACCCCGCTTCGGCAAGGAGCATTTTGCGCTGCAGCAAAATAGAACAGTTGGAGCAGTTCGCAGACGAATGTGGTAATTTCTTGCCTTCTGTATCGTTCAAGACAATCTAAATATAGATTTAAAAGATAAATGCTGAATTCCGGGGATAATGTAAGTGGAAATAATTCGTAATAATTCATAATTCTAGTTTCAAAAATATATAGTATGATCAAATTGAGAAAAGATATGTAAAGATGTCGACGTATATTGTATAAAAAAATACGGCAGCGTCGAAATATATTTACGCCGTATAAGTGTTGCAAACAGTCATGGCATTGCCTTTCAATTTCTGGAAAAGAGACGGGCACGTCTTCATGAATAACAAATAACCGAGGGCCTTTGCGCAGTGGCGTTCGTTGCTGACGTTTAGCACGAAGCAGAAAGGTACAACCGTCGGGAACAGCAGACCTTTGTTCGCTATCGTCAAGCGCGAGTTTGTGAAGGCTTGTTTGTCTTTGCTTTGAAACGTTGCTTCCGAACGCCGCAAAAGGACGGAATTGCGGGCGTGTCCGCGCGCGTCGGTGCATGAATGCAGGGGAAGGCAGGGCCGGTGCCGCCCCTGCGAAAAAGCCGTTCCGAGCTAGTTGATCTGCTGTGCCAGCCATTTCTGGATGATCGAAACATCAGCGTCGCCGAGATCGTGTCCGCCGGCGATGACATCAGAGTCGACGGTCGCTCCCGATTGTTTCAGCCGGGTTTCGAGGTCGCTGGCATATTTGCCGTAAGCATCCGTCTTGCCGCTGATGACCAAGAGATCCGTGCCTTTGAGATCGGCGTGCGGATAATCCTTCAGGACCGGCATGGAGCGCAACAGCACAGCTTTGTGCACCAAATTCGGATGCAGATAGAGGAGCGAGTTGAGCAGGTTCGCGCCGTTGGAATAGCCGACATAGACGATCTTCTTCGGATCCAGGCCGTAGGACGATACGGCTCCCTCGATGAAGGCGGCAAAGGCCTCGGCTTCGTTCTTGATATCGTCCTGGTCGAAGGAGAACGGCGTGATGCGCTTGTACCAGCGCGGAATGCCTTCCTCCGTCGCCCGTCCGCGCACGCCAAGCAGCGTGGCACGCGGGGCAGCCTCGTGCAGCAGGGGCATCAACGTCGTTTCGTTGCCGCCTGAGCCGTGCAACAGCACGAAGACGCTGCCGTCAGGATCCGGCGGCGTATAAAAGCGGTGCACGAAGGGCAGGTCGCGGTAGTTGATGCGGGGCTCGCCGGGCATCGAAAATTGCGGCAGTACGACCTTCAGATCCTTGAGATCGGTGATTGGGTCCTTGGGAACGAAAAGCTTGGTGCCGAGCGTGGCCCGCGGCTCGTCCACCATCATGCCGGGCTTGTCTGTCGCCAATTCGATCAGTGTGCCGCCTGGCTCGCGGGCATAGAGCGATTCGAAATACTTGCGATCGTGCAGGTTCGTCGCCGACGCGCCGCTTTCCTTCAGGGCATCGTGCACCTTGTGAAGTTGCTTCTCGTCTACGGCGCGGAAGGCGACGTGATCGGCCGTCCCGGTACCGGGCGCGCCGGACCAGAAGCCCTGGGCATTCCTGATGTCGACAATATCGCCCGATTCCGAGACAAGCCGGTCGATATTGCCGCGCGTTTCCTGGAAGCGGTAGCCGAAATGACGCTCCGCGAAGTCACGGCTTTCGGCCGGTTTCTCGGTGAGCATGGTGACGCCGCGTACCCGCTGAATGGCGTGTTCGACCGGAACGCCCGCGCCGTCCCAGGTAGCGGGCGACTTCAGATCACGGGCGCCGGCGAGCTTGACGATGATATTGTCGGGGTCCTTCAGCCGCAGCACAGGTTCGCCAAACTCATCGGCCGGGCCTTCAGAGCGAAGTCCGAAACTCATGCAGCGGGTGAGCCAATAGCCGATGCTCGATGGATCGATCGCAAGCGACAGCTCACCGATCTGGCTGTGGCCGACGCGGCCGGGTGAACCGTCTTCCCATACAAGGAAGGTCACCAACGAGCCGGGGCTGCCAACGCCGTCCCCGTAGAAGAGATGAAGCTGCGTGGCGTCTTCGAATCCGGCGGTCTGCTTGACCAGCCGCATGCCGAGAAAACCCGCGTAGAAATCCACGTTTGCCTGCACCTTTCGGGTCAGGAGGGTCACGTGATGGATGCCAGATACCATTGAATACAGTCCGGATGGATTGGGAGGCGTCGCCATCGCCAGCATTAGTGCAAGTATAAACGTCATGCCGTTATAATTGGGGTTTGCCTCGAAGGTTCCGCATAAAGAACTAAGCTATCTCCACGCGCCTGCAAATTCAAACTGTCCAGTCCGTCCAACACTTCGCGGAATTGCTGAAGGGTCGGCGGCTTGAGCATGCAGGTGGATGCTGCCATCGAGCGCGCGCAGGTTTTTCTCGCGCGGCCGTGAGGCCAAGCCCCGGGCCGGCGGGTCGCCCTGCCTGCGGCAGCTTCCAGAAGGCGTCGAAGATCTTGTCCTGATAGGTGGGGTCGGTACCAGGCCCGGCTCTTCAACTGGTCTCCGTCAAGCTTGCCGGCCAAGTCGTCGAGCAGGATTTCCGCGTACATCGCGATGTCTCGCGGCGGCGATTGCAGATCGTGCGAGGCGATTGCCAGGAAGCGCCGAATGCGCTCCTCGTTTTCAGTCGATTCAATCGGTTGCTCGGACGACATGCTGCAGAACCTCCCAGTCGGGCGAGAATAGAAAGAGGGCGCCGGTTCCGCAACCGGCGCCCTCATTTCGTTTGATCTCACTAGCACTCAGCCGGCGGTCTTGCGCGGCTGGCCCTCTTCCGGAGGGATGATTTCTGCTTCGGGTTCGGCCGCAGCAATGGCCTTGCCGTGGCGACGACGCCAGTCGCCGAGGAAGAGCAGGATCGGTGCTGCGATGAAGACCGACGACGCGCCGGCAACGAGAATGCCGAAGACCATCGGGATCGCGAAGCTCGAGACCGCGCTGCCGCCCCAGATCGCCATCGGCAGCAAGGCAAGAAACGCCGTCGCGTTGGTGTAGAGGCTTCGTGCGAGCGTCTCGTTGATCGACCGGTCGATGATCTCGCGCAGCGGCATCGACTTGTAGAGGCGCATGTTTTCACGCATGCGGTCATAGACCACGACCTTGTCGTTCACCGAATAGCCGACGAGCGTCAGGATGGCTGCGATGGCTGTCAGGTTGAAGTCGAGGCCGGTCAGCGCGAAGAAACCGATCGCCTTGGTCACGTCGAGGATAAGCGTGACGATAGCGCCGACAGCGAATGGCCATTCGAAGCGATACCAGATGTAGAAAAGCATCGCCAAGCTTGCGATGACGACCGACAGAATGCCGGCCCAGGCGAGCTCGCCGCTGACCTTCGGACCGATGACATCGGTGCCGGTAACGGTTGCCGACGGGTCGATCTTGACGATCTCCGCCTTCAGCTTTTCAACGGCTGCCGTCTGGGCTTCTTCCCCACCTTCCTGACGCTGCGCACGCACCGCCATGGTGTTGTTGTCGCCGTAGGTCTGGAGGGAGACTTCGCCGAGGCCAAGGCTGTTCAAGCCTTCGCGGAAGCGGCCGAGATCGGCGGCCTCCTGCGTCTTGACCGACATCTGGATGCCGCCGCGGAAGTCGACGCCGTAGTTGAGACCCGGATGGATGAAGAGGACGACCGAGGCGATCGACAGAAGCGCCGAGACCGTCACGCCGAAGAAGCGAGCCTTCATGAACTGGATATGGCGGCCGTAAGGGTTGAACATCATCGGGATCATCGGCTTGATGTTCAGGACCTTCAGCTTACGACGGCGTGTGATCTCGATCATCGTGACGCGAACGAAGGCGACAGACGTGAACATCGAGATGATCAGGCCAAGCGCCATGGTCACAGCGAAGCCGCGGACCGGGCCGGTGCCGAACCAGAACAGGATGGCCGCTGCGATCAGCGCCGTCATGTTGCCGTCGATAATCGTCGAATAAGCGCGGCGGAAGCCGGTATCGATGGCAGCGAAGGCGCTCTTGCCCTTGCGCGTCTCTTCGCGGATGCGCTCGTTGATGAGAACGTTCGCGTCGACCGCAAGACCGATACCGAGGACGACACCCGCGATACCTGGCAGCGTCAGCGTTGCTCCGACAAGCGTCAGGGCCGAGAAGGTCAGGATCGTGTGGATGAGCAGCGCGAAGTTCGCGAGGAAGCCCCACGTGCCATACAGGATGAAGATGAAGGCTGCGACAAGCGCGAAGCCGACGAGACCCGAATAGATACCCATGCGGATGGCGTCCGCGCCGAGGTCGGCACCGACGGTGCGTTCTTCGATGACGGTCAGCTTGGCAGGCAGGGCGCCGGCGCGCAGCATGGCGGCGAGCGTTGTTGCGCTGTCAGCCGAGAAGTTGCCCGAAATCTGGCCGGAGCCGCCGGTGATCGGTTCGCGGATGACAGGTGCGCTCAGCACCTTATCGTCGAGAACGATGGCGAACGGATTGCCGACGTTCTGACGGGTGATGTCGGCGAAGCGGGTTGCGCCGGCGCTGTCGAAGCGGAAGCTGACGACGGGCTCATGCGTATTCGGATCGAAGCTGACGCGCGCATCCGAAAGACGGTCACCCGAAATCTCGACGCGGTCGAGAACTGCAAAGCTGTTGCCCTGCTCATCCTTCAGCATCGTCACGCCCGGTCCCGGAGCGTTGTTCGGAGAAAGCATGTGGAAGGACATCTTCGCGGTCGAGCCGAGAAGCTGGCGAAGGCGAGACGGGTCCTGTGCGCCCGGGAGCTGCACGAGCACGCGGTTTCCGCCGATGCGCTGGATCGTCGGTTCGGCGACGCCGACCTGGTCGACGCGCTGGCGAATGACTTCAAGGCTCTGCTGGACCGCGGAATCGACATTGGCTGCAATGCCGGCCGGCGAGAAGGCGACGAGGATATTGCCGCCGCTGGTCGTAACCGAGAGATCGGACTGGCCGGCGCTGAGGCCGGTGGCAATCGCATTGCCGAGCGTCTTCAGCTGTGTGACCGCATCGTCCGTCTGTGCCGTATCCGTCAGGGTCACGACGATCTGGTTCTGATTGCGAACGACTGATTTCGTCTGGATGTTCTTCTCGCGAAGGACGCGGCGGGCATCCTGCAGGAGCGACTGCAGGCGCTCGCGGGTCAGGTCCGCTTCGTCAACTTCGAGAACGAGGTGCGAGCCGCCGCGAAGGTCGAGACCGAGCGAAACCTGGTTATGCGGCAGCCACGAGGGCAGACGCGCGAGGGTGGATTGCGGCAGTGCGTTCGGCAGAGCGATCAGAATGCCGAGGAGAATGATCACCGTATAGGTGAACACCAGCCATGGTGAATTACGCATGTTGTTGTTTATCCTTGATAACGCTTGAGCCTGCGCTCCTCGCGCTGGCGGCGTGTATTAAAAGCAATGGAAAGCGCCGGACCGGCGCGCATTCATGCCGAGGCCGCAGGCGGGCCGTGCGAGTCGTAAGCCTTCGCATCGGCGGCGCGAAGCGCGGGATGGAAGGTTGCGAGGGGCTGCTCACCGCCAAGGCGGAGCTCGATATCAGGCGTCGCGCCAATGGCTGCTGCGCCGGAGTCGTAAGGAACATGTTTGGGAGCCGCCTTGCGCTCGGCGGTCAAAATGCCGCGGACGGTATCGCGAGCGCTCAGCTGCAGCGGCTGGCCGTCCTTGGCGGACGAGGAGACCGAGTTCGCACCGCGGCTGGGGACGATGACCAGATTGCCGCCGAACAGAAGGCCAAGATAGGCGAAGACGGCAATGACCAGCGAGATCGCAACGCGGCTGCCCATGCGGCGTGCGTCGAGCCTCATCTCGTGGTCATCTGGATTTTCAACCTCGTACCGGCTCAACGGCGCAAAAGTCTCTCATTCTTTATCGGGAGAAGGCGTGTCCTCGACTGCAATTGTAGCAGTGTCGGCCTCATCTTCATAGCGCACACTGTCATGATGCACTTGGGCGAGCCGGTCAACCATGCCCATGGCGATTTCGCGTTCGCCCATGATAACAGTGTCTGCACCGTACTCCAGCAATTCATCCACTTCGGCGTCGGAATGCGCGCGGGCGACGATCAGAAGCGAAGGGTTGATGGTGCGCCC
This sequence comes from Rhizobium altiplani, assembly GCF_001542405.1. Classification (GTDB taxonomy): domain Bacteria; phylum Pseudomonadota; class Alphaproteobacteria; order Rhizobiales; family Rhizobiaceae; genus Rhizobium; species Rhizobium altiplani. The sequence continues at coordinate 17,026 of NZ_LNCD01000050.1, forward strand.
TTGGTCGGCAACCCTGCACGCCTCGAATGCGTTGGGGATGGCGATGACGAGACTGCGGGCGCCGGCGATGTTTGCGAGGTCGAGCAGCTCGCGCGAGGCGGCATTGCCGCTGATCGCTTCGATCCCCTGATCCCGCAGTTCGCCGATGCGGTTGCTCGAGTCCTCGATGACAAGGAAGGGCGTGCCCGATGATTTGAGGTTTTGACCGACGATGCTGCCGACACGGCCGTAACCGACAATGATTGCATGCCCGCGAAGCGCCGTCGGCTGCCTGTTCTCCTCTTCCTCTGGCTCGGGCTCTTTAGCCGGCTCTGGCACATTCGCCGCTATCGGCTCTTCGCGCTTTGTCCGCTCCAGCACGCGGCGCAACCGATCGCAGGCGTAGAACAGCAGAGGGTTGAGGATGATCGAGATCAGCGCGCCGGCAAGGATGAGGTCGCGCCCCTCCTCGGGCAGCAGACCGAGCGAGACGCCGAGTGCGGCCAGGATGAAGGAGAATTCGCCGATCTGCCCAAGGCTCGCCGAAATCGTCAGCGCCGTGCCGACAGGTTTGCGGAACAGCCGTACGATCAGGAAGGCGGCGATCGACTTGCCGATCACGATAATGAGAACGGTGGCAAACACTGGCAGCGGTTTATCGATCAGGATGTTCGGATCGAACAGCATGCCGACCGAGACGAAGAAGAGGACCGTGAAGGCATCGCGGAGCGGCAAGCTTTCCTGGGCGGCGCGCTGGCTGAGTTCGCTCTCGGCCAGAACCATGCCGGCAAAGAAGGCGCCGAGCGCCAGCGACACGCCAAACAGTTTCGAGGCACCGAAGGCAACGCCGAGCGCGATCGCAAGCACGCCGAGGCGGAACAGTTCGCGGGATCCACTGTGCGCGATGCGGTGCATCGTCCAGGGAATGAGGCGGCCCCCGAAAACCAGCATCACCCCGACGAATATCACGACCTTGACCAGGGTCATGACGATGATGCCGCCCATGCCAAGGTCGAGGCCGAGGAGCCGGCTGATCGCGGCTGAAAGCGGCTCTGCCGTCGCATGCTCTCCACCGCCGATGCTGGCGGCTGCCGGGATCAAAACGAGCGCCAGGACCATTGCGAGGTCCTCGACGATCAACCAACCGACCGCGATCCTGCCGCGATCGCTATCGATCAGCCGTCGCTCCTGCAGCGCCTTCAAGAGGACGACTGTCGAAGCGACGGAAAGAGCGAGTCCGAAGACAAGGCTCCCTCCTGTCGGCCATCCCATGAGCGCCCCCAGTCCCCAGCCGAGTAGCGTGGCAAATCCAATCTGCACGATGGCGCCGGGTACCGCGATGCCGCGAACGGAGAGGAGGTCTTTCAGGGAGAAGTGCAGCCCGACGCCGAACATCAGCAGGATGACGCCGATCTCGGCCAGTTCAGGCGCAAGGCTTTGGTCGGCAACAAAGCCCGGCGTATGCGGGCCGGCGAGAACGCCTGCGACGAGATAGCCGACCAGAGGCGGCATTCGGAGCCTGTGGGCGAGCGTGCCGAGAACGAACGCAAGCACGAGGCCTCCGACGATTGTCGAAATCAAAGGCGTATCGTGCGGCATCATTCTCTCCCGAACTGGAAATCCCGTTTAAAACATGACATATATGGCCTATATCAACCAATATGGGTGGTTTGACATTATGGGTCAAGGCGCAAAGGAAACAATTCTGACCCCGGCATTGTGCCGGGCCGCTCGCGGATTGCTTGGCTGGACGCAGCTCGACCTCGCGGAACAGGCCGCCGTGTCGCGCAGCACCATCCGTGACTACGAAGGAAAGCATCACGATATCCATCGTGCAACCGAGGCGCAGTTGCGTCTCGCCTTCGAGCGAGGGGGCGTCGTGTTTGTGGAGGTTGAGGGGACGGGAACATGCCTTGGCCTCCCGTCTACCCCGAAGTGAGGTCCTATTTGCCGGTCAGGCAGGCGGGCGAAATCCTGTAGGAAAAGATAGTCTTGCCGCGGTAGTAGCCTTCCGTCGGCTGCCAGCTGCGGACCAGCTCAGGCGTTTGGGCGCACTCGACCGGGTGTGTCGTCACAAAAAGCACGTCGTCTGCAACGTCGCTCGGCAGCGCAAAGGTCTGCTCGTAATAGTTGTCAGGCGCGTCGACGGGCGGCTGCGCGTAGATACGGACAGGATCGTTCCTCAGCGTGTGGAACATGTCCGCCAGGAGATCGCGGCTGTCGCTGACAATGATCGAGGTGCCGGACTGCCGCGCCAGCTCGCCAGCCTCGCGGCTGATCGCGCTACGGCCGAGATAGCGCTTCATGATCTCGCTGCCGTTCGGCAGCACCAGCTGGTGCGCAAAGATCGCGGCAAGAGGAAACAGAAAACTCGCCGTGCCATTTATGGCAAGCGACAGGCGCAGGCCCTTGGGCCAAAGGCGGTCAAGCAACCACACGGCAAGGATCGTTCCCGCGATATAGGCCGTCACGCCCCAGTTGGCATAAGCCTTGGCCACCAGCGCCTGGAAGGTGATCAGCACAACGACAGGGATAGACAGCCAGATCAGCAGCTTTTCCCTAGGCTCGCTCTTGCCCTTGAGTGCGCGGACAACGGCCCAGAGCATCGCGAAGAATACGATCGGCCCGACGACGCCGAATTGCGCCGCGAAGAATTCCAGGCCGCCGGCCACATTGACGCCGGGCTTGCTCCAATGCGCGATGTTGGTGGTGTGACGGACCGTTGTTCCGTCATGGGCAAGATTCCACCAGAGATTTGGCGCAGCAACGACAAGCGCAACGATGACGGCTGTGAAAAAATCGCGCCAGGCGATGCGTGCGCTCGGAAGCAGAATGAGCGCGATCAACCCGCCGGGAACGACAAAGAGGATCGCGTATTTCGAGAGGAAGGCGCAGCCGACGGCAGATCCCATGAGGATGGAGAGGCCGACGGAACGCTTCTCGGTCAGGCCGAAATAGGCCCATAGTGCCATCGTCAGGAAAAAGAGAAGCACGACATCGGTCGAAAAGAACACAGATGACAGGGCAACGCCGGGCAGGGTGATGAAGGTCGCGCCGGTCCACCCTTCAATCCTCGGTCCGACAAAGCGCTTGGCCGTCTTCATCAGCATGATCGCGGTTGCCATGTAGATCAGCGGTCCGCTCACCCTGATCCAGTAGATCGACGTCGATCCTGCAAGCTCCGTCATGGCTCGAATGACCCAGGCGATCATCGGCGGCTTCGAGTAGTAACCGAAATCGAGATTCTGCGACCAGAACCAGTATTGCGCCTCGTCGACGAACAGATCGGTCGTGTCGAAATGGAGGGTGATGACTCGCCAGAGCGTCACGCCAAGAACGATGAGGAGACCAAGTCTGGCAGACATGAATGCAATTCCCGCTGAACTCAAATACCGCAGTAAAGCCAAAGATTAACGCACCGGCATGCCGGTGCGTTTGACCACTCGTTACAATCTGGTTGTGGAATTTTAAAGGACGCGCAGGGCAACCTGGCTGCGGGTCGCTTCGATACGGTCAAGCAGCGCAACGGCTGCGAGAACAGCGATCGAAAGAACGCACGACCCCAATCCGAAAACAATCATTGCCCAATCCTTCTGACGTCATGTCACGGTTATTTCCGGGCATATACCACAAAGCTTGCCTAGGACTGTAGCAGCGCCGCAACGCAAGCCCAGTAATTCATAGATGGTTATTGGGGCCTGCTGGAAAGTCGACATTCATAAAACACGCATTAACCTTCAGGCAAGGAATTAACCATAAACATTGCATGACACGTCGGAATGGGAAAACTCACTCGTTCCCACCAGGCATGACGCCGCACCGCCGTACCGGTCGATCCGGAATCCATCTCATCAAGCAGCTCCGAAGCAGAATCGACTGATGGGGAGGCTTCACGCCGCCGGCTGCAGCCGAGGCAAGCCACCAATCGGCAGCGTGCACGCCGCGCGGAGCAATAGTTTAATGACGGGCAAGCGCCCGGCATGTGGTTGGGGACAGGTGTTGGGGCAGGAAATGCCATCAGATCAGGCTCGAGGAGCGCAGGCAGGCAGCTTGCGCGAGAGGCTGCGCTTTGCCGGTCTCGACGCCGAACACTGTGATTTGGTCCGGCGCCACCGTCTCGACCTTCAGCAGCATCTGACCGCCGGTCTGCGTGACCTTTTTCAGCGTTTTCAATCGTTTCCAGACGCGGCGCGGAATTTCGAGAGCGAACGTCAGGTCGAGCGCCTCCACGACCTGCAGGCCTCCCACTGGGATGTTCTGACCGATGCGCGCTTTGACAGCCTTTATGCCGAGCGTGTGAAGGTTCTGTCTGATTCCGAAAGCAAGATGGGTCTCGACCCGCGCTGGCATGTCGCGGGTCATGGCGTTGTTCTCGAGCATATCATCGGCGGCCTCGCAACCGAGTTGGCCGGTCGCTCCTTCCTGCCGAGCAGCCGTCGTCGTGCCAAGGAAATCTCCGACCTCATGTCGGCGATCATTCGCCTCGTGATGGTGGATGTCGAGATTGCCGTATCCTTGCGTTTCAATGCCTTGCGGGCCACCCAGCAGCGTGCGCTTGCCGATCAGCGCGCCAGTGACAAGGCGGACGTCGCACGCGTATTCGCCGATGTTATCAATGGCCTTGCCACGCGCGACCTCACGGTTCGTGCGACCATCGAGGAAGACGGCGCCCATCGGGATATCGCGCAGGCGCTCAACGGTGCGCTCGATGCCGTCCAGGCCAAATTTCAGGCGATCGCCGAAAAGACGGCGGTTGCCGGAACCTCCGTCCAGACGCTTGGCGATGCGTCGAAGCAATTCGCCGGAAACGCGTCCGTTCATGCCCAGCAGTTGCTCTCCTCTGCAGCTGCGCTTGCCGATCTGTCGGAAAGCGTTCGCCACGGCGCCGCGGGTAGCCGGGCTGCCGAGCAGGCGGCGGCCACGACCCGCGCCGCGGCCGAAGAAAGCGGCCAGGTTGTCGGGCGCGCGATTGCTGCGATGGCGGATATCGAACAGTCTGCCGAGCGGATCGGACAAATCATCGGCGCAATCGACGAGATTGCTTTCCAAACCAATCTGCTGGCGCTGAATGCTGGCATCGAAGCCGCGCGCGCCGGCGATTCCGGACGTGGTTTTGCCGTGGTCGCGCAGGAAGTACGTGCGCTAGCGCAACGCTCGGCGGACGCGGCGCGCGAGATAAAGACGCTGGTGAGCACCACCAAGTCGCAGGTGGATGCCGGCGTCCAGATGGTTGGACGTACGCAGGATTCGATTGGCAGCATCGTTCGCCAGGTCAGTGAGATCAACACGGCGATCGCGATGGTCGCTAATCAGGCCAGCGAACACGCTGCGAACCTCGATGTCGTGACAGCTGACGTGAAGGGCCTCGGCGCCCAGATGACCGATAACGCGGCTTCCGCATCGCGTTCAGCCGAAGGCGCCGACTACCTGCACAGTGTCATCGTCGAACTCGGCCAAACGATCCGCGAGTTTCGTATTGCCCGGCAGAACGCCGAGCCCGCGCGCCCCGCGCCGCTGTTCTCCCCGGCGATCGGCATCAGGCGGACCGCCGATGTCGTGGCTGACGACGAGGACTTCGGATTTGTGCAGCCGGTCGCCTCGGCCGGAGGGCGGATTGTTTACTAACGGACCGGTATATGAGCGCCGCTCACATACGTTGAGCAGTAACCAGGAGACAAGGAAGAGCTGATGGCGGCAAGGAAAACTGGGAAAACGCTGAACCTGTCAGCGGTGCTTGATCTGAACGAAGCAACCATGCTTCGCGACAAGCTCGTCTCGTTGCGCGGCAATGATCTGGCCATCGACGCGTCCGCGGTCGAACGCGTCGGAGCCCTGAGCGCGCAGGTCCTGATAGCAGCCGCCAAGACCTGGGACCAGGACAAGCTCGCCTTCACGTTCAGCAAGGTTTCGGACGCATTTCAGAAAACCATGCAGCTGATTGGTGTCGATATCCACCATCTGCTCGCCAAGGAGATCCGGCAATGAAGAAAAAAGTGCTTACCGTGGATGATTCACGGACCATAAGGAACATGCTTCTCGTGACCCTCAATAATGCGGGCTTCGAGACGATCCAGGCTGAAGACGGCGTCGAGGGCCTCGAGGTTCTGGAAGAATCCAATCCTGATGTCATCGTCACCGACATCAACATGCCGCGCCTTGACGGTTTCGGCTTTATCGAGGGTGTTCGCCGCAACGACAAGTATCGTGCGATCCCGATCCTGGTCCTGACGACCGAAAGCGATGCGGAAAAGAAGAACCGCGCGCGCCAGGCCGGCGCCACCGGCTGGATCGTCAAGCCTTTCGACCCTGCCAAGCTGATCGATGCCATTGAGCGTGTAACCGCTTAAACCCAGGATTTTCTCCTATGGATATGAACGAAATCAAAGAGATCTTCTTCCAGGAGTGCGAGGAGCAGCTCGCCGAACTGGAATCCGGTCTTCTGAAAATGAATGATGGCGATCGCGATCCGGAAACCGTCAATGCGGTGTTCCGTGCCGTCCATTCGATCAAGGGTGGCGCTGGCGCCTTCGGTCTGGATGATCTCGTCGCTTTCGCGCATGTCTTCGAGACCACACTTGATTGCGTTCGTTCCAACAAGCTTGAGCCGACACAGGATGTCCTGAAGGTCATGCTGAAGTCGGCTGACGTGCTGGCCGACCTGACCAATGCCGCCCGCGACGGCGGCAGCGTTGATGAAAGCCGCAGCCGCGGTCTGGTGAAGGAACTGGAAGCGCTCGCCAACGGCGAGCTGCCTACCCCGTCCGCTGGCGTGGAAGCTCCGGTGGCTAAGCCAGCGCCTGTCGCCGCCACTCCGGCCCCCAAGCCGACCGATGACAGCGGCTTCCAGCCGATCCCCTTCTCCTTCGACGATTTCAGCGGCGAGGAAGAGGTCGGCTCCGATCTGCCGACTTACGAAATCACCTTCAAGCCGCGTTCGGACCTCTATTCCAAAGGCAACGACGCGACCTTGCTGCTGCGCGATCTCTCCCGCCTCGGCGAGATGAGCGTCTACTGCAACATGGATGCGCTGCCGGGTCTCGACGAGCTCGATGCGGAAGCTGCCTACTTCTACTGGAACATCACGCTCAAGACAGACAAGGGCGAAGATGCGATCCGCACGGTCTTCGAATTTGCTGAGTGGGATTGCGACCTGCAGATCACCGCAGGCGAGGAAAAGGTGACTGCCCCCGACGCCGAAGAACTGCCGATGATCCCAGTGCCCTTCGACCTGTCGATCCTCGATGATGGCGCGACCGAGGCACCGGCCGAGCAGCCGAAGGCCGACGTGGCCGCTGCGGTTACTGCCGCCGAGACTGCTTCCAACGTCACGCAGATGGCCGCCGCCGCTGCTCGTGTCGAGAAGAAGGAATCGGCTGCCGCTGCTGCCGCAAGTGCAGCTGTCGCCGCCCAGAACAACGCCGCCGCCGGCGCTGGTCAGACCATCCGCGTCGATCTCGACCGCGTCGATCGCCTGATCAACCTCGTCGGCGAGCTCGTCATCAACCAGGCGATGCTTTCGCAGAGCGTCATCGAAAACGACACGACCGGAACGTCATCCATCAACATGGGCCTCGAGGAGCTGCAGCAGCTCACCCGCGAGATCCAGGATTCGGTCATGGCGATCCGCGCCCAGCCGGTAAAGCCGGTCTTCCAGCGTATGTCGCGCATCGTTCGCGAAATCGCCGACATGACGGGTAAGACGATTCGCCTGATCACCGAAGGTGAAAACACCGAAGTCGACAAGACGGTCATCGACAAGCTGGCCGAGCCGCTGACGCACATGATCCGCAACGCCGTTGACCACGGTATCGAAACGCCCGAAAAGCGCGCCGCCGCCGGCAAGAACGTCGAAGGCACGGTTCGCCTGACGGCGAAGCACCGCTCCGGCCGCATCCTGATCGAGCTCGCCGATGACGGCGCCGGCATCAACCGCGAGAAGGTCAAGCAGAAGGCCATCGCCAACGAGCTGATCCCGGCTGACGCCAACCTGACCGACGAAGAAATCGACAACCTGATCTTCTTGCCGGGCTTCTCCACCGCCGACAAGATTTCCGACATTTCCGGTCGCGGCGTCGGCATGGACGTCGTCAAGCGCTCGATTCAGGCGCTCGGCGGCCGCATCAACATCACCTCGAAGCCAGGGCAGGGCTCCGTCTTCACGATGAGCCTGCCGCTGACCCTTGCCGTTCTCGACGGCATGGTTGTCACGGTTGCCGGCCAGACGCTGGTTGTCCCGTTGACCGCGATCGTCGAGACGTTGCAACCGGAAGCCGCCGCGATTCATTCCTTTGGTGCAAACCATCGCCTGATCTCGATCCGTAACAGCTTCTGCCCGCTGGTCGATGTCGGTCGCATCCTGAACTTCCGTGCCACGCAGGCAAATCCTGTCGAAGGAGTCGCTCTTCTCGTCGAATCGGAAGGCGGCGGTCAGCGCGCGCTCATGGTCGATGCGATCCAGGGGCAGCGCCAGGTCGTCATCAAGAGCCTTGAGGCGAACTACACGCACGTTCCGGGTATCGCTGCGGCGACCATCCTCGGCGACGGTCGCGTGGCTCTCATCCTGGATGTCGACGCGGTCGTGGGAGCTTCCCGCGGTCAAGCGTTGAGGCAGGAAGTGTCGCTGGCAGCTGTGGGGTAAGCTATGTCGTATGCCGTAAAAAGTCTGAAGGATGGGGACCGCGAGTTGATCGCGTTCCGCATCGGGGATCAGGAATTTTGCGTGAATGTCATGTCGGTGCGCGAGATCCGCGGATGGACGCCGGCAACGGCGATGCCGCACTCGCCCGGCTATATGAAGGGCGTCATCAATCTGCGCGGTGCGGTGCTGCCGATTATCGATCTGTCGGCTCGCCTCGGCATGCCGGCGACTGTGCCGACGGCGCGACACGTCATCATCGTAGCGCAGGTGCACCGCAAGGTCGTCGGTCTGTTGGTCGATGCCGTGTCCGACATTCTGACCGTCACTGAAGACAATGTGCAGCCGACACCGGAAATCGCATCTGAGCTGCAACGTCAGTTCGCGCGCGGCATCCTGGCGATCGACAAACGCATGATCTGCCTGCTCGAGCTCGAAGCCATTTTCCCCGAAACGGAAAGCGAAGCCGCATGAATGTTCTGAGTGCAAAAGACATGCGGCAGGGAAACCCTGACGAGGTGTTGGCAAGCGGAGAGTACCCGCTGACGCGCCGCGACCTCACGGAAATCGCTGCGATGATCTACTCGGATGCAGGCATCTTCCTGAACGAGACCAAGGCCTCGCTGGTCTACTCGCGGCTGTCGAAGCATATCCGCAATCTGGGCCTTTCCGGATTTCGGGAGTATTGCGCGCTCGTTTCTTCACCGGCGGGTGCGGCCCCGCGCCGCGAGATGCTGTCGCATCTGACGACGAACTTCACGCGCTTCTTCCGCGAGAACCACCACTTCGAGCACCTTCGGGACCATGTGCTGCCAGAACTGCTGCATCGCGCGAAGACGGGCGGTCGGGTTCGTATCTGGTCGGCTGCCTCGTCGGATGGCCAGGAACCCTATTCCATCGCGCTCACCGTCCTGTCGATGATGCCCAACGTCGCCGACTACGATTTCAAGATCCTGGCGACCGATATCGATCCGAAGATTCTGGCGATCGCCCGTGCCGGTGCCTATGACGAGAGCGCGCTCGAAACCGTGTCGCCCGCCATGCGCAAACAGTGGTTCAGCGAGGTCGAGGTCCAGGGGCGGCGCAAGTTCCAGGTCGACGACCGCGTCAAGCGTCTGATCACCTACAACGAGCTGAACCTGATGGCGCAGTGGCCGTTCAAGGGCAAGTTCGACGTCATCTTCTGTCGGAATGTGGTGATCTACTTCGACGAGCCGACGCAGATGAAGATCTGGTCACGCTTTGCCGAATTGCTGCCTGAGGGCGGCCATCTCTATATCGGCCATTCCGAACGCGTCTCCGGCGACGCCAAGCATGTCTTCGACAATATCGGCATCACCACCTATCGCTACACGACCAAGGGCGTTGGGAGGAAGGCATGAGCGCACCGGCCAAGGTTCTCGTCGTCGACGACTCCGCCACGATGCGCGGCCTGATTACCGCTGTTCTCAGCGCCGATCCCGAGGTCAGCGTCATCGGTCAGGCAGGCGATGCGCTTGAGGCCCGCGAGGCGATCAAGAAGCTCAATCCTGATGTCGTAACGCTCGATATCGAGATGCCGAACATGAACGGTCTCGACTTCCTCGAGAAGATCATGCGGCTCCGCCCGATGCCCGTCATCATGGTCTCGACGTTGACCCATCGCGGCGCCGATGCCTCTCTGGCGGCGCTTGAGATCGGCGCGTTCGACTGCGTCGGCAAGCCGCTCCCGGGCGATGCGCGTCCCTTTGGAGATCTTGCCGAGAAGGTGAAGGCTGCCGCCCGCTCGCAGCGACGCCAGTACGCTCAGTCGGCTCCGGTTGCTCCGCCACCTGCTGTCGCTGACTTCCGCGTCGGCCGCAAGATCGTCGCGATCGGTTCGTCGACCGGCGGCGTCGAGGCGTTGATTGCGGTGCTGCAGAAGTTCCCGGCAAACTGCCCGCCGACGGTTATCACGCAGCACATGCCGCCGACCTTCACCAAGAGCTTCGCGGAGCGCCTCAACCGGCTTTGCGCGCCCGTCGTGCAGGAAGCGACCGACGGTGCGCGCCTGGAGATCGGGAAAATCTATCTTGCACCAGGCGGCGAGCGCCACCTGCAGGTTGCCAACGTCCATGCGCCATGCTGCCGCCTCATCGAACGCGATCCGGTGAACGGTCACCGGCCATCCGTCGACGTGCTGTTTGACTCGGTTGCCGAACTGGCAGGCCGCAACGCGGTCGGTGTGATCTTGACCGGCATGGGACGCGACGGTGCCGCCGGCCTCTTGAAGATGCGCCACGCCGGCGCGCGTACGCTCGGCCAGAACGAAAAGACCTCAGTGGTCTACGGCATGCCGAGGGTTGCCTACGAGCTCGGCGCCGTCGAGCAGCAACTGCCCCTCAATGCCATCGGCGAAGAAATTTTGAAAATGACAGCCGCCCGAAAGGAAGGAACTGACTAATGTCTATCGCAGAGAAAATCAAAGTTCTGATCGTCGACGATCAGGTCACGAGCCGTCTGCTGCTCAGCGACGCTCTGACCCAGCTCGGCTTCAAGCAGATTACGGCCGCCGGCGATGGTGAGCAGGGCTTGAAGATCATGACCCAGCAGCCGCATCATCTTGTCATCTCCGATTTCAACATGCCGAAGATGGATGGCCTCGGCTTCCTGCAGGCTGTTCGCGCCAACCCGGCGACGAAGAAAGCTGCCTTCATCATCCTGACGGCGCAGGGTGACCGCGCACTCGTGACGAAAGCGGCCCAGCTTGGTGCCAACAACGTTCTCGCCAAGCCCTTCACGATCGAGAAGATGAAGGCGGCTATCGAGGCCGTATTTGGAGCATTGAAATGAACCTCGATGTTGCGGCCCGCCGCGTTCATATCATCCAGGGCGAATGGAAGGTCCTGAATGATCCGAGCGCGGTACTGACGACCATCCTTGGCTCGTGTGTGGCTGCATGCCTGCGGGATCCCGTGGCAGGCGTTGGAGGAATGAATCACTTCCTTCTGCCAGGGACAGGAAACATGCCGATGACGGGCGCAGACGCCACGCGATATGGCGTCCACCTGATGGAATTGCTGATCAACGGTCTACTGAAGCAAGGGGCGCGTCGCGACCGCCTGGAGGCCAAGATCTTCGGCGGGGCGAAGACGATCTCGACATTCTCGAATGTCGGCGAACAGAACGCCGCCTTTGCAGTGCAGTTCCTGAAGGATGAAGGCATACCGGTCGTCGGCTCCAGCACCGGCGGGGAGCACGGGCGCAAGCTCGAGTACTGGCCGGTCTCGGGACGCGCTCGGCAGTATCCGCTTACCGGTGCGGAAACGCAGAGAACCGTTGCGCTTGAGCAGCGTCCGGTCGCTCCGCAGAAACCCGTCGAAAACAGCATCGAATTCTTCTGAGGGCAAGGACCTTACTAATGACTGTGAATGCCATGACAGAGCAGCCGTCGCCCGCCGAAGCCCTGCCTGATGTCCTGATGCGTATCGTCGCGGAGTTGCACGACGTCGCGTACCTGATCGAGCGCATCGAGCCACAGCTCCTCGACGTCGGGGGCGGCGAACTGCTGAACTCGCCGGAAAGCATGAAGGTGATGCAGGGAATTGATCTTGCCGTGCAGAAGACGCGCGGTCTTGCCGAGTTCATAGATACCATCACGGGCGAGATTCCGCAGGACTGGTCTGTCGATGTCGCAACGGCCCTGAGCCTGGTGAAGCTCAGTGAAATGCAGCGCGCTCTGAGCGGGGCGGCGCGCTATAGCAGTGTTCAGCCGCTGGCGAAGGCAGCCGGAGACTTCGACTTCTTCTGATCCGGCCTGCTCGCACCCTCCGAAACGTTCGCACAAGTTTCGGCACCTATTGTCCACATGAGGCAACAAGCCTGCTTTGTCTGGATGGTCGTGCGAGAACAGAATGAATCTGTTAAATCAATTAGTTCAAATTTTTAAGAACTTCAGTTCGCTAGGACGGAATCGCTTGCTGGCGTTGGCCGGCGTGGGTGTCGTTTCCGTGGTACTCATCCTGGCGGCGGCCTTTTTGGTCAATAAGCCGGCCCAGGAAACGCTTTATGTCGGGCTTGATACGCCCGATCTGAACCAGATCAGCATTGCGCTCGCCGAGGCAAATATCGGTTTCCAGGTCGGAACGGATGGCTCCAGCATCACAGTTCCCGCCGGTATGACCGGCAAGGCGCGTCTCCTGCTCGCCGAGCGCGGCCTCCCGAACAGCGCCAACGCCGGCTATGAACTCTTTGACAACGTGGGCTCTCTCGGCCTGACGTCGTTCATGCAGGAAGTCACCCGGGTTCGCGCGCTCGAAGGTGAAATTGGCCGCACGATCCAGTCGATCTCCGGCATTACGGCAGCACGCGTCCATATTGTCATGCCCGAGGTCGGCAACTTCCGCAAAGCCGAACAGAAGCCGACCGCTTCCGTCATGATTCGCGCAAGTGTCGCGGCCGGCCGCACCGCGGCGACTTCGATCCGCCACCTTGTTGCGTCTGCCGTTCCCGGCCTCGATGTCGCCGATGTTACCATCCTCGACTCCGCAGGCCAGTTGCTCGCTTCGGGCGACGAGGCCAGCAACAGCTCGCTGAACCGTTCTCTGAACATCGTCCAGAACGTCCAGGGCGAAATTGAAACCAACATCGACAAGGCACTCGCGCCCTTCCTCGGCATGGATAACTTCCGCTCCAGCGTCACCGCGGAATTGAATACCGATAGCCAGCAGATCCAGGAAACTGTCTACGATCCGGAATCGAAGGTCGAGCGCTCGATCCGCACGACCAAGGAAGCCTCTCAGTCGCTGCAGAAGCAGTCCGACAACGCGACGACGGTCGAGCAGAACATCCCGCAGGCGGCACCGGACTCGGGCGGACCCAACGGTCCCGAATCGCAAGACAAGTCCGACAAGAAAGAAGAGCAGACCAACTACGAGATCAACAGCAAGACCACTGCCACGACGCGCAACAGCTACAAGATCGAAAAGCTCTCCGTTGCAGTCGTCGTTAACAAGGGGCGCATTGCTCAGATGGTCGGCGAGCCGGCGGACCAGGCAAAGATCGATGCCTATCTCGCGGAGATGCAGAAGATCGTGGCATCCGCCGCTGGCATCAGCAACAATCGCGGCGACATGGTGACCGTTACGGCCATGGACTTCTTGGAGAACCAGCTTCTCGAGGAAACCGGCGGCGGCGTCCGTGTCATGGATATGCTGAGCCGCAATCTCGCAGGCATCATCAACTCGCTCGCTTTCGTCGCAGTTGCCTTCCTTGTGGTCTGGATGGGCGTCCGCCCGATGATCCGCAGCGTGACCGGCAACGGCGCCGCGGTCATCGGCGACACGTCGCCGGAAAGCGCCGGCCTCGAACTTCCCGATTTCGCTCCGGCGGGTGGCGTGGGCACGGGTGCTGCGCTCATGGATGGCTTCGGTTCGGACTTCGGCTTCGACAGCACTGAGGACCTGCTCAGCCTCGGCGACGACGACGGCAACTTCAATCGTCGCGTCAAGGAAGGCCCGGAACGCAAACTGGCGCGCATGGTCGAGATCAACGAGGAGCGCGCCGCGAAAATCCTCAGAAAATGGGCGGTCGACAACGCCGCGTAATGAAAGGCCGGGCAACCGGCCTTTTTCTTTTGCCCGTCTACTGCACCGCGATCGGCACAGTTTTGCCATCGCTCGGGCGCGCACGTGAAGATTTCTGAGGATAGGCTTGACACAGGGCTGAAATAGCTGCGCGTTTTACGCGAATCGTATTGTCAGGATTCCCCGAATCACCTTAATTTTAGAATTCATTAACAAGCGGAATTTCCGTGCGAATCAACGCACAAAGTGCGGGCGATGTAAATCCCGAGAACTCGGAGATGGCGAAGTTTACCACCTAGTGTAGTGTTGGATGGTTCGCGGAGGTGTCGCAATTTGCTCAAGGGCCGCGGATCGGGTTTCTGTCGTAGTGGTTCGCGGCCGCGGGGTTTTTGCCAATGGATATGCAAATATTGCAGGCTCTGAAGAGCGACACGCAGAAGGCAAACTTCGTTGGCATCGCAGCGACAAACCTGTCTTCGCGTGACGAACTGATCGCGCAGCTCTGCGAGATTTCGAGCACGGGGCGGTTGCAACCCGGCCTGCGCGCCCTGACCGACTATGTCGGCGCCTCGCACTACCTCCTGGCGCGGGCGGATCTGGTTCAGGAAGTGGGGCTCGATTTCGTGGTCTCGTCTGACTGGCCGTTCGATCTTGTCACCAATCTGGCGCATACCTTCGTTGGTGGCTTTGCCCGTGCGACGGAGATCGAAAAGTGCATGCAGCTGTTCCAGCCGCATTTCGCGCTCCTGCCGGATTCCGCGGATGCGCCAGACGGCGCCAGCCGCCAGTACTGTTCGTTGATGTTCAACATCGGACGCTCGCGCCTGGTGCTGATGTTCCTGTTCGATGACGGTTTCATTCTGTCGCAGGAGCGCTTGCGCGACGTGGGGCTCTTGTCCGCCTATTTCACGAGTTTCCTGCAGTGCGGCGCCGCCAAGGCCGACCGGGACTTCGAGCTGACCGATCGCGAACTGGAGTGCCTTTTCTGGATCGCCGAGGGCAAAACGAGCGATGAGATTGCGATGATCCTCGGCATCTCTCGCAACACCATCAACAACTACATCACCAGTGTCATGCGAAAGACGGCGACGAAGACTCGTTCCGAGGCCATCGCATTCGCGGTCAGGAACAATCTCGTCTAAGGGGACGGCGTTATGGGGCAGTCGTCCGGTCGATCGATAGGAAATTCGGAAACGATGCGCGGCGTGCGGGTCAGCAAGGTCGCTAGTCGGTCCGACCTGTTTCCGCGTCTCATCGGCATGCAGAAGCTCGCCGACGCCCAGAATTTCGCTGTCTATCGAATCAGCGGTGCCGGCGTCCCGGGAAAGCAGCGTTTGGTCTGCGAACTGGAAAACTGGGGATCGGTGAACAGCGGCTTCAGTGGCGCATTCATCGACGCTCATGGCGAGGCGCTACTTGATCATATCGAGAAGTCGCTTCTTCCAGTCGTATGGGCTGGCGGGCGTGATCGCGCCGCTCCGGGGCCGGCAAGCATTGCACCTTTCATGACGCGCCTGAAGGGCGGCCTGGCTCCCTTTTCCGGCATGGCGTTTCCGGTGCGCCTCGGCGCCGTTGGCAACGGCTTCGTTGTCTTTACGGGCGATGATCTCGAGCCGGCCAGCGATATGATCGTCGAACTGCACGTGAGATCGTGCCAGATCATGATCGACCTGCTTTCGCTCGACGAGCGCCGCGTGGCGGCTGCCGAAGCTCTCAGCGAACGCGAAATTGCCTGCCTGCAGCTTGCTGGAGACGGGCGCATCAGCGAAGAGATTGCAGAGAAGCTTGGCCTCTCGGTGCATACCGTCAACGCCTATCTCGGTTCGGCAACGATCAAGCTGGATTCGGTCAATCGAATCCAGGCGATCGCAAAGGCCATCCGTCTTGGATATATCAGCTGACGAGAAGCCGTGTGGGCTTTAGCCCGCCAAAGCCTGCAATGGTTCGACGTTATAGCGTGCGTCGCGCAGGCTTTGCTCGAGGAAAACAGTGTTTTCGTCGGGATCCGCCGAAGGGTTCTGGAACGCGATGTGGTTGATCTCGATGCCGGCGTGCGCCTCTGCAAGCATCAGCTGCGCATAGATCGTGACGCCGCGCGGCTTGATCTCAAGGTCGATGACCACTTCGGGCTTGCCGCCCCACTCTAGTGTGTAGCTGCCGCCATGGCCGAAATTGACCGTGCCGGGGTGGAAGAAGAGCTCGGCCGCTGACGATACGAGATCGGAAAGATTGCCGTTATACTCGAAGCGCAGAAGAGAGATGAGATCCGAGGCGTCCAGAAGCCGCAATTCCGTGGCAACGGGGCTGATGGCTTCAGCCAGGATTTTTTCACGCTGGGCAGAGTAGGGGCATTTTTTCATTCGGCTATCTTACCCGTTTGTTCTTGGCTTGCGCCGCGTAAACCCGATGGATGAGTTCCGCGACTGCCTTATAGAATACAGACGGTATGACACTATCGACCGAGACTTGCGCAAACATGGAGCGCGCGAGCGGCGGGTCTTCGAAAACGGGGATCCCATTCTTTTCCGCGATCTCCCTGATTTTCAATGCAATTAGGTCTTGCCCCTTGGCGACGACGACAGGCGCGTCGTTTTCCTCACGCACATAGCGCAGGGCGACGGCAAAGTGAGTCGGGTTGGCGATTACGAGCGTCGCGCGATCGACATTGGCAATCATGCGGCGGCGGGCACGGTCACGCATGAGCGAGCGCTGGCGGCTCTTGACGAAGGGGTCACCCTGCGACTGCTTGTTCTCTTCCTTGACCTCGTGCCGCGTCATCTTCAGTTCGGTGAACCAGTGGTAGCGCGTCCAGAAGAAGTCGGCGATGGCGACGACGGCTGTGGCGATCAGGACGACGAT
Source organism: Rhizobium altiplani (assembly GCF_001542405.1). Classification (GTDB taxonomy): domain Bacteria; phylum Pseudomonadota; class Alphaproteobacteria; order Rhizobiales; family Rhizobiaceae; genus Rhizobium; species Rhizobium altiplani. The sequence goes on from NZ_LNCD01000050.1 coordinate 34,042, forward strand.
GGTGATCTTTTGCATCGACGTCATCATCCGCGTGAAGATCGTTTGCGGATCGGAGAACATCGCATCGATCGCGCTGAAGTATTCGCTCTTCAGCGCAAAGAACATGACGACGCCGACGATCACGATCTTCGTCAGCGATTTGCCGAACTCGATGAGTCCAGGCAGGCTGAACAGCCGCGACCATCCCTTGGCGATCGAAATGCGCGAAAACTGCGGCCGTATGCGCTCGAGCACCGGCGTTGGCAGGTTCTGCGAGATGGACGCGGCAACGCCAAACGCCATGAACAGGATGAAGGCGGGCGCGAGGAAGGCCGCCGAAACCCAGGCGAGGTGAACGAACAGGGAGAGCGCGTCCGGCCCGGTTTCGAGTTTCCATTGGTCGGGCTGCTCGAAAATGTCCTTCAGCGCCTCGCCGACCTTGCTGAGCCCACTCGGCAGGAAGAAGATGATATAGACGAAGGTGGCAAGCACGGTGGCAAACAGTGGCACCTCGCGCGAGAACGGCACGTTGCCTTTCTCGGCAGCGTCGCTTTTCTTCTTCGCTGTCGGGTCTTCTGTTTTGCTGTCCTTGTCGTCGTCGGCCAAGGCCGAAGCCCTCCATCAAAAAGAAACGGCCGCGCCAGGGCGCGGCCTTTCCTAGAAGGTATCTCCCTTTCGCCGCGGCGATCAACCGCAGCGGCCGGGAAGAGGTGCTTCGTACACAACAACAGCGGCTTAGGCCGCGGCCGAGCCTTCGCCTTCGGTCTCCTTGAGCTGGATTTGCCCGGAGTTTGCCAGGCGAATCGCTTCCTGGGCGATGGCGCGCCGGGCGATGGCGATTTCGCGCGGATTGATGCCAACGGTGCCGCTCTGCAGATCCGATTCGATCATGCGGCGCTGGCGCGGGCTGATCGATGCGAGGACGGCCTCGCGCATGTCGGCAGACGAGCCGCGCAACGCCATGGTCAGGATGTCGGACGAGATATCGTTCATGAGCATGACGCGGCTGCGCTGCGGCATGAGCATGAGGTCGTCGAAGAGGAAGATCTTCGGACGGACCTTGTTGACCGATTCGCGGCTGATCGATTCGAGCGAGGTGAGCAGGGTATCGACCTGCGGCTTGTCCATCTCGTTCATCAGTTCCGCAACCTTCGTCGAGCCGATCGAATTCTTCTCGGCGTCGATCTCTGCCAGCAGGCTTAGCACCTGCTTTTCGATGATCTGTGCGGCCTTGGGGCTGACGGCCTTGAGGTTGACGGTACGGTTCATGATGTCCGCGCGGCGGCCGTCCGGAATCTGCATCAAAACCTTGGCGCCGAATGAGGAGGGCATCATGGAGAGAATATAGGCGACAGTCTGCGGATGTTCGCGCAGGAGGAACTTGCCGATGAAGGCCGGGTCGCCTTCGCCGAGGCGATCCCAGATCGACGTCTCGTATGCCTGGAAGGTGGTGCGACGGCCAAGCAGGCTGTCGACTTCGTCGGGCGTGAGACCCTCTTCAAGGATGCTCTCGATCGCCTTGGCATTATCCATGAGGCCTGCACCCTCGGTGAACAGGTCCTCGAATTCGGCGACAAGTCCGAGCAATTCATCCGGTGGGATCGCACGCAGCGTTTGCGCCGAGCCGATGATCGTCTGCAGCTCGGCCTGCGTGAAATATTTCAACAGCCTGCCGGCGACCCCTTTCCCCATGGCGAGGAGAACGGCCGCCGCCTTTTCAGCCTGGGTCAACGGTTTCTCGGCTAGCGCGCCGCCGAAATCGTCAAAGTCCATCATGGTCTAACCTCTCCGTCCCTGCACCGGGATCAGGCTTTCTTTGTACTCAGAACTTCTATCAGTTTGACGCCGAAACGCGTGTCGTCGTTTTCCAGAACGGTGATCTCGCCGCGAGCGATCTTGCGGCCGTTCACCATGATTTCGACCGGCTCACCGATCTTCTTGTCGAGCGCGATGGTTGCGCCCTCGTTAAGGTTCATCAGACCGGCGACCTGCATGCGGCTGCTGCCGAGCATGATCTGAACGTCGATCGGGATATCCATGATCAGGTCGAGGTTCGACCGCATGGCGCTGCCGAGCGGGGCAGGTTCGGAAGCGATCGCACCAAACGAGCTGTCGCCGAAGTTGGCAGAGCCACCAAAATCGGATGTTGCGCCGAAATCGTCGCCACCAAATGCGGGCTCTGCCGCATCTCCGAAACCGCCGCCAAAGGTTGACAGGTCGGTGCTGCCGCTAAAGGCGTCGGCCTCTCCAGCAAAATCCGGCAGGCCGCCGTCCGCGTCGGTCTTCAGGACGCCGCGCAGGTCATCGATGGCCTGATCAAGCTCGGCCTCGTTGCCCGGGAGCTCCATTGAAAGGTCGCTGTTCTTGGGTGTTTTCTTCGTCGCCATGAAATCACTATTCCAGTTGAAACTTGCCTCAAGCTGCCGTGGCAGCCCGGTTGGAAAATGGGCTAATTCATCAAGTGGCGGATGAGCTCGTCATCCGAATTAATCGTATCCTTCACCCGGACGGTATAATGTTCGCCCGAACGTCCAAACTCGCAGATGTACAATTCCTTGCTGTTGGCGCTGACTTCGACGCGGACGTCGCCGCGGTCGTGGAAGGGGATGACATCGCCAGCCGCAAGTTTCGAAATGGTCCGCAGCGTCAGGTCCTGCAGACGGATCTTTGCGTCGAGCGTCACCGGCGAGCGGCGCACCTGCTCGCTGAGCTGATCGCTCCATTCGGTCGATTTAGCCGACTGGCCCTTGGCCTTCGGAACCGTCACCGTCGTCTTCAGCAGGGCAGCCTGGGGAACGATCAGCGAGAAATCCGAGGTGATGCCGGAGAGCGTGATCGACATGTTGATCGCGGCCGCGAACTCGTCGGGCTTGTCTTCGGCCGGCTTGATCCGTGTTTCGAACGCATGCGGAAACTCAAGCACTGGCTCGAAGCCGCCAGGCGCGTTCACTGCCGAACGAAGGACATTGGCGAACTTGTCGAAGACCATGACCGCAAGCTCGAGCTCGATCACGGAGAGCAGGCGATCCGCCGGCTGCTCGACGGCGTCTGCCGCCGCACCCAGCAAGTGTTCCATCAGGGTGATGATGAAGCTGTTGCCGCAGGCAAGCGTAATGTTTGGTGACCAGTTGCGGAGCGTCGCATCGACGAGCGTCGTATTGTCGCCGAGGTTGGCGACCAGCTCGTTCTTGTGCCCGCTGTCGCAACCGAGATAGGCCACTTCGACGTCGAGGTTCGTCTCGCTCTTGATGATGTCGGGCAGAAAGACGGCGTAGACTTCGCCGAATCCGCTGCAGATCTTCTCGACGGTGGCCTTGTCGCCCAGCCTGCCGGTCAGTTTGGCAAGAAGGGCTTCGCCCATGAGGGGTTTCTTGAGGGGAGCGTTCATGACCGTTTACGCCGCCTTGTTCTCGCCGCCGGGATTCATCATTTCCTGCTCGACCGCGTCGATCGAAGGACGCTCGTAGGCCGAAATTGTCTTGCGGCCGTATTCGAGCGCGACCTGCGGCACCGAGCCGTTCATGTAGGCAAGCAGGGTCTGCTTGACGATGACGTAGAGGCGATGCTGCTTGGTGCGGACGATCTTGATCTGGGAAATGATCGGCGAACACACGCAATAGGACAGGATGATGCCGAGGAAGGTGCCGACGAGCGCCGAGCCGATCAGGTGGCCGAGGACCTCAGGCGAATCGTTGATGTGCGCCATGGCCTTGATGACACCGAGAACGGCGGCGACGATACCGATCGCGGGGAAGGCGTCGCCCATGATCTGGATGGCGTGATAGGGCTTCATCTTGTCGTGAAGGATCGTGTTGATCTCTTCGTCCATCAGTGCTTCGATCTCATGCGAGCGGGCATTGCCGATGATGATCAAGCGGACGTAGTCGCAGATGAACGCCGTCAGTTCCTTGTTCTTGAGGATCGTCGGCGCGGACTGGAAGATCGAGGATTCGGCCGGATTGTCGATATGGGCTTCGATCTCGTTGCGAGACTTCGTGCGAAGATCGCGCATCAGGGAGTAGAGGACACCAAGCGTATCGAGATAATTCCGTTCCTTCGGCACCGTGTGCTTGAAGGCTTCGACGAGCGCCTTGCCGGAATCCTTCACCACCTTCATCGGGTTGCCCATGACGAAGCTGCCCAGGCCGGCGCCGCCGATGATGACTAGCTCGAACGGCTGCCAGAGCGCCTCCACGTGGCCACCCATCGCCATGAAGCTGCCGACGATACAGCCGCAGGTAATCACAAATCCGATAATGATATTCATCGTCAGTCCAAACCTGATCGTTATTTTCAACTCAACGGATAGGGCTGCTGGCTTGCGTGAGGCTGATGATAGTCCCTGCAAATCAAGCTTTTGCATGCCAGCTTCGCGCAAGCATTTGCTGTCAGCTTGTCGGTGACGAATGGGCATCCGTGCCCGTTTCTGAGGTGCCGCCTCAGCGAAATTCGTGGTCGAACCGACTGCAAACACCCGGATTTCGTACCGTTCATCGCCAATGCAGGAGCCTATCGGGATGCAATCCGGTCTTTATGTTTCTTTGTCGTCGCAGATCGCACTCGAACGTCGCCTCACCACCATCGCCGACAACATGGCGAACGTGAACACGACGGGCTTCCGCGGGACGGAGGTGAAATTCGACGAGATGCTCGGCGAGACCGGCAACAAGATCAATGCGAAGATCGCCTATGTGTCCCAGGGCAACGACTATCTCTCCGGCGATACTGGCGAGTTCGAGCACACCGGAAACATGCTCGACTTCGCGATCAAGGGGGATGCCTGGTTCTCGGTCGACACGCCGGCCGGCAAAGTTCTGACCAAGGATGGTCGCTTCACGATGAAGGAAAACGGCGAGCTCGTTTCCGTTCGAGGTTACCCGGTTCTCGACGCCGGCGGTGCGCCGGTGACGCTCAACACGGCTGCTGGCGAACCGAAGGTCGGCTCTGACGGATTGATCTACCAGGACGGCAAGCAGGTCGGTTCGCTGGGTCTCTTCGAGGCCGATATCAGCAAGGGCTATCTGCGCTACGAGAATAGCGGCATCATGACGACCGAGCAGCCACGCGCCGTCACCGATCGTTTCAATGTCGGTGTCCGGCAGGGCTATCTCGAAAATTCCAACGTCAACGCGATGCGCGAAATTACGCAGTTGATCGAAGTCAATCGCGCCTTCGAGAGTATGACGTCGCTCTCGAAGGACAGCGAGACTTCGTTCAGCGAGGCGATCAAGACGCTCGGCGGCAGCCGCTGAACGGGGCCTGAAGCATGAGCAATACGCCGCTCACCGAATCCGACCTTTCGCCGAAGCTCACGCATCTCGCGAGGCTCGTGTCGCGCTATTCGAGCCCCGAATTCCTGGTCGCCCCCGGCGGTCACGTCCAGACGATCGCGGCCGGCCATTACACCGTGACCGGCCTGTCGCGCCATGTGCGGCTCGGAGAATTCGTCGCCCACAAGTCGCCGACCGGCATCCACCTCGGCGAAGTGGTTCGCGTCGAGCCTGAACTGACCTATGTCTGCCCGATCGAGCCGGGCGAGCCGATCGGCATCCATGATACGGTCATCCGCAAGGGTGCATTCCGCATCTCTCCGGCGGACAGCTGGTGCGGGCGCACCATCAACGCGCTGTGCGAGCCGATCGATGGCCTCGGTCCCATTGTCGAGGGGCTCGGCCGCCGCTCCATTTCGAACACGGCGCCGCCGTCCATGACGCGGAAGCGCGTGGAGACAGGCTTCAAGACGGGCGTTCGCGCTATCGACATTTTCTCGCCGCTTTGCCTCGGCCAGCGCCTCGGCATTTTCGCAGGCTCGGGCGTCGGTAAGTCGACGCTGCTGTCCATGCTGGCCCGTGCGGATGCTTTCGACAAGGTCGTCATCGCGCTTGTGGGTGAACGTGGCCGCGAAGTGCGCGAATTCATCGAGGACACGCTTGGCGACAACATGAAGAAGGCGATCGCCGTCGTCGCGACGAGTGACGAGAGCCCGATGCTGCGCAAGATGGCGCCGCTGACAGCGGTCACCATCGCCGAGCATTTCCGCGATCAGGGCGACAACGTGCTCTTGATCGTCGACAGCGTTACCCGATTTGCCCACGCGATCCGCGAGGTCGCGACCGCGTCGGGTGAACCGCCGATCGCCCGTGGCTATCCCGCCTCGGTCTTCACCGAGCTGCCGCGCCTGCTGGAGCGTGCCGGACCCGGACCGGAGGGGACCGGAACGATCACCGCGATCATTTCCATCCTCGTCGATGGTGACAACCACAACGACCCGATCGCCGACTCGACGCGCGGCATTCTGGACGGCCACATCGTCCTGCAGCGTAGTCTGGCGGAGGAAGGGCGTTACCCACCGATCGATCCGCTGGCCTCGATCTCGCGTTTGGCGCGCAAGGCCTGGACCCCGGATCAGGAGAAGCTGGTGTCTCGCCTGAAGACGCTCATCCACCGCTTCGAGGAAACACGCGACCTGCGCCTGATCGGCGGCTATCGCCCGGGCGCCGATCCTGATCTCGATATGGCGGTCAAGCAGGTACCGATTATTTACGATGTTTTGAAACAGTCGCCCGGCGATAGCGATTCGAGGGATGCCTTTGCCGATCTGGCCGGCGCCCTGAAAGCCGCGGCCGGCATCGGCGGCCAGCCGAGTATCCGCAGGTAGAGAGGCGCGACGTGACAGATTTCGATGACGATGAGAAGATCGCCCCGCTGAAGCCTCTGCGGCGCAAAACCGTCTTTCTCGACCGCGCCCTGACAATTACCGGCCTTACCCTGGCGGCGGCGTCCGCCTTCTTTCCGTGGTACGTCTTCTTTAACGAGGACAAGTTCGGCATCAATGTCGCGCAGGGCGACCGGACACGCGACCTTCCCGACTGGCCGGCACGAAACGTCTTCAGCGTTTCGCCCCTCGCGATGGCCAACAAGAACCGATACGACAAGAAGCCCGAGATCCCCGTCGATCCGCTGACGACCGCCACGGTCTCCAGCATTGGCAAGGAAGACGATAAGGGTCCGCCGGCCGAGGATCAGCCGTTCCCCGGTAAATCCGGCTTTCGCCTTCTTCACGTGGCAAACGGCCGTGCCTTGATCGAAGATACCTCAGGCATGTACGTCGTTCGGGTGGGATCCATTCTGCCGGACGAAAGCCGGTTGGCGACGCTGGAGGAACGTGATGGCAAATGGGTCATCATCACCTCCAAGGGCGATGTCTATCAGCATAATTGAGCGTGCACCGCTCTCAAGCGCATCAGTCGAAGGCTCCACCGGATACGGTCGGAGCCTTCGTCCCGTTATGGGAGTGCGCGCCAGGCAGCCACGGAATGTCGGACCGCATTCTCCGTAAGTCTGACGCAAGATTACCGTCCTAGGTTCGCCCCAGTAAAAACGGAGAGTTCCCATGCAACCGATTCAACTTTTCGACTTGGCGTCGCGGCAGGCCGAATGGCTGACGATCCGTCAGGAGGTTGTGGCCGGCAACATCGCGAACGCGAATACGCCGAAATATCGCGCCAAAGACATCACGCCTTTCCAGGCCACCCTCGACCGGTCGGACATTACTATGGCGCGCACGAATGCTGCGCACCTGACCGGCAACGATCTCGGCACGAAAAGCGACATCGACGTCAAGGACGCGGCCCTTGACCAGGAGATCGGCGTGCAGGAGTCCGGCAACACGGTCGGTCTCGCCGAGGAACTCACGAAGTCCGGTGAAATCAAGCGTCAGTACGATCTGAACACGTCGCTCGTAAGCTCGTTCAATCGACTGATGCTGATGACAGTGAAGAGCTAAGATCATGGATCCTTTGTCAGCAGCACTCAAAATCGCGGGATCCGGGCTTGAAGCGCAATCGACGCGCCTTCGCATCGTGTCCGAAAACATCGCCAACGCACGCTCGACCGGCGACACGCCCGGTGCCGATCCCTACCGTCGCAAGACCATCACCTTCGGCGAAGCGGTCGATCGCGCCAATGGCGTCACGACCGTCAACGTCAAGAAGTTCGGCGTCGACGAATCGAAGTTCATCACTGAATTCGACCCCTCCAATCCGGCTGCGGACGAGAAGGGCATCGTCAAGCTCCCGAACGTCAACATGCTGGTCGAGATGGCCGACATGCGCGAAGCAAACCGTTCGTATGACGCCAACCTGCAGACCATCAAGCAATCCCGCGACCTGATTTCGTCGACAATCGACCTTCTGAAGAGCCAATAATCATGATCAACAACGTCAATAGCGTCAGCTCCCTGTCGATGACCCGCGGCCTTGCCGCCATCGAGAAGGACCGCTCCACAGCTTCATCGGCGGCAGAAAGTGCTGCAAACGACGGCGGCTTTGGCGCGGTTCTCACCAATGTTGCGACGGGCGCCGTCAATACCCTCAAGAATGCAGAAAGCATGTCCTTTGCCGGCATCAAGGGCACCGCGACGACGCGTGAAGTCGTCGATGCCGTCATGCAGGCACAGCAGACCCTTCAGACTGCGATCGCCATTCGCGACAAGGTCGTTTCGGCCTTTCTCGACGTTACCCGCATGCAGATGTAATTGATTTGAGGACGAAGCCATGAGAGCGCTTGCCATTGCTGCGACGGGTATGGATGCCCAGCAGACCAATCTTGAAGTCATCGCCAACAACATCGCGAACATCAACACGACCGGCTTCAAGCGCGCTCGCGCTGAATTCACGGACCTGTTGTATCAGACCGAGCGCGCCAAGGGCGTTTCGAACCGCGCGAACCAGGCGATCGTACCTGAAGGTGCGAACATCGGTCTCGGCGTCCAGACGGCCGCCGTCCGCAACCTGCACATCCAGGGCGAGCTTTCGCAGACCGGCAACGACCTAGACGTAGCGCTTATTGGTCGCGGCTTCTTCCAGATCCAGGCGCCCGATGGCACGACGCTCTACACGCGCGCTGGCGCGTTCAATAAAAACGAGACTGGCCAGATCGTCACCACCGACGGTTACCTGGTAGCGCCTAATATCACGATCCCGCAGGGTTCGACGCAAGTGACCATCAGCCGCTCGGGCGAAGTTTCGGCGAAGCTGCCGGGCGACACCGATCCGACCGTGCTCGGCCAGCTGCAGATCGCCGACTTCGTCAACGAGGCCGGCCTTCAGCCTCTCGGCGACAACCTCTTTCAGCAGACACCTGCGTCGGGCGATCCCGTGGTCGGCACGCCCGACGAAGAAGGCTTCGGCTACATGAAGCAGGGCTACCTCGAATCGTCGAACGTCGACCCGGTGAAGGAAATCACCGAACTGATATCGGCGCAGCGCGCCTATGAAATGAACTCCAAGGTCATCACCACCGCCGACGAAATGGCCTCCATCGTCAGCAAGAACCTGAAGTAATCGGGAAGGGCCGAAACATGATGTTTTGCCGGGTCAAAGGTATCCTCGGATGGGCGGCAGCCGCCGCCGTTGCGATCACCGCATTTGCCATGCCGCAGGCAGCAGCCGCTGCCGGCATGGGATATGCCGTCGTTCCGACGACGACCATCTACCCCGGCGAAACCGTTTCCGGCGCCCAGCTCCAGGAAGTGGAAGTGACCAACCCCAACCTCAAGGGCGACTATGCAAAGTCGATCCGCCAGGTCGAAGGGATGATTTCGAAGCGCACGCTCCTGCCGGGGCGCACGATCTCCGTCTCGGCGCTGCGAGAGCCCTATACCGTGACGCGCGGCTCCTCGACCCGTCTTATCTTCACGCTCGGCGCGATGACGATCTCGGCGGCCGGCTCGCCGCTCGAGGATGGTATGACGGGGCAGCTCATCCGCGTTCGCAACATGGATTCCGGCGTGATTGTCAGCGGCACCGTGCTCGCAGACGGCACCATACACGTGGCCGCAAAATGAAGATGTTTTTTCGCCTGTTCGTAGCCCTCGCGTTTCTGTCTCCGAATGTCCTGGCCGTCACGCCCGCTGCGGCGATGAACTCGCGCATCAAGGACATTGCCTCCCTGCAGGCCGGACGCGACAACCAGCTGATCGGCTACGGTCTGGTCGTCGGTCTTCAGGGCACCGGCGACGGTTTCCGCGCTTCCCCGTTTACCGAGCAGTCGATGCGCGCCATGCTGCAGAACCTCGGCATCTCCACGCAGGGCACCCAGTCCAACGCGAAGAACACCGCAGCTGTCATGGTGACAGCAAATCTGCCACCCTATGCCAGTCCCGGCAGCCGCATCGACGTGAACGTCAGTTCGCTTGGCGACGCGACTTCGCTGCGCGGCGGCACACTGATCATGACGTCGCTGTCGGGCGCCGACGGCCAGATTTACGCTGTCGCGCAGGGCTCGGTCGTGGTCTCGGGTTTCACCGCCCAGGGCCAGGCCGCGACGGTAACCGAGGGTGTGACGACCGCTGGACGGGTGCCGGGCGGCGCCATCATCGAACGTGAACTGCCCTCGCGCTTCAAGGATTCCGTCAATCTCGTCCTGCAACTGCGCAACCCGGACTTCTCGACAGCGATCCGCATTGCCGATGTCGTCAATGGCTATGCTTCCACTCGCTTCGGCGGCCCGGTAGCGGAAGCCAAGGACGCGCAGGAGGTCATCGTCCAGAAGCCGAGAACGGCGGATCTGACGCGCCTGATGGCCGATCTGGAGAATCTTATCGTCGAGACCGACACGCCGGCCAAGGTCGTGGTGAACGAGCGAACGGGAACGATCGTCATCGGCGCGGACGTGCGCGTGTCGCCGGTTGCCGTCAGCTATGGTACTCTCACTGTCCAGGTAACCGAGACACCGCAGATCATTCAGCCAGAGCCGTTCTCGCGCGGTGTGACCGCCGTGCAGCCGCAGACCGACATCGCTGCGCAGAAGACGGGCGGCAAGGTGGCTCTGCTGGATGGGCCTGATCTCAGGACGCTCGTGGCGGGTCTCAACAATATCGGCGTCAAGCCGGATGGCATCATTGCCATCCTCCAGGGCATCAAATCAGCCGGCGCGCTGCAAGCGGAGCTCGTCCTGCAATGATGAAGAATATGGCCTTGTCAGACTTGCTTCAGCGGCTTGCACTGCCTGCGATAGCCGTCGTGGCGTTGTCCATTCCCGGCGCCTTCGCACAGGAACAGCCGTCGCCGAGGGGTGAAATGACATCGCAGGAGGAGATCAAGCAGTTCTGCACGAACATTGCCGATCCCGCGCGCGACCAGCGCTATCTGCTGCAGAAGCAGGAACTCGAGAAGCTTCGCGCCGACGTCGATTCCCGCATTGCGGAAATGAGCAAGCGCAAAGAGGAATATCAGGACTGGCTGAAGCGCCGTGATGATTTCCTTAAGCAGGCCGAAGCGGGCCTCACCGATATCTATAAGAAAATGAAGCCGGACGCAGCCGCATCACAGCTGCAAGAGGTGAAGATCGAAGTGGCGGCCGCCGTCATCATGCGGCTGAACGCGACCCAGTCGAGCTTGATCCTCAATGAGATGGATCCGCAGAAGGCCGCGGTCATCGCCAATATCATCGCCAGCGCGTCCGATCCCAATACGTCGAAGGACCCCTCATGAACATGCGTTTCCCGGTCGCGATCGCCGCCGTCGCCCTTCTTGCAGGCTGCGCATCGCCGCAGGCTGTCAATGAGATCGGTCGCGCCCCAGCCATGAGCCCGATCGGCAGCGGCCTTGCTTATGGCCAGACGCCGCAGATGGCGCTTTATCCGAAGCAGCCGCGCCAGGTCGCGCAGGGCTATTCTCTCTGGAGCGACTCGCAGGCCGCCCTCTTCAAGGATGCGCGCGCGCTGAATGTCGGCGACATCCTGACCGTCGATATCCAGATCAACGACAAGGCGAAATTCGAGAACGACACCAGCCGCAGCCGGACCAACTCGAGCGGTCTGAACTGGGATGTGAACGCCAACGTCATGGGTTGGAATCCTCAGTCGAAGACCGATGTGACCTACGGTTCGGATACCAGTACCGACGGCAAGGGCAAGATCGACCGGTCCGAAACGCTGAAGCTCATGGTCGCCGCCGTCGTCACCGGTATCCTCGAGAGCGGCAACCTCGTGATCAGCGGTTCTCAGGAGGTTCGCGTCAACCAAGAGATCCGCATTCTCAACGTTGCCGGTATCGTGCGCCCGCAGGACGTGAACTCCGACAACCAGATTTCCTACGAGAAGATTGCTGAAGCGCGCATCTCCTACGGCGGTCGTGGCCGCCTGATGGAAGTACAGCAGCCGCCGCGCGGCCAGCAGGCCGTCGATCTCTTCTCGCCGCTCTGAGGCACACATCATGGCAGAGACAGAAACCGCTGGGGGCCAGTCGAAAAAGGCCACAATAATGACGATCGTCGGGCTTGCGGTCCTGACGCTGCTCGGCGCCGGCGGCGGCTGGGTGGTCGGTGACATGGTCGCGCCCAGCATCAAAGGCGTCGAGCAGGCGGAACAGGCCAAGGCAGCCAAGGACGAGGCCGCGCAGAAAAAGGAAGGCGAGGCGGGCCTGCCTCGCATTTCGACGGAAGCCAACAACATCGTTCAACTCGAGCCCATCACCACGAACCTTGCCTATCCCTCGGAAAGCCTAGTTCGCCTGGAAGTCGCGCTGCTCTTTAACGGCCCGCCGGACGTCAAGGTCGCCGAGGATGTCCATCAGGACATCCTCGCCTATGTCCGTACGGTTTCGCTGCAGCAGATCGAGGGACCGCGAGGCTTCGAATATCTTAAGGATGACATCCAGGAGCGTGTTGACCTTCGCGCGCAAGGGCGCGTATCGAAGGTCATGTTCAGGACCTTCGTCGTCGAATGATTCGATTCATATTGTTATTCGCTGCCATGATGGCAGCACCGGAGCTGGCCCATGCGCAGCAGCTCCCATCAAACCTTTTGAACTTGCCGGTCGACGGTTCGGTTGCGGCATGGATCATCAGAACATTCGGCCTGTTGACCGTTCTTTCGGTCGCTCCGGGCATCCTGATCATGGTGACGAGCTTCCCGCGCTTCATCATTGCATTCTCGATCCTGCGATCGGGAATGGGCCTGTCTTCCACGCCCTCCAACATGATCCTCCTGTCGCTCGCGTTGTTCATGACTTTCTACGTCATGCAGCCCACGTTCGATCAGGCATGGCAGACCGGCGTCCAGCCACTCCTGTCGAACCAGCTCGACGAGCAGCAGGCGGTGGCGCGTATCGCCGAGCCCTTCCGGGGATTCATGGCGAACAACACCCGCGACAAGGATCTGGCGCTTTTCGTGGATCTGGCGCGCGAGCGTGGCCAGACTGTCGAGACCGGCGAGAAGATCGACTACCGCGTCCTCATTCCGGCTTTCATGATTTCGGAAATCCGCCGCGGCTTCGAGATAGGCTTTCTCGTCGTCCTTCCTTTCCTGGTCATCGATCTGATCGTCGCCACCATCACCATGGCAATGGGCATGATGATGCTGCCGCCGACCTCGATCTCGCTGCCATTCAAGATTCTCTTCTTCGTGCTCATCGACGGCTGGAACCTGTTGGTCGGAAGTCTGGTCCGCTCGTTCCACTGACGAGGTTTCGAGGCTTAACACTCCACACAACAAAAAGCCCGCTGGCGTTCACCGGCGGGCTTTTTGTTGTGTGGGGCTTCCATCTAGTCGAAGCTGAAGAATGGCTCCGTGCGCGGCGGCAGGGCCGGAACGTCGATGTGGTCAGGGTCCAGTCCCATCTTGGCGCGCTCCACCATGACCTCGTAGGACTTCTCGAGGTGGAGCGTGAAGCGTTCCGCATCGAACAGCGGCATGATGCAGGCGTTCTGGCGAATGCGCTGCTTGTAGTCGGCAATGCGCTCCGGGCTGCTCGCGAGCTCGACGGCCATGTCCTCGTAGGCCTTGATGTCGGCGGCGACGAGTTCCGGCAAGCCGATTGCGTTGAGCAGACTCTGGGTGACGCGGGAAGCGAAATTGGTGCCCTTGACCGTCAGGACTGGCAGGCCACCCCAGAGCTGTTCGGAAGTGGTTGTGTGGCCGTTGACCGGGAAGGTGTCGATACCGAGGTCCGCCATCTGCTGGCGATCGATGTGCTCTTCGTAGGATACGCGGGGGCAGAAGATCACTCGCTTCGAATCGATCCCCCTCCTGTTCATATAGTTCCGCAAGTTGGCCTCGGTACGCGGTGACGAAAGCATAAGCCAAAGTACGCTGTTCGGCGTGCGCTTGAGAATGTTGCACCAGACGTCGAGTATGTCCGCGTTGATCTTGCGGTTTGCGTTGAACGAGGCAAAGACGAATGCATCCTCCGGCAAACCGACCTCAGCGCGTGTTGTTGGCCTCGGCTTCGGACGGTTGGCGGGATCATTGGGCTGATAGCTGTCCGGCATGCGCACCAACTTCTCGTAATAGTGCGCTTCACTGCCCTCGGGCAGCACGAAGCGATCGCCGATCGAGTAGTCAAGATCGATGTCCGTTACCGTGCCCGGGAAGCCAAGCCATGTCGCCTGTATTGGCGCCCCGCCATAGTTTAGTATTCTGGAGCGTCCGCCGAGTGTGTGCCCCTTGAGATCAATCAGGATGTCGATCTGCCGCTCACGAATGGCTTGTGCGGCTTCTTCATCGGTCATGTCCCGGACGATGCATACTTCGCCCCACTGTGAGCGATCGACAGTGCTGGCCTCATGTTCCAGGTGTTTCTCCGCGGTATGGCAGAAGAGCGTCACCTCGAACTTGTCTCGGTCATGCAGCTCGAGGACGCGGCGCAGCAACTTCATGGTCGCATGCCCAACCCAAAAGTCCGAGGAGAGATAACCGATCCGAATTTTGTCTCCCCATGAATGGGGAACGGCTTTGCGCCGCGCGGCTGCCTCCTTCAGGGGAAGCGAAGGAGTGTGGGAGGCGCGCGCATTGAGCGCCTCGTTGCCACACCAATGGAGGTTGTAGAAAGGGTTGTCGCGTTCCAGGAAGCCCAGGTCGCCCTTTTCGAGCATTCGCTGCACGGACTGAAACTCCCTTGCGACCAAATCGAAATCGCACACCTCGCGCGCGAAAACGAGCAGGAGCAGCCGGAGCGATATGATCTCCGGAAACTTCTTGAAGAGATTGCGGATAAGCGTCTCGTTGGTCGCATCCAGAATGTCGTCGCCGACCATTCGCACGGCGAGGCGCGCATGGTCCGGGTTGCTGCTCTTGGAAATGACGTCGCGGTAGGGACTGACGAGATCTTTTCGGCCCTGCTTCAGATGAATGTTAACAAGCACGCTGGCAAGGTCGACGTCGGACCTAGCGAGAGACATGAGACGAAGTGCGTAAAGCAGGGCCTGCTCCTCGTCGCCGCAAGCAAAATACAGAAGCGCGGCTTCGCGCGTGTAAAGCGACTCCTTGTTGCTGTCGAGTTCGCCCGCCAACGCATAGGCACTTGCCGCCTCCGATTTGAAGCCGAGTTTCAGCAGATTCTTGGCAAGCAGGACGTACGTTTTTACATCCTTCTGCGTGTTGATGATTTGGTTCAGCGCTTCAAGCGACTTGAGATACTGTCCCTTTTGGTAGTCTTTCGAAGCCGCTGCAAACGAAATATTGGTATTCAAGAGCCCACCCCATTCGGAATTTTGTCGACGAGCGCCAAGGCCACACGCGCGCAGGCCATATTGCGCCTAGTTTTGCTCTATCTATTCACACCAAGCTTGCTTGAAGCCGACGTGTTCCGCTGGGTCGGGCGCCTATGGGTGTTTGGACACCGTTAACCACATCGTGGACCTGACGCCGTTTCATCAGCCGTTTTAATGAGTTGGCAATGAATGGCTGCAAAATTGTTCCCGACATGACGGGTTTGGTTGCTCAAGAGAAACGGCACCGAGTGGCATGAAGCTGGTCCGTCATCGCCGGTATAGAAGTCCGGTATGTCCTCCTTTTGTATTTTGTTTTTGGGGACAGACTTATGACAAGCATTAACACCAACAACTCCGCCATGGCGGCACTCCAGACGCTGCGCAACGTCAACAAGGGCTTGAATAACACGCAGAACGCCGTTTCGTCTGGCCTGCGCGTCGGCAAGGCTGCCGACAACGCTGCCTACTGGTCGATCGCCACGACGATG
>NZ_LNCD01000050.1:50238-51489 GCF_001542405.1 Rhizobium altiplani
CTGTTCAACGGCACGACCACCGGCGGCATTCTTGGTGGGACCGGCGCAAGCTCCGGCCAGTCGGTCTACGGCTTCACGATCGGTACTAGCACGACCCAAGGCGACATCGACAACCTGCTGACGGACGTCGAAACCACGCTGAAGAACATGACCACTCTCGGTTCGCAGCTCGGTTCGCTCCAGACTCGCGTCGACATCCAGTCGGACTTCGTGTCTTCACTCAGCGACTCGATCGACTCCGGTATCGGCCGCCTGGTCGACGCCGACATGGAAGAAGAGTCCTCCAAGCTCAGCGCCCTGCAGACCCAGCAGCAGCTGGCGATCCAGTCGCTGTCGATCGCGAACTCCTCTTCGCAGAACATTCTCTCGCTGTTCCGCTAATAGCCCGTACGGCAGATTGAAGAAAGCTTGCGGCCGGGTCATTCCCGGCCGTAAGTGTTTTAATTTCCAGTTAACGAACGATCCGTAACTACCGGATATTTTTAATAAATTTCCCCATACAGGTTCAGGATTTCTTAACCATGATGCCGTCATATGGGCCTATCGAAACGGCGAGTTGATTGCGCAGTACGAAGCGATCAACAGGCATGACGCTGACCGCCGTTCCCGGTAGAAAGTCCGGAATGTCCCTTCACATCAATTCTGCCAAAGGGGCAAATCAATGACCAGCATTCTGACCAACAACTCCGCAATGGCGGCACTCCAGACGCTGCGCAACGTCAACAGCAATCTGGCGGACACGCAGAACGCCGTTTCGTCTGGCCTGCGCGTCGGCAAGGCTGCCGACAACGCTGCCTACTGGTCGATCGCCACGACGATGAAGTCGGACAACAAGGCCCTTTCGGCTGTTTCCGACGCCCTCGGCATGGGCGCCGCCAAGCTCGACACCGCATATACGGCTGTCGACAGCGCCATCGATCTCGTCGGCGAGATCAAGGCAAAGCTCGTTGCAGCCAGCGAAGCTGGTGTCGACAAGACCAAGCTTCAGGACGAAATCACCCAGTTGCAGGCACAGCTCTACAGCGTTGCCCAATCCGCTTCGTTCAACGGCGAAAACTGGGTCAACAACACCGGCGGTACCGTCAGCGTCGTTTCCTCCTTCGTCCGCGGCACCGGCGGCACGGTCTCGATCAAGACCACCGACTATGTGCTCGGCACGACCAACACCCTGTTCAACGGCACGACCACCGGCGGCATTCTTGGTGGGACCGGCGCAAGCTCCGGCCAGTCGGTCTACGGCTTCACGATCGG